>JAFTHW010000003.1 GCA_017457225.1 Clostridia bacterium | reverse complement strand
TTTCCACCTTGTGTGTGCTAAACTAAATGTGTCATTGTTTTGGTTTTTCATTTCAATGTCCTCCTTTATGCTTACTTGTGTACGTTTGCGAGTCGTACATTTAGTTTAGCACAAAGGAGCTTTTTTGTATAGCAAAGGCAATGCTTGAAGCTAAAGCTTTTTTTGCCACCAGCACAGCTGGTGGTTATTTACAACCGCGAGTTCCCACTTGCGGTTGTTTACTGTATAAAAAGAAACGCGGAGCTTTGTAAAGTTCCGCGTTATCCGAGTTTATTTGTTATTGTTCGATGCGAATGTTGCCGATATAGAATCCGAAATCGGAAATATCTTCGCCGTAAGCGCCCCAAAGCGAGAACAAAGCAATCTTCGTTACGTCCGTTTTAGACGTAGGGTTATGGAACGTATCCCAGAGATTTAACACCGTCTTCAACGGAATCTCGAACGTGATCCACTCGTCGATATGTTCTTGCTCGTTCACTTTTTGCCCGAGCAGGAAATACAACCGCATCACTTCTTGATGATCTCCCGTCAATTTGATATGCACGTCGAAACGCAACTTCGCCGTATCCTTATACTGTTCGTAGAACGCCTTATCTTCTTTAGGCAAGAGCATAAAGCCGTGCTTGGAGGCTACAAACGTATCCGTGGGCGTAATGTAGTAGTACGTACCCGAAGTACGTCCGCCCACCGCGTTGTCTTCCGACAGCGTGACGATCGAGATCTGATTTTCCGTATTCTTCGCAGCGTCTTCGCCCTGAATCATCGTCGCTTTCATACCGTTGTTGACGTAATATCTCGTATCGGGATAGATCGTGCCGTTTTCCGTTTCTTCCGCTACGATATCGTTCCACGTATAATATACTTCCAAAGGCAAATACGATTTCATCGTCAATACGTAATCGCCCGCTGCCGCTTTGAACGACTCGCCTTTGCCTACGACGATGCGGTATACTTTATAATCCCCTTTGATCTCCGAGCTGTATTCGCCGTTGATTCTCAACGTGAGATCTTTCGGAGCGGAAACCGTGAACACGATGTCATCCCCGTCCTGTTCGGTCTTTTCGACAATCACGCCTTTCTTGGACGCAAGCACCAACATTTCCGCAAGCGCTTTGCGGGAAGAAGCGAACTCTTCCATAAACCCTTCGCCGTACGTCATCGAACAATCACGATACAATGCGTCCGACAAACAGCGGAGTACGCTGTTGAAATCTTCGTCATTATAGGTAACGCCTCTATCCGAAGCTCTTTGGATTGCATATTCTTCGAGCGCGTACATTAAATTATATTCTTCCGCGCCGTCGCGAATGGAGTTGAGTCGCAAACTGCCCACGGGGCCCGTCATACCGTAATTTTTACCGGGATACAGCAGCCAACCCTCGCCAACCGAGCCGGGATAGCGGTGTGCGTTCGCGTAAAAATCGTCCACCGTTTCGCCAAAGTCATCGTCATTCACCGACCACGACAACGTGGTATCCCAATACAGGTTTCCGACAATGTCCTTTTCGTACATTATCCAGCTGAGCATTCTGCTCGATAACAAATAGTCGTCGATATGGTAGCTGGGATAAGGAGGTTTGGGATTGTTCGCCGTATACGTCCACATCTCGTTGTCCGTAGCTTCCGCCCAAGAGTTGATCACGTCCTCTCTCCATTCCGAAGCGTATACTTCGATCGTGGGAATAAACGTAAACGGCTGGGTTTCGGGATCGAAGCTGAGCACGCTCTTACCCGTCTGCAAGTGCGTGATATTTGCGATAGACTCCAAAACTTCCGCGCGGAAGCTCTCGCTGACGCCGTCGCCGAGCGGATATTCGCTGTTTTTGCCCGCTAAATACTCGCTGATCTGTTCAAAGAATCCGTTCATATATTCGAGGTTGTACGCCGCCGAATCCATCTTCGAGGAGTGGTCGTACTCGTCGATCCACGTCAAATACAAATGCGCTTTCGCCAGCATATTGATTCCCGTTTCCAAAGACCGTGTATAGAGTCTTTCGATCAAGTTCTTCATTACGTACTTGTCGAGTACGGGAGTGGACGAGCCCTGTCCGTCGTAATTTTCAAGAACGGTACTTTGTGCCATCAGCATATATCCGTTACAACGGGGATCTTGCGAATACTTCTCCACCGCCGTAAGATACCGTTCGTATTTTTCTTCCAAATAGACCATATACGGATCGTAATCGTCGTCGAAGATACGGGATTGATCGATTGGCTCGCCATACGCCAAATAGTTGTTCATCATCGAGCCGGGCATATCCCCGGGCATGTTGATGCCATAATCGAGCAGGAATTCGTAATACGCCGTCTGCGTTTCCATCGGTACTGCAAACGCCGCAAGGCTCGAATCTCCTTCGTCGTAGGTATAGCCCTCGTAATCGGCAACTTCCGTCCAATTCAAAAGGAAGTAGTTCTTGATATGTTGTTCGTCCGAAAGCTCGTAATCGTAGACCGTG
The DNA here is from genome assembly GCA_017457225.1 of Clostridia bacterium. Lineage (GTDB taxonomy): Bacteria > Bacillota > Clostridia > Christensenellales > Borkfalkiaceae > Scatosoma. Next base: position 44,376 of record JAFTHW010000003.1, on the reverse strand, counting down.
ACCGTCACAGGAACGAGATATTTTTCCGAATCGACCGTAAGCTCGAACGTACCTTTATAATTCCCCGCCTTTTGTCCTTTCGGGGGCTTGACGTTGATCCAAATGCCTTGATTTTGTCCTGCGACGATCTTATTTTCGTCGTATTCCACCGCTTTATCGAACGGGATCAACGCGTCGGGATACCAACCCAATGGATAAGGCCACACCGTCGGCTGTTTATACGTGAGTTCTATGTATTTTTGATTGAATACTTCAAAATTCTCTTTTTTGAGCGTATTGCCTTTTCCGTCCTCTAAATCGGACAATTTGATCGTGTACGAAGTTACGTTCGTTTCGGGCGTGAGCAGGATCTGTCCAGACTCCGTTTCGTTTTGGAATGCGTTGATCTTCAAGCGCTTGCTGTCGTACCGATCCGCGTATTCGTAATCTTGTAAAAACTTCTCCGCACCCGTAGCCGTCCAAACGACTCCGTTTTCATAATCGGGGTTCAGGTTCTTATCCGCGTACTCTTCATCGGGATCTGCTTCGTTCGGGTCTTTGATCTCCGGCTCTTCCGAAGAACTGTCCTCCGAACTCTCGCTGCTTACGTCGTCCCAGCTCGAGTTTTCCGAGCTTTCCGAACTCTCCGAACTTTCTAAGCTCGCGCTGCTCGAAGACGAGCTCTCGCCGCCTTGCGAACTCTCGGACGAATTCCCCATCGGGAACAACGTACACGCCGTCGTCGTCCATATGCTGCACGTGAGCAAAAGCGCCATAATTCTTGCCGTTACCTTTCTCATTGTTTTCTCCTTTCTTCATTCTTTTATCGTGTTGTTCACGAGCGAACTCGCCTCATACTTATTTATTATAACATATTCTCGGTTCCTTGAATAGTAAAAAATTTTTCCGTTTTTAGAAAATTTTTATCTTTCGTGAAAAAGTTTGCTAAGCCGATAAACAAACCGCCCCGACTTCCCGTCGGGGCGGTTTGTTTTTATATTGTTTTAGCCTGCAAAAATGGGAGCGAACAGATGCTCGTAGAAGAGCATTGCCCCGCGCGCGATGAACGAATCGTTCGACACCATATCGGCAATCTCGAAACCGCCGACGTAATGCACAACGTAGAGCACCATCATAAAGCCCATACAAATCACGATCGCCATCAATGCGTACAAGATCGTTGCAATCACGCTATCGATCAAACGAATGGGAGCGATGTTGCCAACCAGCGCGACTAACTTTTTCAAACCCCAATTCATTAGAATGATCAAAATCACCGCTACGACCGAATAGATTGCGCCGGCAATCAATTTTCCGATGATTCCTGCGATCATAGGATCGGAATTGCCTGTGATCTTCGAGCACGCATACCAAAGATTATATACGAATTCTAATCCGCCGCCGGGAACTGCCCACGACGAGAACGGTAAGTACATACATACGCCGATAAGCGCCATACCGCCGAGCGTGACGAGTAAGGATCGCAAGCTCTCCAAAATTCCGTTTCTAAATCCTTTGCAAGCGACCCAAGAAATGAAACCGATAATGAAGAAATCCATCGCGTACGCAAGCGTCCAACGCATCATTTCTTTCGTGAGCGGAACGGCAAACATTCCCGCGAGCGCGCCTTTACTCAAACCCGTGAGATTGAGAATCAACAACCCACCTGCGACCACTCCGAAAATAATGGATAAAGTATTGGCGAAACAAAGCAAGCCGCCAAGCGCTCTGCCCACGACGTTCGGTTCGTCGTAGTTCCGAACGGGGACTTTATAAGTCAAATAGTCCGTTTCAATGATGTCACGGTCATCGTCGATCTCGTCTTTCCGATTCGTATCGTACGGAAAGTCATCGTCTTCGTCCAAATCGTATTGTTTGTAGAATTTCGTCTTTACGTACCGCAACGACGGACGGAATATATACGACAAAATACCCCGAATGGACAGAACCGTCAACAAGGTAATCAACATAATGACGGCAGAAGAAATCAACTCCTGAACGTCCTTTTTCATCATTTGTACGCTCGGTAACAGCAATACGGGATTATAGTCCCGCAGCGTTCGATTCACGGATATAAAAGCCAGACAGCCGATCAGCCAAGTCAAACCACCCCAGCTCACCCGTCTAAACCCTTTTATACATCCGATGATCACGGCGGCGACCGAAATGAGCGCGGTCAAAAGGAATATCAGAAGCGGAATATATTCCACTCCGTTCGTCGCCAATATCGAATTCAAAGGAATCATACGCATTCTCTCCTTTTTTCTTTCTCGTGGGCACGTTCGTCTTATACCTGCCCCGTATCTGCGTCGTTATTTGTTGAAGTTATCTTTCAGGGATACAATCTCGGACAAGACCAGATCTCCTTGCTCACTGCGGCACTTCTTATAATATCCGACGCGCATCAACTGGAACGCTTTTCCGTCCTCGCTCTCCGCAAGATACGGCTCGGCTTTTCCGTGATAGATGTGTTCGCTGTCCAAATTCATTCTCTCGCCGAAATCCTGTCCTGCGTACTCGGCGTCTTTCAAAAGATAGCCGTAGCGTCGGATCTCCGCGTCTACACCCGTTTTACCGTCCACCCATTGAATCGTACCTTTGACTTTTAAACCGCTAGTATCGTTCGAGGAACGACTCTCGGGGATATAGGAGCATTTGAGCTCAACCACTTCTCCGTTTTCGTCCGTAACTACTTCGTCGCAATGAATGATATACGCGTTCTTTAACCGCACGTATCCGTCGGGTTTTAAACGTTGGTATTTGGGCGGCGGAACCATTGCGAAATCCGCTTTGTCGATATACACGACGTTCGAGAATGCCACGCTTCTTACTCCCAGCTCGGGTTTCAAAGGGTGGAGCGCCGTTTCCAGCGTCTCTTCTCCCTCGTAGTTCGTGATCGTCACTTTTAAAGGCTCTAACACGGCCATGGCGCGCTCCGCATTCTCGTTCAGGTTGTCGCGAATACAAGCTTCCAAATAGGAGAGCTGACACTCCGAATTCGCCTTTACAATCCCGATCTTCGTACAAAAATCAAGAAGCGCCGCAGGAGGCACGCCGCGGTTTCTCAAACCCGCCACCGTCGGCATTCTGGGATCGTCCCAGCCGTGTACGTGTCCCTCTTCCACTAATTTTTTCAAATAGCGTTTGGACATTACCGTATTCGTCACCGCAAGACGCGCAAATTCGATCTGACGGGGTTTAGGCTCGAATCCGAGTTGAATCCCCACCCAATCGTAAAGGGGACGGTGATCTTCAAACTCCAACGTGCAAAGGGAATGCGTGACTCCCTGCAAGTAGTCGCAGATGGGATGCGCGTAATCGTACATCGGATAGATGCACCACTTGTCGCCCGTACGGTGATGAGTACAGCGCAAGATGCGGTAAATGACGGGGTCGCGCATATTCATATTGGGCGAAGACATATCGATCTTCGCGCGCAAACACTTGCTTCCGTCGGGGTATTTTCCCTCTTTCATTTCACGGAACAGCTGTAAATTTTCCTCTACGCTACGGTTTCTGTAAGGGCTGTCTTTTCCCGCTTCCGTGAGCGTGCCTCTCGTCGCGCTGATCTCTTCGGGAGAAAGATCGCATACGAACGCTTTGCCGTCCTGAATCAGCTTTTCCGCATATTCGTAAATCACGTCGAAAAAGTCGGAAGCGTACACTTCTTTCGCCCAATCGTACCCCACCCACTCGATATCTTTGCGGATTGCGTCCACAAACTCGGTTTTTTCCTTGGAAGGATTGGTATCGTCAAAGAAAAGATTGCACTTCCCCTCGTATTTTTTCGCCGTTCCGAAATTGACGAGCATACTCTTGATATGTCCGATATGGAGATACCCGTTGGGCTCGGGCGGGAAACGGGTCTGCACCGCCGAGATCTTTCCGCTGTCAATGTCGTCGTTGATAATTTGTTCTATAAAGTTGGTTGCTTCAATTCTGTTCATAATTTTCTCTGTTTTATGGTTTTTTAAGCGTTGTTGCATCGTAGGCGTTTTACGAAAGCCCTACGATCGTGCCGTCGGAAAGAAGGTCTATCTTCTCCGCCGCAGGATGCGCACCCAAGCCAGGCATCAACATAATTTTTCCCGCGATGGCTACGATGAATCCCGCGCCGCCCTTTAAAACGATGTCACGGACGGTAATCCGGAACCCTTGCGGTCTACCTAAAAGCTCCGCATTGTCCGAAAGGGAGTACTGCGTTTTCGCAACAATCACAGGCAAATTCCCGCAACCCTTTTCTTCGATCGTTTTGATTTTTGCGAGCGCTTCTTCGGAAAAATCCACTCCGTCCGCACCGTAAATTTTCTTCGCTACGTTTTCGATTTTTTCACAAACTCCCTCGTCCAGCTCGTACGGGAAGCAAAGTTTAGACGGGATCTCGCAGGCTTTCACAACCGCTTCGGCAAGCTCCTTGCCGCCCTCGCCGCCTTTTAAGAATACGTCGGTGAATACGGCTTCCGCACCCGCCTCCGCCACCGCTTTGATGACGAAATCCGTCTCCGCCGCCGTGTCGGTATAGAAACGGTTCATCGCTACGACTACGGGTTTTTTGAATACGTTTTTCACGTTCTCGATATGCTTGAGTAGATTGGGCATACCCTTTTGAAGCGCCGTCAGATTCTCTTCCGACAGAGTCGCTTTGTCCGCTCCGCCGTGCAATTTCAGCGCCTTGACCGTCGCTACGATCACGACGCAGTCGGGCTCGATATTCGCCGCGCGGCACTTGGTATCAAGGAATTTTTCCGCGCCGAGATCCGCGCCGAAGCCCGCTTCGGTAACGGCGTAATCGGCAAGGCTCATCGCCGCGTACGTTGCCTGTACGCTGTTACAGCCGTGCGCAATATTCGCGAACGGTCCGCCGTGAATGATCGCGGGCGTATGCTCCAACGTCTGTACGAGGTTGGGTTTCATCGCTTCTTTCAAGAGTACCGCCATCGAACCTACCGCGCCGGGAATCTCTTTCGCGCGAACGTAATCGCCATCCACGTTCAATCCGACGATGATATTGCCCAAGCGGCGTTTTAAATCGTCAATGTCTGTCGCCAAACACAGCACCGCCATAATCTCGCTCGCCGCCGTAATATCGAAATGGTCCTCGCGTTCCACGCCTCTGCCTTTACCGCCGATGATGAGGTTAATGAGCTGTCTGTCGTTCATATCCATACAACGGTGAAAATACACGTTGTTTACGTCAATTTTGAGTTCGTTACCGCGAAAAATATGGTTATCCATAAGCGCGCACAGCAGGTTATTTGCCGCCGTGATCGCGTGGAGATCGCCCGTGAAATGCAGATTGATGTCCGCCATGGGTACGACCTGCGCGTAACCGCCGCCCGCCGCGCCGCCTTTGATCCCGAATACGGGTCCGAGCGAGGGTTCGCGGAGCGCCAAACACGCCTTTTTGCCGATCCTCGACAATCCGTCCGCAAGCCCGATGGAAACGGTGGTCTTGCCCTCGCCCGAAGCCGTGGGATTGATCGCCGTGACCAAAATGAGTTTCGCTTTCCGTTCCGCGTTCTTGGGAAGGGAAATTTTCGCCTTATATTTACCGTACAACGCAAGGTCGTCCTCGCTCAATCCGAGCTTCGCCGCCACTTCGCGTATGTCGATGAGTTCCGCTTGTTCTGCAATTTCAATATCCGAAAGCATCCGTCTACCTCTTTTATCGTAAAATCGTCTACCTTATTATAACACATATTTTCGTAAATTGAAATAATTCTTTCCTCTTTTTTTAAAAATTTTTTAAAAAATTTAAGCATTTTTCGACCTTTTATGCTATAATTAAACTATGGAACTTATCATTTTACAATTTTTTGAAAAAATACGCTGTGGATTTCTCACGGCAATCTCTTTTGCGTCCTCCCTATTCGGAGAAACGCTTTTCCTCATTTTGCTCATTTGTCTTATCTATTGGCTATACGATAAGAAATTGGGCGAACGCCTGGTCGTAACCTCTTTTACGTCGATGACCATCAACGGCGCGCTCAAGTGCATCGTTGCCCGTCCCCGTCCGTACGTCAAGGGGGGAGTTACAAGACTCGAAATAGACAATCCCCTCTTGTCCACTATGGATTTACAACCTTACGAATCGTTCCCTAGCGGACATTCGCAAATGGGTGCGGGACTGTTTTTTTCGGGAGCGTTTTTCTACAACAAAAAATGGGGTTGGATTCTCTTTCCGATTCTCACCGTTTGCGTGATGCTTTCTAGACTTTATTTCGGAGTTCACTACCCTACCGACGTGCTTTTCGGCGCATCCCTGGGTATCCTCTTTGCTTGGTTTTGGGATTTTATTTACAAAAAAACAGAGAATAAAAAATACTATATCTTAATCAGTTTCGCGGCTCTTTCCGTATTCTTCATTTACTTGTTCCCGGGTAACAAAACCGTTTGGGAAATGAGCGCTTGCACCGTTGCAACGACTCTTTGTTTGCCTTTGGAAAATAAGTACATAGACTTCCAAAACGCGACCTCTTGGAAAAATCGCGGTTGGCGCGCGCTCGTCGGATTTATCTGCGTGGGCGTAGTGTACGGATTGTTCTCGTTCCTGCCCTTTGCGTTTTTGGAAAAGTACGTTTGGAAATTCGTGAAATATTTCCTCGTCGTCGTCACGGGCGCCCTGCTCGTTCCGTATCTTTTTAAAAAACTCAAAATCTAAGTCGGAAAATCCAAGATTTTTAAAAAATCCCCGCCCAATGATTTGACTTGGACGGGGAAACATTGTATAATGTACGAAATAAAACGTATTAAATTACGCAAATGCGTAGTAAGGAGAGCACTATGGCTGAAAAAAGAGCGGTAACGATGGAAAAACTCGTTTCCCTTTGCAAGAACAGAGGCTTCATTTTCCCCGGCAGCGAAATCTACGGCGGGCTTGCGAACACGTGGGACTACGGTCCTTTGGGCGTGGAGCTGAAAAACAACGTCAAGAAAGCTTGGTGGAAAAAATTCATTCAGGAAAACCCTCACAACACGGGCGTGGATTGTGCAATCTTGATGAATACGCGTACTTGGCAGGCTTCGGGTCACCTTGGCGGTTTCTCCGATCCCTTGATGGATTGTAAGAGCTGTAAAGCCCGTCACCGCGCGGATAATCTCGTGGAAAATTACGTAGCAAAAAAAGGTTTGGACGTTAAAGTAGAGTCTATGGACAACGACGCTTTGGAAGCGTTTATTACCGAGCATAAGATCGTTTGTCCGATCTGCGGAAACTCCGATTTCACCTCGATCCGTAAATTCAATTTGATGTTCAAGACGTTCCAAGGCGTTACGGAAGATTCGGCAAACACCGTATATCTCCGTCCCGAAACGGCGCAAGGTATTTTCGTAAACTTCGCGAACGTACAGCGTTCCACCCGTTTGCGCGTGCCGTTCGGTATCGGTCAGATCGGTAAATCGTTCCGCAACGAAATTACCCCCGGCAACTTCACGTTCCGCACCCGCGAATTTGAACAGATGGAGCTGGAATTCTTCTGCAAGCCCGGCACAGACCTCGAATGGTTTGCTTACTGGAAAGATTTCTGCCGCGATTGGCTCCTTTCCCTCGGTATGAAAGAGGAAAATCTCCACTTGCGCGACCACTCCCCCGAAGAGCTTTGCTTCTATTCCAAAGCGACGACGGACTTCGAGTATAAATTTGCATTCGGTTGGGGCGAACTTTGGGGCATTGCGGACAGAACGGACTACGATCTTTCTCAACACGCGAAAGAGTGCGGAAAGCCCATTGATTACGTAGATCCCGTAACCAACGAAAGATACGTGCCTTACGTCATCGAGCCTTCGCTCGGCGCGGACCGCGTTGTGCTGGCATTCCTGACCGACGCTTACGACGAAGAGATTGTAGACGCGGAAAAGAACGACGTACGCACCGTACTTCGCTTACATCCCGCGCTCGCGCCCTATAAATGCGCGGTACTGCCCTTGCAAAAAAACCTGTCCGAGGCAGCGGACGCGATCTACGCGAAAATGATGAAGAAATTCCCTACGACGTACGACGTTACCGGCTCGATCGGGAAACGCTACCGCCGTCAGGACGAAATCGGTACTCCCTATTGCGTGACCGTTGATTTCCAAACGCTGGAGGACAATACCGTGACCGTGCGCGACCGCGATACGATGGAGCAGATCCGTGTACCCGTAGAAGAAGCGATCCGCTATATCGAAGAAAAGATCGAATTCTAATCTTTGTCTGATCACAAAAAAGCGCCCTGTTTTGCATTCGCAAAACAGGGCTTCCTTTTTCTATACGTTTTAGTCACTCAAACCTTGTTCGATCGCGTGTTCCAAACACAACTCGTGATCCTCGTCGTAACGGATAACGCCGAGCGTTCTCTTGCAGTCTTTTACGTCGCAAACGCCGTCGTTATGATCCACAAAACAACCGCCAAGGCATCCTACCGCCGATACAGCCAACAATACGCATAATATTTTCTTTATCATACTATCATTCTCCTTTTTCAACGAATTTTATTTTCGCTTGATTTTGTACGCATTATATCATATTTTGCGGAGTCTGTCAACACCTATTTTTAAAAAATTTTACAGTTTTTAAACAAAACGAATCCCCCAAATTTCTCGGGGGATAATTGTTTTCATATTTAATTTTTCGGACGTTTACATTTCTCTTTCGCCTGTGGTTTGCAACCATACGTTGCCCGCCGGCATTACGCCGCTACATTCAGGTTACTTCAGTTTTGAACGTCCTTTTTAAAATGGTTCATTGGTCTACCCTCTCTTTTTCTTTCTTGTTAAAGTACCGTTCCGACAGTTTCTTTGTTACCATTTCACCGTCCCCTCCTTTAACGTTTTTCTGTTTTCGTCCGACACCCGTCGGCTAACCGTTGCCCGTTGGAGTATCACTTGTATTTTTCATTGTTACATACTCCCCTTTTTAGATTTCTCGCCGTTACCGCTAGGCGAACTCGCGTTCCGATCGCTCTCGAAATTCCGTCGAATCTCTACCCCACTTTCGTGCCTGCCCGATCTCTTGCCTTGCCTCTGGCGCGACGAGCGCCTACCGAAACTTCGTCAAATCTCCATTTGCCTCGTCTTTAGGTTCGTTCTCAGGCTTCCTTCTCCTTTCGCGGCGTCCTACTTCACCGCTCCTTCTCGGTAAGGAATCATCACTTTTCGTACCCTCCTTATCCTTACATTTCTTCCGTTGCATCCCTGCAACTCCTTGCCGACTCCGTCGGCTACCCGCTACGTTTGCATTGGTATGTCTCCCTTATTAGTATATGTATTATGCGTGAAAGATTGAAACATTTTTTGTTTGCTTCTTTCTTTTGTAGCTTAATTATAGCATAGATTTTGGATTTGTCAATAGTTTTTTTAAAAATTTTTTTGAAATTTTTTGAATGGAGTCAAACGATTTTTTGCATAAGAGCTTGAAAACCCTTATAACAAAAAGAAAAGACGGCGATTGCCGTCTGAAAATTTTTTTAAATTTTGAAAGATTTTTAGTTGCAAAAACGCAATTTTAGACGAAATCGACACCCATTTTGGCGAATTTACGCAACAATTCTTTGTTTCGGATCAATGCGCCGCCGCCGAGCACGGAAGCGAACTGCGGTTCTTCGCATACGCGATAACGCATTTCCAATTTTGCGCCGATATACTGCGGTACGTAGGGAATTTTCATAATTCCGCCCGAGAGGAACACTCCGTTCCTGTTCACCGTCGCGGCGACTTCCGCGGGTAATTTCCGTAACGTCGCGCACGCGTACTCGATTACCTTATCTACGTAGACTCGGATACATTCGGACAGGACGTTCGCCTGCACCGCAGCCGAAGCGGGACGACGTTGATCGGTGGAACTACCCTGCGCGACCATAGAGCCTCGCGCGTTAGGGGAAAGGGAACAGATCTCGTTTTTGATCTTTTCCGCCGTGAGCGCGCCCACGTCCAAATGGTTCACGCGCGCAATCTTTTGTATAATATTCGCATCCATATTGCTTCCGCCGATATTCATCGAAAGCCCTGCGATGATTCCGTCCGCAGACACAACCGCTACGTTGGAAACCCCGCCGCCGATATCCAGACAGAACACCGGCTCGGAATCGCTGAGCACCGCACCGCCGCCAAGCGCCGCCAAATACGGCTGCTCCACAAAATACACTTTTCGCAGGTTGAGTCCACATTCCTCCGCAAGCATTGCGTAATCGGACAACGTTTTTCTCTGCGCGCCGCAAGGTACGGTAAACAGCACTTCCGCGCGACGGAGCGCGCCCTTTTTCAAACCGATACGCGTAAAAAATTCTTTCAGCATCAACGCCGCCAAGCGCATATTGGAGATCTCGCCCTCGTAAACGGGTTGCACGATGCCCGTAAACACCGCCGTTTTTCCGATGAGATTTTTCGCTTCTTTTCCCACCGCTTTCACTTCCCGATCGTCGATTGCGCCCTCGCCGACGACCGCCACGCAAGACGGCTCGGCGAGCACGATGCCGTTGCCCGTGTCCGCGCGATAGATTTTCGTCATACTCGATCCCAGATCTACTGCAAGTTTTACCATCTTACACCACCTTTCAATGCGTACCTGCCTGCCACCTTTACCGTTTTATTATCTTTTCACACAACTCAATCGGAAGCCCCACGACGTTGGAAAAACTGCCGATGATCTTCTTGACCAAGCCGCCGTCCTGAATTCCGTACGCCCCCGCTTTATCCATCGGCGAGCCTGTCGCTACGTACGCCTCAATCTGCTCTTTGGATAACGTTTCAAACACGACTTCGGTACGCTCCGCCCTCGTTACGATCTCCCGCTCTCCGTTCTGTTCGGGAAAACACACGCATACGCCCGTATAGACTTCGTGTACGTTCCCCGACAACGCCGACAACATCGCGATCGCGTCCTCTTCGTCTTTGGGTTTGCCGAGCACCGTTCCGTTGAAAGCCACTACCGTGTCCGCGCCGAGTACCGCTTTCCCCGCCGCGCGGGGCAACGAAGCGACCTCTTCCGCCTTTTGTCTTGCAAGCGTTTTGACCAACTCCTCCACCGTACAGCTCTCGGGCGCCGTTTCTTCCCCTTTCGCGGGAATAATCTCAAATTTTTCAATCAAATCGCCCAGCAACTCCCGTCGACGCGGAGAAGCGCTCGCCAAAATCCATTCCATAATACACTCCACTTGAAAGACCGCTGTTTACGAGCCGTAGAACTCTCCTTGTAAAAAAGAAAAGAAGCCGCGTCTTTCTTTTTCGTTAAAAACGCGGCTTGTTTCGTTACAAAATTTCAAGATTTTTCTTAAACGCTTTCTTGAATTCGGGATTCGCTGCGCTTGCGTCGCGGATTTCCAAAGCCGCGTCGCCCTCGACTTCCGTTTTCATAATCACGGCGTCGCCGAGTACGTCGCAGTTCACGCCTTTGACGACCCCGCATTGCGTTCTATCCAAACTCTCTGCAATGCGGAGCAGAACTCCCAGCTTTTTCACCGCGTCAAGATCCTCTTCCAGCACGACGTCTTTATATTTCATCCAATCGTGCATAGGCACGTCTTCCCTGTTGTGACAGCCCGCCACGAACGCCGCCAACACGATCTCTCTGTGCGTCGCGCCGTAGATAGACGAGCCGAGTACCATATACCAGCTATGGCGCGCGTGATGGTAATATTGCACCTTTCTTCCGATATCGTGCAACGTTGCTGCAATCTTTAATACTTTCAAATACTGACGGGAGAATTTATGCAACACGCGGAGCTGTTTAAACAACTGTACCGACAACGTCAACACGTGCTCTACGTGCTTCACGTCGCAATCGTAGTAACGCACCAGCTTGTCGAGCGAATAATTGAGTACGTCGGATAACGGCTTTTCCTGCGTGATGGGTAACGCCTGATTGATCATCAATCCCTCGCGCAAACCGCAGTTGCTGAGCGTAAACGACTGAATATTCATATACGTTACGAACGATTTCACGATTGCGAGCGCCGCGGGCATAATATCTGCTCTCGACGGCGTGAGCCCTTTGATCTTCTTTCTCTTGTCTACGTCAAGCGCGCGGAGCATATCGTACGTGCCGATAAAATCTTCCGTTTCCAAATGATAATTATGCGGCGTGTCGATGGGATATTTTCTGACCAGCTTGCTGATCTTGAACAAATTTCGGAACGAGCCGCCTACGCCGATCATTTGCGTTTCCGCGTCCACTTCTTGCAACCAATCCAATTTTTTAAGCTGTTCGGTGAAGAACTCCTCCACCTGTTCCGCCGCCTTTTTGGTATCGGGCTCGCTCGCGAACAAATCGGTGAGCGTTACCGCCCCAAACGGCAATACCGAGTAATGGAGCAAGTTTCTACGGTTATAGTACACAATCTTCGTGCTTCCGCCGCCGATCTCTAAAATAATGCCTTTGGGAATGTCCATCGAATTGATGACCCCGCGATAGACAAGGATTGCCTCTTCTTCTTCGGTGAGTACGCGGATCGTAATGTTACAGCTGACCTGAATTTCGTCGAGGAACGAGCGTTGGTTCTTCGCGCGGCGTACCGCCGCCGTGCCCACCGCTATAATGCGTTCCACACCGCTCGCGTCGCAGAGCCTCTTGAACATTTTCAACGTCTTAATGGTTTCCGCAATACGCTGGGGCTTCAAAAATCCGTCCCTGTCCATATCTTGTCCGAGCCGCACGCTTTCTTTCAATTCGTCGACGACCATATAATGCCCGTCGGTAAACATCTCCACGATCAACAACCGCGCCGTGTTTGAACCTAAATCAATAATACCTATTTTTTCCACTGTTTTTACCTCGTCTTTTCGTAAATACGATTTCCGCTTTACGGAAAGTCGGGCGTTCCTTATTCCCTTTGAGATACGCCCTGCTACTTACTACTTTATTTTTCCCATAGTTTACCACATAAAAACTGTTTTGTAAATACCCTTTTGAAAAATTTTTGTCATTTTTTTAAATTTTTTTTCTTTTTCGACTTTGTTTTCCATTTTTTTTGTGCAATTTATTCAATCTCTTTTCGAAAAAATAAAAAATCGCAGAGATTTTCTCCGCAATTTCTCTCTTTGCCCGTCTGTTTTTGATACTTTTACTTTATTTCGGTTTTCTTTTTTTCCCGCAAAAATCCCACGATTGCAAGCCCGATCAAAAACACGCCGAACGCCTTGGCGAGCGTCCCGTCTTTCGTCCCTGCGGCAATCTGCGATCCCACGATAGAAAACAGGAGCGCCGGTAAAATAATAAACCCGACCCCCTCCGTCTTCAAAAGTCCGTTATCGCGGTGCGTTTTCAGCGCGCCGATACTCATCGGCAAAAAGGAAAATAAGTTGGCGCATTGGGCGATCTTCTGCTCCACGCCCCCTACCAACGTCAAAAGGGGAATCGTGACCGTGCCGCCGCCCATTCCCATTCCGGCGGGGATTCCGCCCAAAAAACCCAACAACAAATATAGATAAAACGACATCTTTTTCCTCCTTTTTCTGTTTGTCAGGAGCGGAAAAAAATCAGAAAAATTCCCGCCAAAACCTGCAGGGCGGCGAAGATCAAATTGACCGTTTTCGTCTGTAATTTTCCCAGCAATCCAGCTCCGACCGCGCCGCCTGCCGTGACTCCGATGGACGTGGGGAGTAACACGGACAGCGAACAATACCCACGCAAAGCGTACAAAAAAAAGGAAAAAAGCGATATGGGCAAAATCACCAAAATAGCCGTTGCGTGCGCTTGTTTTTCCTGCAATCCGACCTTTGTCAAAAGAGGAACAGCGATCATTCCCCCACCGCCGCCGAACAGACTGTTTGCCGCGCCGACCAACGCTCCGCAGACTCCTCTTTGCCAATTTTTGGATCGCTCATCCGCCATAAATCCCTCCTGAAAGCCGCCCTGAGGAAAACTCCGCCCTCTTTCACCTATATTTTACGCAATTTTTTTCATTTTATAAAACTTTTTCTCGCTTTTCGAGTCATAAACGCTTGCTTCTGAAACGATTTTGTATTAAAATAGAAGAAGCGTAATATTCTATGCTCGGCGAGAGTCGCAAAAAATATTCCGCGAACGAAATCAAAAAGTAAACAAAATCAAACCGAAGGTGGTTACATGAAAAAGACAGACAGACACAACAAGAAAAAATTCCTTGCCCTTTGCCTTGCGGCGTTGATGGCAAGCTCGGTATCCGCGTTCGTCGGATGTAAGGCTGACGGAAGTTCTTCCTCTTCTTCGTCCTCGTCTTCCTCTTCCGCGCAAACGGAAAAGGATACGTACATCATTACCAACGCGGGTTTTGAGACCTTTAACGACAAGGACGGTCTGAACCCTATCGTTACGTCCGTTACCGGTTGGACGAGATCGACGGACTCGACTAGCGGCTCTAAATCCGCAAGCGGTATCATCGATACGGCGACGGAAAAATGGGATACGTTGCAGGATTACGATCTCACCGACGCGCAGCTTCAAGAGTTCGTAAAAGACGAATCCAAAGCGGAAGCGCAATGGGATACCCTGTCCACCAAAGAAAAATTGGCGTATTACGACGCTTGGAAAGAAGACAGCTCCCACTCCAAACTGACCATTTCCAAAGAACTTTCTTTCTATGAAACGTTCAACGTGGACAGCGAGGACTTGCCCGAATGTGAAAACCCTCGTACGCACTCGTACGTGGAAGGCGACGAGGACGAAGATTACAATTCCAAAGTCCTTATGATCCACAACAATTATTATACTTCCAAGCTCGCCAGCATCGGCGTAGCGCAAAAGCTTACGTCCTCCTCCACCGTTACGGTCGAAGCAGGTACGTCCGCGCGTTTCTCCGTTTGGGTAAAGACGAGCGATCTGCACTCCACCTCTTCCGACGGTACGGAGCAAGATGCGATCGGCAAGGGCGCGTATATCCGCTTGACTCACTCCGTCGGCGAAAAGACGATGGACGTTATGGAAGTCAAGAACATCAACACCGAAACGTTGAATCCTACGAACGAGAACAACGGTTGGGTGAAATACAGCTTCTTTCTCAAGGGTTCTTCCTTTGCGGACACGACGTTCAAGATCGTGCTCGGACTTGGACAAGCGGCGAGTGAAAACCGTCTTGAATACGTACAAGGCTACGCGTTCTTCGACGACATCACTTGCGAAAAGATCTCCAACGACGTTTACGACACCGCGGTAACGGCGGCAGCGGACGTTAAATTCGATACGGAAGCGGATAAGAAACTCTTCGACGTTTCCTCGGAAGCTTACGCGGCAAAGACCACGTACTCCCTTGACTTCTACGGCAACTTCCAGCCCTCCAACGTTCTTTACGATAACAACGCGGCGCAGTTGAGCGTGAAACCCACGACCGAAGAAGACAAGCACGGCGCTTCCTATCCCGCAATCGACGGAACGACGGCGAAATACGACGGTTTCTCGTTCGATATGACGAACGACGTTGCAGTCAACGGCGTTTACGCAAACGCAGCGGCGATCGCTACGGCGGCGGAATCCAACACATACCTTAAGAAAGTTTACGACAATTATCTCAAAGACGACTCGTTCCTTTACGCAAACGATATTTTGAATACCAACGTTCTGATGCTGATGAGCACGGAGGGCACGGCGTATTCCACGACGAGATCGAACAAAGCGATCACCGTAGCTCCCGGGCAGCATCTTGCTCTCTCCTTCTTTGTGAAGACGTCGGATATGGCGAATTACACGGGCGCAGGCATTACGTTGCACGACTTGTACGACGTCAACGATCCTCAGGGCGCGAGCAACGAAACCTCCCTTTCCTCCATCAATACGGACGCGCTTGCGACGGTGGATTTGGAAGGCGAGACGGAAACGTACGAAAATATCTACGGCGGTTGGAAACAGTGCTTCGTATTCGTAGAAAACGATACGGACGAAGATAAAGCGTTCACGCTTTCTTTCAACTTCGGCCCTACCGTGACGGACGGAATCGCTAAAACCTCTTATAAAGCGGGCTTTGCGGCATTCGCCGGCTTCCAGGCGCACACCATCGGTGAAATGGAATACGACTGCGCAACGGCAGGCACGTACACCATTCGCACTTCCCTCGTAGGCGATACGACGGAAGACACGACGGGCGACAGCGGCTTCGATACGACCGCAAACGTTCCTACCGACGCGATCAAGACGGGCTTTGCAGATCCCAAGAACTACACGGGTATTTACAACGACAGCAAGCTGGTCGGCGGTACAAGCAACGCAGTCCACAACAATGCGAACGCAGGTCTTTTAAATAAAGAATATTACGACGCGTATAAGACGAATATCTCTTGGCTTGACAGCGTAGGCTCCAGCTGGGCGGAAATCTTCGGCAACGCAACCCAGCCCCTTGTTATTTATAATGAAGCAGCTTCCAAGCCTTTCGGTTATATCGGTTCTTCCACGGCGGTTACGGGTTACAAAGCGGTATCGCTCCGCATTAAGACGAACGCAAGCGCAACGGTATCCTTGATCGATATGAACGACGAAAGCTACTCCAAGAACCTTTCGGTTGCAAGAAACTTGATCTACTGGTACGACGATAACGGCAACGTTTGCGCGAAAGATCCCACGAAGACGAGCAGTTTCGTAGCGAAGAAAGACGTAGCGTTCTATCTCCGTTCCAACGGCTTGTATCAGGTCAACCCCACTTGGGCGGCTGAAAACAACGTAACGATCGACGCGAATGCGTACTACGCGAACTTGACGGCTTACGAACTCGTAGACGGCAACCTCGTCGTAGCGGAAGGCGGCGCTTCCTATAATTATAACGACAACTGGCAGAACGACGGCAACGACGGCATTGCTTACTATGGTTACGATGCGGCGACCAAGACGGCATTCTCCACGTCCGATAGAAATCCTGCCTTGAAAGTTACCTGCTTGTCCACGGTTACGGCGCTCGCGCCTAGATTCCAACCCACGACGAGCGCGGATCTCTCTTTCACGGTGGAAAATACGAACGGCGCTTGGGCGACCGTAACGTTCTACCTCCACGCAGGTTCGGAAACGAAGAACTACCGTTTGGAAATTTGGAGCGGTTCCAGATCGGCGGAATCCGTTGCAGCAGGCTCTTACGTGTTCATCGACTCCTATAACGTAGGAACGCTCGATGCAACAAATTGGAAGAATTTGACCGACGAAAAGAAAGAACTCGTGAGCCCCGACGATACGGAAAACGAAAACTATTTCAAATCGGCGTTCTCCTATTACGACAACGCGAAGTATCTCCGTTACAATGAAACGCTTGACGACAACGGCGTAGGCAACCCCTACGAATACGTTCCCTCCGAAAACGACGACGAGGGTATTGCGTACCTGCGTCTTGTAAACGGCAACTCCTACGAAGTATTCGCAGATTACGCTTGGTCGGATAAAGACGTAGCCGCACAAACGGATACCGATACGGATACCGATAGCTCCGAAGAGGAAACGGAAAGCACTATCAACGTATGGCTTCTTGCAAGCTCCATTCTCGTAGCGGCAGTTCTCCTCTTAGTCATCGTACTCCTCGCAGCGCGCGGAATCGCAAAACGCGTACGCAAAAACCGTACGGCGCAGGCTTCCGTAAAGAACGCGAAAAAACGTAAATAATCCATTTTAAAGGAATTGAAAAACACTCCGAAAAAATCGGAGTGTTTTTCTTTTGACGTATTTAGAATTTTCGATTCCCTCGTTTGCTCAACGCATTTTCCGTAACCCTTTGGGGAAATGGTTTTTAACCGCGCCGTTGACGGCTTTTCCCCAACCGAGCGGAAAGTTGTCCACGCACACAAGGCACCAACCGTTTGCAACCTCCCCGCGGATCAGTTCCCCTTGCAGATAACTTTCTATCCTTATATCGTCGCAAGACAACGACAGTACGTTTTTACATTCCTCGCTTTTAAGCGCCATCGCCAACGAATGAGAAGGCTCGAAGCGACTGCCTTTCCATTCGCCCAACCGCACGCCCACACGAAGAGTTTTTAATCCTTTCCAATCGAATACTCCCTCGGGGAGCGCATACAGCGTTTCGCCTGCCAAATGGAGTTTACTTTCGATCGGAGTGGAAAGACAGGTCTTTTCAAACGCTCTATACGCGTCCTGCGCGGCTTTGGGCGCGAACTCTTTCATTTCCCGAACGTACGCAGTTTCCACCTCGCCCGTCTTTTCAAATACAGCGCAAAAATGCCCCTCGCCCCCAATTTTGTGGGGATACAGTTTCTCCTGCCAAACAAGCCGCATTTCGGGGTGTTCTTGTAAATAATTCCGTACCTGCCCTTCGTCTTCCGACTCCGAAAAGGTACACGTGGAATATACGAGCCGTCCGCCTTGCCTTAACATTTTCGTCCCCTCGCGGAGAATATATTCCTGACGTTTGGCGCAGAGCGCTACGTTCTCTAAACTCCATTCCCCAAGCGCCGCTTCGGCGTTCTTTCGGAACATTCCCTCGCCCGAACAGGGCGCGTCAATCAAAATCTTATCGAAATATCCGCCGAACTTTTCGGACAGCGTTTCGGGGTATTCGTTTAACACGACCGCATTGCGAATCCCCATTCTCTCCACGTTTTGCGAAAGGATCTTTGCTCGGGATTGCACGGGCTCGTTGAGAACGATCAGCCCCTCGCCGTTTAAAGCGCAGGCAAGCTGCGTTCCCTTTCCGCCGGGCGCGGAACAAAGATCTAACACTCTTTCCCCTTGTTTGACTTCCAAAAGCGGAGCGGCGGACATTGCCGACGGCTCTTGGGAATAGAAAATCCCCGCGAAATGATACGGCGAGCCGCCCACCTTTTCCTCCTCCACGTAAAAACCGTTTTCCTCCCAGGGAACAGGCTCTTTTAAAAAGGGCAAAACGGACTTCAACTCGTCCCTGCCCCCTTTCAATACGTTCAACCGCACGCCTTTTTTGGGTGGATTTTCATAGATGGCAAAAAAAGCCTCCCACTCGGTTTCGGGAAGCTGCTTTTTCATTTCTGAGATAAATGCTTCGGGCAATCGGCGCATCAATTAAACTCCTAAATACTCTAAAAATTCTTCGGGCGTATATACGCGCGCGTTGTTGGCTTTTACCGACACCAACCGCTGTCCGCTCTCGTTTTCAAAGCAAACGTACACGTCGCATTCCTCCGCGTGGGAAGTGAACGTCGCCGCTTCGTTAAACGCCGCTTTCAACAGTTTTTTGGACAAGGGGAGTTCCAGCTCCAACGGGTGGGAAAAACAAACGGATTTGTTTTTGAGTTTCCCCTCTTTCGCTCTGCGGCGCTTTTCGCGGTCGGCGAAATTGGAGAACTCCGCTTTCAGCCTGCCCCGCTCTTCCCGACGTTTTTCCACCGCCGCCTTATGCGCTTCAAACGATTCGGAGGTGATGGGCTTGATCTCAAAATCTTTGATCTCGCCCCGTTGAATTTTATATTTTTCCAAAAGTTGCGGAAAGGAAAGTCCCTCTTCCTTGCACATCGCTTCTGCGATTCGCATCGTCGCGTATGCGTCGTCCACGGCGCGGTGAGGAATGAACTCCACGTTCAACTGCTCCGCGATCGTACCCAACCCAAACTGTCTGGAAAAATCCCCAATGCGGTTCATATATACAAACTGCGTGTCGGCAAAACGGAAGGAAAACGGAGGCAGGGAAAAGCGTTGGCTCTCTAGATTGAGATACTTCACGTCGTTCATCGTCGCGTGACCGGCAACGAACGTGTCCTTGTCCTGCAACAATCCGTAGATCTTATCCGCCAACTCGCAAAACGTGGGATAATTTTTAAAATCGGCGTATTTGTACGGCAAAACCAGACCCTGCGTACCCTTGCGGTCGGTCAAATGAAAATTCCCCTGCGGATTGATGAGCAGGTCCTCTTTTTTAAGGATATGAAATTGTTCGTCCGTCTGACAATACCCGAACGCGCAAATCTTTGCCCATTTCTTGGACACGAGCGCGCATTCGATGTCGAAAAATAAATATTTCATATCTACGTCCGTTTTGCCTGTTTGCTTTTTCTCAAAACAACCGCGTCGTCCAAGGGCGACGCGGAATTGTTATTCGTTTTTTCTTTCTTATTTCTTGGGCAGAATCACTTTCTTGCCACCCATGTACGGCTGCAACGCTTCGGGAACGGTTACGCTGCCGTCCGCCTGCAAGTGATTTTCAATGAATGCGATCAGCATTCTGGGAGGCGCAACTACGGTGTTGTTGAGCGTATGCGCGAGTTTGGTTTTTCCGTCCGAATCCTTGTAACGGATCCCGAGTCTACGCGCTTGCGCATCCGTCAAGTTCGAGCAAGAACCCACCTCGAAATACTTCTTCTGACGGGGACTCCACGCTTCTACGTCGCAACTCTTCGTCTTTAAATCCGCCAAATCCCCCGAACAACAGCCGAGTTGTCTTACGGGAATATCCAACGAACGGAAGAGTTCTACGGTATAGCTCCACAATTTTTCATACCACTCCGCGCTGTCCTCGGGCTTACAAATGACGATCATTTCCTGTTTCTCGAACTGGTGGATACGGTAAATGCCGCGCTCCTCGATACCGTGCGCGCCCTTTTCCTTACGGAAGCAAGGGGAATAGCTGGTGAGCGTCAAGGGCAACTTTGCTCCGTCGATGATCTGTCCCATATACCGTCCGATCATAGAGTGCTCGGACGTGCCGATCAGGTACAAATCCTCGCCCTCGATCTTATACATCATATTTTCCATTTCGTCAAAGCTCATTACGCCCGAAACGACGTCGCCGTGAATCATAAAGGGAGGAATGACGTAGGTAAAGCCTTTATCGATCATAAAGTCACGCGCGTACGTGAGTACGGCAGAATGCAGTCTTGCAATATCGCCCGTGAGATAGTAGAAACCCTGTCCCGAAGTGCGGCGCGCCGAATCCACGTCGATTCCGTCCAAGTTTTCCAAAATATCCAAATGATAAGGCACTTCGAAGTCGGGAACGACAGGCTCGCCAAAGCGCTGCAATTCCACGTTTTCGGAGTCGTCTTTTCCGATAGGCACGTCGTCTGCAATGATATTGGGAATGGTCATCATCGTCTTTTTGAGCGCCGCTTCCACTTCCTCGCCTTCCTTTTCAATGGCAAGCAGTCTGTCCGCGTCCGCCTTGACCTGCGCTTTCACTTCTTCCGCTTCTTCGCGCTTGCCCGCCTTCATCAACTCCCCTACCTTTTTAGAGAGGGTATTTCTTGCGGCACGCAGAGCGTCGCCCTCCGCGATCAACGCGCGGCGCTTGGTATCGAGCGCCAACGCTTCGTCCACGAGGGGAAGCTTTTTGTCCTGAAATTTCTTTTTGATGTTTTCCTTGACCAATTCGGGATTGGTTCTGATCAAATTAATATCGATCATTTTCAGCACCTCTTTTGCTTGTTTTGCTTTTCTCTATTATACAACTTTTTCCGTGGAATTGCAATTAAATGTCCGCAATGAAAACCGATTTCCTATAAAATTTCCGTAAAAAACTTGTATTTTTGTTCCCCATATGATATAATAGAAGCAGTATTTGTATTTACGGAGCGCAAAAGCGTTATGAAAGAAAAGAAAACTATTTCGGAGGAGTACGTCTCCGACCAAGAAAAGAGCAACAAAAAATTCGCGGCTCTTTTTCCGAAACACAAAGAAAAGAAAACTCGCTCGAAAGCGCCGAACATAAACGCGGCAGACGTACAGCGTTTCAACGCCGACGCCAGCGAAGGGCTTTCCCGCGCGCAAGTGCAGGAACGCTTCGATCAAGGGCTGGTCAACCGAACGGGCAAAAAATACTCCAAAACCTACCGCAGTATTTTCGTAGGGAATCTTTGCACGTTCTTTAACCTGCTGTGTCTTTTGTCGGCTCTGGCGCTCGCCATTGCCCACGCGCCTATCTCGCAGTTCACGTTCGTGCTCATTTTCCTTTGCAATATTTTCGTGAGTATTTTCCAAGAAATCCGCGCGAAACGGAAGATCGACAAACTCTCGATCCTCTCTTCCCCCACCGCGCTCGTCGTGCGGGGCGGACAAAAACGGGAAATCCCCGTGGAAGAACTCGTCATCGACGATATTCTCATTCTCTCGGCAGGTCAACAAGTCCCCGCGGACTGTATTGCCGTAGAGGGCACGGCGGAGCTCAACGAATCCCTTTTGACGGGTGAATCCGTACCCATTAAAAAAGAGGACGGAATGATACTCTACGCAGGTTCGTTCGTTTCAAGCGGCAAGATCGCCGTACGCGTCGATAAGATCAGCGAGGATACTTATATCAGCAAACTCACCGCGAAAGCGAAGAAATACAAACGGCCGAATTCCGAAATTATGAACTCGATCAGTACGTTCATTAAGATCATCGGTCTTGCGATCGTGCCCATCGCGATTTTGATGTTCTACACCAACATCGGCAGAGCAAGCGGCTGGAAAGAGCTCGCAGCGCTCGGCGGATTTTGGAAAAACCTCGGAACGGTAAAGCTCAACGCAGCCATTCAACAAACGGTCGCAGTGGTAATCGGTATGATCCCCTCGGGGCTTTTGCTCCTGACGACCGTGGCGCTATCCGTGGGTATGATCCGACTCGCAAAATACAACACGCTCGTACAAGATATGTACTCTTTGGAAATGCTCGCGCGCGTCAACGTCTTGTGTTTGGATAAGACGGGTACAATTACCGACGGACGAATGAAAGTGAGCGATTGTATTCTTCTCAACAACACGACGGAGTTCGGTATCGACGATATTTTAGGCTCGATGCTCGCTTCCCTCGACGACAACAACCAAACCTCCATCGCTTTGTACGAACGCTTTGGACACTCGTCCGCGTTACAACCGATGGCGACGCTTCCTTTCTCTTCGGCGCGGAAACTCTCCGCGGTCACGTTCGAGGACGTAGGTACGTTTGTTATGGGCGCGCCGGAATTCGTACTCCGTCCCCTGCCCTCGCGAATCGACAAGATCGTAAAACAGTACGCGCAAATGGGGCTTCGAGTCCTCGTCGTGGCGCACTCCACGGGACAAATTCAAGGCGATAAGATCCCCGGCGGCTTGCGTGCGATCGCGATCATCACCCTTTCCGACAACATTCGTCCCGACGCCATCGATACGATCAAATGGTTTAGGGAAAACGACGTAGCCGTCAAGGTCATTTCGGGCGACAACCCCGTGACCGTTTCCGAGGTAGCCAGAAGAGCCGGCATCAAAAACGCCGCGCACTTCATTTCCCTCGAGGGCTTGTCCGATTTGGAAGTCGAAAACGCCGCTAACCAATACACGGTCTTTGGCAGAGTCACTCCCGAACAAAAAGCAATCCTGATCCGCTCCATTAAAAAGGCGGGGAGTACGGTTGCGATGACGGGCGACGGCGTCAACGATATTCTCGCTATGAAAGAAGCGGACTGCGCCGTATCGGTTGCCTCGGGCAGCGAAGCAGCGAGAAACGTATCCAACCTCGTTTTGCAGGACAATAACTTCGGCTCGATGCCCAAGATCGTAAACGAGGGCAGACGAGTCATCAACAACATCAAAAATTCCTCGTCCCTCTATATTATGAAGACGTTGCTCACGTTGATCTTGTCCGTCATTTGTATCGCGCTCAAGAGCGAGTACTTCTTCACGACGAACAATATGATGATGTTCGAGATGTTCATCAGCGCAATCCCCTCGTTCGTGTTGTCCTTACAGCCCAATAACAACCGAGTCAAAGGGAAATTTATCCCCTACGTACTAAGCAGAGCGCTACCGGGTGCGTTGACGATGGCGTTGGGAATTATGACATTGTACGTCGTGCATAAGACTCCGCTTGCCGACAATTTCGGGCTAGTGGACGCGCTTGGCGCAGACACCGCGCATTACAACGCGCTTATGATGCTTGCGTTGACGTTCTCGGGGCTCGTGATGCTGTACCGCATCTGTCAGCCGTTCAACGTTGTGCGTTCGGTTTTGTATATCGTTGCGGTTTCCCTGTGCGTAATCGTTGTGAGTATTCCCGTCCTTGGAAATATCGTCTTTGACGGTTGGTCGACTCTTCATTTCACAATGGAGCAAATTCTTCTATTGATCATTATCGTACAGGCAAGCTTCCCGCTTTCGGGATTCCTGATCCGATGTTTCGATATGATGAATCCTGCGGATGACTAACCCTTTTCTTAGATTGTTAAAATATAGCCGCCGCGGCAATCTTGCCGCGGCGGCTTTTCTCTTCAACGCATACCTGCCCGTCGGGTTTTATCCATTTCAAATAAAAATCCCGCCCTGCGGCAACGCCGCAGGGCGGGATTTTTCAACCAACTTTATTCTTCGTCATCCACGGGCGATTCGGAATTTTCGTCCTCGTCGTCAAGCACGACGGTTTCTTCCGTTTCTTCCTCGGCTTCCGCTCCTTCCGCCAAGTCCTCGGGGCTTAAATCCGCCGCCGTTTCCTCAGGCGCTTGCGTTTCCGCTTCGTCGTCGCGCTCGGTAATATCTACCGTCGCCACGAAACTGTCTTTAACGTTCATCACTCGTACGCCGCGCGTCGTTCTGCCGATACAACTGATCGTGTCCGCGTGCATACGGATAATCGTACCGCCCGTCGTAATGATCATAATATCGTTTTCATCCGTCACGAGCTTCATATTCACGAGCTCGCCCGTCTTTTCGTTGAACACGCCCGCTTTGATACCCTTACCGCCACGGCTCTGCAAACGGTAGTCCTCGATCTTCGTACGTTTGCCGTACCCGAGCGACGTCAGCGTGAAGATATCCTGCTCCTTATCCACGATCAGCATATCCACGACGATGTCCTCCGCGCCGAGCGTGATCGCCTTGACGCCCTGCGAGCCTCTGCCAGTAGGACGAACGTCCTTTTCGGAGAAGCGAATACACTTACCTGCTCTCGAAGCGACGAGGATCTCGTCTTCGCCCGTTGCGAATTGAACGGAAATGAGTCTGTCGTCCTCTTGAATATGGATCGCAATTTTACCGTTTTTGGGAATTCTCTTGAATTGGTCGGTGGAAGTCTTTTTGATCAGACCTTTTTCCGTCGCCATTACGAGATATCCCGTTCCGTTCTCCAATACGGGAAGCACGGCTTCGATCTTTTCACCGGGATCGAGCTGTACGATATTGACGATCGCTCTGCCTCTTGCCGTACGGTTCGCTTCGGGGATCTCGTAGCCTTTGATGGAGTACACTTTGCCTTTGGACGAGAAGAGCAGAATCGGATCGTGCGTACACGATACGAACATTTTCTCCACGTAGTCCTCGTCTTTGGGTCTGTGCGCCGTAATCCCCTTGCCGCCTCTGCCCTGCGCCTTGTATTCCGCAACGGGCAAACGCTTGATATAGCCCGAGTGGGTAATGGAGATCACGACGTCTTCGCGGTCGATCAAGTCCTCGTCCTCGATGTTGCCGTAATCCACGGAAATTTCCGTCTTTCTGGGCGAAGGATATTTGTTCTTGATTTCCAACAAATCCTCGCGAATGATCGCCATCACGCGGCTCTCGTTCGCCAAAATATCTTTCAAATCCGCAATCGTGTTCTGGAGCGCCGTCAACTCGTCTTTAAGTTTTTCCACTTCCAACGAAGTCAATCTTTGGAGTCGCATTTCCAAAATTGCATTGGCCTGTTTTTCGTCCAGCTCGAACGCGTTCGTCAAGCCCGCGATCGCGGCGTTCTTATCCGCCGAAGCCTTGATGATGCGAATGACTTCGTCCACGTTCGCAAGCGCCAACACCAGCCCTGCGATAATGTGCGCGCGTTCTTCCGTCTTGTTCAGATCGTAACGGGTACGGCGTTCGATGACTTCTTTTTGATGCTTCAAATAATAATAGAGAATGTCGCGGATATTGAGCGTTTTCGGCTCTGTTCCGTTTTCGACGAGCGCGAGCAGGATAATACCGTCGGAGATCTGCAACTTCGTCTTTTTATACAGCGTATTCAAAACGACCTGCGCGTTTGCGTCCTTTTTACATTCGATTACGATTCTCATACCGTCGCGGTCGGATTCGTCACGAATGTCGGAAATCCCCTCCAATCTCTTGTCGCGAACCATATCCGCGATCGCCTTGATGAGCATCGCTTTATTGACCTGATACGGGATCTCCGTAACGACGATTCTCGAACGGACGTTGTTGCCCGCGCCGTATTCTTCGATTTCGCACTTGGAACGGATCACGATACTACCCTGTCCCGTTCTGTACGCATTGCGGATACCGCTTCTACCCATAATCACGCCGCCCGTAGGGAAATCGGGAGCGGGAATATAATCCATCAATTCGTCCACCGTGATCTCGGGATTGTCGATCATCGCCACCGTACCGTCGATGACTTCCGCAAGGTTATGCGGAGGAATGTTCGTCGCCATACCGACTGCGATACCGTCCGCGCCGTTGACGAGCAAGTTCGGATATCTTGCAGGCAATACCGTGGGCTCTTCCTCGCTTCCGTCGAAGTTGGGAATGAAATCCACCGTTTCCTTGTCCAAATCCCGCAGCATTTCCGCCGCCAGCTTCGTCAATCTCGCTTCGGTATAACGCATAGCCGCCGCAGGGTCGCCGTCCACCGAACCGAAGTTACCGTGTCCGTCTACGAGCGGAAAACTGATCGTGAATTCCTGCGCCAACCGCACGAGCGCGTCGTACACCGAGCTGTCGCCGTGAGGGTGGAATTTACCCATACAGTCACCGACGATTCTCGCGCACTTACGGAACGCCTTGTCGTTGTAGAGCCCCATTTCGTGCATAGAATACAAAATACGTCTGTGAACGGGCTTCAAACCGTCGCGCACGTCGGGAATCGCTCTCGATTTATTGACCGCCATCGCGTAGGCGATGAACGAGCGTTTCAGCTCGTCGTCGACCTCGATGTCGAGCATTTTCGTCATCGCGAGGGTTTTCTTAAATTCCTCGGTTAATTCCGGGCTGGTTTCTTTTTTCGCCATTTCTTTCCCCCTCCTTATACGTCCAAATCGGTCACAAGGGACGCGTTTTCTTCAATAAACTTTCTTCTCAGTTCGGGATTCTCGCCCATCAGCATCGTGAACATCTGGTCTGCTTCCGCCGCGTCCTGCATCGTTACGCGGATCAGCGTACGCGTCGCAGGGTTCATCGTCGTGTCCCAAAGCTGTTCTTTACTCATTTCACCAAGACCTTTATAGCGCTGGTATTCCACTTTCCCGGGCGCGTTCGCGTCGTATTCGAGCTTCTCTTCTTCCGAATACAAATAATCGTCGTGACCTTTATAGCTCGCCTTGTAAAGAGGCGGCTTTGCCGAATAAACGTGTCCGTGTTCGATGAGCGGACGCATATATCGGAACAGGAACGTGTACAACAGAATACGGATATGCGCGCCGTCTACGTCGGCATCGGTCATAGAAATAATTCTGTCGTAACGGAGTTTGCTCTCGTCGAAATCGTCCAAAATACCGCAGCCGAACGCCGTGATCATAGATTTAATTTCCTCGTTTTCCAATACGCGGTTCAAACGCACTTTTTCTACGTTCAAAATCTTACCTCTCAAAGGCAAGATCGCCTGGAATCTTCTATCGCGACCCTGTTTTGCCGTACCGCCTGCCGAGTCGCCCTCTACGATATAGATCTCGCAAAGTTCGCTGCGTTTGTCCGAACAGTCCGCCAATTTACCGGGCAGAGTCGTGGACTCCAAAATCCCCTTTCTTCTCGTCAATTCTCTCGCGCTTCTCGCCGCATCGCGTGCCTTTTGCGCCGTGATACAACGGAGCACCAATTCTTTCGTCACCGACGGATTCTCTTCGAGGAACGTCGCCATATGCTCGGTCACGCACTTGTTTACGAACGTACGGATCGTACTGTTGTTGAGCTTGTCTTTCGTCTGGGACTCGAACTGCGCGTTGACAAGTTTCACCGAAACGACCGCCGTAATACCCTCGCGGACGTCCTCGCCCGTGAGTTTTTCGCTGTCTTTTAAAATATTGAGCTTCTTACCCGCGTCGTTGATGACTTTCGTGAGCGCCATTTTCAAGCCCTCTACGTGCGTACCGCCGTCGATCGTGTTGACGTTGTTGGCGTAGCTGTAAATGACTTCGTTGTACGACTCGTTGTACTGAATCGCCACTTCGCAAACGGTGTCGCCGTCCTGCTCTTCAAAATACACGGGAGCGGGAAACAACAGCTCGTCACGGTTCTTGTTCAACTCTTCCACAAACGAACAAATACCGCCCTCGTAGCAGAACGAGTCTTTTTGCTCTTGACCCGCGCGAGTATCTTCGAGCGTGATGCGGAGTCCTTTGTTGAGATACGCAAGCTCGCGGAGTCTGCCTTTGAGGGTATCGTAATTAAATACCGTCGTTTCAAAGATATCCGCGTCGGGCATAAAGGTTACTTTCGTACCTGTTTCTTGCGTATCGCCGACCACCTGCACGCTGCGTTGAGGCACGCCGCGGTTATACGTCTGCTTGTAAACGTGTCCGTTTTGGAACACTTCCGCGTCCAACCACTCCGACAAGGCGTTTACCGCCTTGACGCCGACGCCGTGCAGACCGCTCGAAACTTTATAGCCCGAATCGCCGCCGAACTTACCGCCTGCGTTGACTTTCGTAAAGACGACTTCCAACGTCGAAATCCCTTCCTTGGGGTGAATGTCCGTGGGAATGCCACGTCCGTTGTCCTGTACCGTACAGCTCCCGTCGCCGTTGAGCGTCACTTCGATATGGGTACAATACCCCGCCAACGCTTCGTCGATGGAGTTATCCACAACCTCGTGAACGAGGTGGTGAAGTCCCTTCGCGTCCGTCGAAGAAATGTACATACCCGGACGTTTTCTGATATGCTCCAACCCGTCCAAAACTTGGATTTGTTCGGCGCCGTATTCGGCCTCAACTCTTTCCGCCATAATCTCCTTTCTCCTGATTCGCTTTCCTTTTTTATTAAAAAAAGGAAAATCGTTATTTTACTCCACTATTATACCATAAAAAAATAAAAAAGTACAGCGTTTGAAGAAAAAAAGTTTCCCATCTTTCCACATTTTTTGTCCTTTTCGGCAAAAAAGGGGAAAATTCGTCGTCTTTGCCCTCTAAAAACGTCGAAAGCCGTCCGCTTAGGTGAAAATACGCAAGCAAAAAAACGGACGAAATTCCGCCCGTTTTCCCTCTTTGCTCTTTTTTATATTTCCCTTTCGTTTCCGCCGAAAAATTCCGTTACGATCTTTAGCGTTTCGTCCGGAGTCTTTGCCGCAAACAACCGCTCCTTATACGCCGCCGCGTTCCTCTTGCCCTTTATGTAGAACGCCGCCATCTTCCGCATAAATACCGTCGTAAAGCGTTCGTCGCATACCTGCCTCGTCCATTGTAACTGCTTTTGGAACATCGAGAGTATATGTTCCGTCGGAGTACCCGTCAACGAGCAGAAGATTTGCGGGTCGAACAGCGCCGCGCGCGCCACCATCACGCCGTCCGCGCCCGTTTCGTCCATCAATTTTTCCGCGTCCGCAAGGGAAAACACGCCGCCGTTAGCAATCACGGGAATCTTGACCGACCGTTTCGCTTTCGCGATCTCTCGATAGTTCACTTCCCCCGCATACATTTTATCTTTCGTTCTGCCGTGGATCGTGATCAGGCTCGCCCCAGCTCCCTCCATACGCTTGGCAAACTCCTCGGTTACCAGCCGTTCGGCGTTTACTCCGATTCGGAATTTTACCGTGATCGTCTTTCCGCTCTTGACGCATTCTTTGACAATCTTTTCCGCCAAAAGGGGATTTTCCAGAAGCGCGCTCCCCTCGCCGTTTTTGTAGATCTTCGGAACGGGACAGCCCATATTGATATCGACGATCGGGAACGGCTCTAACGCCTTATGCTCACACGCCGCCCGCATCGTATCGGGCTCGTTGCCGAAAATCTGCGCCGCGGTAAGTCCCTCTTCCGCCGAAGTATATAACAATTCTTCCGTGTTCTCGCTGCCGTATTTCAAGCCTTTCGCACTGACCATTTCCGTATAGCAAAGCCCCGCGCCGTACCCTTTACAAAGACGGCGGAACGCATAGTTCGTATATCCCGCAAGCGGCGCTAAAAACACGTTGTTGTCCGTTTGCGTATCGCCTATTCGTATTGCGGATAATCGCATACCTGCCCCCTTGTTTTTTACTTTCCGCTTAAAAGTTCCGCTTTCGCCGCGCGGTAATAGGAATCCCATTCTTCCGCCGAAAGCTCGGTGACGGTTTTTCCCTCCGCAAGCGCTTTCTGTTCCGCGAGCGTAAACCGCTTGGCAAACCGTTGCGCGCTTTCTTTGAGCGCTTTTTCACAATCACAGCCCGCCTTTCTGCCTACGCTCACCGCCGCGAACAGCACGTCGCCAAGCTCCTTTTCCGTTTCCTCTTTCCCGCCGTTTCGGTAAGCAAGTAAGAATTCGTCCAACTCCTTTTGAAGCTGCCCAACCGCCTCGGCAACGTCGGCAAAATCCAGCCCTGCTTTCGCCGCGCGCTTGCCGATCTTTTGCGCGCGCATCGCCGCCGGGAAACAGTTCGGCACGTCGTTGACCGAGTCCGCAAACGTCGTTTGGTGTTTTTCCGTCATTTTATTCTTTTCCCACACCGACAACGCGCCGCCGGCGTCTTTCGCCTTGTCCTGCCCGAATACGTGCGTATGTCTGGAAATGAGTTTTTGACAAATTCCGCTGAGCGCGTCCGTGAGGTTGAACGAGCCCGTCTGCTCTTTCAAAACCGCGTGGAATACCGCCTGCAACATCACGTCGCCCGTCTCTTCCAAAATCTTTTCGTCGTTGTCGCAATCAATGGCGTCCACCAGCTCGTACGCCTCTTCCACCGCGGACATTTTAATACTCTCGTTGGTCTGCACTCTATCCCAAGGACAACCGTCTTTCGGATCGCGAAGACGCACGATGATCTCTTTCAAATCCTCGAGCCCAAACCTCGTCTTTTTCAAGAGCTCCTGTTCCTCGATCGCCACCGCCGACGTGTAATCGTATTCCTTTTTTCTATCGAGCTCATAGAGTTTGATCTTCTCCGCTTTACCGCCGCGCACGTATTGGACCGTCGTTTCCTCGCCGTACAAATCGCCGAGCAGGAGTTTGATCTCCCCCGCCACGTCGCGATCGTCCAGATCGTACACAATCAAGGGCAGACCGAGGCTTCCGCTCCTCGCTTTTTCGTGGAGTTCATACGCCGAAACCGCCGCATAGGAACAGTTTTTAAACGCCGCCGCCCGCGCGATCGAAGTGACTTTGGAAACGCCGTCCACGATCTCGATCTTTCCGCGAGCGCGACGGTACAACGCCTTCACCGACGCGTCCTCGCTCGCTGCGCCGTCCACGAGATAGACCGCGTTCTCTCCGCACGCTTCCACCGCTTTGGCGAGATTCACGGCAAGGGAGCTTAGATTCCGACTGCTTTCGTAAACGGAATCGAGGCAACTATGCTCCACTCCCAATTCCTTTACCGATTGATAGGACTCCGTATACGCCGTTCTAACGACGATCTTTGCTCCCAAGCTCGCCGCCCTGCGAATTTTCTCCTCGCCCCGACGGGTCAGATCCCCTTGACTCACTCCCAAACCGATTACCGTGATCATTGCGATTTCGCTCCTTTTTTCTGATTTTGAGTACGTGTAAATTATACAACAAATCCAAGGAAAAAGCAACCAAATAACATACGTTCGAGGCATAAGCCGCGCCGAAAACGGAAAAACGCCGCACCCAAAACCAATGCAGGCAAGTTTTCACTCCGATCGCAATCAACATCGACACCGCCGAGTGCTGGGGTTTGCCCTGCGCCGTCAAACACGCCGACAACGTTTGCGTACACGAGAGCGTAATCGCGCTCACGGAAAAAATCTTCACGAGTCGAACGAGGGTTGCAAGCTCCTCTCCGCGCAAGCTTCTGAATACGATCTTAGCCGCCGGCTCGGCAAACAAATACAACCCGATCGCCGACGGAACGGACAGCAAAAGGGTGACGAGCAGAGAAAACCCGACCCGTTTGCCCGCGCCCTTTCCGTCCGCCGCCGCCACGCTCGGCACGCTCGCCGCCGCTACGCCGTAGCATACCGATACGGGAAGATTGATAATCGTTACCGCGCCCCCCGCAAACAGTCCGTACAACGTCACCGCATCATTTGTAAACCCCGCGAGCAGCCGCGTGACGAGCACGCTGTCAATGAGCCCCGAAAGGGGTAGTAAAATGGAACTGAACGTCACGGGTACACTCAATTTCAAAACGCTCTTGTACGAAATTTTTTTCTCTTCGTTTTCCGATTGTTTCGCCGAGTCCTTTTTCTTCTCTCTCCGATAAAACCCGTACACGAGCAGGAGCGCAACAAACTCCGAAACGGTCACGGCGAGAAGAAGCGCCACGACGGCTTTTTCCACATTCGAGCGGTACAGGTATGCGAATAACAATCCAAACCCCACTTTTACAAGCTGTTCGGTGATCTCCGAAGCGGCGGTGGGAAACATTTTATTTTTGCCTTGAAACCAGCCCCGAAACACCGAAATCGCCGACACTAAAAACACCGACGGCGCGAGCGTATAATATCCGCCCAAAACCGATTTACTCCCCTGCGCCGCCGCCAAAAACGGAGCAAACACCGCCATCAATACCGTACCCACCGCGCCGATGATCAGGAAGAGTTTCATCGCCGTTTTCAAAACCGATTTTCCCGACTCCCCTTGCCCGATCCGCTCCGCCGTGAGTTTGGCAATCGACGACGGAATCCCCGTCGCCGACACCGTCAACAGCAAACAATATACGGGATAAACCATTTGGTATAACCCTAGTCCATATCCGCCGATGAGGTTGGTGAGCGGAATCCGATACACCGCCCCGATCAGCTTGGCGATAAATCCCCCCGAAGCGATCAACGCCGCGCCCTTTAAAAAACCACTCTTGTTCTGTTTTTTACCTTCTCTTTTGGCTGCGTTCCGCCCCTTCGTTCTTTCCTTGCGTTCCATACCCACAGTTTGCCTCGTTCGGCTCGGTTTTATTTGCCATTTTTGAAACGGAACGGATTTTCTTTCCCCCGTCATTTTCCCAAAGGACAAAGCATATAGTAACGTATGAACGCTCTTTTTCTCTGTTTATTTCTATCTTCGGCGGCGATACTCCTCGCCCTCTCGCCCGAAAACTTTCTCATCGGCATTTTAGACGGAGCTTCCAAAAGCGCGACCGTCAGCTTTTCCCTCATCGCCACGTATTCGGTTTGGCTGGGCTTGATGCAAGTCTGGGAAGATAGCGGCGTGAGCCGCGCGGTTTCCAAACTCCTCCGTCCCCTCGCCTCCAAACTCTTTAAAACAAAGGATGAGGAAGCCTTGAACGCGGTGTGTATGAACCTGTCCGTCAATCTCCTCGGCATCGCGGGCGCGGCGACTCCCTATGGCATCAAAGCGGCGAATCTTCTCGATAAAACGGAAAACGCAGAGTACTCCTCCGCGATGTTTTTCGTGCTCAACGCCACGTCCATTCAGCTCATTCCCACGTCCATCGTCGGCGTACGCGCGGCAATGCATAGCCTCGCCCCTGCGGACGTGATCTTCCCTACTCTTTTAACCACCGCCTTTTCCACGGTTTTGGGAGTCTTTTTAACGTGGCTCTTTCTTCGCCCCAAACGGAAATCTCAAGCGTCGCTCTATACTCCTATTCTAAAAACAAAGCAGGCAGGTACGCAATGACACGTGTATTCGCTCTGATCATTCCCACGATTTTTATTATCTCGTTTCTCTTC
This sequence comes from Clostridia bacterium, assembly GCA_017457225.1. Taxonomy (GTDB): domain Bacteria; phylum Bacillota; class Clostridia; order Christensenellales; family Borkfalkiaceae; genus Scatosoma. The sequence goes on along the minus strand of JAFTHW010000003.1, from coordinate 10,848 downwards.
GCTTCGGCGCGGAAAGTCAAGGTCTACGAAAGCTTCACCCAAGGCGTAAAAGGCGCAATCCCCCTCGTCTTGTCCGTATTCCCCTATATCGCCACCGTCACGATGGCGACCAAGATCTTCGAAGTCAGCGGCCTGGACGAACAACTCTCCAACCTCCTTTCTCCTCTTTTTAAATGGGTGGGAGTCCCCACCGAAATCGCCCCTCTATTGTTTATGAAGCCCCTCTCGGGCGGCGGTTCGATCGCAGTGCTTTCGGACATTCTCGAACGGTACGGAGTGGACAGCTATATCGCCCGTTGCGCGTGCGTTGCGTACGGAGCTTCGGATACCATTTTTTATATCAGCGCGGTATACTTTGCAGGACTCAAACGTAAAAAACTCACATCTGCGCTCGTCATTTCCCTCGTTTCCTACCTGCTTTCCGTCGTTTTGTGTTGCTTTTTGTGCCGATTTTTGTGAACTTTTGTGAATTTTTGTGAATTTGTGAATTTTTAACATTTTTTGCTTGTATTCTATAGTTTTCAACGGTAGAAAAAATTTTTATTTTTTTTCTTTACTTTTTGACTTTTTCGTGTTAAAATATATTTGTAAATCGGTTGAGGAAACCGACATCAAACAGCTCATCATTTTCCCCCTTATCATATAGGTAATTGCCTTGGAACTGCGAAAGTTCCGAGGCGATTATCGTTTTCAGGAGTTTTTAAAAAAACAAAACGGAAGCCCGAAAAGATTTTAAGCGTAGGGAGAAATATTTTTATCAAGTATTGCTCAAAATTCATTGACGAAAGAGAAAAAGTGTGGTAGAATATTATTCGGACGAAAGCGGATTCCCGTTTTTTACCAAAAAAACAGTCACAAATTAAATTTTTCATATTTTGGAGGACATTTATTATGGCAAACGTAAAAGTTGCAATCAACGGTTTCGGTCGTATCGGTCGTCTTGCGTTCAGACAAATGTTTGGCGCGGAAGGCTATGAAGTTGTCGCTATCAACGACTTGACCAGCCCCAGTATGCTCGCTCACCTTTTGAAATACGACTCCGCGCAGGGCAGATACGCTCTCGCTGACACCGTATCCGCTGACGACGCAGCAGGCACGATCACCGTAAACGGCAAAACCATCAAAATCTACGCGGAAAAAGACGCGAACAACTGCCCTTGGAAAGCTTTGGACGTTGACGTAGTTTTGGAATGCACCGGCTTCTACACCTCTAAAGCGAAGTCCGAAGCGCACATCAACGCAGGCGCGAAGAAAGTCGTTATTTCCGCTCCCGCAGGCAACGATCTTCCTACGGTTGTTTACAGCGTAAACGAAAAGACGTTGACGAAAGCGGACACGATCATTTCTGCAGCTTCCTGTACGACGAACTGCCTCGCTCCTATGGCGAACACGTTGAACAAGCTCTGCAAGATCAAGAAAGGTTATATGACGACGATCCACGCTTACACGGGCGACCAGATGGTTCTTGACGGACCTCATAGAAAAGGCGACCTTCGCCGTGCTCGCGCAGCAGCGGTGAACATCGTTCCCAACTCCACGGGCGCAGCGAAAGCAATCGGTTTGGTTATCCCCGAACTCAACGGCGTTCTCGACGGATGCGCGCAGCGTGTTCCCGTATGCACCGGCTCTCTTACGCAGCTCGTTGCGATCTGCGAAGGCGAAGTTGACGCAGCTACGGTAAACGCTTCTATGAAAGCAGCGGCTTCCGCTTCCTTCGGTTACACGGAAGAAGAACTCGTTTCCAGCGACATCATCGGTATCACGTACGGTTCGTTGTTCGACGCTACGCAGACGAAGTGCATGCCTATGGGCGACGGCACGACGCTTGTAAAGGTTGTTTCCTGGTACGACAACGAAAACTCCTACACGAGCCAGATGGTTAGAACGATTAAGTACTTCGCAGAACTTTAATCGAATCTTTCAAAGAAAAAACGACTCCCCTCGAAACAAGGGGAGTCATTTTTTTGCCTCGATCATTTCCATAAATTGACGATGCGTTTGTCTTTTTTCTTTTTGGCGTAGCGGTACGCCTTATACGCTCCGCTTCCCTCCCGCTCTTCGGCGTAAAACACGACCACGTCGCTACGGTCGATCATCGCGCAGTTGCGGAAATAAATACTTTTATACCACCCGTCAAAAGACGGAATAAGATACGTGATTTCGTCGTAATCCGCTCGGTTAAAATAGCGAGATTTTTTCCACAAATACCGTTCCTGCGAAACGCAGTAGATCCGTTTCAGGGCAAGGTCGGGATTTTCTTCCTTGAGTTTCGTTACAATCCGATAGCAAAGATCGTCGAACATTCCGTATCCGCCAAAATAAAAAACGCGACAACCGAACTCTACCGACCTCATAATCTCGGCAGCCGTCATCGCATATAATTCGTCTGTGATCTCCACTTCACTGTGCCCGAAAAAGGAACAAATCTTTTCTTCCATCTCAAAAAATAAGGTGCCACCCCTTGCGAGATGACACCGTAGAATACCTCTCGCATAGTTGTCACACCATTGTATATAACCCAACTCATTTCCACAGCCGATTATAGCGATACCGTATTTCTACCGAAATATAGTATGCCGTGAACATGAGTATAATACGCCTATCGTGGGTTTTACTATTAAGATGGTGTGACACTATTATTATAGCACTTCTTTTGGTTTTTTTCAATAAAAATGAATAAAATTTTTTAAAAATGATAGAAACCTTTAAAAACCGCCGCCGCAAACGAGCTTTGCGGCGGCGGTTTTCACGCTTTGTTTCACGTAAAACTTTATCTTTTTTAATGGCGTTTAATCCCGTCTATTCCGTCCGAACAACAGCATTACCCATACGGCGAAACGCAAGAAATACACGAGGGAAACGAGCAAAGACGCAAGATACGTCTGCGCCGCCGCATCCAACATTTTATCGGCGTAGGGAAGCTCCTCTTCCGTCAAAATCCCCTCTTTCACGAGCATTTTCTTGGCTCTTCTGCTCGCGTCGTACTCCACGGGAAGCGTCACGAGCGCAAACAACGTCGAAAGTCCGTACAACGCCACGCCGCCGATCGCGAGATAGAACCCAAGGTCGGAATTTTGCGTACCCATCACGAACAGATCGAGAATCAATCCGAAGAGTACGAGCGGGAGTGCCAAACGACTCCCAATATTCGTCACAGTGACGAGCGCCGAGCGCAATTTATAAAACACGTAGCCTTTCTTTTTTTGCATCACGTGCCCGATCTCGTGCGCGGCGACCGCTACCGCCGCCACCGAATCGTTTCCGTACACGCTCTCCGAAAGATTGACGATCTTTTTCGTCGGGTGATAATGATCGCTGAGCGCCCCCTTGACTCTTCCAACGGAAATATCCCTTACTCCGTTTGCGCGGAGCAATCTCGTCGCCGTATCATACCCCGTCATTCTAGACGACGTCGGAACGTCGTTCAACGCGCGGAACGTCGAGTTCACTTTTCGGCTTGCGTTGCCTGCCAGCACCGCGCAGAAAAGAATCGCAATTAAAAATATCCAATAATATTGCCACATACTCTATCCTTTTCCGTTGCCGTCAACGGATTTTTCTATCTATATATAATATAACCCGTTCGACGAATTCTATCACGGTTTTCATTCATTTTTTAGACTAAGTCACAGAGAATTTATAAATCGATCGCAAACGGGTACAGTTCGGATTTCGACACGCCGCGGTCTTTCGCCGCGCGCTTCAACGCTTCCTTTTTATCCAAACCTTGCGAGATATAATGGAGTATATGCTCCTTTTCCGAGAGCGCATTGAGCGGATTTTCCTTTTCCGCCGCCCCTTCGACGAGCAATACATACTCTCCACGCTTTTCCCCAAAAAGTCCCTCTTTTAAAGAAAACTCCACCGCTTCTTCGTGAATTTTGGTAATCTCGCGGACCGCCGCCGCCCGACGGTCGCCGAAACTTTCGTACATCGCTTTCACGTCCTTGTCCACATCCTGCGGCGCGCTGTGAAACGCAAGAGTCAGATCGAGATCCTTGTATTTTTCCAGCACCGCTTTTTTCTCGCTTGCTTTGTCGGGTAAAAAGCCGATAAACGCGAATTTATCCGCAGGCAACGCCGACAGCACGAGCGCCGCCACGAACGCGCTGGGGCCGGGAATAAGCGTGTATTTCTCGCCTGCTTTTTTGAGTATTTGACAAACGACGTTCCCGGGATCGGACACAACGGGAGTCCCCGCGTCGGACACTACCGCCACGTTTTCCCCTTTTCGCGACGCTTCCAAAATCTTCTCCGCGGCTTCCGCTTCGTTGAATTTATGGCACGCGCGCAAGGGTTTTTTGATCTCGTACGCGTTGAGCAATTTCAACGTATGTCTTGTATCCTCGCAAAAAATCACGTCCGCTTCTTTTAACGTTTCCAATGCCCGAATCGAAATGTCTTTTAAATTTCCAATGGGCGTAGCGACAAAACTGACCATACCCCGACTCCTTTGTTTGAATTTTACGGACGAATCCCGCCCGAATGGTTTTCTACATCTTTCTCTTTATTCGTTATAGATCGTAGGCAAGATCTCGCAACAGGACTTGCCGCCTTTGCCCCCCTCGACCATCACAAGATAGGGTTTCGATCCGTACCTGCCCCCTACGAATTGTATTTTCTTGACTTCGATATTTTCTTCCTTTAAGGTATAACAGACCTCCGCGATACGGTCCGCGCGATGGAGCATCGCGATCCGTCCGCCGAACTTGAGCGCCTTTGCCGCCGCCTTTGCGATCTCGGGCAACGTGATCGTAATCTCCTTACGGCACACGGCTTTCGCATAATCCTCGTTCTCGAAACCGCCGCGCTCGTACGGGGGATTGCACAAAACGAGGGAGAACGTTTCTTCGTATTCTTTGGGGAGTTCTTGGAGTTTGCAATTCACCGTTTTAAAATTTGTAAACCCGTTATATTCCGCCGTTTTCACGGACAGATCCGCAAGGGGTTTTTGCATCTCGAACAGCGTGAACTCCGCGTTCCTCAATTTCTCACGGTTCAGCGCGTAAAAATGGAACGCGACAATGCCGCTCCCCGAACAAAAATCGGCTACTTTTTCCCCTTTCTTGGGCTTGGCAAAACGGGAAAGCAACACCGAATCGGACGTGAAACGGTACAGGCGCGTGTCCTGCACGATCTTCAGCCCGTCGATGAGCATATCTTCCAAAACTTCGTATTCTCCAAGCGTTACGCTCCGTTCCTCCACGCCTCTGCCCTCCTTGTGATTTTATTATAGCAACTATACGTAAAAAAGTCAATCGTATTTCCAAATCTTACGCTTCGACGTACACTCCCGACGAATACTTTTCCCGTGAATCCGCATACTCCCTTTGTGGAACGTTTAAAAAATACATTGCAAAAAAATTTACAAAAATTTAAACAACTTCTCCCTTCCGAGGACATACTGACGTACGAGTTTGAAACGCGCGATCGGACCGCTTGCGCCATTGTCTACGCCGACGGGATCGTGAATAAAGAGCTTTTGGGCGAACTCGTCGCGCGCCCCTTATCTTCTTTAAGTCTTTCCGCCTCGTCCAAAACCGAGCCGCAAACACTCCTTTCCGCCATTCAAAAAACGGCGCTGTTCCCCGAGCTCAAAACCGTGGAAAGCTACGTAGGCGGTATGAAAGAAATCTTGGACGGGAACAGTTTACTGCTCGTGGACGGACTGCCCCTCGGCGTAATCGTGGGCGCGAAACTTCTGCCCAACCGCGCGGTGATCGAGCCGCCGACCGACGTCGCCATCAAGGGCCCGCGCGAGGGATTTATCGAAGACGTCAAAACGAATATGGCGCTGCTTCGGAAACGTTTAAAAACTCCCGATTTGCGTTTTGAAACGACTCGGGTAGGAAAGCGTTCAGACACCGCCGTTTCTCTTTGTTATTTGAGCGGTATCTGCGACGAAAAAGTAAAAAAGGCGATTGTGAAAAAACTCAAGAGCGTGGAGCTGGACTGTGTGCCCGACTCCTCGTATATCGCGGCGGTGTTATCCCCTAGACCGCACTCTTTGTTCCGCGCCGTAGGCACGACGGAAAAACCCGACATTCTCGCGGCAAAACTTTCCGAGGGTAGGATTGGGATTTTGGTGGACGGGAGTCCTATCGCCCTCACCGTACCCTACATTTTATCCGAGGATTTGCAGAGTAGCGAGGACTATTTCGTTTCGCCGTTTTCGGCGACGATTTTCCGCCTGATCCGCGTGCTTTCGTTGTTCATCGCAACCCTGCTCCCTGCGTTTTACGTTTCCGCGCAACTTTTTAAGATGCAGCTTTTGCCGCTTGGGTTGATGCTGACGATCGCGAGCGGCTCGAGAGATCTGCCGCTTTCGCCAAGTTTGGAGATGTTTGTCGTGCTCCTCATTTTCGAGGCGTTGAAAGAAGCCAGCGCGCGAATGCCCAAATACGTGGGAATGTCCCTCTCCGTCGTCGGAGCATTGGTTTTGGGCGAAACGGCGGTTTCCGCTGGCTTTTTATCCACTCCGTCCATTATCATCATCGCGCTGTCCGCGATTTCTCTGTATACCGTTCCCAATTTCGTAGAAACGGGTAGCGTATTGCGCTGGCTTTTCCTCATCGTCGGCGGAAGCGTCGGACCGTTCGGGATCGTACTTCTCGTCGCGTTCGTACTCTACTATTTGATCACTTCGGACAGCTTCGGAGCGCCGCCTCTCGCGCCGTTTTCTCCCCTCATCGCGCGGGATCTGCGGGATTCGGCGGTAAAGTACGATCTGTACAGCTTGAACACCCGTCCGAAAATTTTCCGTTCCCCCAACAAAACGCGACTCAAACGCGCCGACAAATCTTCTAAAGGAGAATAATATGAACCGATCCAATATGAATTCGTCCCGAAACGCCGAGATCCACACCCGACAACTCTGTTTTTTCGTCGCGTTTTTATTGCCCGTTTCCAAACTCTTGGAAGCGCCCTCTCTGCTTGCCCGTTTCGCCGCAGGCGATCTGCTGCTACCTGCCTTTTTCCATTTTCTTTTGGAGTCGGCCGTCATCGCGCTTTTGCTGTACGCCTCGTCGCGTTCAGAGCAAACGCTTTTCGAGCGGATGCGCTCGACATTTGGAAAAGGAGTCGTTTTTTTCTACGTTTTATATGGAGTATATTTTCTTTTTGCAGTGCTCTTGCCGCTATTGGATTTTGAAAAATTCGCCTACGCTGCATTTTTCGACACCGCTCCGACGATGTTCGCATTCGCGTCGTTTTTCCTTTTCTCCGCGTTCGCCTGCACAAAAGGACTCAAAGCGGTGGGAAGAAGCGCAGATCTTTGTCTTATCCTCTTTTTATTTCCTTTCCTTGCTTTAATGGGAATGTCTTTACAAGAAACGGATTTCACAGCCCTCTTGCCCATTCTTGGAACTAAATTTGGGGATACCGTGTACGCGTTCACATACACAAAACCCCATTTTTCGGACGCCGTTTTATTGCTTCCGCTCTTGCTTCATCGCCGCTATCAAAAAGGGGACGGAGCCAAAATCACGGCAAGTTATTGGGGCGGCGCAGTCGCCGTACTGCTGTTTTTAGCGGTCTTTTTCGGAATCTTTTCTTCCATTGCGTCGCGAGAACACTACGCGTTTTCCAAAACCGCGCAATATTTTTCTGCGCTCTCCGTGGTAGGAAGAATCGATTTACTCTTTGTCTACGCGCTTTCCATCGTACTCCTCTTTTATACGTGTTTGCCCCTGCAATACGTCACGAACGTTACAGCGGAGCTGATCGGAACGGATCGGAAAGCTCCCATCTCCACCGCGCTTAATGTGTTGGCGTTCCTATTCACCCTCGTTTGCAACAAATACTACGACTCGTTTTATAAAATTATCAGCGGACGTCTTTTTTGGGTATTTTTCATCGTTGCGGATCTACTCCCCGTCGTACTATGTTTGCTCTTACCGAAATCCGAGCCTAAAAAACGCTCCCAAATAAAACGTGAAAAAAGCGGATCTCAAGCGAAAACGTCTTCAATCGAGGAGGCGCCGAATGCATAAAACGCACGTAAAAAACACAGTCCGTTACTATTTAATCCTGATCGCCGCATTCGTACTCTTGTTTTTCTCTAATGATTTCGGACTCATCGACGTACAAAAAACCGCGATCGTGTTGGCTGTGGGCATCGACCGTGAGGACGATACGTTTATCGTCACTTCCCAAATCGCCGTCCCCCAGCCCTCTAAACAGGAAAAATCCACGAAATCCGTTCAGCTCGTCAGCCGCGGTGAAACGGTCGCCGAAGCATTTGAGGAAATCAACGCCAAAACGGGTTGGTATCCCAAACTCGTCTTTTGTCGGCTTATTTTGCTCGGGGAAAAAGCTTGTGAGCAGAACGTTTTCGACGCTTTGGACTATTTCCTGCGCGACGAGTATATGTCCGATAATTGTCTTCTCGCCGCCTGCGACGGACACGCCAAAGACGTACTCAACGTCACCGCGCTCGTCGATGCCACCAGCAGCACCGCCATTGAAAAAGTCCTCTCCCAGCACGCCGAACGAGTCGGCGCCGTACTCACGTCTACTTTGCGGGAATTCTCCATCGGCTATTTCAGCGAGGGCAGGAGCGGTTATCTCCCCGTAATCAAAATCGAACCCCAACAGGAAACAGTCGGCTCGGAATCCTCCGAAAGCGCTCAAAAAGGAAGTCCCTCTCAAGACGGTCAAAAAGAAAAATCCAAGAACGAGTCGTCTTCGGGGGAAAGCTCGAAAAACAGCGAGTCGTCTTCCGAAGAAAGTTCGTCGCAAAGTAGTTCGGATTCCGGTAATGGCTCGTCAAAAGAGTCTAAAAGCTCGTCGGGCGACTCGGGCGGTAACGCTTCCGAGCCTCTTTTCAGCGCAGGGGAAACCGCGCTGTTCGTTGGGGGGAAACGGGTGGATACACTCACGAAAGAGGAATCCTTTGCCGTCAACGTCGTTTTAAATAAGTTACAGCTCGCCACTTATTCGCTACGGCAAGGCGAAGAAATCTGCTCTTTGACCATTAAGCGCAACGAGCCGAAAATGAAGTTGACGATCGGCAAAAACGGGATCCCAAGCTTCAAAATCCAAGTAACGTGTCACGCGGGGATTTTGGATTATTCCAAATCACAGGATTTATCTTCGCTCGGCGACGTCGGGGACGTACCGCGCGGCTCGTTCCCTTTGGCAGAAACTTTGTTAAAGGCGCAAATTGTAAGCGCATTTGAAAAGACGCGAGCCTGTGGCTGCGATCTATTCGGAATCGTCGAACGATTGGAGAAATACCAAAAGAAACACTTTTACGCTCTGCGTGGAGAAGTTTTAGACAGAGTCGTTTTAAATGCAACAATATCTTTTAAAAATATTCGATAAAATAAATATCTCCGCGTGAAATGATATGCGCGGGGATATTTATTAATTGTCTTTTTTACATTCTTTTATGACTTGCGCCAATGGTTCAATACCATCTTGCTTTGAATATATAGTATATTTAGAATAAACGCTTTCATCAAATACCTGGGGCAGCTCTTTTTGCAAAAATTCCATCAATCCGTCTAACGGCTCATAAATATTTTGATAATAGAAGAAAGGATAACCCTCGAAAAATTTTCGTATAGCCGACGTTTGATTATCCCCAAATACAATAACAGGTTTTGTAAACGATACGTACAAATAAGCTTTTGAAGGAAGATAATGCTCGTAAGGTGCGCTATTATCAAATGCTACTAAATATTTACTTCTTACTATTACGGAATATAATTCGCCTTGAGTCAGCGCAGGGTGAAAAAAGAATACCCCATCATCTTTATAAGACTGTGTTGTAAAGACGTCTAATTTCGTTTTTAACTGTTCAAAAATCTTTTTTGTCGTATCTCTATTTCTAAAAGATTGAATTTGACCGAAATAGGTAAATTCATACGCTTCGCCTTGCGAATTTTTATACGCTTTTAGAACCTCCTCTTTATCAATCAACAATGGTAGGCAGTATTCCTTTAATTTTGAAGATTGATAATATTTTTGATAATCCCCATAGAAAAAATTAGGAACGAAATATCCAATCGAATTATTTATTATATATTTTTCTTTGCGTATAACTTTCTTTTGATTCATATTGGGGCGGGAAACATACGTATCATACAAACAAACCGCATACGGAACTCCTGCCGCGTCGCAAATTTTACTAATTCTTTTATTTGGAGTAAATGTTAAAAATATAACTAAATTCGGATTCTCTTTTTTTAAAATTTTTTTAAAGTATTTATTATTCCCTACAACACCCCGAATCTTGTTCATTTGCAATACGTCTAAAATTTTTGTAGTAATCCCATTTAAAAAACCATTGCCACGCTTTTTCTCCGAAGCGATATTTACCGTATAATAAGTTTTATATCCCTCCATCTCTTCTTCTTTCCAACAATAATTCCGACCAATTCTTCCCCCCGAGTGAACGACAACCTGTTCATCGTTTTGCACTTCAGGATGAAGCAAAAAATTAAATAAAATATCTCGCACGGAATTATATTCGTTTAATAAATAATCCGTATAATATAATATTTTCATTTTTACTCTCCTTCTTCTTTGATATTTTAGTGTTTCTATGCACAGTATAGCATGAATTTACAAAAAAGTCAAGATGTAATAGCTCCAACAAAACGTCTACCGTTTGCGTTTTTATAATTTCAACACGCACCTGCGTGCCCTGTTTTATTTCAACGCGTATATGGTTAGACCGTTTTGTTGTACTGCGGAATTTTCAAAGATAAAAGGAAAAGAACGCTTTCGCAAAATTGCGAAAGCGTTCTTTGTTGAAAAGCGGCAATTACCTATCCTCCCGGCAGTTCTCTGCAAGTACTTTCGGCGTAAAAGAGCTTAACTTCTGTGTTCGGAATGGGAACA
>JAFTHW010000013.1 GCA_017457225.1 Clostridia bacterium | reverse complement strand
GAAAGATAAAAAGCAAAAGTAAATCACGGCTTGCTTGTATGCGGTAGGCGAGTTAGTGTGGCACTGGGGTGCCGTGCCAGTATGCACGCACTTTAGTGCGTAAAAATAAAGCCCCCACTTCTAGTGGGGGATATTTACTAAGAAAACGGAGCGTTTTCCGCTCCGTTTCAAAATTTTAATAATCTTTTAATCCCAGCAAATAATCGGTGGACGCTTCCAAAAATACGGCAATATCCACAATGGCTTGCATAGGCGGTTCGTTGTGTCCGTTTAACCATTCGCATAACGTAGAGGGTTGAACGTTTAACGCCTTGGCAAGATCCCGTTGCGTATTCCCGCTGTTCTTCAACAGTTCTTTTACTCTTTCTCCAAATACTTTCATAATTCATATTATATAAATTTTTCTGTCTTGTAGAACATAAATTCATAAAATATGAATACATAAAAATGCTTGACATGTTCATAAAAAATGAATTATAATGAACAAGAGGGTGGATTTATGAAAGATAGGAAGCCAAATAAAGATTTAGAGAAACTATATTCTAATTTATTTTCTATTGTTGAAATTTTATTTGTTTTTCTATTATTTTCTATGCTATATAGTTTAACGGACGAATATCTAGATAACGGAAGCGGGGAAATTTTTTTGAATATTGTTCATGCAATTTCTATCGCGAATCTTGTTTTTGTATTATATTATACGGTAAGTTCTCTTTTAAAAGAACGGGTTGAGGCGCAACGAAAAGATCAAAAAGAATCTCTAAAATATCTTTTTATTTCTTGTTGTTTTTATGAAGCAGGAGAAGCCAACGTACACTTATGGGAAAGACCTCAAGATTTATTGGAATTATTTTTGGATTGATTCCGTTGGTTATTTGTATTGTGTTTATTGTTTTATATGAAGAGGGGAAAAATCTATAATAAAAATTTGCATTCGTAAACAAAAAAAGCCTTCTCCTGCGGGAGAAGGGGGACCGCTTGCGGTGGATGAGGAGAACTATAAATCCTACCACAACTTCGCCACAGGCGAAATATCAATTTTTGCACAGCAAAAAATATCACTGCGAAGCAATAAAAAGGAACGGAAGATGCGCTCTTCCGTTCCCTTTTTCATTTTAAGGAGTGATAAAATCAATAATTTTCCGCTCTAACCTGGAAATAAGCCTGAGGATGCGCGCAAACGGGGCAAACTTCGGGCGCTTTCTTACCGACTACGATATGACCGCAGTTGGAGCACTGCCATACAGCGTCGCCGTCCTTGGAGAAGACGAGATCGCCTTTCACGTTCGCAAGCAGCTTTCTATATCTGTCTTCGTGTTCTTTTTCGATCGCCGCAACGCCGTCGAAGAGTTTCGCGATGTCTTCAAAACCTTCTTCACGAGCCACTTTTGCGAATTCGTAGTACATATCCGTCCATTCGTAGTTTTCGCCTTCCGCAGCCGCCAACAAGTTTTCCGCAGTAGAGGAGATATCGCCGCCGTTCAACAGCTTAAACCAAATCTTCGCGTGTTCCTGTTCGTTTTTCGCAGTTTCTTCAAAGATCGCCGCGATCTGAACAAACCCTTCCTTTCTCGCTTTGCTAGCGAAATAGGTGTACTTATTTCTCGCCTGCGATTCACCTGCGAACGCCGTAGCCAAGTTCGCTTCCGTCTTCGTTCCCTTCAAAGGATTGATTTCTTCAAACTTACCCGACTGCTTGCAAACAGGGCAAACTTCAGGCGCTTCGCCTTCCGCAACGTAGTGACAAACTTTACATTCAAATTTCTTCATAATTAACCTCATTTTCCTTATTAGGATTTAGTTTTAATAACTGATTCTAGTATAATATAAAAAAATGTATTTGTCAATAGTTTTTTAAAAATTTTTTTCAAAAAAAGCAAAAAAAACGAAATGTCTATAAAAGGAGTCTTGTTCAGGGAGTTGAAAGGGTGTAAATTGTAAAAAATGAATGAAAAATGACGAGGGAATAAAACACGTGTCTTGACAAAGGTCATCAAAGGGGGTATAATGGAAGTATAAATTTACATAAAATAAGGAATAGTGTAAGAAGTACCTGACGGAGAGAGGGGAATGGCGAAAAAACTCAGCGAAAAAAGAAAGAAGTGGATTGAGAGAACGATTGCAAACGACCGAAGCTACAAGGTTTTTTTGTATAACCGTTTTTTCTTCTTTTTGCTTTCCGTGCTTGCGCAGGTCGTCGGGTATTGTATCGTCTGGTGGTTGCTGGTGTACGATTCGGCGGCGGCGATCGTGTTGCAGACGATCGTGTTTGCGTTAGAGATCATTTTCCTACTCCATTTAATCAACAAATACGATCGGGTGAGTACGAAACTCAGCTGGATCATTCTGATTTTGATCGCGCCCGTATTCGGAGTACCCATGTATTTGGTGAACGGCAGAGGTCGCCCGACGCGTAAGATGAATAAAAAGATCAAAAAATCCAAAGCGGACTTGGAGAAGATCGGGCTGGATTTATTGGACAAGACTTGTTTGCCTTTGGACGATCGCGGGGACGGAGTGAGTTATTACTTGGCGAACACGGCGAAATATCCCGCTTTTTCCGACGGAAAAGTCACGTACTATCCAAGTGGAGAAGAAATGTTTCCCGCGATGAAAGAAGCGCTTTTGAAAGCGGAGAAATTTATTTTTCTCGAATACTTTATCATCGCGCACGGAAAGATGTGGAACGAGATCTTAAAAATTCTTTTGGAGAAAGCGGAAGCGGGGGTCAAGATCCGCATCATTTACGACGATTTCGGTTGTATGATGACGTTGCCTCCTAGATACGAGCAGTATTTGGAGGGGTTGCACGAGAATATTAAATGTATGACGTTCAATACGGTAGTACCGTTTTTCGCCGTGCGTATGAACAATCGCGACCATCGGAAAATCCTGATCGTGGACGGCAAAGTAGCGTTTACGGGCGGAATCAATCTCGCGGACGAGTATATTGCGGAAAAACGTCGATTCGGGTATTGGAAAGACACGGGCGTACGGATCACGGGCGGCGCAGTCAACTCCTTTACGTATATGTTCGTCTATTTTTGGAACGCATTCCGAAAAGACAAAGAAGCAATCGAAGAGTATTGGGTAAAGCCGACGGGAGCGGAAGCGTTACAGCGTACGGGAGTTCGGATTCAGCCCTACGACGACTCGCCTCTTGACGGGATCAGCACGGGGGAAGCGACGTACGCGAACGTGATCCAATGCGCGAAACGTTACGTGTACGTATTCACGCCCTATCTCGTGCTAGACGATCATTTGCGAATGCTATTGGCGCAGGCGGCGCTCCGCGGCGTAGACGTACGAATCGTAACGCCGGGGATTCCCGATAAAAAAATGACCTACCGCCTGACTCGGGCGAATTACGAACCTCTTTTGAAAGCCGGAGTCAAAATTTACGAATACACACCGGGATTCATTCACGCGAAGAGTATGGTCTGCGACGATGAGTGCGCGATCGTCGGCACGATCAATCTCGATTACAGGAGTCTGTATTTTCATTTTGAAAACGCGGTCTATTTCTCGGGTTGCGAAGCGGTAGCGGACGTAAAGCGGGACGCGGAAGAAACGTTCGCTGTATCCAAGCTTTGTACGGAAAAGAACGTCAAGCGCGGACTGATCGGCAGACTAGTCGACGCAGTCCTCCGAGTCTTTGAAACGTTGATATAAAGGAGTTCTTATGAAAAGCACAAAAAAAGAAGAAGAAAAGAAGATTGTAGCGGAAATGGAAGCGGCATTGGCGGAATCCGCCTCGCAAAAGGAAGAGGAGTCAGAAAAAAAGGAAACGCCCGTTTCCGCGCCGTCGAGTCCGAAAAAAAGGAGTTTTTATGATGCGACCACGCCTGAGCAAATCCATTGTCGGCGTTGCAAAACGCTGATGGAGAACGGCGTATGTCCCACTTGCGGATACCGTATGTACGTACCGATGTCCAAAGAAAAGCAAGACAAGATCAAATGGATCGGGACGGTCATCGGACTCGTGGTATTCGCCGTACTCTTCGTCGTATTACAAATCAGCAAAGGCTAAAATCGAACAGGCAGGTATGCGTTGAAACGTAAAATCCGCCGCCGAACGACGATCGTTCGGCGGCGGATCGGTTTAAGGAGAGCAAAAATTGAAAAAAGGACAATAATTCCCGTTTTGATTCTGTTTACAATTCCAAAAAAGTATGCTATAATAAAAGTACGGTATTTTATACCGTAACCGACTTTGAAAAACGAAATGGGGAAACGAATGAAGATCATTCATACAGGCGACGTGCATCTGGGCTCTTCGATGCTCGCTCTTCCAACGGAAAAAGCAAAAATACGTCGCGTAGAGATTGCGGACACGTTCCGCAAATTAACGGTATACGCGAAAGAGAGCGGCGTGGACGCCGTATTGATAGCCGGAGATTTATTCGACGGCGAGAAAGTTTCGCGCGCGGTGGTGGACGAAACGCTTGCCACCATACGCGCGGCAGCTCCCGTGCGCTTTTTCTGCGTGTTTGGCAACCACGACGGCAAAACCGAGCTTGGTGAGCTTCCCGAAAATCTTTTGCTATTCCCAAATACCGGCAGACAAACCACGTACGTTTTACCCGAAAGAGTCACTCTCACGGGTATCGATGGGGACGCGCTCGGCGGAATGGATTATCAAGCTTTACAACTCCCCGAAGATCACTACAATATCTTCGTGACTCACGGCGAGATCGCAAACCACACCCGTCGGGATCAAGACGTCGTTTGTCTTCCTCTTTTGCAGAATAAGAACGTGGACTATCTCGCCCTCGGACATATCCACGTCCCAACGACGGGAGTCGAACGATTGGACTCTCGCGGTAAGTACCGCTATTGCGGTTGTTTGGAGGGCAGAGGCTTCGACGAATGCGGCGTAAGAGGATTTTTCCTGTTGGAGATCGAAAACGGTCGGTTGAAAGACGAGAAATTTTTATCGTTGGCGAAACGTACGGTGCAAGAGGTACGGGTGGATATTTCTTCTTGCCATACCTATTTCGAGCTGGAATCCGCCGCGCTGTCGGCGGCGCGTTCGGCAGGGGAAGAGAATATAATCAAATTGGTACTGTGCGGAACGTATCAAGAGAATTTAAGAAAGGATCTTTCCGTCCTCAAAACCCGTTTGTCCGATCACGCTTTTTTCGTCAAAATAGAGGATTGTTCCAAGCTCCGCATCGATTACGAAGCTTGTAAAAACGACGTATCCGAACGCGGGGAGTTTATCCGCGAGGTAAAAAGGTATGCGATGGACGAATCCTTGCGCGAGGAGATCCTCGAGGTGGGATTAAAGGCGCTTGCCGGAGAGGAGATCGACTTATGAGATTGCTTTCCTGTACCATCGTCGGCTTTGGAAAATTCGTCAATCAAACGTTCGATCTTTCCTCGGGGATCGTCGTATTCAAAGAGGACAACGGTTGGGGAAAGACTACCCTTGCCGATTTTATCAAATGTATGCTCTACGGATTGGACGGTGGCAGAAGCCGTTCGGTAACGGCGAATGAGCGAATGAAATACGAGCCGTGGAACAATTCGGCGTTTGGAGGCACTTTGACGTTTTCGCTCGGCGGAAAGACGTACCGATTAGAACGTACGTTCGGAAAAACGCCTGCGTACGATCGTGTAAAATTATACGATAACGGCGGAATGCCTTGCTACGAGTTCGGCGATCGGGTGGAGCGTTTAGGCGAGATCCTGTTCGGCGTGGATTGCGAAAGTTACGTGCGTTGTTCGTACGTACCCCAAGCGGGTAGGGAAGCGGAAGGGCTTCCGACGGACGTAAAGAACAGACTGATGCGCCTTTTGTCGGCGGCGGACAACGGAAACGGCGCGGACAGGGCTTTGACGAGATTGGAAGAAGCCGATCGCGCGCTCCGCGCGAAACGCCGCCCCGCCAAAGGAAAATTGGACGAGATCGACGAGCGGTTAGAATCGCTTGCAAGACGTCGGGCGGAGTGCGAAACTTGCGGAGAAAAAATGCGCGCCCTGAAAGGGGAGATCGAGTCCGTACAACGAAATTTATCCGCGTTAGACGAACGGATCGGATCGGTGTTTGCCGAAATGGAAAGCGTTTCCCGTCGCAACGAATGGGAGGCGAACAAATTGGCGTACGCGGAAGTCCGCGCCCGTTACGACTCGGCAGCGGAAACGCTGAACGCGTTGTCTGCGTTTTTCGGGGCAACCGATCCTACGACGCTCAACGTAGACGGACTGCAAACGGCAATAACGGAATTCTACGCGCTGGAAGAAGAGATCGGGAAGATCAAAGAAGCGCTGGCAGGGCTCCAAGCCCGCCCGTACGAGCGTGAAGCGCTGGCGGCGCAGGTAGAAACCTGTAAGAAGACGCTGGAATCGTACGAACTGATCTTGAATAAGGAACAGGAAACGGAAGAGGAAAAAACGGAAGCGAAAAAGACGAAAAAAGCGTTGCCCAAAGCGGGGAAATGGTTCGCGCCGCTCGTTGTGCTTTGCGTCTTCGCAGCGATTTTCGGCGGTATATGGATTCAAAAGAGTCCTGCCTTCGGCGGAGCGCTCCTTGCGTTGGGCGGAGTCGGCTTGGCGTTCGGATTTTTCAGTTCTCTTCGCCGCTATCCCAAGCGGAAGAAGAAACGGGAAAAAGACGACGAGTGGGATATCAAAGACAAAGCGCTTGCCGACGCGTATTTCGAGGCAAAAACGCAGTATGCGGAAGCTAAGGAAAAATTGGAGCTTTGCACGCAAGCGCTGGCAGACGCGCAACAAGGCGGCGCGATCTTGGCGGAAAAACAAACCCGCGCGGACGAATTGGAAAAAGCGATCTGCGCCTTTTTGGATCACTTCCGCTTTGAGCAGCACTATGACTACCGCGCCTCCCTTGCTACGTTAAAGGAAAAAGCGGAAGCGTACGCGCGGGCGAAACAAGCGCACGGGGAGTACGGAAAAAAACTCTCCGAAATGACTCCGCCGCAAGACCTTTCGGCGTACGCGCAAACGGATATGGAAACGTTAAAAGCGAAAAAATTCGAAGCGGAACGCGGGAAAGAAGAATTGCTCGCTTATCGCGAACGGTTGTTTACGCAGATGGAGTCTTTGGAGCGTTTGGAAAAGGAAAAGGACGATCTTGCAGGCGAAGAGGCTTTATGGACGTCGGAAAAGAAGCGTTTGGAAAATCGACTTAGAGCCATTCGCGCGGCGAAAGAACTGCTCCTTCGCGCACGATCTAATCTCGCTTCCCGTTATCTCACGCCCGTAGAGGAACGTACGAGAGAATACTTAACGAAGCTCTCCGCTTCCGCCCGCATCGGGTTCAACGCGGAGGGAAGAGCGTACGTAGACGAAAACGGAACGGTAAGGGAAACGGGGTATTACAGTGCGGGAACGCAGGACGCGTTGGATTTTTGCGTGCGGATCGCTTTAGCAGATTCGGTGTTTACGAAAGAAAAACCCGTTTTGCTTCTCGACGACCCGTTCGTGAATTTTGACGATCAGAAGACGGAAAAAGCAAAAGCGTTGCTCAAAGAACTTTCTTCCCGCTATCAAATCCTGTATTTCACTTGCAAGAGCGAGCGGAGATTGTAAATCAGCGAAAAATGAAATCTTTGTGAAACGGCAAATTTTTCCTTTTCATTCGTTTGACATTGCAAAATTTTGAAACTATAATAATATCGTTTATTTCTCATACTCTATAAGAGTATGTCCGTGTAATAAGGAGCTTGGTATGGGTACGGTAAAAACGTTGATAAAGAGTGTCAGACAATACAAAAAGACCTCCTTGATTACGCCGTTTTTTATGGCGTTGGAGGCTTTATGCGAGTGTTTGATTCCCTTTTTTATGGCGCAGATGATTTCGGCGATTGACGTCAAGGATATTGCGTCGGATGCGGCGATACGGCAAATTCTCAAATACGGCGCGATTTTGCTTGCGCTCGCGATTGCCTCGATGGCGAGCGGTGCGTTTGCAGGCAAGTTCGCGGCGACGGCGAGTTGCGGTTTCGCCAAAAATCTACGTCACGATTTGTTTTATAAAGTACAAAAATTTTCTTTTTCGAACGTGGATCAATTTTCGACTTCCTCCCTCGTTACCCGTTTGACGACGGACGTCACGAACGTACAGCAATCCTATCAAATGTGTTTGCGAATCACCATTCGCGTACCTCTTCAATTCCTGTTTGCTATCATTATGAGTTTTCTCGTCAACCCCAAGCTCGCTTGGATTTTCCTTGCGATCGTGCCGTTTTTGGCGTTGATCATTATTTTGATTATGCGCTACGTAATGCCGTTCTTTAGGCGGATCTTTAAAAAATACGATGCGTTGAACAACTCGGTACAGGAAAACGTAGGGGGTATCCGCGTAGTCAAATCGTTCGTTAGAGAGGAGTACGAAACGGAGAAATTCCAAAAAGCAGCGGGGGAGGTACGCGACGACTTTACGAAAGCGGAAAAGATTTTGGCGCTCAACAACCCCATTATGACGTTTTTTATCAACTTTGCGTGTATCTTAATTTCGGTATTCGCGGCGTACGCGATCATCGATAAAACGCATTGGGCGGCATTCAAGGGCTTCGGCAAAGGCGAGCTATCCGCACTCATTTCCTACGGAATCCAAATGATGTCCTGCCTTATGATGTTTTCGATGATCTTCGTTATGCTGTCGATGTCCTTGGAGTCGGCAAGACGTATCGCGGAAGTGCTCAATCAGGAGTCCGATTTAACGAGTCCCGAAAACGGAGTGAAAGAAGTCAAAGACGGTTCGGTACGCTTTGACAACGTGAATTTCAAATACTCGTCCAAAGCGCACAAATACGCGCTTTCGGACATTGATCTTACGATTGCTTCGGGCGAAACAGTCGGGATTTTAGGCAGTACGGGTTCGTCCAAAACGACGCTTGTACAGCTCATACCCCGCCTGTACGACGCAACAGAGGGCGAGGTGTACGTCGGCGGCGTCAACGTCAAGGACTACGATCTCGACACGTTGCGTAAAGAAGTGGCGGTGGTATTGCAAAAGAACGTTTTGTTTTCGGGTACGATCAAAGAAAACCTGCGCTGGGGGAACGCGGAGGCGAGCGACGAAGAACTCGTACGCGTTTGTAAATTAGCGCAAGCGGACGATTTTATCCGTTCCTTGCCCGACGGCTACGACACGTATATCGAACAGGGCGGTACGAACGTTTCGGGCGGACAAAAACAGCGTCTTTGTATTGCGCGGGCGTTGCTCCGCAAACCGAAAGTATTGATTTTGGACGACTCGACGAGCGCGGTAGACACCAAGACGGACGCGCTCATTCGCCACGCGTTCAAGGAAGAGATCCCCAACACCACGAAGATCATTATCGCGCAACGCGTTTCTTCCGTAGAGCACGCGGATAAGATCCTCATTATGGAAGGCGGCAAGATCCTCGCTTGCGGCAATCACGAAACGCTGATGAATACGAGCGAGATTTATAGAGAAATCTACGAAGAACAGACCAAGGGGAAGTCCTCTGAAGAAATCGTAGCGGATATGCAAAAAACGGACGGAGGTGAAGCGTAATGGCAGAAGAGATCAAACGTGAAAACGAGCCCACTTCCCGTCCCCGTCCTATGAAACCTATGCGCGGTCGCGGTATGCCCGTACCCAAGGGCGCGATCAAAAAAGGCACGCTCAAACGCCTGTTAAAAACGGTATTCCGTTACTATAAATGGCATTTAGTCGCGGTATTTGTATGTATTTTGTTGAGTGCGGTCGGCAATCTTTTATCGACGGTTTATATGCAGATGCTCGTGGATAAAGTCATCTCCCCTGCGTTGGATTCGGTGGGCGGTTTTACGGCGGAGCTTCAATCCAAGCTCATCACGATGGCGATTATGATGGTGGTAGTATATTCTATCGTCGTTTTATCTTCGTTTTTCCACACTCGAATTATGGCGGTCGTAACGCAGGGCGTTTTGTACCGTTTGCGTACGGAAATGTTTGCGAAAATGCAGACTCTTCCCATCAAGTATTTCGACACGCACGCCCACGGCGAGATTATGAGCGCCTACACCAACGATACGGATGCGACGCGTCAGTTGATCGGGCAGAGTTTACCGTCCATCTTAACCAACGCTTTAACGCTGATATCCTCTATTATTTTGATGCTATTTTATAGTTTTTGGCTCTCGCTCGTCGTCGGAGTCTCCACGTTCGTAATGACGTTTGTCGTCAAGAAAATTGGTGGAAACAGTGCAAAGTATATGGTTTCGCAACAAACTTCTCTTGCCAAAGAAGAGGGATTTGTCGAAGAGATGATGAAAGGGCAAAAAGTTGTCAAAGTTTTCACACACGAAGAGCGGGCGAAGGAGGACTTCGACGATCTCAACGAACAGCTGTTCAAAGACAGCGAACGGGCGCATATCTACGGGAATATTTTAGGCCCGATTCTCGGCAACATCGGCAACTTCACCTACGTTCTTTTGGCGATTATCGGCGGATTGTTGTTTGCGCTCAATATCCCGAACGCAGGCTTTTCTACGCTGTTTGGCGGTAGCAAAGTGCTCGGCATCGGCATCATCGTAGCGTTTTTGGGTATGTCGCGGAACTTCGCGATGACGGTCAACCAAATGTCCCAACAGATCTCGATGATCGCGATGGGCTTGGCGGGCGCGAGTCGCGTGTTCACGCTGATGGACGAAAAGCCCGAAACGGACGAGGGATACGTCACTCTCGTGAATGTAGAGCGGAAGGATAGCGGCGAACTCCAAGAAACGAAGAAACGCACGGGATTGTGGGCGTGGAAGCACTATCATAAAGCGGACGGAACGACGACGTATACCGAACTGAAAGGGGATATCGTAATGGATATGGTGGATTTTGGCTACGTTCCCGAAAAGCAAGTTTTAACGGACGTCACGTTGTACGCAAAACCCGGTCAAAAAATTGCATTCGTCGGAGCGACGGGCGCAGGGAAGACTACGATCACCAATCTTATCAACCGTTTTTACGATATTGCGGACGGTAAAATTCGCTACGACGGGATTAATATCAATAAGATCCGCAAGAGCGATCTGCGCCGTTCTTTGGGTATCGTCTTACAGGATACCAACCTCTTTACAGGTACGGTTATGGAGAATATCCGTTACGGTCGATTAGATGCCACGGACGAGGAATGTATTGAAGCGGCGAAACTCGCCAACGCAGACGACTTTATTAGTCGTTTACCCGACGGTTACGATACGATGTTGACGAACAACGGCAGCAACCTTTCGCAAGGTCAACGCCAACTTTTGTCGATCGCTCGCGCGGCGGTTGCGGACGCTCCGGCGATGATTTTAGACGAAGCGACGTCGTCCATCGACACCCGTACCGAAGCGCTCGTTGCAGACGGTATGGATAAATTGATGCACGGCAGAACGGTGTTTGTCATCGCGCACCGCTTATCCACAGTCCGTAACTCCAACGCGATTATGGTTCTCGACCACGGCAGGATCATCGAACGCGGCACGCACGAACAGCTCATCGAACAAAAAGGCACGTACTATCAATTATATACGGGCGCGTTCGAGCTGGAATAAAAATTCACCAAATAAAAAGGACTCCTCCGAGATTTCAGGGGAGTCCTTCTTGTATAGAGTTTAAATGAGTTTTTCCAAGATCTGCAATCCAAGTTCCTGCGCCATCGTCCTTGCGATCTTTTCGGAAGCGGGATCGGGAATGTCATTCGGATCGTGCGCGTCGCACCCAATCACGACTTGGTTTCCGACCTCTGCGGCGATCTTAAAAAACGTACGAGAGGGATATTGTCTATGATCTCGCACCCCCAACAAATTGATTTCCAAGGGGATATGCAACGCTTTCGCGCCCTCGCAAAGCCGACGGTACTCTCTAGTCACGACTTCTTTTGAAAATTGCAAACTGGGAATATCGGGATGAGCAAAATATAAAAAATCACCCGTTTTCAAGCCCTCAAGCGCTTGCGTTACGTATTGTATGAGTTCTTCGTCTGTTTCTAGGCGTATGCTAGCTTTTCCGTCCGTTTGGTTGTGAATAAAATGTTGTCCGAGGATTAAATAATCGGGGTTGAGTGTTTTCAAATATGCCATTTCTTCAGCGTGGAGAGCAGGGTAATATTCCAGCTCAAACCCGCAGAGGATGCGAATGTCCTTTTCATACTCTTTGGCAAGAGCGCGAACGGATTCCACGTACCCTTGTGCTTCATCAAGCTCGACGCGGAAGCCGGACGGTTTTTTGCAATCGATGGCAGGGTAGGGGGCGTGATCGGAAAATCCCAACGTTTTCAAACCGCCGCGAACGGCGTTTTCCACGTATTCCCTGTCCTCGCCGACGGCGTGTTTACAGCGTTTTGTATGCGTATGGTAATTGTGTAACATACTTTTTCGCTCCTTTCGTTCTACCGAAGTATTATACTCCTCTTTTTCGGGCAAGTCAACCGTTTAAATGTTGAAAAGCCTTGCGTTTTTGAAAAATATATGCTATAATGTAGCCAGAAAACGGACGGGCGAAAAAGCCCTATAGAAGGACGGAAACAATTTTGAACAACGGATATTTTTCCTTTGAAGTGATTAAAACGGACGCGGAAACGGGCGCGCGGGCAGGGATTCTGCACACGCCGCACGGGGATATCGAAACGCCCGTATATATGCCCGTAGGCACGCAGGCAACGGTCAAAGGCGTGTTTCCGCGCGACTTGAAAGAAGCGGGCTCGCAAATCATTTTATCGAACACCTACCACCTGTATATGCGCCCCGGCGACGACATCGTTAAAAAAGCAGGCGGCTTGCATCAGTTTATGCATTGGGATAAACCCATTTTAACGGACAGCGGCGGCTTTCAAGTCTTTTCCCTCGGCAAGCTGAACAAAATCACCGACGAGGGAGTGGAGTTCTCTTCTAACGTAGACGGAAGCAAACACTTCTTTACTCCCGAAAAAGCGATGCAGGTCGAACAGAACCTCGGCGCAGACATTATTATGGCGTTCGACGAATGTAGCGAGTACGGTTATAACCACGCGCAGGCGGAGTCCGCAATGAAACGTACGGCGGCGTGGTTAGAGCGTTGTTACCGCTATCACGATAAACCCGAACAGGCGCTTTTCCCCATCGTGCAGGGGAATATGTATAAGGATCTTCGCGCGGAGAGCCTTACCCGCACGTTGCCTTTCGTTAAGCACGGCATCGCGATCGGCGGATTATCCGTTGGCGAGCCAAAACCCCTTATGTATGAAATTTTAGACTTTTTACAACCCCAGCTTCCCGACGACGTTCCCCGCTATTTGATGGGCGTGGGCTCTCCCGATTGCCTGATCGAGGGTACGCTTCGTGGGATCGATATGTTCGATTGCGTGTTGGCGACGCGTATCGCGAGAAACGGCACGGCGATGACTTCGAAAGGCAGAGTGGTCGTCCGCAACGGAAAATTCAAAGAAGATTTCTCATCTCTCGACGACGAGTGTGATTGCTATTGCTGTAAAAATTATACCAAAGCGTATCTCCGGCACTTAATCAACGTCAACGAAATGTACGGAGCGATGCTGTTGAGTCTGCACAACATCACTTTCTTGCATAAATTGATGAAAGGTCTTCGAGAGTCCATTTTAGGCGGTTATGTAAAGGACTACGCGAGGGAATTTTACAAAAAGTACGGCGGCGAGGGTAAATGGTAACCCTGTAAAAGGAAAAGGGGTGGGCAGGTACGCGACGAACGGGCTTTGATTGTCGTATAGCAAAGCGCGATGCCGATGTTTTTTTGTGAAAACGAGTTAAAAAAAGGAAGAAAAACGAAAAAATTGCTTATCGCCTTTGAAAAACGCTTGCCAAAATTCAAAAAAAAAGATATTATAGTTAAGTAGAATGTTTGCGGCGCGGTACAAGCGCCAAAACGGTAAAGGAGAAAATTATGTTATTCAATTTGTTACTTTCAGAAGCTGCGCAGTCTTGGATTATGATCGGCGTATTGCTCGCAATCATTGTAGCGTTTATGGTTTTGAACCGTCGTTCTCAAAAGAAGAGACAGGAAGATACGATGAAAATGCTCGACGCGATCCAGCCTGGCAACAAGGTCAAGACGATCGGCGGTATTTGCGGCATCGTGGTAGAAGTATGTCCCGAAGACAACACGTTCGTTTTGGAAACGGGTACGGAAGCAAGTGGCAAATCGTACATCAAGTTTGACAAACAAGCGGTTTATCAAACGGATGCGGTTGCGAAAAAGACGGAAGAAGCTGCGAAAGAAGAAGCGGCTACGATAGAAGAAGCTGCAAAAGAGGAAGCGGCAACGATAGAAGAAGCAAAAGAAGAATAATTTCAATTCTAAAAAGGAAGCGCCTTCGCATAGAGTATATGCGGAGGTGTTTTTATGCAGAATGAAACGACGTATGGCAACGGATTGTTCCAAATTATCAAAGGAGTCGCGCTTGCGTTGGCTCTTTCTTTTCTCGGCGTAGTGGCGCTTGCGAACGCCCTGCGGTTTTTCTCTCTTTCCGAAACCGCGGTATATCCCATCAACCAACTGATCAAATGCGTATCGATCGCCATCGGCTCGCTTGCGTTTATCCGCGGCGAAAAGGGTTTTTTAAAAGGGGGCGGAGCGGGGGTTTTGTTTACGTTCCTTTCCTATCTCGCTTTTTCCGCGCTCGGAGGGGACTTTTCCCTTTCGTGGCTGATTTTGATCGAACTTCTTTTTACCGTCTTGATCGGCGCGATTGGCGGCGCGGTGGCGGTCAATCTCCGTCGGCGCTAAAACTTTCCTCCGAAAAATAGTAAAGAATGTAAAAAAAGTAAAAAAAGCGCTTGCAATTTATAAAAATCCGTAGTATAATAGAACCATCAAAATCTTAACGACATAGGAGAATAGAGCTATGATTAAAACGATTGCAAAACCCGCGGATAAGAAAGTAACGGCTTGCGGCGAATGTAGAAGCACCTGTCAGTCGGCTTGCAAAACCAGCTGCACGGTAGGCAACCAGTCCTGCGAAAGAGTTACGCGCGAAGAAAAGATCGAACGCAAATAAGAGGCGTTCTCCGTACATACGGAAAGCAAAGTCAAAAAGACAATAGACGGCGTAAAAGGCGCGCGTGTTTTTATACGCGCCCTTTTTGCTGTTAATTTGAAAACGGAGTCCGCGTTTACGGACAGGCGAAGAAAATTTATGATACACGTATTCCATTACAGAGATAAAAACTACATCTACGACGTAGGTAGCGGCTCCTTGCACGAATGTGATAAACCCACCGCGGACTACTTAAAGGCAAAAGAAGCTGGCGAGGACGTTGATATCACCTATCTCACGGACGAGCAGATTCGCGAAATCCTTTCGGATGTGGAGGGATTGAAAGAGCAAGGCTTGCTGTTTAAAGAGGAAGTCAAATCTTACCCGATGAAGAGCAACGAAGTCAAGGCGCTTTGTATTCACATCTGCCACGACTGTAACTTCCGTTGTCGGTATTGTTTTGCCGACGAGGGCGCGTACCATTCCCATCGCGAGTCGATGAGCTTGGACACGGCGAAAGCGGCGGTAGATTTCCTCATTCGCAACAGCGGGAACCGAAAAGTGTTAGAAATGGACTTTTTCGGCGGCGAGCCGCTGATGAATTTAGACGTTTTGAAACAAACGGTTTATTACGCGAAAGAACAGGGCGCGAAAGTCGGGAAAAAATTCCTGTTCACGACGACGACCAACGCGTTGCTTTTAAGCGACGACACCATTCGCTTTTTCAACGAGGAGATGGAAAACGTAGTCTTGTCTTTAGACGGAAGAAAAGAAGTTCACGACGCGATCCGCAAATCGTTAAACGGCAAAGGCACGTTCGATCTGATCATTGATAAGATCAAAAAATTTATTTCCCTGCGCGGAGAGAAGAGCTATTACGTGCGCGGCACGTTTACGGCGAAAAATCTGGACTTTTCCAAAGACGTACTCTTTATTGCCGATCAAGGCGTAGACTCCATTTCGATGGAGCCCGTTGTCACGGACATTCCCGATCTGAAAATCGGGGCAGAGCATCTTCCTGCAATTAAAGCGGAGTACGAAAATCTTTGCGAAGCGTATTTTGAACGTCACGCAAAAGGCGAGGGATTCAATTTCTTCCATTTCAACATCGATTTGGAGGGGGGACCTTGTCTTTCTAAGCGAGTATCGGCTTGCGGCGCAGGCAACGAATATTTTTCCGTCGTCCCGAACGGGGATCTGTATCCCTGCCACCAATTCGCAGGGGACGCGTCGTTTAGAATGGGTAGCGTAACGGAGGGGATCACCCGTCCCGACATTCGGGAAAAATTCAAAAATTCCTGTCTGTTTACCCGTAAAAAGTGTGAAAACTGCTTTGCGAAATTTATTTGTTCGGGCGGTTGCAGCGCGAACAATTACCATTTTAACGGCGACGTGGACGAGCCGTACGAAATCACTTGCGAGATGATGAAAAAGCGTGTGGAATGCGCGATGCATTTGCTTGCGGAGAAGAAAATGCTCGCTTCTTCGGAAAAATGAGAAAAAAACCGAAAAAAGTTTCGCAAAATTCCAAAAAAAACAAATAATTTTATCGTTTCGGCTTGACGGACGAGTAAAAAATAGAGTATAATAAAGAAGATTATTGTATCTCGGAAAAAATAATCCGAAACACAACAGGAGGCAATATCAATGGGCAAGAAAAAATCGGTGGTACTCATGATTTTACTTACCATCGTAATCGTCGTATTATGCGCGGTTGCGGCGCTTCCCGCATTCTCTTTCTCCAACGGATTGAAGAAGTGGAATCCCGCAGTTTTGCAATACGACCTTGGCATGGATTTGGGTGGTGGTTACTATACGTACTACTATCCGGAAGGGGTAGTTCCCGCGTCCGACATCAGCGGTGACGAAGAAAAAGAGTACGTACAGTACAAGACGAGCGGCTTGTATTTCAGCGCGGAAGCGGAAGACGGTATTTGGTATGACGGCGCGCCTACGCAGGAATTCACGGACGAATTCAACGCGCTTGTTAAAGAAGTAACCGCGCGCTATGAAAAGAAAGGTCTTTCCGACTATCGCGTATCGGTTGTAGACGACTATTCGATCAAGGTGGAGATTCCCAAAGCCGGCACGAGTTATGACGGAACTGCGGTGGAAAATCCCAGTGATCTTTTGACGTTGTTTGCGTTCACGGGCGATTTGTCGATCGTAAAGACGAGCGGCGAAACCAGCGAAACGGTGGACGAGCTTAAGAGCAAAGATGCAAAGATCACGGATCTCATCGAGGGCTTCTCGATTCACACGAGATATAAGGCGTCTTACTTAAGCGTAGAACTCACAAAAAAGGGCAAGGCGATGGTCAAGGCGGTTGAAAACGAATTGACGTCTTCTACGGATACGAGTTCCAGTTCGGCAGTCACGTTGGATTTCAAGATCGGCGAAGCGACGCTTTTCAGCGTTTACAAAGATTCGATTGCGAGCAATTACGAGCTTCGTCCCATCGCAGTCAACGATTGGCAAACGGAGAATTTAGAAACGTACAAGATCGTATTAGAATCGGCATTGAACGGTGGTTTTGACATCAGCCTGACGCTCGACGAAATCAATTCGTTTGCGCCCGTTTACGGCGACAACGTAATGACGCTTCTGTTTATTGCGCTCGGCGTATGCGTATTGGCGTGCATCGTACTTCCCATTGTGAAAGCGGGCAGATACGGCGTTGTGAACGCATACTCGGTATTGTCCTATTTCATTATCACGACGATTTGCTTTGCTTTCATCACGAAAGGCGTTTTGGAGATCACGCTTGGCACGGCGCTTGTATTCCTGCTCGGTATGATCCTGATTTCGTTGTTCAACCTCCGTACGTACGACGCGATCAAGTCGGAATTCCAGCAAGGCAAAACGGTTGTATCCGCGGTAAAAGCGGGCAACAAGAAATCCCTTTGGGGAATGGTCGATACCTACGCGGTATTGTTGTTGGCGGCGCTTGCGATGTTGATCGGTGCGGCAGGTTTGCATACGCTTGCGATCGAGTCCTTGATCTGCGTAGTTGCGGCGGCGTTCTGCAATATCTTCTGGACGCGCGGCATCAACTTTGTGTTCCTGTCGGCTAGCAAGGATAAATATAAATACTTCCGCTTTGTAA
Source organism: Clostridia bacterium (assembly GCA_017457225.1). Lineage (GTDB taxonomy): Bacteria > Bacillota > Clostridia > Christensenellales > Borkfalkiaceae > Scatosoma. The sequence goes on along the minus strand of JAFTHW010000013.1, from coordinate 130,341 downwards.
GGGAGGATGACGACGATGAATAAGATTTTGACGAAAACGGTTAAAAAGGTAACGATTTGGTCGGCGATCCTTGCAGTGATTCTCGTAGCGGGCATCGTATTAGGCGCGATCTTCGGCTTCAATAAGAGCCTTACGGTAAAAGATTACAGTACGGTCATCGTAAAGATGGACAAGGCAGAGCCTGTCAAGGAAGCGACTTTGAAAGAGATCTGCGATGCAGCGATCAACACGGTTGACGGTTACGATTGCAGAATTGAGAGTGAAGGTCAAAAAATTGTCCTCGTTTACGTGTTCGACGGCGACTGGACGTTGCAGGCAGAAAAGCAAGCCGTACAGGCGGCAATCGACGCGGAAATGAGCGGTAGATTGAACGGCGCGACGGGTATTTCCGTATTGACGGGCAATGAGAAAGTACAAGCGTATATGGCGAAAGGAACGATTGTTCGCGGCGTGATCGCAGCAGCGGTATTCGCAGTTCTCGCGTTTGCATACGTATCCTTGAGATATAAACTCCGTATGGGTATTTTGACGGCGGTTTGCTCGTTGATCGGCGGCTTGGTTACGGGCGCGATCTTGATCGTAACGAGAATTCCCGTTACCGTATCGGCAGTTTACGTAATCGCGTTTGGTGTAATCCTCTCTGCATTGACGACCATCTTTACCTGTAACAATCTCCGCGTAAAAGAAAAAGAAGCGAGCGAATCGGTAGAAGAAACAGTCGTAGCGTCGGTAGCAGTTAAAGAAATCGCAACCCTTTGCATCGCGTCGGCAACGGCGATGGTATTGATGGGCGCAATCGCAACGGCTTCGACGAGATGGTTCGCCGTAGCGGCACTCGTTGCGGTCATCGTAGCGGCGTTTATCGGTTTAATCTTTGCTCCCGCATTGTACGTTCCTATGAAGAAATGCGCTGACGAAAATGCAAAAGCGCGCAGCAGATACGACTATAAGAAAGGCGCAAAGAAAACCAAAAAAGTAAAAACGGCAAAGAAAGTAGAAGAGAAAATCGAAGCCGCTCCCGTAGAAGAAACTCCCGTGGAAGAAGTAGTAAAAACCGTGGAAGAAACGGAAGAAGCTGCGAAAGAAGAAACGGTAGAAACTGCAGAAGAGGCGGAAGCTCCTGCAGAGGAAACGGCTCCGGTTGAAGCGGCTCCCGAAGAAGAGAGCAACGAATAAAAGAACAATTTAGAATCGAACGTCAGGGCGGGAGGGGGTATTCCTTACCCGCCCTAACATTTAGGAGATTCCTTTTTTATGAAAAAGATCATTCCCGAATATACCTTTTCGGAAACACAACTTCATATCATTTCCGAATTGGCAAGCGAAACGGGATACACGGAACAGATCGTTCGGATTTTATACGCGCGCGGTATCGACACAGCGCAAAAGATCCGTCGGTTTATGAATCCGTCGAAAAGGAATTTCCTTTCTCCCTTTTTAATGCAGGGAATGAAAGAAGCGGTGGAAATGATCACCGACGCGCGCGATCAAGGCAAAACGGTCGCGGTATTCGGAGATTACGACGCGGACGGTATATGCGCTTCGGCGATTATGTATAAGGCGCTCCGTGACTTCGGGATCGAAGCGCGCGTTTACGTACCGGAACGAGCGGACGGCTACGGTTTATCGGTGGAGATGGTGGATCGTATTTTTGAGGATTGCAATCCCGAACTTTTCATTACGGTAGACTGCGGCATTTCCTGCGCGAAAGAAGCGCAATATATTTACGAGCTCGGCTCGGACGTCATTATCACCGACCATCACGAGCTTCCCGAGATCCTTCCCGATTGCGTAGTCATCAATCCCAAACTCAAGGACGACTACCCTTACGACAACTTATGCGGCGCAGGCGTAGCGTTTAAGGTAGCTTGCGCGCTGATCGGAGAAAGAGCGTACGAATACTTGGATTTTGCAACGCTGGCAACGGTGGCGGATAGCGTACCTTTGCTTGGGGAAAACCGTGATATCGTCACGGAGGGCTTGAAGATTTTTAATGATAAAATCCGCCCTTGTTTTGCGGCGCTTTTAGGCAAGACGTACGATGCGGTGACCGCGCAAACGTTAGCGTTCAACATAGCGCCTCGCGTCAACGCCGCAGGCAGAATGGGGGATGCCATGGCTGCGTTCAAGCTGTTTACGGTGGATCGGGAGAGCGATATTTACGACCTCGCCACTCAGCTTTGTCTGTCTAATACCGAGCGGCAAAAATACTGTGACGAACTGTATTTGTCCGCCAAACAAAAACTGAGAGAAAAAGGCGCGTACGGCAACGTGATTATGTTGTCGGACGAGGGTTGGAACGCAGGATTTATCGGAATCGTTGCGGCGAGGATCGCGGAGGAGTATAACCGCCCGACCCTGCTCTTTGTGCACCACGGGGATATGCTCAAAGGCAGCGCGCGGAGTATCGAAAGCGTAAACGTATTCAACGCGCTCAAAAAATGTTCGCAATACATTGAAGAGTTCGGCGGTCACGCGCAAGCAGCGGGTGTGAATTTAAAATGTGAAAATTTCGAGGCTTTGGAAAAGGCGCTTCACGAAGAGATCGGCAACGCGTATCAGGCGGAAGATTTCGAGCAAAACGCGTACGTGAGCGAGGAGATGACTTCTCCCGTTTCCGAAAAATTCGCTAAGGAACTAATGATAATGGAGCCTTACGGCGTAGGGCATAGACGCCCGTTGTTTTACGTTACGGCGACGTCTTGTTCCTGTCGCCTTGTCAAGCCCCAATCTCCCCATTTGGCAGTCAAAAGCGAGTATATCGACTTGATGTACTTTTCAGGCGCGAAACACTTAAAGATCATCGAGAGCGACGTAACGAAAAAAATTATTTTCGAGATCAACGTCAACCGTTTTAAAGGCAAAGAATATATCAAAGGCTACGTCCGTGATTTCATTTACGACGGAATGACAGGTAGTTCGATTTCCGAGAGTATTTTCTCCAACGCCGTAGCGCGTTCGTACACCCCGCCCGTTACGGTACGGTTGGAGCGTATGAATACCGAGCAAATCCAAAGTTTGATTGATCGGAAGAAAAAAGAATGTCCCTACGGGCTGTGCTTGCTCGCTTCAGATCGGCGCGCGCTCCGTTTTTATAAGGGGCTGGAAAGTTTCGGTTGCGATCTATTCTATCCCTCCACGCGCAACGTATCCAACGCGCTCATCATTTCTCCTGCGCCCGATGCAGATCTTTCGGGCTTTCGAGATTTTATCTTTTTAGACACTCCTGCCGATTTCAATATTTTGGCGTTAGAGGGTAGGCAGGTATGCGTCAACGAAGAAATTTGCGGTTATAAAATGTTTGAAAAACTGAGTACAGACCGCGAAAGTTTATTGGAGATTTTTTCCGCGCTTAGAAAAGACGTGAATCTTTTGAACGGAGAAACCGCGGAGGAATTGGCGGTTGCGTGCAACGGACTCGGGTTTGACAAACAGGAGTTTATTTTCGCGCTCAACGTATTTGAGGAATTGGGACTCGTTTCGTTTGACGACGGACGGCTGACGGTCTACCGCGGCATTAAGGCGGAATTGACCGATTCAAAAATTTACCGCAAAGTATGCGACTTGCAGCGCAGTTAACGAGGTAAGAATGGAAACTACGTTAGAAAAAATTCAAGCCATCTATTCCAAGAAAGACGAGGAGATGTTAAATAAGGCGTACGATTATGCGAAAGAGGCGCACGCAAACCAAAAGCGCGCCTCGGGCGAACCGTACTTTATTCATCCCTGCGCCGTAGCGGAAATTTTGATGGAGTTAGGCTTGGATGCCGCGACGATCGCCGCGGCGCTTCTTCACGACGTCATCGAAGACACGGTGGCGACGGAAGAGGATATTCGTAACGCGTTCGGCGAGGAGGTTTTGGGGCTTGTCAGCGGCGTTACCAAACTCGAAAAGATCGTATTTAAATCGCAAGAAGACGCAGATGCGGAAAACTTCCGCAAAATTTTCGTCGCGATGGCGAAAGACGTCCGCGTGATCATTATCAAACTTGCCGACCGCCTGCACAATATGCGTTCCCTCAATTTCCTTTCTCACGAACGCCAACAACGTATGGCAAGCGAAACGTTGGACATTTACGCGCCGCTCGCAGGCAGACTCGGTATTTCGCAAATCAAGTGCGAATTGGAAGATTTGTGTTTGAAATATCTCGATCCCGAAGCGTACGAAGACTTGGTCTATAACATTCGGGAACGTTTGTCGGAGCGGAAAGATTTCGTCAATTATATCGTAGAAGAGATTAAGGAATTGATGAAAAATGACGGCGTTTTCGGAGAAGTTTTTGGACGACCTAAGCACTTCTATTCCATTTATAAAAAGATGAAGAACAAGGGCAAAACGTTGGATCAAATTTACGATTTATCGGCGGTCCGCGTCATCGTCAAGGATGTTAGGGAATGTTATACGGTCCTTGGCGAGATTCACGAACGTTGGAAACCCATTCCTGGGCGCATCAAGGACTATATCGCAACGCCGAAGCCCAACAAATATCAATCTTTGCACACGACGGTTATGACGAAATACGGTCAACCGTTTGAAATCCAGATCCGCACGGAAGAAATGCACCGCGTCGCAGAATTCGGTATCGCGGCGCATTGGAAATATAAAGAGGGTACGAGCGGGGAAAACAGCGATTTTGAAAACAAACTCACTTGGCTTCGCGAAGTGATGGACTGGCAAGGGGATCTCAAGGACTCCAAGGAATTTATCAGCGCGCTCAAAACCGAACTTTACAGTCACGAATTGTTGGTATTCACACCGAGGGGAAAAGTCATTTCCCTGCCTCCCGAGGCAACGCCGATCGACTTTGCGTACGCCATTCACTCGGAAGTCGGCAACCGCTGTACGGGCGCGAGAGTCAATTCCAAGATCGTGCCTTTGACGACGACGTTGGAGGTCGGGGACGTAGTCGAAATTATCACGTCACCCAACTCGAAAGGTCCTTCGCGCGATTGGCTGAAATTCATCAAATCCTCCAGCGCAAAGGCAAAGATCCGTCAATTTTATAAAAACGAACTCAAGGAAGAAAATATCCGTATCGGTCAGATTAAGCTGGACGAAGAAGCCAAGAAAAAGGGCTTCACGTTGTCTACGCTTCTCACCGAAGACAGTTTTAAACGCATTTCCGAACGTTTTTCGTTCAATGAAGTAGAGGAAATGTTCGCGGCAGTGGGCTACGGCTCTATCTCCGTGAACCAAATTCTTTTCAAACTCATCGACTTTTATAAGAAAGAAACTCCGCAGGGCTTTGAATTGCGTGCGGGAGTCGGCGGCGGCAGAGCGCCGGGCGGCGTACTTGTCAACGGTCAAGCAGGGCTTTTGGTACGTTTTGCGGGCTGTTGTTCGCCCGTTCCCGGGGACGAAATTGTGGGCTTTACTTCTCGCGGCAGAGGAGTCGTGATCCATCGCGCCGATTGCCCGAATATCAAAGAAATCGAAGCGCAGCGTCTGCTTCCCGTCGCGTGGCAAATCGAAGCGGGAGCCAAACAGCGTTACAATGCAAACATCTCCATTCGCGCGACCGATCAAGGCGCGGCGTTGTCCGTATTGTCGGCGGTCGTTGCCGATCTGAAACTGTCGATTACGGCAGTCAACGGCAGAATCGACAAAAATCAAGACGCGGTTTTGGAAGCTTCCATTTCCCTGACGGACGTTTCGGAAGTAGATCAACTCATCAAAAAATTACAGGTGGACAAGCGGATATACGAAGTGCACCGTATCACGTCCTTGTCGTAACGGAGAATGCGTATGCAGATCATCAGAATCACCCCTAGAGGCTTCGGCTCGAATACCTACGTATTGACGGAAGACGGCAAGAGGGCCGTCGTCATCGATCCCGCGCAACCGCGCGTTGCGGGCGAGCTTGAAAAATTGGGGCTCACAGCAGAATACGTTTTGCTCACGCATTGTCATTTCGACCACGTAGCAGGCGTTCCCGCGTTACAAAACAAGGGCGCGAAAGTATATTGTAGCGCGCAGGAAGCGCCTTTGATCGGTACGGACGCGGATTTATTTCCGCTGTTCGGAGCGCCTAGAACTCCCTATACGGTAGACGGAACGCTCTGTGACGGCGAGGAACGGGATTTTTGCGGAATTTCCGTTCAAACGCTTCTCACGCCCGGGCATACGGCAGGCGGAGCTTGCTATCTCGCAACGGAAAAGGACGGGGGCAGGTATTTGTTCACGGGGGACACGCTGTTTGAGGGAACGGTAGGAAGAACGGATTTTCCGACGGGAAACGTTGCGCTTTTGCGCAGCAGTTTACGCCGTCTTTCCGCATTGGAAGGGGAAATGCCCGTATATCCCGGACACGAGGAAGAAACGACGCTGGAAACGGAGAGAAAAACCAATCCGTTTATGTTAGACATTTAAGAGGTTATTAGGAAGTATGTTGACGACAGATTGCGCATTTTTAGAAAACGAACTGATGGACGTCGTACGGCTGTTCCGTCAACGTCCGCAATCGGTTTTACACAGTTTCCGATATGAAAACGGCGTATTTTATAATGATTTTACGGTGGACGGCGAAAGCCGTTCTTTTCTCGATCAAGCGGAGATTCAAAACGAGCTGGAATACAAACGCCAAGAACGCCGTTTTGCCAAGCTCGCGCTCTACGAGCTTTTGAGCGACAAATTCAAAGAAACGATGCCCTGGGGCGCGTTGACGGGAATCCGTCCGACCAAGCTTGCGTATATGGAGTTAGAAAGTGGCAACGATTTCCGTCCGTTGTTTGAAAAAATGCGCGTTAAAAAAGACAATATTGAGCTTGTTGCTCGCATTGTAGAATCCCAAAAAGGCATTTACGAAAAGCGGGACGGCAACACCGACTTTTTCGTATCCCTGCCCTTTTGTCCGACCAAATGCGCGTATTGTTCGTTCATCACCGCTCCTATCGACAAGACCCGCGCGTTTTTAGAGCCGTACCTTGCGTGTTTGGAAAAGGAGATCGCGGCGGCGAAGGAGAGTGTGGGGAATTTACGTAGCGTATATATCGGCGGCGGAACTCCGTTTGCGCTCGACGTTCCCGAACTAGAGCGAGTCCTGAAAGCAACGGCGTTCATCAGGGAGTCTTGCAACCCCACTTGCGAATACACGGTCGAAGCAGGCCGTCCCGACGTTTTTTCGGAAGAGAAGCTCCGTTTATTAAAAGATTACGGAGTGACAAGAATTTGTATTAATCCGCAGACGTTTTCGGACGCCACGCTTGCAACGATCGGCAGAAAGCATACGGTAGCCGACTTTTATAGAGCTTACGAAATGACGGACAAATACGATTTTTCCATCAATATCGACTTAATTGCAGGCCTTGCGGGCGAGCGTGTGGAAACGTTTCAAAAAGGAGTTTCACTAGCAGCGAAATTACAAGCGGACAACGTGACGGTGCATTGTCTTTGTTTGAAATCGGGCGCGAAGCTCAAAGAGGAAACGAACTATCTGGAGGGAGAATTCATCTCGGACATGGTAGGATCTTCCAGAGAAATTTTATCGTCAAGCGGGTACGTACCGTATTATATGTACCGACAAAAATACCAAGCGGGAAACAATGAGAACGTAGGCTGGACGAAAGAAAACAAAGCTTGCGTGTACAACGTAGACGTTATGGAAGAAACGACGGACAACGTAGCGGTCGGCGCGAATGCGGTATCCAAGCGAGTCCGCAACAAAACCAACCTGATCACGAGATTCGCCTCGCAAAAGGATCTGAAGACGTATATCGAGAACGTCGATACTCTGATCGCAAAAAAACGAAAATTTTTCTTATAAATCGCAAAAAACGAGTGATTTTTAATTTACATTCTTAAAAGAATGTGTTAGAATAGTAATAACGGTCGCTAGGAGAGACGATTCTCCACGTTTCCCTTAGCGATACGCGAATACGTTCCATAGGAGGATAAAAAAGAAATGGAAAAGCAAGAAATCATTGTAAAACACGCAACTCATGAAGGCGACACGGGTTCGCCCGAAGTTCAGATCGCATTGTTGACGGCGAGAATCAACCACCTCAACGAGCATTTGAAGACGCACAAGCAGGACAATCACTCCCGTCGCGGACTTTTGAAGATGGTAGGTAAACGTCGTGGTTTGCTCGACTATTTGAAAGCGAAAGATATCGAAAGATACAGATCGATTATCGAAGTATTGGGATTGAGAAAATAAGCAAGCATGAAAGGGCGGGTTATTTTTACTCGCTCTTTTTTGTGATATATACGGGTAGGACAAGCCTACGGCAGGCGAGCCTTTGCGCGGATATATCGAATATCCCGATTGCAGTCGGGCGACGCAATCGGACAAGAACAAAAAAAGAATTGACAAGGAGAAACAATTATTATGCCGGATTTAAACAACAGTAAAGTATTCAAAACAAATTACGCAGGGAAAGAACTGATCGTCGAGATCGGTAAATATGCAGAGCAAGCGAACGGCGCGTGTCTTGTCCGCTGTGGGGAAACGGCGGTACACGTATCCGTATGTATGTCGGAAACGGCGAGAGAGGGAATGGACTTCTTCCCCCTGTCCGTAGACTACGAAGAAAAAATGTTCGCCGTAGGTAAGATCCCCGGCGGCTTCAAGAAAAGAGAAGGCAGAGCGTCGGACAAAGCGATCCTGACCAGCCGTTTGATCGACAGACCCATTCGTCCGTTGTTCCCGAAAGGAATTTTCAACGACGTAGTCGTTACGGCAACGGCGCTTTCGGTTGATCCCGATATCTCCCCCGAGCCTCTTGCGATGATCGGCTCGTCCATTGCCCTTTCCATTTCGGATATTCCTTGGGCAGGCCCTACGGGTTCGCTCGTTGTGGGTATGGTAGACGGAAAATATCTCGTCAACCCCAACGTAGAGGAAAGAGCGAAGAGCGCGATTCATTTAAATCTCGCAGGTACGAAAGACGCGATCCTTATGATCGAAGCAGGCGCGAACGAAGTAACGGATGCAGAAATGGTCGGCGCGATCATGTACGGTCACGAAGAGATCAAAAAGATCTGCGCGTGGATTGAAGAAGAAATCGTTCCCGCAGCAGGCAAACCCAAAAAGGAAATGGAGCTTTACCACATTCCCGAAGATTTGGATGCAGCAGTCAAAGCGTACGCATACGACAAACTCTACGCAGCGCTCGATACGTTTGACAGACAAGAACGTCAGGCAAAACAAGCGGCGGCGGAAGCGGAAATCATCGAACATTTCAGCTCGATCTATCCCGATCAAATGCGCGAAGTGAAAGACTCCATTTACTATATTGTAAAAGGCATCGTCCGCGCGAAGATTTTCGACAAAGGTATCCGTCCCGACGGCAGAACGCTCAAGGAAGTACGTCCTATCTGGTGTGAGCACGGCTTGCTTCCCCGCGTACATGGCTCGGCGATCTTCACGAGAGGTCAAACGCAGGCTTTGACGACCTGTACGCTCGGTATGCTCGGCGAAGCGCAGCGTATGGAAGGTCTTGACGAAGAAGAAGAAAAGAGATATATGCACCAGTACAACTTCCCCGGCTACTGTACGGGTGAAGCGAAAGCGTTGAGAAGCCCGGGCAGAAGAGAAATCGGCCACGGCGCGTTGGCAGAACGCGCGCTCGTTCCCGTTATTCCCGCTCCCGACCAGTTCCCGTACGCAATCCGCGTGGTGTCCGACATTCTGTCCTCCAACGGCTCGTCCTCGATGGCGTCCGTTTGCGGCTCTACGATGGCGTTGATGGATGCCGGCGTTCCCATTAAAGCGCCCGTAGCTGGTTGCGCGATGGGTCTTATCAAAGATCCCGAAACGGGCAAGTACGTGATTATGACGGACATTCAGGGCTTGGAAGACTTCCTCGGCGATATGGACTTCAAGGTAGCAGGTACGGAAAAAGGCATCACGGCAATCCAAATGGATATCAAGATCAAAGGCATTTCGGAAGAGATTATGCTCGACGCGATCGCGCAGGCGCAGGACGCAAGAAAGCACATTCTCGGCAAGATGCTCGAATGTATTCCCGAAGTTGAACCTCAGCTTTCCGTATACGCTCCGAAGATCATCACGTTCAAGATTAACCCCGAAAAGATCGGCGACGTTGTCGGCAAACAGGGTAAAGTCATCAACAAGATCATCGAGCAGACGGGCACGAAGATTGACATCGAAGAAGACGGTACGGTATGCATCGCTTGCTACGGCGACGTAGCGAACGCGGAACGCGCGAAAGCGATCGTAGAATCCATCGCGCACGACCCCGAAGTCGGCGATATGTTCGTAGGCGTAGTCGTTCGTATCCTTTCCAAAGTCGGCGCGTTCGTAGAGTTCGCTCCTGGCAAAGACGGTATGGTACACATCTCCAAACTTTCCGAACAGAGAGTTAACCAGGTAGAAGACGTACTCAACATCGGCGACAAAGTCAAGGTAGAAATCATCAAGATCGGCGAAAAGGGTATCGATCTCAAGTTGCTTGAAAAAATGGACTAAACGTTTTTAGTTTATTCCCAAAAGAAAACCAAAGCGCGTTGCGGCTCTAAAAAAGGAGCGGCGGCGCGTTTTTTGTTAGAAAACTTGACATTTTGCGGAGAATATAGTATAATAGGTAGGTAAAAAAGGAAAAGGGAGAAATTATTTGAAAATCAAAACGCGGAACGTATCGACGGAGTACGTCTTATCGTTACAAGAGCCAAAGAAACGTCCATTGAAAAAACCGAGCTTCTTATTCCAAACGCTCGTACGCATTTTTTCCATACCGGACTTGATCGCAACGAAATTCACGTATACGAAAGAGCGGATGGAGCAAGCGGGAAAAGGTCCGTATCTGGTTTTAATGAATCATTCCAGCTTCATTGACTTGAAGATTGCCTCGAAGATTTTATATCCCAAGCCCTACTATATCGTTTCCACGACGGACGCGCTGGTGGGGAAAGAATGGCTAATGCGGAAGATCGGCTGTATTCCCACTCGGAAATTCACCGCCGACGTCAGCCTTTTGAAGAATATGTTGCAAGCGGTGAAAGAAAAGAAAGTCAGCGTCTTGATGTTCCCGGAGGCAGGATATTCGTTCGACGGGCGTACGACGACGTTGCCCTCGGGCTTGGGCTCGCTTTTGAAGAAGCTGGACGTACCCGTAATTAGCGTGATCACGGAAGGAGCGTTTTTACGCCAACCCCTCTATAACAATTTAAAGCTTAGGAAAGTCAAAGTTTCCGCGCGCGTGAATTGCTTGCTCACACGAGAGGAGATTGCGGAAAAATCGGTAGAAGAGTTGGATGGAATTTTAGAAAAAACCTTCTCGTTCGACAATTTCAAAACACAGTTTGAAAAGCGGATTGTCGTTGACGCGCCCGACCGCGCGGAGGGATTGAACAGAGTCCTTTACCGTTGCCCCCACTGCAGAGTCGAAGGCAAAATGCTCGGCGAGGGCGTGACGTTGAAATGCCAAAGTTGCGGCAAGGAATACGTAATGGACGAGTACGGCAGCTTACAAGCGACGGAGGGAGAAACGGAATTTTCTCATATCCCCGATTGGTACGAATGGCAAAGGGAGTGCGTGATTAAGGAGCTCGAAGACGATTCGTATAAAATGGAACTCGACGTAGACGTTGCCGTGATTGCCGATTATAAGGCGCTCTATACGATCGGAAAAGGCAAATTGGTGCATACCAAGGACGGATTCACGCTCGAAAGCGAGGATAAAAAGATTCGCTATGAACACTCTCCGCTCGCTTCGTACGGCTTGAATGCAGACTATGCGTGGTACGAGATGGGGGACACCATTTGCGTAGGGGACAAGAAGAGGCTGTACTACTGCTTCCCGACAAAAAAAGACGTTGTGACCAAAGCTCGGTTTGCGACGGAGGAGATCTATAAGCGGTTGAAAGGCGTGCTTAAAGAAAAATAAGGAAAAGTTATGCAAAGATCCCGTCGCGGTTTGCGACGGGATAAATTTTAAAATAGACCTTGACAAAGCGCCAATCCTGTTGTATAATAAAGTTAGAAAATAAAACTTAGGAGAAAGAGAGATGAAAATATCTCTGATCATTCCCTGTTATAACGAGGAAGAATCTCTTCCCCCTTTATATGAGGAGTTGAAGCGAGTGACTGCTTCTATGGAAGAATACGAATTTGAAATGCTGTTTGTCGACGACGGCTCGAAAGACAAGACGCTGCCCATTTTAAAAGAAATGGCGGCGGAAGACGAGCGTGTACAGTACATTTCCTTTTCCCGCAATTTTGGGAAAGAATCGGCAATGTACGCAGGCTTTTGCAACGCTACGGGGGATTACGTAGCGGTTATGGACGCGGATATGCAAGATCCGCCTACGCTCCTTCCCAAGATGCTTGAAATTCTCAGCACGGGCGAATACGACAGCGTAGCGACTCGCCGCGTAACGAGAAAAGGCGAGCCGAAGATCCGCTCTTGGTTTGCGAGAATGTTCTATAAATTGATGAATAAAGTTTCGGACGTAGACGTCGTGGACGGCGCGCGCGATTTCCGTTTGATGAAGCGGGAAATGGTAGACGCGATCGTTTCGATGGGCGAAGTCAACCGTTTTTCGAAAGGGATTTTCGGTTGGATCGGTTTTCGTACGTATTGGTTGCCTTACGAAAACGTAGAACGCGTAGCGGGACAGACGAAATGGAGTTTTTGGAAGCTGTTCAAATATTCCATCGACGGAATCGTGAATTTCTCGGACGCGCCGTTGAAGATGGCGTCCGTCGGCGGTATTTTGTTTACGTTTATCGCGATGATCACGATGCTCGTCATCTTTATCCGCGCGTTGATTTGGGGGAACGCAGTTGCCGGTTGGCCGTCGCTTGTTTGTATCATACTGTTCGTCGGCGGTGTACAGCTCTTTTGTCTGGGTATGATGGGACAATACGTTTCCAAAGTCTATAAAGAAACCAAAAAACGACCCATTTATATCGTCGGTGAAACGAATAAAAAGGACGTAGTCCGCAAATAAAAAATAACGAAAAAAGACCTGCCCTGTGGAAATCCACAGGGCAGGTATGCGTTTATTATAGTTTACAATCCGCTTTGGGTGGCGAGCCACACCATCAAAACGGATACGTCGGCAGGGTTGACCCCCGAAATTCTGCCCGCCTGTCCAAGGTTAAATGGTCGCACGCGATCCAATTTTTCCTGCGCCTCCAAACGCAGCCCCGCGATGGAATAATAATCCACGTTAGGCGGCAACAGCTTATTTTCCAAGCGTTTCGCGCGTTCGATCAATTCCAACCCCTGCTTGAGATATCCCTCGTATTTCACGGTGATTTCCGCCGTTTCCCGTACGTCTTTGGGAAAATCTTTAAACACGTCGAAATATTCGATAATATCTTTTAACGGCACGGAGCGTTTGAGCATATCCGCGTAAGAAACGCTACCGCTGGGCGCGTCGTACCCGTACTTTTCCAAAAAGACAGCCGATTGCTTTTGCCCTACCCGTGTCTGCAACGAATCCAACAACCGCTCGTATTTTTCCTTGCGCGCAAGGTAACGCTCGTAGCGATCCTGTTTGACGAGTCCGATCTCGTAACCCTTTTGAGTCAAACGGAAATCGGCGTTGTCCTGTCGCAGGCAAATGCGGTGTTCGGCGCGAGAAGTCATCATACGGTACGGCTCGTCCGTGCCTTTGGTCACAAGGTCGTCGATGAGTACGCCGATATACGCTTCGTCCCTACGGAGGGTAAACGGGGGGAGTCCCCGAAGCTTCAAAGAAGCGTTGAGCCCCGCCATCAAGCCCTGCGCCGCAGCCTCTTCGTAACCGGAAGTTCCGTTGATTTGTCCCGCGGTGTAGATTCCCTCGATTTTTTTGAATTCGAGGGTGGGCAAAACGTCGAGCGTATCAATGCAATCGTATTCGATAGCATAGCCGTAGCGCACGATATCGGCGTGTTCCAAGCCAGCTACGGACGAATACATTTCCCGTTGCGTATCGTGAGGCATAGACGTCGACAAGCCCTGCGCGTACACTTCCAAAGTATCCGCCCCCTCGGGTTCGAGGAAAATTTGATGCCGTTCTTTGTCTTTAAAACGTACGACTTTGGTTTCGATGGACGGACAATATCTCGGTCCTGTCGATTGAATCACGCCGTTATAAAGGGGAGATCGGTCGAGATTTTTCAAAATAATCTCGTGCGTAGTAAGATTGGTGTACGTGAGATAACAGGGGAGTTTATTCTCCGGCGGCGTATCGTGCATAAACGAAAACGGATAAATATCCGTATCGCCGTTTTGAATCTCGCATTTAGAATAATCGATCGTCCGTCCGTCCAATCTAGCGGGCGTCCCCGTTTTAAACCGACGGATACGGAATCCGAGCTTTTGCAAATTTTCGGTCAAATAAGTCGCTCTTGCGAACCCGTTCGGTCCGGACGGACACACGAGCGAGCCGGTAATCGTTTCGCTGTTGAGATACACGCCCGTACAAAGGATCACGGCTTTACATTCGATCACGCCCCCGTGCGTCGTTCTAACGCCCGCGCATTTCCCGTTCTCCACAAGAATTTCCGAAGCTTCCGCTTGCATAATCCGCAAATTTTCGGTATTTTCCAGCGTTTTTTTCATTTCGCGGTGATAGGCGTTTTTATCCGATTGCGCGCGCAAGCTCTGCACGGCAGCGCCTTTCCCGACGTTGAGCATACGGATTTGCAAAGCGGTCTTATCGGCAACGAGTCCCATTTCTCCGCCGAGCGCGTCGATCTCACGGACGAGATGTCCCTTAGCTGTTCCGCCGATGGAGGGATTGCAGGGCATAAACCCGATGCTATCCAAATTCAACGTTAAAAGGGCGGTCTTAATCCCCGTCCGAGCCAACGCAAGAGCCGCTTCGCAACCCGCGTGACCGGCGCCGATCACCGCCGCTTCCGCTTGATATTCTAAAAAAGTTTCGGGTAAACTAGTCATACTAACATTGAGCTCCCAAACGAACGGCCGTTATTTTTTCAACACGATATTGCGAATATCGTCGATCTCCTGCGCAATCTTATCGTTGAGCTTGGACAATTTCTCCATTTTGTTTCTGGAATGCATAATCGTGGTATGATCTTTTCCGCCGAGGATTTTTCCGACGGAAACGAGTGGAATGGACAACATATCGCAAATCAAATACGCGCAAATCTGCCGCGCTTTCGCAACGTCTGCTTTTTTGCTCTTGCCCAAAACGTCGTCCTTTTTTTGTTTGAAATAACCGCAAACCGCCGCAATGATCTTATCGGGAGTCACGTCTTCCTGCTCTTCCGATTCATTGACCGATTCGCTGAGCGCGCGCTTCGCAAGACTCAAACTAATCGGCTCTTCGTGAAGTTTGCTCGCAAAAATAACTTTCGTCAACCGTCCCTCGAGCATTCTGACGTCGTGACCGGAGTCTTTGGCAAGGAACTCCAAAACGTCGTCGGCAATCAAGCATTTCTTATCGAGCGCTTTTCTTTTGAGGATCGCGATTTTCGTTTCCGCGTCGGGCGGTTGAATGTCCGCCATCATACCGCCCTCAAAGCGAGTTCGCAAACGTTCTTCTAGGGTCGCGATTTCTTTGGGCGGACGGTCGGAAGTGAGTACGATCTGCTTATTTTGCGCAGATAACTCGTTGAAGGTATGGAAGAATTCTTCCTGCACCTGCGTTTTATTTTTCAAGAACTGAATATCGTCGATCATCAGTACGTCGACGTAGCGATACCGCATACGGAATTTCGCGCTGTTTTTCTGCGTAATGGAGTCGATAAACTCGTTTAAGAAATTTTCACACGTAGTATAAAGCACCCTCTTTTCGGGGTATAATTTCCCGATCTGGTTTGCGATCGCGTGCATAATATGGGTTTTTCCAAGCCCCGATTCCCCGTAAATAAAGAGGGGATTGAACTGATCGCCGGGATTATCGGCAACCGCTTTCGCGGCCGCGTACGCAAGCTTGTTGCCCGGACCCACAACGAACGAATCGAAGGTAAAACTCTTGTTGATAGGCGCGGATTGAAACGCTTCGGCAAAATCCTCTTCTTCAAACGACTCCTCTTCCTTACCGGACACGACGATTTTAAAATCGGTCACGCCCAGATCGCATTTCACGATCGCCTCACGGAGCTTGTCCGTGTGCTTGCGAATGACGACCTCCGCTCCGGTGGGAGTGAGCGCTTTCAATACGATTTTTTTACCGATAATGTCAATGGGCTCCAAATCCTTAATGAAAGTATTATAAGACACAGGCTGAATGAGTTTTTCCGCCTGTGCGCTGATTTGCTTCCAGATAAATTGAAGTTGGGTGTTCTCTGCCATAATTTTATTCCCCGTCCTGAAAATATTTTTCCAACTGTACTCGTAAACTTGTCTTTTCGAAAATTATTTGATATAATTATAATACAAAACGCGAGGAAAAGAAAGCATTTTTGACGGAGTTTTTGAGGATTATGCAAATAAAAAAATTATTTCTTCAAAATTTCAGGAACTACGAAAACGAACGTTTTACCTTCTCGAACGGCTTAAACGTCCTTTTCGGCAAGAACGCGCAAGGCAAAACCAACTGCGCGGAGGCGGTCTTTTACCTCTGCACGGGCGCGTCCCTTCGGATCCGTCACGACAAACAACTCATTCGTATGGGAGCGGAGTACGCCAAAATCACGGCGGAAGCGGAAAACCGCTACGGCGCGATCACCATCGAAGCCACCATCTACGAAAACAAACGCGAGATACGGGTAAACGGCAGCAAAATTGCTAAAAACGCCGACCTAATGGGTCACGTCAACAGCGTGTTTTTCTCCCCCGGGGAGCTGAGGCTCATTCAGGACGGTCCCGACGAGCGCCGCCGCTTTATGAATATCTCCATTTCCCAAACCTCGCCTGCGTATTACACCGCGCTCCTGCGGTATAATAAAATCCTCGACCAGAGAAACACGCTCCTCAAAAACCACGACGTTTCCTTGGTCCTCGACACGTTGCCTGTATGGGATGAACAGCTTTGCAAGTACGCCGCGGTGATCATTAAAAAGAGAGTGGAATTTTTGAGCAAGCTCGCGCCGTATGCGCGGGAGATTCACTCGTTTTTAACGGACGGAGTCGAGGAACTGGATGTAAAACCGGACCGAAAATACGGCGGCGACGAAGAGGAGATCGCCAAAACGCTTGCCGCAAGGCTTTCGGCGAACTACGAAAAAGATCTTCGGCTGGGTTTCACGACGGTCGGACCCCACCGCGACGATCTGGACGTATTCATTTCGGGCAAAGACGCCAAGGCGTACGCTTCGCAAGGTCAAACGCGTACGGCGGCGCTCGCGCTGAAGCTGGCGGAAGTTAAGATCTTTAAGGATATTTCGGGGGAAAACCCCATTCTCGTTTTGGACGACGTGATGAGCGAGTTGGACTTGCCTCGTCGCAAAAAACTTTTAGGCTGTATCGAGGATTTGCAAACAGTACTCACCTGCACGCACGCCGAGAGAGTGCTCTATGGAAAAGATTGCAACAAGATCCGCATCGAAAACGGACGGATAAAGACGAAGTAGAAGAATAACGTGTTCCGAAAAAGCCATACTGTAAGGGAAAAGGACCTGCCCGTGTACGCGACGAAGTACATAAAAGAGGTAACAGTATGGGTTTTAAACGTACGCTATGGACGCTCCTTTTGACGGGCGTCCTTTTTTGGAACTTTTTTCCGCTTTCTCTTCGTGTGGCAGCGCAGGGGAATCCGTTCGGTTGGGAGAGGATGACTTCCTATACGACGTATTTCAACGAGTCCGATTATAACCGTAGCGCGAATATTGCGATTGCGGCGGAACTCATCGACGGAGTTACCATTCAAGCCTACGGAGAGTTCTCGTTCAACCAAACGGTCGGGAAACGCACGGAAGAAGCGGGATACAAACAGGCGAAGATCATCGTGGACGGACAGTACGTTTCGGGGGTGGGCGGCGGCGTTTGTCAGGTAAGTACGACCCTTTATAACGCAGCGCTCAAAGCGGGATTGAGCGTAACGGAATATCATCCCCACAGCCTTCTGGTCGGTTACGTACCGCCCTCGCGCGATGCGATGGTATCGTCGGGTAGCGATTTGAAATTCCTCAATCCGTACCCTTTTGCGATCCATCTTTCCGCCTCCGTACAAGGCGGCGGCATTCGGGTGACGTTCTATGGCAAAAACGTGGGGGACAGGTACGAGATCACTTCGCATACGCTCGGGGAAATTCCTCCTCCGAAGCCCATCGTCAAAGACGGAGAAAGAGAGGAGGTTTTGCGAGAAGAGCGGAACGGACTGAAAAGCGAAGCGTATCTGGAGCGGTATAGGGGAGAGCAACTGCTTTCCCGAAAGCGTTTACGCGTAGACGAATACCGTCCCACACAAGGGATAATCGTCAAAAAAATCGGGGATATGACAAATTAAATACCCTCCAACGCTTGTGTTTTTTTTAAAAAAATGTTATAATAAATAAAGGCTATATTGCAACTCTCGACTGATTGTTGACGGAAGAACACAAACGCAAGGGCGTTTGCGAATCCGTCTTGTGTTGTGACACAGCCTAAAGAAAAAAACGGAAAAAGCTCTTTTTTAAATCTTTCGCTTTTTCCAAGCACAAAGGCAGGTTGACGATGGAAAGACTCCAACTCAAAAAACTCAATGAAAACCTCTCCGCATACGGCGGCAAAACCGTCACGGTTGCAGGTTGGGCGAAGACCATTCGCGACTCCAAAGCGTTTGGGTTTATCGAGCTCAACGACGGCAGCTGCTTTAAGAATACGCAGATCGTATTCGAGAGAGAAAATTTAAACAATTACGACGAGATCGCGCACGGCAACGTCGGTTGCGCGCTGATCGTGGAAGGGGTAGTCGTACTGACTCCCGAAAACAAGCAACCCTACGAGATCAAAGCGACGAAGATCGCGGTAGAGGGGGAATCCACTCCCGACTATCCTTTGCAGAAAAAACGCCACTCGGTAGAATTTTTGCGTGAGATCGCGTATTTGCGTCCGAGAACCAATCTGTTTGGCGCGGCGTTCCGCATTCGCAGCGAAGCGGCGATCGCCATTCACAAATTCTTCAACGACAGAGGGTTTGTCTACGTGCATACGCCCATCATCACGGGTAGCGACTGCGAGGGCGCAGGCGCGATGTTCCAGGTAACGACGTTGGATTTGGACGAAGTGGCTAAGGGTAAGAAAGTGGATTATAAAGAGGACTTCTTTGGCAAGAAAGCGGCGCTCACCGTGTCGGGACAGCTGAACGCGGAAACGTACGCAATGGCGTTCGGCAACGTCTATACGTTTGGACCTACTTTCCGCGCGGAGCACTCCAACACGGCGCGTCACGCGGCGGAGTTCTGGATGATCGAGCCGGAAATGGCATTCTGCGATCTGCAGGGTGATATGGACGTAGCGGAAGCGATGGTCAAGTACGTCATTCGTTACGTATCCGAAACGTGCAAAGACGAGCTGAACTTTTTGAACCAATTCGTAGACAAAGGACTTTTGGAAAGATTGCAAAACGTTGTCGACAACGACTTCGTTCGCTTGACGTACACCGAAGCGATCGAGATTCTGAAAGAAAACGCGGACAAATTCGACGATAAAAATATTTTCTGGGGCAAAGATTTGCAGAGCGAACACGAAAGATTTATCACCGAAACGGTTTTCAAAAAACCCGTATTCCTCACCGATTATCCGAAAGAGATCAAGGCGTTCTATATGAAGCTCAATCCCGATAATAAAACGGTGGCGGCGGCGGACTTGCTCGTTCCGGGCATCGGGGAGCTCGTCGGCGGCTCGCAAAGAGAGGACGACTATGACAAGCTCGTTGCGCGCATTCGAGAGCTGGGTATGAATCCCGAAGACTATTCGTGGTATTTGGATTTGAGAAGATACGGCGGCACGACGCACAGCGGTTTCGGGTTGGGCTTTGAACGTATGGTAATGTACCTGACGGGTATTGCAAACATTCGCGACGTGATCCCGTTCCCCCGTACGGTTTCCAATTTGGAGTATTGATTTTACGACAGGAGAAAGAAGATGACGAAAATCGTAATCGACGCAATGGGCGGGGATTTCGCTCCCCAAGAACAGGTAAAGGGCTCGGTGGAAGCGTTGAACAAGGACAAGGATCTGTATCTGATCCTCGTCGGCGACGAAACGCAGCTCAAAACGGAGCTTTCGCAGTACTCGTATGATGCGAGCCGTTTGGAGATCGTCCATACGACCGAAGTGATCGGAATGGAAGAAGTTCCCACGAAAGCGGTCAAGACGAAAAAGGATTCCTCCACAGTCGTAGCGTTCCGCTTGCTCAAAGAAGACAAAGCGGACGGCTTGGTATCTTCCGGCTCTACGGGCGCGGTATTGACGGCAGGCGTACTGATTTTGGGTAGAAGAAAAGGCGTATCCCGTCCGGCGCTCTGCCCTGCGATCCCCAACTACAAGGGGGGCAAGACGTTCCTTTGCGACTGCGGCGCGAACTTGGAATGTAAGAGCGTCAACCTCGTGCATTTCGCGGTTATGGCAACGGCGTACGCGCAGGCGGTTTACGGGATTGAAAACCCGAAAGTCGGGCTTTTGAACAACGGCACGGAAGACCATAAAGGTTTGCTTTTGCAGCAGGAATCGAACGTTTTGTTAAAGGAAACGGATTGTATCAATTACATAGGCAACGTCGAGGGCAGAGAATTGATGTACGGCGAAGCGGACGTAATCGTATCCGACGGTTTCACGGGCAATATCGCTATGAAATCGGTCGAGGGCTGTGGCAAAGCGGTCGGCGCGATTTTGAAGAGAGAATTCAAGCGGAATCTGTTTACCAAACTCAAAGCGCTCGTATGCGGCAAAGTTTTGAAGAATATTAAAAAATCGTTGGACTACGAAACCGCAGGCGGCGCGATGTTCCTCGGTTTGAACAAAACGGTAGTCAAAGGACACGGCAACTCCAAAGCAAGGGGTTTTGCGGTCTATATTCAGCAAGCGGCGGAAGCAGTTCGCGGCGATATGATCGGTAAAATGGGCGCGATGTTGGACGCAGTCAATGCGAAAGAAGCGGAAAAAGCGGCGCAAGACAAGGCGGAAGCGTAATGTCATTCCCTTATAAAACAATCGAGAAAAAGCTCGGCTATGTCTTTTCGGACAAGCGGTTACTAAAGGAAGCGTTTACGCACTCCTCGTACGCGAACGCGCACGGCGGAAAAGACAACGAGCGAATGGAATATTTGGGCGATTCCGTGTTACAACTGATTGTAACCGAGTGGCAATACAAAGACGACGTAAGGGCGGACGAGGGGAAACTCACGCGGGAGCGTCAGGAAATCGTCTGTGAAGAAGCGCTGTTATGGGCGGTGGAAAAGCTAGAGATCAAGGACTATCTATTGATCGAAGGCGGTAGAGCGAATATTGGCAAGAAGACGATATCGAGCCTGTTTGAAACGGTAACGGCGGCGATCTATTTAGACGGCGGGTATCAAGCGGCTCAAAAATTCGTATTGGACAACGCGCCGCTTCGGGGCGTAGACGAAGAGGAAAACTTCAAAGGCGCTTTACAGGAATACCTACAAAAACGCGGCGAGCCCCTACCCGTGTACGAGTGTAAGAAGCTTGGCAAGGACAACGAGCCTCTCTTCGTATGCGAAGCGAGCGCGAGAAACAAACAAGCCATAGGCGAGGGCAAGAGCAAAAAGCTCGCTGAGCAAGCGGCGGCGGAAAAGTTGCTTGCGATCTTTACAAAACGAGAAAAATAAACGAGAGATATACGAAACATATCAAAGGAGTACATATTGGATTTAAAAGAAATACATCTGGTCGGTTTCAAATCCTTTGCCGACAAAACGACGATACGGTTTGACGACGGCGTAACGTGTATCGTAGGTCCGAACGGTTGCGGAAAGAGTAACGTAGCGGACGCAGTCCGTTGGGTTCTTGGGGAGCAGTCCGCAAAGACGCTTCGCGGCTCGAATATGCAAGACGTCATTTTCGGCGGAACGGTGAACCGTAAGGAGCATACCTTCTGCGAAGTCACGCTTGTTTTCGACAACACGAACCGTATCTTCACCATCGACACGACGGACGTATCGGTTACGCGCCGCCTGTACCGCACGGGCGAGAGTAAGTATCTCATCAACAACCAAAACAGCCGTTTAAAAGACATTGTAGCGCTTTTCCACAGCATCGGCTTGGGTAAAGAGGGCTACTCCATCATCGGTCAGGGCAAAGTCGAACAAATTATGAACGCGAAACCCGAAGACCGCCGTCTTATTTTTGAAGAAGCGACGGGGCTTATGGTATTCAAATCCCGCAAGCAGGAAATCGAGCGCAAGATCGCAGACTCCAACGCGAACCTGTACATTTACCGTCAGCGTATCGAAGAGGCGGAGCGTCACTTAGGCCCTTTGAGCAAACAAGCGGCGGCGGCGAAAGAGTACAACGAGTATTCAAATTCTTTAAAAGTCAACGAAGCGAACACGTACATTTACCGTTACGAGAACGCGGAGGGCGAGAAGAATAAATTCAAGAAAGACATCGCGGCGATTTCGGATAAGATTATTGATCTTAACACGCAAATCGAGCTTATCAACCGTCGTCTGGATGAAAACCGTGACAAGATCAACGTAGCGGACGAAAAGTTAAGCCAGCTCAACGACCGCCGCGTAGAGCTGTCGGTCGGTAACGAGAGAAAAGACGGCGAATTGAAATTGGCGCGGGAGCGTATCAAGACCTACCGTTCCCAGATCGAAGCGGCGGTAGAAGCGCTTGCGGCTGCGAAAGAGCGTATCGGCGAAATCGACGACGAGATCGCGTTGACCGAGCGCAAGAACAAGGACGACGTAAAACGCCTTTCCGAAGTAGAAACGCAAACGGAGATCCTCCGCTCGGCGGTATCGGCGCTGGACAAAAAGATCGAAGTCTTTGAAAAACTTTCGGACGAACAACGCATCAGTCAGCTTTCGTCCGCGGACGACTTATCTGAGCTCAAAAAGAACTTAGGTACTTTGACGGCGCGAATGGAAGCGACCAAGGACAAGATCGAGGAGCTCACCCTCGCGCTCAAAAAATCCGAGGACAGAAAGGAGCGTTTGTCCGATGAACTCATCTCCGTCCGCAAGGATTTAAAGACTCTCAAAGACCTGTCTTCTACGGGGATGCGTGATTTTGAGGAAAAGCAAGAAGAAGCGCGTGAAATGCAGCTCACTGTGAACGATTTCAATCAGGAGTTATTCAACGCGAACGGCCAGATTGCCTCTTTAAAAGAAAATTTAGAAATGTATATCAGTCTGAAAAACCGCTTCGACGGGTATAAAGAATCCGTCCGCAGACTGTTATCGGTGGCAAAGACCAACCCCGACGTCTCCAAGCATTTACACGGCGCGCTCGCGGACATCGTCTCCACCGACCAAAAATACGAAACGGCGATCGAAACGGCGATTGGCGGCGCAATGCAGAACGTCGTTACGCCTACGGCAGACGACGCGCGGTATTTGATTGAGTATTTAAAGCGCACGAACGGCGGTATCGTTACGTTCCTGCCCGTATCGAATATGCGCCCCCGTCCCGATTCTCGGGAAATTCGTCGCGCGCTAGACGAACGCGGCGCGATGGGGCTTGCGACGGAGCTCGTCCGCTACGACGATTATTACTACAACGTCGTGAGCAACTTGCTCGGCAACACGTTGATCTGCGACAACATCGCGAACGCAACGACGATCGCGAAAAAGTACGGCAACCTTTTCAAGATCGTCACGTTAGGCGGCGACACGATCGCAACGGGCGGTTCGATGACGGGCGGTAGTCGCCGTAAGGACTCGGGCTCTTTCCTTTCCACCGAGCGTAGAATTCAGGAATGTAAGGAAAATATCGCCCGCAAGCAAAAATATATCGAAAAATTAAAAACGGCAATCGCGGAAAGCGAACGCGCGAAGCGGGAAGCGGAAGAAGCGGTGGACGCGCTCCGTGAAAAATACCAGGGCGCGGCAGGCGAGATCGCGGCGCTGACCCAACGCGAAAGCGCGCTCGTCACGCAGATTGCAGAAGCGGAAGAGGACGTAGAAACGTATTCCACTGCCCTTTCGGAAATGAAGCAAAAACTGAAACTTCTCGAATCGGAAGAAGCGAACTCGTCTTTGAGCGAAGAACAAATCAGTTCCCGTCGCCAAGCGGCGGAAGCGGAACTCTCCGCCCAGCGCAGCCAATGCGACCGTTTCAAAGAAGAACGCGCGGAAAAGAGCGCAACGCTCAGAAATTTAGAGCTCGAATACACCTCTTTAACGTCCGCCATCGAACAGCAAAAGGACACGGTAGAGCGTTTGAAAGCGGAGAAAGAAGAGCTTGTCAAACGCAGTCTGGATATGGAGTACGAAAAGACGGAAACCCAGACCCGCCTCAACGCTCTCGAATCGGAAGCGCAGGAAAAAGAGCTCACCGAAGAAGAGAAAGCGGCGGTCAAAGCGATCGAAGACGAGATCGCGAAAATCGCCAAGGAAAAGGAAGAGATCAACTCCACGCAAATCTCCTTGGAAGAGCAAAAAACCTCTTTGCAGGAAACGCTCACGAAGAACTCGGACAAGCGTTATAAATGCGAATTGGAGATCAGTAAGATCGACACCAACCTCGAAAATATGCGCCAGCGCGTAGAAGAAGCGTACCAAATGGATTATAACGACTGTCTTGCGCTTCGGAAAGAGGAGTTCGACGTCAACGAAGCGGCAACGCTTATTACGGTATTGAAGCGGAAGATTACCTCGCTCGGTCCCGTGAACCCCAATGCGGTGGAAGAGTACGAATACGAGCAAACGCATTGTCAAGAGATGATCACCCAGCGCGACGACTTGCAAAAAGCGATCGAAGATTTACAAACGGCGCTTGACGAGATCCGCGGCGAGATGCTCCGAATCTTCAACGAAGGCTTCGAGCAGATCAACGAGAATTTCAAAGTCACGTTCAAAGAACTCTTCGGCGGCGGCAAAGCGGAATTGCAGATCGACTACGTCGAGGGCGAAGATCCCTTGGCGGCGGGTGTGGAGATTGTCGCTTGTCCTCCGGGAAAGAAACTGACCAAGATCTCTCTGCTTTCGGGCGGCGAACGCGCTCTGACAGCGATCGCGATCCTGTTCGCGATTTTGAAATCCCACCCGATGCCTTTCTGTATTTTGGACGAGATCGAAGCGGCGCTCGACGACGCGAACGTAGACAGATTCGCTTCGTATTTGAAGAAGTTCGCGGAAGAAACGCAGTTCATCGTCATCACGCACAGAAAGCCTACGATGAATCAGGCGGATACGCTGTTTGGCGTAACAATGCAGGAAAAGGGCGTATCGAAGATCGTTTCCGTCAAGCTTGCGGAAGTGGAAAGCAAGCTCGGCGCGGGTACGGTAGAATAATCAAATTATGAATTACCCCCTCCCTTGAGGGGGTAAATTGCACGGAAAAGGGAAAGAAATTTTATGGGTATATTCGGAAAATTATTCGGCGCGTTGAAAAAGACAAAAGACAATCTCTCGGAAAAATTGCGCGTGCTGTTCTCCAAAAACAAACTCGGCAACGAATTTTACGAGGAGCTGGAAGAGCTCTTGATCTCCTCGGACGTTTCGGTCACGACGGCGGCGGAAGTCGTCGATCGGGTCAAAGCGAAAGCCATCGAGGGTAAATTAAGAGACGAAAGCTATGTAACCGAGCTTCTGCGCGGCATTCTCATCGATATTTTAGAGGAATCGGAAGTCGAGCCTCCCGCATATCCTTGCGTGATTATGCTGGTGGGAGTCAACGGCGTGGGAAAAACGACGACGGTGGGCAAGCTCGCGAAATATTTCCTTTCGCAGGGCAAGACGGTCACGGTCGCGGCGGCGGACACTTTCCGCGCGGCGGCGAGTGAACAGTTGGCGGTCTGGGCGGATCGGGCGAAAGTCCGTATCGTCAAGCACGAGGAGGGGAGCGATCCCTCGGCGGTCATTTTCGATGCGGTATCGTCGGCGAAAGCCAAGAAAACGGACGTCGTCATTGTGGATACGGCAGGCAGATTGCACGTCAAAGAAAATTTGATGAACGAGCTTAGGAAAATGGACCGAGTCGTCACCCGCGAATATCCCGAAGCGGACTTCTTAAAATTGCTCGTATTGGACGCAACGACGGGACAAAACGCCGTGAGTCAAGCGCGCGTATTCGACGAAGCGGTGGAATTGGACGGCATCGTTCTGACGAAGTTAGACGGCACGGCGAAAGGCGGCTTTATTTTCTCGCTCGCCTCCGAGCTTTCTCTCCCCGTATTATTCGCTGGCGTGGGCGAGAAAATCGACGATTTGGAGTTCTTCAATTCGAGGGAATTTGTTGAGGCGATTTTGTAAAACGAGCCATACAGGTATGAGATAACGGAGCAAACAGGAATGAAAATCGACATCTTAACCCTCTTTCCCGAAATGTTTTCGGCGATGAACGAGAGTATCTTGGGCAGAGCGCAAAAATCGGGAAAAATAGAGATCAACGTTGTGAATATCCGCGATTACACCGAGGATAAACATTTAAAGTGCGACGACTATCCGTTCGGTGGCGGCGCGGGAATGGTGATGATGCCTCAACCCATCGGCAGCGCGATCGAATCGCTCGACCCCGAGCATAAGGCACATCGGATCTATATGTCCCCCAAGGGCAGAGTTTTCAAACAGCAAACGGTATTCGAGCTTCTTGAATACGATCACTTGATTCTCCTTTGCGGACATTACGAGGGCGTGGATCAGCGTGTTTTGGATTTGTATATCGACGAGGAAATTTCCATCGGGGATTACGTTTTGACAGGTGGAGAACTCCCTGCGATGGTAGTTGCGGATTGCGTTTCTCGCTACGTAGACGGAGTCATCAATACGTCCTCGCTTGTAGACGAGAGTTTTTCGGAAAATTTGTTAGAATATCCGCAGTACACCCGTCCGCAGGAATACAAGGGCTTGACCGTACCCGAGGTTTTGCGAAGCGGCGACCACGCGAAGATCGATCGTTGGCGCAGGGAACAATCGCTTGCGATCACGAAGAAAAACCGCCCGGATTTATTAAAATAACGGCTTAGCGAAAGGAAAAGAAGATGAAGAATATACAATGGTTTCCCGGGCATATGACTCGGGCGATGCGGGATATGGAAGCGAAGCGCAACTTATGCGACGGAGTCATTTGCGTTTTGGACGCGCGCGCCCCGATCGCGACGGTAAATAAAAATTTGAATAAAATTTTCGGTGCGAAACCCGTTTTGTACGTATTCAACAAGGCCGATCTTTCGGACGGAAAGTTGGACGGATTCGTGAAATTGTTTGAATCAAAGGGCAAGTACTGCGTAAAATGCGACGCGACGAATATTTCGGCAAAGCGTATTTTAACGCAAAAGCTCAACGCAATCACGGAAGAAAAACGCGCGAGGGCGGAGGCGAAAGGACTCAATCGAACCTTCCGCTTTATGGTTGCAGGGATTCCCAATACGGGCAAAAGCACGATCGTGAATCTGTTAAGCGGACAAAAACGCGCGAAAACGGGGGATAAAGCAGGCGTGACGCGCGACGTACGTTGGTTGCGTTGCGGCGCGTTCGATCTTTTGGATACGCCGGGTACGATGCCTCCCTCGTTCGACGATCAGTACCACGCGAAGCACCTTGCGTATATCGGCAGTATCAACGACGACATTTTGGATATGGACGACATCGCGTTGGAGCTGCTAGGAGAACTCGCAGAAAAATATCCCCAAAATCTCACCGAGCGTTACGGGATCACCGATTATTCGGAGAAATTGGGAATGTATGAAGCGCTTTGTAAGCGCAGAGGCTTTATCCTGCGCGGCGGCGAGTTCGATTACGAACGCGGCGCAAAAGCGCTTATTGACGATTTCAGAAAGGGCAGAGTGGGAAAAATCTGTTTGGAAACTGCGTCCGATTATACGGATTATGAATTTTAAAAGCGGAGCAAACGTATGAAAAAAGTGTGGAACCCGGAAGAAAAATTACAATACGAACGGGCGCTCTTGGCGAAAGGGTATCGTTACGTCGCAGGCGTGGACGAGGTGGGCAGAGGTCCGCTTTCAGGTCCCGTGGTATGCGCGGCGGTTGTAATGCCCTTGGAGGAATCGGAGCTTGTAATCGGCGTGGACGACAGCAAAAAACTTTCCGAGAAAAAACGGGAAGAGCTTTCGGCAAAAATTCGCGAAAAGGCGCTTTGTTATACGGTGATCGAGATCGACGAAAAGACGATCGACGAGATCAATATTTTGGAGGCGACGAGATTGGGAATGAAACGCGCGATCGAGAGTCTATCGATTTCCCCCGACGTCGTATTGACGGACGGCAATATGACGATCGATATTCCCTTTCCGCAAACGAGCGTGATCCACGGCGACGCGCTGTCCTATTCCATCGGCGCGGCGAGTATTGTGGCGAAAGTGCATAGGGATCACTTGATGGACGAGTATGCAAAAGACTATCCGCAGTACGGTTTTGAAAAGAACAAGGGCTACGGCACGGCGGCGCACATACAGGCGATTAAGGAGTACGGATTATGTCCCATTCACCGCAGGACGTTCACAAAAAAGTTTTAGGCAAAAAAGGCGAACGCCTCGTCGTGGCGTATCTCAAAAAACAAGGACTTCGGATTTTGGAAACGAATTTCCGCACGCCGTTTGGAGAGGCGGATATTATCGCGCAGGATCAAGACGAGGTGGCGTTCATCGAGGTTAAAACCCGTTCTTCGGATAAGTACGGAACGCCGCGCGAAGCGGTCGTGGAAACGAAACAAAACCGATACAAACAGATTGCAAAATTTTATTGGTTGCAAACGGGGGAAGAACCGAACGCGCGATTCGACGTCGCGGAGGTGGACGCCGACGGAACAATCGAGTATATCAAATACGCATTTTAAAAAGAGCGAAATTTAGCATTTTCGCTCTTTTTTTGCTAACGCGCGGAATCCCTTTTATCAAAAGGGATTCCGACAAAAAAAACGCCGATTTTACAAAAGGCGTTTTTATTTTGTGTCGCTACGTATTGTATAATAGCCTCAATCCCTTAAAACATAAGGCTTTGGGCAATCGTTATGGAGATTTATATCGAGTACGCGTTTTTGGAGAATTATCTTTTGGACGGACTGCTTTTGTGGCTGTCGCTCCGCGCTGCAAAGGCGCAAATTCGCCTTAAAAAGATTGCGTTTTCTGCGCTTTTCGGCGCGGGATTTGCTCTCGTCTATCCCCTGTTGTATTTGCCCGATTTTTGGGGTTTTTTGTTGAAAATTGCCGTCGGCTTTTTTCTTTGCTTGGCGGCATATCCGCGCTTAAAAACAAAAAAAGAATGGGGCAGGTATGCGTTGAGTTGCATATTTTTCTTTGCGTTCTCCTTTTGCTTCGGAGGAGTTCTCTACGCGCTCTTTTTGCCGGGTGAAGAGCGCGTAAAAGCGGTTTTTGTGCTTTCTTTAGCCGTACCGTTTGCGCTTTTGATTTGCTTTTTGATCAAAAAATTATGGCGGAAACGACGAGAAGAAAATTTTTTGTACGATTGCGAAATCGCTTATAAACAAAGGAGTGTACGCGTTTTGTCCCTCTATGATAGCGGCAATTCTTCCATCAAAAACGGATTGCCCGTTTGCTTTTTATCTCCCGATCTCGCTTATGAGCTATGGGGAGAAGAATACTTTCAAAAGGAAAAAGAGGTTGGGCAGGTACGAGATGAGATCACGATTTTCACGCTCGGCGGCGTAAAGACGCTCCCTTTATACAAAGGGGAATTGTCGATTTTTGACGAAAAAAGACGAATCGTAAAACGGGAAGCATATTTTGCGCCCTCGTCCAATATGATATCAAGAGAGTATAAAATGATTTTAAGTTCCCGAATTCTGCAAGACGTAGAGGGGAATCGAGGAGAAAACAATGAAAGTTTTTGAATTATTGCGTCGAATTTTGCAAAAATTCCGCTCATTTGAGGGGATCAACGTCGTGGATTACGTTTGCGGCAACGGCGAAGCGTTGCCCTTGCCCCTCTCGCCTGAAGAAGAGGGGAAAATGCTCGCGCTGTTGAAAGCGGAGGAGGAATCCGAACGCGAAAAGGCAAAAACGGAGCTCATTCAACGGAATCTTCGGTTGGTCGTATATATCGCCAAAAAATTCGACAATACGGGCGTGGACAACGACGATCTCATTTCTATCGGCACGATCGGACTGATTAAAGCTATCAATTCGTTTAAAATCGACAAAAATATCAAATTGGCGACGTACGCTTCGCGTTGCATCGAAAATGAAATTTTGATGTATCTGCGTCGCAGTGCAAGGCTCAAAAGCGAGATTTCTTTCGACGAGCCTTTGAATACCGATTTTGAGGGGAACGAGTTGCTTTTGTCCGACGTTTTGGGCACGTCCGCGGATAGCGTGTACGGAGATATCGAGTCCAACGCCGAAAAAGAGCAACTCAAAGAAGCCTTGAAAAAACTCTCCGAACGGGAGCGGAAAATTATGTTTTTGCGCTTTGGATTGGGCGGTGGCGAGGAGATGACGCAAAAGGACGTGGCGGAACTTTTGGGGATCTCCCAAAGCTACATATCCCGATTGGAGAAAAAAATCATATTGCGCTTGAAAAAGGAAATCGCAAAAATGAATTAATACGATTATAAAAATTATAAATTCTTAAATCAAAAGCATTGAAAAACACTTGACAAAGTTTTGGGGCGGTGGTATAATTTCGTTAAGAGAGTGTTACTCTTAAAAATGTCAAAATTTATCTTGAGATAAAAAGGAGAAGAAATCATGAAGAAGAAAATGAGTCTTTTGATGGCAGCAGCGCTTTGCGTAACGATCGGCGGCGTATACGCTACTTGGTCGTATGCACAGAATGAGATTACCACTCCGGCGAGCGGTAATATGGCTTTGACCTTGACCGGCGTTGATTCGAGTACGGCAAAAGGTACTATCAGTGTTGTGGGTACGAACGTAGGATTGAAGGTAGACGACAAGGGCGGACACGTTACGGAATTGGAGACTGCGGATGCGAGCGGTTACTTCACTGTTACGTTCGCGCCTAGCGACATCGCAGACGATGCGGTTCAAACCAACGGTATCGCGATCAATTGGTACGTAGGATATTCGTTTGAATCTGCTGTTGTCGACACGAATTCGGACGGCGTTACGGATTACAAAGATTGGGTATATAACTATGATACCGAAACGAAGCAAATTTTTGAGAACATAGATACGGATCCGACCACGATGGCGAAATATAACGCCGCTACGGCTGCTTCGGGTACGGAGTATACCGCAATGCAGAAAAATGCAGACGGTTCTTTCTCGTTTAAGGTAAGCATCGAGACCGTTATGGCTAAACTTTTGTTGAACGAAATTACGTTGAATATTCATGATAAATATCTTGCGTATGAAACGGCTTTGGGATACGGGCATCTTCATTTCTACGCAGTAGAAGCTATCGCTTAAGTTTTAAAACCATAAAAAGAATCATTACATAAAACAAAAAGTGCTTTATCCCATATTGCGGTATGGGATAAAGTCTTTTGCGTTTTCATAGGGCGGCGTTATGCAAGGTTACGAGATATACGTTTTCCTGCTGTGTTTGATCGTGTTCGTGGCGTTGACAGCATTGTTCAGCGTGATGGTGACGCTGATCGTCAAGCAACTCATCCGAATGATCCGAGGCGGTTTGGAAGACGAAAAAATTATAGCCGAATGGAAAGAAGAGCAGAAGAAGCAAGGCAAAAAAGGCTCGGGGATTTTTGAAAAAATCTTTTCGGGTGTGTTTTTTGTTGCGCTGTGCACGTTCTTCGCCTTTTCGTTATACGTAAACATCAGCGAAAAAACGACGACGGACATTCCGTCCCTTCGCGTCGTCTATACGGGCTCTATGGCGGAAAAGCACAAAGAGAACAAATACTTGTACGAAAACGGGCTGGACAATCAGTTCGACGCGTTCGATATTATTGTGACGCATAAACTCCCCGACGAAATGGAGTTAGAGTTGTACGACGTCGTGGTTTACGAAGTGGACGACGTACTGCTCGTACACCGTATCGTAGAGATCGAAGAGCCGAACGCCGCGCATCCGAACGAGCGGTTTTTCCGTTTGCAAGGGGACGCTGTGGAAACGCCCGACCGTTTTCCCGTACGCTACGAACAAATGAAAGCGATTTACCGTGGAAAACACGTGCCTTTCTTGGGCTCGCTCGTCACGTTCCTGCAATCGCCTGCGGGATATTTGTGTATACTTTTGACGGTGTTCGGCGTATTCGCAATGCCTGCGGTGGAGAAAAAGATCGAAAAGGAAAAATTGGCAAGACTTGCGCTGCTTTTCGGTTGGAACGAAAGGAAAGAAACGCCCGTGGCGGCGAAGAATCTTACCGTCGTTCCCGTAGAGGAAAGAAAAGAGCAACCCGTCGAACTGTCGACGGAAACGCCGAGCTGGATCGTCGTGCATCGGAATATATCTTCCGCGCCTATTTCCAGAAGTTCGCGCGTGGTCAAGTACTTGTCCGCGGAGGGCAAACTCGGAGAAGAGGCGACGTTGCTCCGTGAGCAATTGAAAGGCGAAAAAGCCGAAGAACAAGGGCGGAAACCGCTCAAAAAGAAATAAAGAGGGAGGAACGGCGTATGCGCGGCAAACTGACGAGAAGAACGTTATGCGCGATTTGCGCCGTGACGACTATACTTTCTATAACGGGCGTGTACGCGACTTGGGAGTACGCCAGCGAGCCGCCCGAAATGCAAACCGCCGACGTCGGTATGACTATGGGCGAATGGAAACCCGAAGTCGTTTTGCCCGACGATACGGAGAACGAGAACGATCATACGCTTTTGGTGGAAGCGTTGGTCAACGGCGTGAACAAGGGCTTGAATACATCAAATTCCTATCTCAATCAACAGATTTCAACCCGTGATAGCCGTTGGGGGAGAGATACGCTGGGGAGTATGGCGATCACGCAAGGGGACGATTTGGAGGAGCTTTTCCAAGCCGGTACGAAAAACTTATCTTTCCTGATTCAATGGGTGGACGAAAATAACGACGGTACGACCGATTACTATTACATTTTCACGACGGACGTGGATTTGGGTGAAAAGGGCGCGATTCATTGGCTCTGGGGTACGAACACCAAGGAAGGAAAACCGACGACGCCGATCGGGGAGTATATCTATCCCATTTACCGTACGAGAGTGGAGAAAAACGCTTCCAATCAATGGGAAGCCGTTGCCAGCGAGATCGGCTCGGCAAAGTCTGCTTGGTACGAGGAGAGTAGAAGCAATATGAACGCGACGCAGATTCCGTCGTTCGATCCCGATACTTGGGCGGCTGGCGATCTTACCGCTACTTCTTAACGAAAAGAAATCTTGGAAAAATTTTACGCGGAACGGGCAGTTCCGCGTATATTTTTTTGCGGACTTGCGCATACTCATCTCAACCCTGCCCGCTTGGTTTTGGATTTTTACATACGAAAAAGGAGGGGAAAGGTATGCAAAAAGTGGAGATTTGCGGCGTGGATACGTCGGGGTTGCCCAAGCTGACTGCCAAGGAAAACGAGGAGTTAATGAAACGGCTCAAAAACGGGGATAGAGCGGCTCGGGAGCAGTTTATCGTCGGGAATATGCGGCTTGTGCTGTCGCTCGTCAAACGTTTCCGAATTAAAAATCTAGGAGCGGACGACGTGTTTCAGGCAGGGTGCGTGGGGTTGATCAAAGCGATCGACGGATTCGATACGAGCGTAGGCGTTAAATTTTCCACTTACGCCGTGCCGATGATCGTCGGGGAGATTAAACGGTATTTGCGGGACGGGAATTCCTTGCGCGTGTCCCGCTCCATTCGGGATACGGCGTATCGGGCGTTGAAAGCCAGAGAAGCGATCGAGAGTCGGGACGAGGAAGCGACGCTTGCCAAGATCGCCGAGGAAATGAAAGTGGCGGAACGGGAAGTGGTGTACGCGCTCGACGCGATCTCCGATCCCGTGTCCATTTACGAGCCCGTTTATAATAAGGCGGGGGATACTCTTTTGTTGATGGATCAGCTTTGCGATGAAAAGAACACGGACGAGATCTGGACGGAGCACGTCGCGCTCTCCGAAGCGATGGAGAAATTGGGGGATAGAGAAAAAAAGATCTTATTTTTAAGGTACTTTGAGGGGAAAACGCAGACGGAGATCTCCGAAGAGGTGGGAATTTCACAGGCGCAGGTTTCGCGGCTGGAAAAGAATGCCATTGAAAATATCCGATTGAATATTTCATAAGAACGATTACGATTTTAACCCTATGCCCGACCGCTTTCTTGCGGTCGGGTGTTTCTTTATGGAGCGTAAAGTCGGACATAAAATAAAACGATGTTTTTCTAAAAAAAGAGAAAAAGACTCCGCGTAAAAATTGGCTCTGTCACAACACTCGACTGATTTTTGAAGGAAAAACGCTGCGAAATACTGCGTATTTTGCTCAGTTATAGACCGCAGAGAGTATGCGCCTTCGCAAAAAGCTTGTCTTTTCCCTCGTTTTTCTCGCCAAATCACAAACAGAAGGGGGTGTTTGCTAATCAGCCTTTTGTTGTGACGCAGCCAAAAAATTTATGAAAATATGAAAAAAAGAGGATATTTGACTTGACAACGCTTCAAAATTGTTTTAATATATATATGTATGATTAAAATCGTTTAATCGAAGGAGAAAGTTATGAAGAAAAAATTGATATCCTCGATATGCCTCGGCGTAGCCGTGATCAGCGGCGTAGCAGGTTTTGCGTCCTGTAAAGAGGGCGGCGCTACTTATGCGAAATCGACGGACGGTACTTACGCTATTTTCGTTGGATACGACGGGCACGACAGCAGTTTTACCATCGCGTCGGAATACGACGGAGTACCCGTAAAGGAAATTGGCGCGAAAGCGTTTATGGATAACGATTCGTTGAAGTCCGTTACCATTCCCGATAGCGTTTGGCTCATCGGCGACAATGCGTTTGAAGATTGCGTGAACTTGAAAAACGTTACCATTCCCAACAGCGTAACGACGATCGGAAACGGCGCGTTCTGGAATTGTAATGCGTTCACGGAAATTAACATTCCCACCAGTGTAACGACGCTCGGCGCAAATGCGTTCCGTAGCTGCGACGGCGTGAAGACCATTACGCTCCCCGACAGTATCACTTCCATCGGCGAACACGCGTTCTCGTGGAACTGGACGGTGGAGAGCGTTACGTTGGGCGCGAATATCACCAATATTCCCGCGAATACGTTCTATTATTGTAAAGGACTGAAAACGGTTACGCTCAGCGAAGCGACTATGGCGATCGATTCGACGGCGTTTGAAAAATGTGACAATCTTACCTACACCGTTTACGAGGACGTAAAATATCTCGGCAGCGCGACGAACCCGTATTTGGCGATGATCAAAGTTGCGGATCAGACGAAAGCTGCTTATACCGTGCACGCGAATACGAAATTGATCGCGAGCAAGGCTTTCTCTCACGATTGTAGCGAAGTGGGAAATGAAGCTTGTATTCACGTACATACCGAAGATTGCGGGGAAGATTGCAAAACCGAATACGATTGCGTCAATACGCTTGCGAATGCGAATTTGGGAACGCCTACGGTTACGTTGCCCGAGGGCTTGAAAGCAATCGGTGGCGCTGCGTTTGAAAACTGCACGAATTTGGAAAGCTTGGCGATTCCTACGACGGTCACTAACATCGACAAGTCCGCGTTCAGCGGTTGTACGGGGTTGACTAGCGTGACCATTCCCGCGGCGGTAACGACGCTCGGAGCGAATGCGTTCAACGGTTGCTCGAAATTGCAGACTTTGACGATCCCCGGCGGAATACAGACGGTTGCGAACTCCGCGTTTGCAAACTGCGTGAATTTGGCTAGCGTTACCGTTTCCGAGGGAGTACAAGAACTCGGCGCGAGCGTATTCAGCGGCTGTGAAGCATTGGAAAGCGTTGTGCTTCCCACGACGCTTACGGCGATCGGCGCTTCGGTGTTCGACGGTTGTGAAAGCATCGAAACGATTGCTCTTCCCGAAATGCTTACGACGATCGGTAACGGCGCGTTTACGGATTGTGAAAAATTGCAGTCGATCACGTTGCCTGCGACGATTACGACGCTCAGCGACGGCTTGTTCTCCGGATGCGAGGATTTGGAGTCCGTTACGATGAACGGCGCGGTTACGGCGATTGGCTCGGACGCGTTCTATAAGTGCGTGTCTTTGGAGAATTTAACGATTCCCTCCACCGCAACGACCATCGGTGTAAATGCGTTCAACGGTTGTAAGAAATTGGTGAGCATCGTGATTCCCGAAGGCGTGACCGTGCTCGGCGCGTCGACTTTCTCTGGTTGTACTGCTCTTGAATCGGTAACTTTGCCTACGACGCTTACGACGATCGGTCAATCCGCGTTCAATAATTGTAGTAAATTGACGACCCTTTCGATTCCCGCTAGCGTAACTTCGATCGGTGCTTCCGCGTTCAAAAACTGTAGAGCTTTGACAGCGGTAGAACTCCCCAATATCACGAGCATCGGCGCTTCCTTGTTTGAAGGTTGCTCCGCTTTGGAAAATGTAGAAATCCCCAACTCGGTTCTGTTTATCGGTCAGGACGCGTTTGCAAGCTGCGGTAAACTGGTTACGAATCAATGGCCCATCGGGGGAACGGAAGAGAATACTGCGAACTACCTTGGAAACGAAGAGAATCCGTACCTGGTATTGCTCAATGCACAAAATTCCGCTGCGATTACCTCGCACGCGATCCACGCGGATACGAAATTTATTTCGGACGGCGCCTTCAACGGTTGTAAGAAATTAGCAAACGTGACGTTCCCTACGGAAACGGCGATCACTTCCATCGGTAAAAACGTATTTGCAGGATGTAGTTTATTGAAGTCGATTACGCTTCCCGAAACCATTACGACGATCGGTACGTTTGCGTTCAATAAGAGTGGATTGGAAAGCATTATTATTCCCGCGGCGGTAACGGAAATCGGGAAAAACGCTTTCGCAGAATGTAACAGCTTAACGAGCATTACCATTCCCGAAACGGTTACGACGCTCGGCGATCAGATGTTCTTGAATTGTATGGTGTTGACGACGGCTACGATTAACGCGCAAGTAGAAACCATCGGTACGAGCTTCTTTAAGGGATGTAAAGTGCTGGAAAACGTTACGCTTCCTTCGACGTTGAAGACGATCGGGGATACCGCGTTTGACGGCTGTTCTAAACTCAAAAATATTTCTCTGCCCGACAGCGTTGTGGAAGTGGGCGCGGATGCGTTCTGGGATCCTACGGCAAGTGATAACGTGTTGACCTATACCAAGTACGATAACGCCTACTATCTCGGTAACAGCGAGAATCCTTATCTCGTGCTTGTCAAAGCTGTCGACAACAAGATCACAGGTTGCGCAATCTATTCGGGTACGAAAGTTATTGCGGCAAAAGCATTCGCAGAATGCAAGAATTTAACGGGTATTACGCTTCCTGAAAACGTTGTAACGATTGGTAAGAACGCGTTCGAAGGCTGTGAATCGCTTGCGGAAATTACGATGTCGTTGTCTTTGACGAATATCGGCGAAAAGGCGTTCTCCGGTTGCAAAATGTTGATGGCGATCACGATTCCTGCAACGGTAACGAATATCGGTAAAAATGCTTTTGCGGGATGTGAAGGCTTGATAAACGCATCGTTTGAAAACGTTGCGGAAGGCTGGAGTGTTGCTAAGAACGCAAATGCAACGCCGATCGTAATCGAGATCACTTCGGACGTTGCGCAGAACGCGCGTTATTTGACGCAGGCGGATACGGCGGAAGAAGCTGGTTACGTTGCTTATATCTGGACGTTTACGGCGGCGGAAGAAGTTCCAGAACAAGAATAATTGAATCACTAAAACGATCGAAAAGCGTTGCGTAAAAAGCACCGCTTTTCTTTTTTTGCGAGAAACGGGGAGGAGTGGTTTTTAAGGAAATAAGCCTCTAAAAAGTATTTTTCAAAAAATTGTTGCAAAATGGGATAGGGTATGGTATAATGATAATATCGAATTCTATGGTCAAATACGATTGCTTGTCCGCTTCAGGAGTTTTTTTGACTATATAGATGGATAGAAAAGGCTATGAAAAGCGGTAGACTTGGAATGAATTTTGAGCCAAACCGACAAACTGATAGTAAATCGTTTCATAAACGGTAAACGGGAGAGGGAAGAAAATGAAAGAAAAGATATTGCTTTTATGCGGTACGTCGCAGACGGTATATACTTTTCGTTTGGGTTTGATCAGAACGTTGAAAGAAAAGGGATACGACGTTTACGTTTCCGCGCTCGACGATGAATATAAAGAGAAATTGAAAGAAGAGGGAATAGAGCTGATTACCGTACATTCCAAGAATCGTTCGCTCAATCCGTTTCAAATATGTTCGCAGAAGCGGAAATATCGGAAACTCATACGAGAAATTCAACCTAGCATCGTTTTCACGTTTATGTTGAAACCCAATCTATTGGGCGCGAAAGCCGCGCAAGAAGAAAAGGTCGAAAAGATTTTTTCTATGGTAGAGGGCGCTGGCGACGTGTTTATTAACGAAACTTGGAAATGGAAATTGATTCGGGCGATCGTTTGTCGAATGTATCAACGCGCGTTTGCGGGAGTAAGAAAAGTCTTTTTCTTGAACGAAGATGATCAAGCGGAGTTTTTGACCAAAAAACTCTTAAAACAAGAACAATGCGAAATCGTGCGAGGAGTCGGGGTAGATTTGAAAAAGTTTTCTTTCGAACCGATCAAAAACGATAAAACTTTTTTGATGGTAGCGAGAATGCTCAAAACCAAAGGAGTGTTTGAGTATTGCGAATGCGCGCGTACCGTAAAGAAAAAATATCCCGACGCGCAGTTTTTATATCTCGGCGCGGAGAGTACCGTGACGCTGGACGATATTGCAGAATATCTTGACGACGGAAGTGTGCAATATTTGGGTACGACGGAAGACGTTCGCGCGTATTTGGCGGCTTGTACCGCGTACGTGTTACCGTCCTATCGCGAGGGAATGCCCGTGTCCGTTATGGAGGCGCAGGCGGTTGGTCGCGCGGTAATCACTTGCGATAGCGTAGGTTGTAAAGAAACCGTCATAGACGGATACAACGGATTTTTGGTGAAGGTCAAAGACGTTGGCTCTATGGCGGAAAAATGTATAAAGATTTTGGAAGATCCCCAAAAAGCGGTGAAAATGGGCAAAAATGCCCGAACGTTTGCAGAGGAATATTTTGATTCGGAGAAGATCAACCGACAGCTTTTGGCTGTATTGGAGGATTAAATGAAAGTGTTGCACGTATTGGCTTTGAATCGCTTTTCGGGCGCGGAAAACGTAGTATGTCAAATTATCAAAATGTTTGAAAAAGACGAGGATATCGAGATGGCGTACTGCTCTCCCGACGGGGAAATTCGAGAAGCTTTAAAGGAACGTGGAATTCCGTTTTATCCACTCAAAAATTTAACGAAAAAGGAATTGAAAAAGGCGATAGACGCCTTTCAGCCCGACGTGTTGCACGCGCACGATATGCGCGCGAGTTTCGTGGCAGCGAGAGCGAAAGGAAAACGGAGACTCATTTCGCACGTGCATAATAACGCCTACGATTCGCGTGGGATTTCGTTAAAATCGGTTGCGTATCTTTGGGCGGCGATTCGCGCAAAACATATTTTTTGGGTGTCGGACAGCGCGTATCGAGGGTATTGTTTCCATAATTTATTCAAAAAAAAGAGTTCGGTTTTATACAACGTGATCGACGTGGACGCGACGTATGAAAAAATGCGTACGGATAAGCGGGAATACGATTACGACGTCGTATATTTGGGGCGACTCAGTTATGAAAAAAATCCCCAACGCGTATTGAGCGTTTTGCAAAAAGTCAAGGAGAAAAAAGCAGACGTAAAAGCTGCGATCATAGGATCGGGCGATTTGGAAGACGAACTTTTGAAACTGCGAGAAGAATGGGGGCTTGCGGATCATTTGGAATTTTTAGGCTTTCAAAGTAATCCGTTGAAGATCTTACACGATGCAAAAGTGATGTTGATGACTTCGCGTTGGGAGGGGACTCCTATGTGCGCGTTGGAGGCGATGGCATTGGGAGTGCCGATCGTGAGTACGCCGACGGACGGTTTAAAAGAGTTGATTCAGGACGGAGAGAACGGTTTTTTGAGCGACGACGATGAAGTATTAGCGGAGCGGATTGAAGAGATTTTGAACGATTCGACGTTGCGTGATAGACTGGCTATGCAGGCGGTACAGCGGGCAAAAGCGATAAACGACGTACAAACATACGGAAAAATATTGAAGAAAGCCTACGAAGGCGTTTTGGAGGAGGGTTAATTGAAAACGATAATCGTGCGAGTTCCCGATTCCTTGTTAGGGAACGGAACGCAAGGAGTAGAAGTCGTTTCTCCATATAAAAATTTTAACTTGGTTACAAGAGCGTTGAGGAAGTTTTTCGGGAATACGGCGTTGATTCAAAACGTGATCAACAATCCGAAGCTGAAAGGTGTAGATGCGGATTTGATAATCGTATTTGATACCATTTCCCCTCAATTTCTCCAATGGCTGAAAAAGCATAATCCGAATACGAGGATCGTTCTTTGGTATTGGAATCCTGTATTTTTGACGATTTCGCCTAGCGAAGTACCTGACGGAATAGAAAAATGGTCGTATTCGAGAACGGATTGCGAGCGTTACGGAATGACGTTTAATACGCAGTTTTGTTTCGATCAATACGAGCCGAATTCCAACGGGGATTGGGAATGGGATATTTTCTTTTTCGGACGGGACAAAGGCAGGGGAGAATTGTTGGAAGCTTATCGACGTGAGTTTGAGGCGGCAGGTTTTTCCACGAATTTTCAAATTATTCAAAGTCAAGCGGATTTCCGCCCGTATCAAGAAGTGATCGAATGGACGAAAAAATGTAAATGTGTGTTGGATTTTTGCGTCAACGACGAGGCTGGTATGTCGTTGCGGGCTTTGGAAGCGCTGTTTTTAAATAAAAAAGTGATTACAAACAACAAAATGTATGTGTACGAGGAATTTTACTCGCCTCAAAACGTGTTTATTTTAGGAGTAGATCGGAAAGAGAATTTGAAAGAATTTATGAACGCGCCGCTAGAAGAAATCGGGCGTTCGGTAAAAGAACGGTATTTGTTCGAGAATTGGCTCGAGAGATTTTATTGCTAAAGATAAGGAGCTTATCGGAATGTTATTCGTATTATTACTGATGATCCTCGGAATACTTGCGCTTTCGTATATGTTTACGAAAGATATTTTATCGCCTAGCGTATTGCTTTCGGCGGTGTTTTGCTTGGCGTGTTTGTTTGCAATCGTTGGGAATATCACGTGGGGAGAAACGGTGTCGGGGAAAGTCGTCGTCGTCATCTCGTACGGTTTATTCTTTATTTTAACAGGTGAGATTGTCGGCAGATGGATGATTGCCAAGCTTCGCAAAAAGGAAACAATGCCTCTTGTAAGACAGGGGGATTTATTTGAAGAAATTGAATTAAAAGAGGACGAATTGAACGGGAAACACAGCTCTGCCATTCCGTATTCCAAGTGGTTGATGGGCGTGCTGGCTGCGTTTTGTCTTTTGGAAATCGTATTATATTATTTCGAAATACTCAGATTGGCAAAACAAGTGGGATATGTTGCTGGGCAAGGCTCTTTGCTGTGGTACGCGCGCAACGCTATGTTGCAAGGATACGGTCATCCGATGTGGCAGACGATCATGATCTTTATGATGCGTGGGATCGGGTTTGTCTGTTTGGGGTTGTTTATTCATAACGTTTTAAACGAAAAAGGATTGTGGAACGGTATTAAAAAGAATTGGTTGTTAATCTTTCCGATCGTGACGTTGCTTTTATATAACGTACTTTCTACCTCGCGTAACGGATTTATTATGATCGTAGTGATTGTCTTTTTCTTGGCTTTTGAGCGAATTCGTAGCGTTAAGAAAATCAATATTTTTGTAATTGGCTGTATCGGTGTGATTGCTGTATGCTTGTTTTTGGCGGTCTTTTTATTGCTTGGAAAATTGCGTGGGCAAATGGAAGAATATGCCGTCCTTGATTTATTAACGATGTACGCAGGATCGCCCATCGTTGCGCTTGATAAATGGTTGAATGCCGATATCGTTACGCAAAACGCATATTTTGGCGCGGAAAGTTTTATCGGTATGCATACTTTCATTGAACGATTTTTCCCGAGCCATATTTCACCTCCGCTTTTTAGCGAAAACGTTATGTTCGCAAACGGAACGTTAACCAATATTTACACGGGATTCCGTGCTTGGATGGGGGATTTTGGCTTTATAGGTGGTATGTCCTTGTGTATGTTCATCGGTTTGCTTTTTGGATTGTTCTATGGATTCTCGGTGAAAAAGAAGTACAGCAAGGGAGTAGTGCTTTTGAAGATCGTTTACGCATATCATTTGTATGCGTTGATCTATGCGTTTGCAACACCGGAATTTACGACGATGCTGCTGTCCATTACGCATATTTTCGATATGTTCTTTACTTGCTTCGTATTTTATAATATTATGCTTGTTCCTCATCAAAAACGGAGAGAAGAATGAACGAAACGCGGAAATTGACAACTAAAACGATAGGGAAAAACGTAACGTTGTCCCTCGTCGCGCAAGCCGTTTCGCTTTTGATCGG
This sequence comes from Clostridia bacterium, assembly GCA_017457225.1. Classification (GTDB taxonomy): domain Bacteria; phylum Bacillota; class Clostridia; order Christensenellales; family Borkfalkiaceae; genus Scatosoma. Next base: position 87,814 of record JAFTHW010000013.1, on the reverse strand, counting down.
TTTTCTTTTGGGACTCGTCGTGCCGAAGTTTATCGGGGAGTATCAGTATGCCTATTGGCGGACGTTCGTTTTGTACGTGGGGTACGTGGGTGTGCTCCATTTCGGTCTGCTCGACGGGATTGTGCTTCGGTATTCTCAATACGATTACGATGAGCTGGATAAAAAGAGGATACGCTCGCAATTCCAAGCGTTGCTGTTTTTCAATCTGTTTTTAACGTTCGTTGTATCCATGGTCGCGTTGGCGTTCTGCGAAGACGTTACGAAGAAGATCGTGATCTTGGTGGCGTGCGGGATCATAACGAAGAATTTCTTTACGTACACGTCCTATACGTTCCAGATTACCAACCGCATCAATCAGTACGCGCTCCTCGTAATCGCGCAACGATTGATCTACGGCTTGATCGTTGCCGTGTTGCTCCTCTTGGGCGTGGAAGATTTTTATTGGTATTGTATCGCGGAACTCGCGGGAGACGTGATTAGCTCTTTGGCGGCGACGGCGTTCAATAAGGGCTTGTATTTCGGGAAATCGTTGACGGTCAAAGAGACTTTGCAGGAAGTAAAGCAGAACGTGTCGTCGGGGGTTATTTTGCTGTTTGCCAACTGGTCGGCGATGCTGCTTGTCAGCGGCGCGCAGATGGTGACAGGGTGGCGTTGGGACGAGCTGGTGTTTGGAAAACTCTCCTTTGCGTTCAGTTTGACGAATTTGTTTTTGACGTTCGTCGTGGCGATCGGAGTCGTGTTGTTTCCTGCGCTCAAGCGGTTAGATCCCAATGAATTGCCGTCGTTCTATACGAAAATACGAAAGGTGTTATCCCCATTGTTGCTCGTTGCGCTCGCATTGTATTTTCCCGCTTGCGCGATCTTGGAAAAGTGGCTGCCCAAGTATACGAGCAGTCTTGCGTATCTCGGCGTGATGTTGCCACTCGTCGTGTATTCGTCGAAAGTGAGTTTGTTGACGAATAACTACTTAAAAGCGTACCGCAAGGAGAAAACGATGCTTTTCATTAATTTACTTTCGGCGGCGTTTGGCGTAGTGGCGTTTTTGCTTTGCGCGTACGTGTTCGACAGTTTGAAAGCTTTGCTCGTTTGTATCGTTTTGACGATTGCGCTCAACTCCGTTTGGTCGGAGATCGTCGTGATGAAAGTAATGAAAGTACGTATCGTGAAAGATTTTATTTTGGAACTCACTGTGTCAATCGGGTTTATTGCGTGCGTTTGGGCGTTTTCGCGGTGGATTGCGCTCCTTTCGTATTGCGGAGTGCTGGCGGTGTATTTCCTGTGTAATTATCAGCAGGTTTTGGAATTGGTAAAAAGACTCAAAAGTAGGAGAAGAAAAGAATGAAAGGTATTATTCTGGCGGGCGGGACGGGTTCGCGGTTGTATCCGTTGACGATGGTGACGTCCAAGCAGTTGTTGCCCATTTATGATAAGCCGATGATCTATTATCCGCTTTCGACGTTGATGCTCGCGGGAATCAAGGATATTTTGATCATTTCTACGCCCGAAGATTTACCCAATTTTGAGCGGCTGCTTGGGGACGGCGCGGAGCTGGGGATCAGGCTTTCCTATCAGGTACAGCCCTCGCCAGACGGCTTGGCACAGGCGTTTATTTTGGGCGAGGATTTTATCGGCGACGATGCGTGCGCGATGGTGCTCGGGGATAATATTTTCTACGGAAACGGATTCTCGAAAACCCTTTGCGCAGCGACGGAAAATGCGGAAAAGAAAGGTAGAGCGACTGTGTTTGGGTATTACGTTTGCGATCCCGAGCGGTTTGGCGTGGTGGAGTTTAACGATCGGGGCGAGGTCATTTCCATTGAGGAAAAACCCGAAAATCCCAAGAGCCATTACGCGGTGGCGGGGTTGTATTTTTATCCGTCGGGAGTTAGCTCGAAAGCAAAAAAGATTACTCCTTCCGCGCGCGGGGAATTGGAGATCACTACGCTCAACGAGATATATTTAAAAGACGGAGCGCTCAACGTGCAGTTGTTGGGCAGAGGGTTTGCGTGGTTGGATACGGGAACGGTGGACAGTCTTGCGGAGGCGACTTCGTTCGTGAAAATGGTGCAGACGAGGCAGGGGATCGAGATTTCCGCGCCCGAAGAAATTGCTTACAAGAGGGGCTGGATCGATCGAGAGGCGTTGTTGCGCTCGGCGGAAAAATACGGTAAATCGCCGTATGGACAGCACTTGAAAAACGTTGCGCTCGGAAAAGTGCAGTATTGACGGGGAGTATATGGGTAAATTTACGTTTACGGAAACGAAAATTAAGGATTTGTACGTGGTAGAACCTACCGCTTTCGGGGATTGTAGGGGATATTTTATGGAAACCTACAACGAACGGGATTTTACGGAGGCGGGGCTTTGTTACTCGTTCGTGCAGGATAACCAGTCCTGTTCGAGAAAGGGCGTACTACGAGGTTTGCATTTTCAAAAAAATCATCCGCAAGCCAAGCTCGTACGCGTGCTTAAGGGCGAAGTGTTCGACGTGGCGGTGGATTTGAGAAAGGGAAGCAAAACGTACGGACAATGGGTAGGAGTATTGCTCTCGGAAGAGAATAAAAGACAATTCCTGATTCCCAGAGGCTTTGCGCACGGATTCCTTGTGGTGAGCGACGTGGCGGAATTCGCCTATAAATGCGACGATTTTTATCATCTCGAGGACGAGGGGGGGATCGCTTACAACGATCCTGCTCTAGGCGTGCTTTGGCCCGACGTCGGAGAGTTGATTCTCAGCGAAAAGGATAAACATTATCCGCCGCTGAAAGAATCGAAAATAGAGTTTTAAGGAGCAAACGGCTATGAAGATGATCGTGACCGGTGGAGCAGGATTCATCGGAAGTAATTTTATCTTTCATATTTTAAAGAAATACCCCTCGTATGGAGTGATTTGTTTGGATAAACTAACGTACGCGGGAAATTTATCTACCCTCAAAAGCGTAATGGAAAATCCGAATTTCCGTTTTGTGAAAGAGGATATTTGCAATCGGGCGGCGGTGTATCGGCTCTTTGAAGAGGAGAAGCCCGACGTGGTGGTTAATTTTGCGGCGGAATCTCACGTTGACCGTTCGATCGATAATCCCGAGATCTTTTTGCAGACGAATATTTTGGGAACACAGGTGTTGATGGACGCTTGCCGTCAATACGGGATCACGCGCTATCATCAGGTTTCTACGGATGAAGTCTACGGCGATTTGCCGTTGGATCGTCCCGATTTGTTTTTCACAGAGGAAACTCCTATTCACGCAAGCAGTCCGTACAGCAGCTCGAAAGCGGCGGCGGATTTGCTCGTGCTTGCATATTATAGAACGTACGGCTTGCCTGTGACAATCAGCCGTTGTTCCAACAATTACGGTCCGTACCATTTTCCCGAAAAATTGATACCGCTTACTATCGCTAACGCGCTCAACGATAAACCGCTCCCCGTCTATGGGCAAGGCTTGAACGTGCGGGATTGGCTCTACGTAGAGGATCATTGTAAGGCGATCGATCTGATTTTGCACAAGGGAAGAGTAGGCGAAATATATAACGTGGGCGGACACAACGAAATGGCGAATATCGAGATCGTGAAGCTGATTTGTAAAGAACTCGGCAAGCCCGAGAGTTTAATCAAGTTTGTTGCCGATCGGAAAGGGCACGATATGCGTTACGCGATCGATCCGACCAAGATCCACAGGGAGTTGGGTTGGCTTCCCGAGACGAAGTTTGCGTATGGGATCAAAAAGACGATTGCGTGGTATTTGGAAAACCGCGAATGGTGGGAAGAAATCCTTAGCGGAGACTATCAACAATATTACGAAAAAATGTATCAAAACAGGTAAAGACGTATGAAAGTATTGGTTACGGGCGTGGGAGGACAGCTCGGTTACGACGTGATGAACGAATTGTACCGCCGTGGACACAGCGGCGTGGGTACGGACGTCGTGACAAAGGCGGAGCTGCGCTGTTTTAACGAACGAAGCGCGGCGGCGAAAGCGCCCTATCGACAACTAGATATTACGGATAAAGAGAGCGTGGATACGGTTTTAGCCGAAGAGAAGCCCGACGCGGTGTTACACGCGGCGGCGTGGACTGCGGTGGATGCGGCGGAAGAGGAAATCAACCGCGAAAAGGTGTTTTCGGTCAACGTGACGGGTACGGAAAATATCGCGAAAGCGTGTCAGCGGATAGGCTGTAAAATGACGTATCTTTCCACCGATTACGTATTCAATGGAAAAGGAGAACTCCCTTGGGCTCCCGATTGTCGAGAATACCAGCCGTTGAGCGTGTACGGGGAAACCAAGCTACTCGGCGAGAAAGCCGTCGCGCAAACGCTGGATCGATATTTTATCGTGCGAATCGCGTGGGTTTTCGGAGTGAACGGAAATAACTTTGTAAAGACGATGTTGCGATTGAGCGAAACGCACGATTCCCTTCGGGTCGTAAACGATCAGATCGGTACGCCGACGTACACGGCGGATCTGGCGCGGTTGCTCGTAGATATGTTGGAAACGGAAAAATACGGCTATTACCACGCGACGAACGAGGGGGGATACCTTTCTTGGTACGAGTTCGCCTGCGAGATTTTTCGCCAAGCGGGGAAGTCGGTTACGGTGACTCCCGTTTCGACGGAGGAGTACGGAGTATCGAAAGCGAATCGGCCGTTGAACAGCCGATTGGACAAAGAGAAGATTGCAAGAGCGGGATTCGACCGTTTGCCCGATTGGAAAGACGCGTTGCAGCGGTATTTATCGGCGATCGGAGTGCGGTAATTTTTGAATTTTTACGAATAGAAAAACAGGAGAAAAACTTTTTTAGGAAAGGTTTCTCCTGTTTTTTTGGGAAGATGGGAAATATTAGGGCATAGGCAGGTATAAGACGACGAATGTCATAAAAAAATGTGACGGGCAGGTACGTGTTTAATTTTTCCCACGGGTGGGGCGTGGACAGGTATAAGTGTACGGTTTCCCGCGAAAAAAGAATCCGTACACGGTGGGGGGGGGGGGATTGCTACGCAGTGATATTCGCCTAGAGGCGAGTGATATTGCTTCGCAGTGATATTTTTTGCTGAAGCAAAAAGTGATATTTCGCCTAGCGACGAAATTGCGGTAGGATTAAAATGGTGTTCCGCTGAGATTCCGCTTCGTCTTTGCCTTGCGCTTTTAGAGCGTTGCCCTAAAAGTTCGACAGGCTCAGAATGACGGCGGAACGGGCTCCTCATCCACCGCAAGCGGTCCCCCTTCTCCCGCAGGGGAAGGCGAGAGGGGTGATATTTCGCTTGGCGGCGAAATTGCGGTAGAATTTATAATTTTTATAAAATAACTAAATTTTGGTTTTTTGTAAGGGGGATTGAATGACTGCAAGGCAGGTTTTTAAAGGCATAGAGGGATTAAAAAGGGTATCGCTATATTTATATATAAATATAGGGAGTAAAAAAAGTTGTTAAAAATCATTGCAATTTTAAAAGAGGTGTGGTATAATCGTAATATGAAGGATTTTGTCGAACGTCGCAAAAAACGCTCCAGCCCTTTAAAAATAAGGGGAATCCGACATACGCAAGGAGATGATTCCGCGTAAAAATCCAAAGAAAAACGCGGCAATCCAACCCTGATAGGGTTGCTGTTTGCGAAAAAAAGGAGAAAGAAATGTTAATCGAAGTAAAAAATCTGGCAAAAAAGTATAGCGCGAAAGCGAATTATACGATCGAAGATATCAATCTTGAGGGAGACGCGGGAGAGATTATCGGTATTCTCGGACATAACGGCGCGGGAAAATCCACGACGATTAAGTGTATTACGGGTATGCATCCGTACGAGAAAGGCACGATCCGTATCGGCGGTTGCGATCTTGCAGAAGATCCTATCGGCGCGAAACAGAATTTCGGATACGTTAGCGACGAATTCACGTTGTTTGAAAAAATGACGGGGTATGAATTCATCAACTTTATGGCGGATATTTATAAAGTTAGCGTAGAGGACAGAAAAAAGAGAGTGGATAAATTCCAAGAACTGTTTGCGCTCGGGGATTCCATCTATAATCAGATCTCGTCCTACTCTCACGGTATGAAACAGAAAATTTCGCTTATGGGAGCGTTGATCCACAATCCCAAAGTATTCATTCTCGACGAGCCTATGGTAGGACTCGATCCCTATACGTCGAACCAAGTAAAGAATTATTTCAAACAACACAGCGAGGAGGGGAATCTCGTATTGTTCTCCTCTCATAACTTGGACGTCGTGGCGAAACTTTGCAACCGCGTCTACATAATCGATCAGGGACGCATCCTCGAAGTGATCGATATGGACGAATTCCATAAGACCGGAAAAGATCTGGAGAACTATTTCCTTTCCATTACGAAGAGGGTAGCGAAAGTATGAGAAATTTCTGGATTTTATTTAAGTATGAATGGAAAAAAAGTTCGCCTTTCCATTTCAAGAGAATGAAGACGGACATCGTCGGAAACATTCTCTCGGCGCTCGTATCGCTGTTTATCGTCGGCGTTGTCGTGGTGCTTCTCTCCACCGTTGCGAATAACTACGTAGCGGTCAAGATCGATAAGGTCAAAGCGCCTATGCAGCGCGCGGTAGAGCTTTTGAATGCTTGCTATACGATCATCATTCTCTTTATGAGCGGAGCTTGTATGGAGAAGATGCGTAAAACGTTGACGCAGAAAAAAGACAAGGAATTGTTTTTGCGTTTCCCCATCAAGCCGCAGACCATCTTTTTGAGTAAGTTTGCTCTGCTCGTTGGTTGGAACCATTTGTTGGGATTCTTTCTTGTAATGCCTGTCAATTTGATCGTATATTTTGCGCTCAAACCTGCGTTTACCTATTGGTTTACGAGCTTGCTCGTATGGGCGTTGCTGCCGTTTATTCCCTTTTTGATTGCGACGGTACTCATCGTTCCGTATATTAAAATCATAGATTTTATCAGTAACAAATACTCCGTATTGTTCGTCGTGATGTCGGCGATTCTCATCGGCGCGTTCTTGCTGTATTCGGAAGTGCTTGCGGTGGTGCAATCCCTTTTGGAAACGGGCTCGATCAAGTTCCTTTTTAACGCAAAATTCATCGGATTTTTACAAAAACTTCTCAAAATCACGTATCCTGCGAATGCGTTCGCGCACGTGGCGATCGGCACGGATTTCGTCAGATCCCTGCTCATTGTAGTCGGGTTTTTCGTGGTGGCGGCAGTGGCGGTGTACATCGTACCCAAAACGTTGTTTTACGTGACTCTTTATAAGAATGAAAACCGTCGTAAAACGGGTAGAAAAACCGAACGATATACCCGTTTGTCGCCCGTTGTTTCGCTTATTAAAAAGGAATTTATTTCCGTTTTCCGCGAGCCGAAACACTTGTTTTCGTATTTCGCAATCGCAACGGCGATGCCGATTATGGTGTATAGCTGTTATACGTTGTTTGAATCGTTGATCAGAAATGCGCTCGGGATCAGCGCGAATTTTTCGTTGGCGCTGTTGATCTTGCTCGTGTTCAGTATTTTGACGAATACGTTCTGTTCTACGAACGTGACGAGAGACGGACTGTCGGCGCTCAACGCCAAGACGTTCCCGTTAAAACCGTCGAGAATTTTATTCGCGAAAGTGGTATTTTGCGCGGTGGTCAGCTCGTTGGCGGTGGCGCTCAGTTGCGTGCTGTTGACGGCGGCTACGTCCTTGAAGTTCTGGGACGGGTTGATTTGTTGCGGAATCGGGGTGTTGTTCTCCGTTTCGCAGATTTTTCTTGCGACGAGAATGGATCTTAAGCACGCGAAAGTGTCTGCAAGTCCTACGGAAGTGGAGGCGCAGAGCAGTAAGACTGTGGCGAAAGTGGTTTGTATCGGCTTCTTGTTAGCGCTCGTGATGGGTATTTGTTCTCTCGTCGTTTCGATCGTCGTCAAGAGCAAGGGCTTGGATACTTGGTATATGAACGGGTTCTATACGTATATGATTCCCGTGTTGGTAGGCGCGGCGTATTTCGCGCTCAGTATTCTGTATTACAGAAGAAAATTAGACGAAAGCTTTGAAAAGTTCGTCGCCTGAAGGAGGTCAAGTATGAATAAAAAATTGATTCTTTTGATTTTGGTTTTACCTCTTTGCTTGATGCTCAGTTTGTTCACGACGACGAGTACCGTGAGCCTTGCATTCCAAGTTCCCGTATCGGGAATAGAGATTGCGGGCAGCAACGTGGTGTATTTGGACTTGGATTTGAATGAAAAATACAAATTGGAATATACCGTGTACCCGACGAACGCCGCGAATCAGAAAGTGACGTTCACGACCGAACAGGTGGGGGAATCGCGGAAAGCGGAGTTCGAATACGTGGACGGATACGTCGTTCCCAAGACGGTCGGAATGGCAAAAGTTTCCTTGACGACGGTGGACGGTGGCTTTAAAGACAGTTTTATCGTGCAAGTGGACTCCCAGTCCTTACAGGAAATCAGCAGTGTGATCGGCAAAGAACAGATTTACGTCGGGGAAAAGACTTCGATTGTTACTGAGTTTATTCCCGAAAACGCGGCGGATCGGCTCGTACAATATCAATCCGGCAATCCCAGCGTTGCGATCGTGGATAACAAGGGAACGGTTACGGGTGTGGGCAAAGGCTCGGCTACGATTACCGTGGCTTCCGTGAACAAACCCGAAGTGTTGGATACGGTGGAAGTGACGGTGGTTAACAGCGCGGTGATGGATCTCGCGCAATCGAATATAATTACGTCGGCAACAGCGGGTACGATCAATATTTCCTTGGAAACGACGGAAACGTACACGCTTTCGTATAAGGCGTATCAGTCCGGTACGGAGTTGACGGAAGATACATTTACGGCAACGTTCGACGAAACGAACAAAGAAACGGGAAATATTCTTTTGAATTATACCTTTGCGGATACGGAGTTCGTCGGTTACGTAACGCTTGAGATTACCATTGAGACGGTGGGCGGCTCGAAATTGACGAAGAGCTGTCAGATCCAAAAGGTAGACGACGTATCAGCTTCGTTCGACAATGAGAATGCGGAAAGCTTCACGGTGGGTAGAACGGCGACCATTCCGTTTACCGTATTGCCCGAGGATGCGGAAGTGCAATATTCCGTAGCGGTGAGCAACGAGAATGTGGTTGCGAATATGTTGGCAGGACAGCTCGTCGTAACGGCGAAGAAGCCCGGTGTGGCGAAAGTGACGCTGTCGGTGACGGCTCCCGTTTCGGGCGAGGTGATCGAAATAGAAAAAGAGATCGTGGTTGCGCCCAAGGTGTTCGCGATTGATGAGATCGGAAAAGAATACGGCATTGAAAACGTGCTCACAATCGGTAGAACGGACGTGAACGGAGCGCCCAGCGCGTTTGCGTTGCATCTTTCTTACGGTGGCGCGGAACTTGGCGAAAACTTCACGGAAAACGTGGGTTGGGTGACGAATACGGACAAAGTGACGGTGGACGCGAACGGCGTGGTGAAGATTTTGGACGAAACGTTCGTGGGGCTGGTGGAAGTCAAGGGCGTGTATAGTTACGGCGGCGTAGCGGTATATACGCAACCGTTTACCGTTCGTTGCGTAGGTAACGGCGTGAACGTTAGCTCGTATCTCGAGCTTTTGAAGGCGACGAGAGAGAGCCGCGTGATTGTGTTGCAGGGCTCCATTAAAGACGATTTCGGATATGAAAACGGCGCGGTCGTGTACGAAGAGCTGAATACGACGTACGATAAGACGTACTATCAAAACATTGATAGGCTTGACCTTGCGAAAGTGAAAGTATTGTTGCAGTTCAAGAACGATTTGTACGGCAACGGATACGGAATCAACGCGCATAACGTAGCGTACGGATTGGACGAAGCGGGCGCTTTGAAAGCCGACGCGTTGTTTAGAGGTCCTTTGAATTTCGCGGCGGCGTCCGAGTCGGGCGCGAGCGTGGCGAGCGTAAAGTCGCAAGATAACATTTGTTTTGCGGTGTACGAGAACGTAAAAATCAATAACGTGGAACTTCGCGGTTGTGATTTGGAAGCGGACGAGAACGGATATGATTTGACCGATCTTACCTATACGGGTACGACGGTGGAAGTGCTTGGGGATAACGTGACGATTGAGTATTCGAGAATCACGAACGGCAGAACGACGCTCCGTGTGTTCGGGGACGTTGCAGATCCCACGAAAGTTATTCGGTTGAATATTCGCGGTAGCGTATTGAGCGGCGCGAGAGAGTTTATTCTCAGAATGGGTAGCAACTGTTTCGTGGACGGGACGAAGGCGAATCCTTCGCCGTATTTGCCCGAAGATACGGTAGGATATACGTTCCCCGTGCAAAAGACGGCTTACGCGGCGATGACTCCTGTGCAAAAGCAGGCGTATGACGAGAAGTTTATTAAGACGTTCGTCAACGTAAAGAACTCCATCTTTAAAGACGCGGGTATTTTCGCGGTGGGTATTGATTCCCATTTCTCGGGGACGGCGCTTGCGGACGGTACGGCAATCTCGAGCGTGGCTACGCTGATCGGAGATTGGAGAGATATGGCGAAGACGAGCTACGGTGCGAAACTCACTCTCGAAGAAGACGTGAGAATGTATTGTTGGAAGAAGTTAGACGACGTGGACAGCAGTACTCTGATTGAGATCGCGGCAGGTGCGTCGCAGACCATTAAGAATTTGGAATTCAACGTCAAAGAATTACTCCTCGATATTTACGAGTCCAACGATAATTTTAAAAATATTATTTGCGATTATAAAGGTACGCAATACGTACACGCAGGGATTGCGTTCTTTGGAGGCGGTAAGAACTACGGCGTGTGCGAGGACGGAAATACGTTCAGCAATTTGACGGGATACACCGTGACTTTGTCGGATGTAGGCAGAGCCGAGCTGCAATGGGCGGCAGGTAACGAGCCTTTCTATTTCCTAATGCACGACGCTTCTACCCTGAACTTCTTGCCCGAAACACAAGAGGAGATTTTGAATTCAGACAGCGCATATGATTGTATCAAACCCAAAGCGTAAAGGAGTGGTTTGAGAAGACGTGGATTCTTTGAATCCAACCCCGGAAATCCGATAACAAGGAGAAAAAGTATGAAAAAGAGGTTATTGACTTGGTTGGTGGGACTCGCGTCCCTTGCAACGTTCGGAGGCGCCGTCGCGTGCGACGTCGGCTCCGGTGAAGAAGCAACGTATACGGTGAATACGGACGCGTTCGATTCGGTCGTGGAATACGGCGGAACGATCGACACGGCGGATATCGTACTCGTTGCAGGAACTAAACGCATTAACGTTACGCCCGATATGATCGTAGGATCGGACGGAACGGATTCGGTGGGAACGCACGTTTTGATCATTGGTTACAACGGTCAAACGTTTACGGTGCCTTACATAGTCAAATATAAGGTCGAATTTAAAGTGAACGCCGAAGTGGTGGATACGCAATACGTTTTGAGCGCGTCGGAGATCGTTGCGCCCACGGAGCCCGTTCTCGACGGGTACGTATTCACGGGGTGGACTCCCGAAACGTCTACTGCGCTCACGGATAACGCCGTGTTTGAAGCGACGTTTACGCTTGCGCAAAAAGATATTCCCGTTTTGGAAACGTTGAAAGCGGAATACGGCGATACGCTTGCCGATCTCGCTTTGCCGCAAAACGCTTTGGGGAAATGGGAGTTCGTGGACGCGTTGACGACGGACGTCGGTTTGGTCGGACAAAACGTTTTCGACGTTCGGTTCGTGCCTACCGATACTTCTTTGCAAAGCGTAACGGGTACGGTGACTGTAAACGTTGCGAAAAAGAAATTGGATTTTACAAACGTTGTGACGAACTTCGTCTATAACGGCCAGGAACAGTTCCCGACGTATGCATTGAGCGAGGACGCGGAAGTCGTAACCATCGGCCAAGCGGAAACGGACGCGGGCGAGTACTCGTTTACGCTTCTTATTGACGATCCGAACTACGAGGGTTCTTACCAAGGAACGTATACGATCGAAAAGGCAACGGTTGCGATCGAAGTGGAAGATTGTACAATTTCTTACGGTCAAAATATTTCCCTTTCCGAGATTTCGTACACCGTTACGGGCTTGGACGAGAGTCTTTTGAACTTGGAAATCGTAAAACCCGCGAATATGCGCGTGGGCGAATACGATTTGCTTGTAAAAGTAAACAATGAAAACGTCGTGGCGGACGTAAAGCCCGGTAAATTGACAGTTACCAAAGGAAAGATCAATCCTCCCGATCCTACCGTGGTTTCGACGGCGACGTTTGGCGATCCTTTGTCTACGGTTTCGCTCAGTGAACACCCCAACGGGGTATGGAATTGGAAAAATTCCGATGTTATAATCTCTACGCCGAATACATTTGAAGCGCAGGTAGTCTTTACCCCCAACGCGGCTTCGGACTACGAGACGGAAGAGAGAACGATTACGATCAAAAACATACTCAAGAAAGAATTGACGATTACCGTTTTGAATTCCGAATTCGTTTACGACGGCGAGGAACATTCGGTAGAATATCAGATCGGCGACGGGAGCTATACGGACGTTGAAGTAAAAGGCGTTCCGACGGCGACGAATGCGGGCTCGGTGTCGGGTACGATCGAAATTGACGACCAAAGATACCAAGGCAGCGTATCTGCAACGTTAGTGATCCAGAAAGCGGATTTGGAAAACGTTTCGTTCGATGCCGTTTACAACGTGGAATGGGAGCCGTATTTGACACTTGGAAAAGTTACGCTTGCAAACGGATATTCCTGGAAAGCGATCGATACGGAATTGGAAGTAGGCAACGATCAGAAATACGCTGCGGTCTATACGCCTGCGGATTCGTTGAATTATAACTCCGTAGAGGGCGAACTCACTGTGAACGTTGAAAAGAGAACGGCGAGCATCGGCGGAGTAAAGGACAGTTATTCGTTTGATTATAACGGTAGCGAGCATACGATTGCGAACGTGACCGGTTCGCACGAAGAAAGCGAAGTGACGTTTGCGTATAAGTTCGGTGATACTACGGTGGATAGCATCGTCAATGCGGGAACGTACACGGTAACGATTACACTTCCCGAAAGTGAGCATTATAAGCAAGCGAAAGCGACGGTGACAGCCATTGTTGCAAAAGCGGATATTGACGCTACGATCGCGGATATGACGGCGACGTATGAAGATACGCTCGGAAGCCTTACGTTGCCTGCAAACGAATATGGCGTATGGAGCTGGCAGGCAAGCGGCGAAACGCTCGTCGGCGCGGTCGGCGCGCAAACGCATACCGCGGTATTTACCGCTACCAATACGAACTATAACGATACGACGGCAGACGTTACGGTGCGCGTAGCGAAAAAAGCGCTCACGATCACGGTGACGATGAATGAATATACGTATGACGGAACGGACAAGAGCGTTGCGTATGTGATCGCAGACGCGAACGGCAAGACGTACGAGGGACTTACTGTAAAAGGCAACACTGCTTACACGAATGCGGATAACTACTCGATCACGTTGACGATCGACGAAGCGAACTACGAGGGCAAGACGACTACGACACTCGTCATTCTCAAAGCGCTTGTGATTCCTACGTTGCCTGCGAACTTGACGGCGACGTATGGAGGTACGCTTGCTAGCGTGAGTTTGCCTGCAAACTGGAGCTGGGTAGAGGGCGGAGTGTCCGTCGGCAGCGCGGGAACACAGAATTTTGCCGCGAAATATACCTATCCCGAAGCAGAGGGGGTAGACAACTATGAGGATTATACGACGGAGTTGACCGTTACGGTTGCGAAAGCGAAGGTGGAACTGCCTACCGTTGACTCCAAAGTGTACACGGGTGAAACGCTCACGGCGGAGATTCCTACGCGCGGTATGTTTACCGTTTCGGAAAATTCGTACGTGAACGCGGGCAATCATAACGTAAAATTGACTTTGAGCGATTCTGCGAACTATCAATGGGCGAACGGCGATGAGGGTGTTACGTACGTGACGTTCACGATTACGCAGGCGACGACGACGTTGACGGTAAGTATCGACGGTTGGACGTATGACGAAGATGCGAATGTTCCTACGTACACGTCGAACGTGCCTGTGACGGGCGTAACGTATAGCTATTCGACGGCGGTTGACGGAGAATATACGGCGGAAGTTCCTACGAATGCGGGCGCGTATTACGTAAAAGCGAACGTAGCGGTTTCGAATAACTATACGGCGGCGGAATCTGAGGCGGTAGCGTTTGAGATTGAAAAAGCAACGCCTGCGACGGATTTCAACAAGACGTATACAGCAACGTGGAGTTCTACGCTGAAGCTTAGTGATATTACGGGACTTCCTAGCGGATATGCTTGGAAGAACGCAGACACTTCGTTGGAAGTAGGAGCTGGACAGAAATTTGCGGTAGTCTATACGCCTACCGATACGACGAATTATGAGGTCGTAGAAGGCGAATTTACGGTGAATGTAGGCAAGGCGAGCGCGAGTGTAACGGCAAACGAAACGTACACGACTACGTACAACGGAAACGCGTATACGATCACGAGCGGAATCGAAACGTCGCATACGGAAAGTGAAGTGACGTTTGCGTATAAGCTTGGAGAAACGACGGTTAATGCTATGGTAACCGCAGGAACGTACACGGTAACGATTACGCTTCCTGAAAGCGAGCATTACCTTGCGGCAGTGACGACAACGACGGTTGTGATCGAAAAGGCAACGCCTACGACGGATTTCAACAAGACGTATAATGCAACGTGGAGTTCTACGTTGAAACTTAGTGATATTACGGGACTTCCTAGCGGATACGCGTGGAAGAACGCAGACACTTCGTTGGAAGTAGGTAATAATCAGAAATTTGCAGTAGTATTTACGCCTACCGATACGGCGAATTATGTGAGCGTAGAGGGCGAATTTACGGTGAATGTAGGCAAGGCGAGCGCGAGCGTAACGGCAAACGCAACGTACACGTCTACGTATAACGGAAACGCGTATACGATTACGAGCGGAATCGTAACGTCGCATAATGAAAGTGAAGTGACGTTTGCGTATAAGATTGGAGAAACGACGGTAGACAGTATCGTGAATGCAGGAACGTACACGGTGACGATTACGCTTCCTGAAAGCGCGCATTACCAAGCTGCGACGACGACTGCAACGGTTGAGATCGGTAGAGCACAGTACGAAGCAACGCTTCCTACGAACTTGACGGCTATGTACGGCGATACGTTGGCTAGCGTGAGCTTGCCTGAAAACTGGAGTTGGTTGGGTGATACTGCAGTGCTGGTTGGCAACGCAGGTGAGCAAAAGTTCACGGCGAAATACGTACACGTAGAAGCGGAGGGCGTAGATAACTACGTAGACGAATACGAGTACGAACTTACGATCAACGTAGGGAAGAAAGCAGTAGCAGAGCCTACGGTTGATTCGCAGGATTACACGGGCAGTGAACTCACTGCGATGGTAGAAGAAACGACGTTGTATTACGGCGCAGAAATCAAGGGTACGAACGTAGGTACGTATACCGTGACGTTGGAGCTTGTGAATAGCGCGAACTATGCTTGGGCGAATGACGGTAAAGTAACGTTTACCATCACACAGGCGACGACGACGTTGACGGTAAGTATCGACGGTTGGACGTATGGTCAAGATGCGAAGACTCCTTCGTATACGTCGAACGTGCCTGTGACGGGCGTAACGTATAGCTATTCGACGGCGGTTGACGGCGAATATACGGCGGAAGTTCCTACGAATGCGGGCACATACTACGTGAAAGCAAGCGTAGCGGCAGCAACGAACAATAACTACACGGCGGCGGAAGATACGAAAGAGTTCAAGATCGCTAAATTGATTGTAGACGTTCCGGAAATTGCAGCGAAGCAACATACCGGCGGATCGAATACGGTTCTCAAGGCGGATATAGAAGATACGGAATACTATACTGTCGAAGAAAATAACGGCGGTACGGAAAAGGGTGAATACGACGTTGTTTTGAAACTGACGAACGAAAACTATATGTGGTCGAACGGCAGTGAAGAAGCGACGATCACTTTGAAATTTGAGATCAGTAACAATCTCAATTCCTGGACGCAAGAACCTGCAATCGCGGGCTGGACGTTCGGTGAGGTGGGCAATACCGGCTCGGCTGTGGCGGAATTCGGTACGAGTACGCTCACGATTGAGTATAGAAAAGACGGCGAAACTACGTACACGAGTAGCTTGCCTACTGATGCGGGATCTTACTTTGCAAGATTCTCCGTAGCGGCTACGGACGAGTACAACGGTTTGAGCAAAGAAATCGGATTCACGATCGCGAAGAAATCGGTAGCAGAGCCTACGGTAGCATCGCAGGTATACACCGGTGATGAACTCACCGCGACGGTTGCGGAAACGGACGATTATTACGGCGCGACGATTAAGGGTACGAACGTAGGTACGTATACCGTGACGTTGACTTTGAAAGACAGCGCGAACTATGTTTGGGCGAACGACGGTAAAGTAAGCTTTGCAATCACGCAGGCGACAACGGAATTTACGAACGTTTCGTTGGCAGGTTGGATCTATAACCAAACGCCGAGCGTAGCAACGTACGAGTCGAACGTACCCGTAACGGGCGTATATTATACGTACTGCGATACGATCGACGGCGAATATACGAGAACGCAGCCTACGACGGCGGGAACGTATTACGTGAAAGCGAACGTAGCGGCGACGGCGAACTATACGGCGGCGGAATCCGAGGCAGTATCGTTTACGATCGAAAAGGCAATGCCTACGACGAACTTCAACAAGACGTATAATGCAACGTGGAGTTCTGCGTTGAAACTGAGCGATATTACGGGTCTTCCCAACGGATACGCGTGGAAGAACGCAGACACTTCGTTGGAAGTAGGAGCTGGACAGAAATTTGCGGTAGTCTATACGCCTAGTGATACGACGAATTATAAGATCGTAGAGGGCGAATTTACGGTGAACGTAAGCAAGGCGACGGCAACCGTAACGGCGAATGAAAGGTACACGTCTACGTATAATGCAAGCGCGTATACGATTACGAGCGGAATCGTAACGTCGCATAATGAAAGTGAAGTGACGTTTGCGTATAAGCTTGGCGAAACGACGGTAGATAGCATTGTGAACGCAGGAACGTATACGGTTGTGATTACGCTTCCTGAAAGCGAACATTACCAAGCGGCGACGACGACTGCGACGGTTGTGATCGAAAAGGCGGATATTACGCAGACGATCGGAGATATGACGGCGACGTATGAAGATACGCTTGGAAGCTTGACGCTGCCTACGAACGAATACGGCGAATGGAGCTGGAAGACGGGTGCGGCGACGGTTGTCGGCAACGCAGGTACGCAAACGCATATCGCGGTATTCACGGCGACGAATGCGAACTATAACGATACGACGCAAGCCGTAACGATCAGCGTAGCGAAGAAGAATCTTACGATCAACGTGACGGCGAACGAATATACGTACGACGGCACGGCGAAGAGCGTAGCGTATACGATTACGGGCTATGAGGATCTGACGGTAGTAGGAAATACGGCTTACACGAATGCGGGAAGCTACTCGATCACGTTGACGATCGACGAAGCGAACTACGCAGGCGAAACGACGACGACTCTACTCATTAAGAAAGCAAGCTACACGCCTACGCTTCCTACGGGTCTTACGGCGACGTACGGCGATACGCTTAGCGACGTGAGCTTACCTGACGCAGAAAAAGGCGTATGGAACTGGGTAGACGACACGGCGGCGGTAGGCAACGCAGGCGCGCAGACGCACGCGGCGATCTTTACCTATACCGAAGAAAGCGGTGTGGATAATTACGAGGATTATACGACGAATTTGACTGTGACGGTCGGTAAACAGGCAGTTGAAGTGCCTACGGTTGCTTCGCAAACGTACACGGGTAGTGAATTGACTGCGACGGTTGCCGAAACGGACGCTTATTACGGCGCGACAATTACGGGTACGACCGTAGGTACGTATACCGCGACGTTGACGCTCAAAGACACCGCGAACTATACGTGGAAGAGCGGCAATACGGCAAGCTTCTCGATTACGAAGGCAACGCCTGTTGTAACGGTGAGCCTGCAGGGTTGGACGTACGGACAGAGCGCAAATACGCCGACGTATAATTGTACGAATGTAGCGATCGCAAACGTATATTATACCTATTCGACGAGCGCAGACGGTACGTTTACGACGACCGTGCCCTCGACGGCGGGTACGTATTACGTGAAAGCGAACGTGGAATCCACGGGCAATTATAACGCGGCGGAATCTACTGCGGTTGCGTTCACGATCGAAAAGGCGAAAGTGACCGTTCCTACGCTTGCAAGCAAGACGTACACGAGCGGTACGCTGACGGCGGACGTTCCTACGAGTACGCAATACACCGTAACGGCGAATGCCGGCGGGGTGAATGCAGGAGAGTACGACGTTACGTTGACTCTGACGAATTCTACGAACTATAAGTGGTCGAACGGCGACGAGGGTAGCACCACCGTCAAGTTCACCATCACGAAAGCAACGCCGACCGTGAGCGGATTGTCCATTTACGGTTGGACGTACGGACAGACGGCGAGCGAGCCGACCGCTACGACGAACGGCGGCGCGATCACGTATCTGTACTATGACGCAAGCGGAACGAAGCTTAGCGCGAAACCTACGAACGCGGGTACGTACTCTGTAAAAGCGAGCGTAGCGGAAAGCGCGAACTATACGGCGTATCTCTCCGCAGGGGTTACGTTCACGATCGATAAGGCGACGGTGACCGTGCCTGCGAACGCGAATAAGACCTACTCGGGTTCGAGCTGGCTCTCTAGCCTCGACGATGCGGACGGTAGATATACCGCAAGCTCGGCAAACGATTGTACGAACGCGGGCGCGCATAGCGTAACGCTGACGTTGAAAAATACCAATAACTATCAATGGTCGAGCGGCTCGGGCGCGACCGTAACGATCACTCTCAATATCGCGAAAGCGGATTTGGTGACGGTGTCGAAGCCGACGATCGAGAACTGGACGTACGGAGAAGCGGCGAAAGCTCCTTCGTCTACGGCGTATAATGGAGCGGACGTAATCAGCGCGACGATCACGTACACGTATTCGACGAGCGAGAGCGGTCCTTTCACGGCGACCGTACCCTCGAACGCAGGTACGTATTACGTAATGGCAAGCATTGCCGAAACGGCGAACTACAACGGCGCGACGTCGATGCCTACCGTCTTCAATATCGCGAAAGCAACGCCGACCTTGACGTTGCCCAACGGTACGTATTATGAAAATATGGTCGGCGACGCGATGAAAGCAAGCGTACCCGGTACGTTCGCGTTTACTGCGGAATTCGGCGTTGGTACGTCGGAGACGGTGAGTAGAACGTTCGACGTAACGTTTACGCCTACCGATACGACGAACTATGCGTCGGTAACGCAGTCGGCTACGGTTACGCTGAAGTCGCCTGTTTATATCGGCTCGAACTATTACGGTACGGTAGAAAAGGCTCTTACGGCAGCGACGAGCGGAGAGGTTTGGATCATTCCCGACGTCAACGGTATTTATATCAAATCGAACGCGACGATTAAATCGGGCGTTACGCTGAGAGTACCGTTTAGTCGCGGCGTATCCAGAATGTATGAGTATGCGACTTTTAATAAAGAAGGCGGTTTCTTTGGATTCGGCGGCTCGTGGGTTGACAAGAAAGGTGTTTGGACTACGCATTCCACGGATAGTTCCAAATATCCAGATGCGTATAACTTCCATATGAATCGTAAGGATTACACTTTAGCTACAAAGTTGAATACGTTGATCCTTGCGGAGGGCGTAACGCTTACCAATAGCGGTACGTTGGAGATTGCCGGTCAGCTCTCGGGTGCGAACGGCGGCGCGCGCTATGCTGGTCATACGGCTGGCAAGTATGCGGAAATCGTACTGGAGAAAGGCGCGAAGATCGTCAATACGGGTGCGATCAACTGCTACGGATTTATCCGTGAAAGTAGCCTTAACAATGGCAGCGAAGTGCAAATTAACGGCGGTACGCTCGGTCAACCGTTCGTCTTGCGCGATTTCCGCGGCGGTAGCTTTATGTACGCGGCGAAAGGCAAGGATATTACCGCGTTTAACCAATTTGAAATGCCGAACGTAGAGCCGCTGGTAACCATTGGTTATAGCGGAAGCCTTAAGGGCTATGCGAGCTTGAACGCGAGCAGCTCCGTGCATACGACGACGATTGACTTGGCCGGCAGCGCAAGCAGCAACCTAATCCAGTTCACCAATTCGGCGAGCTATCTGACGGCGAAGTACGACAAGTCCACGTCGATTTGTAAACTTGATCTGTACGGCGGCGCAAAGACGAACAAGATGTCGTTGTCGGTAGCGGGTACGACGGTTACGACGGAAAGCGTACACTTCCCTCTTACCTGGAGATACAACGTTTCGTTGCATCAGGCGGCAGGGCAGACGGCGGTTGCGGAATACACGATGGGTCAGAAATACAAGATGATGCCCGGTCACGTATTCACGGTAGACGAAAACGTCAAAGTGACTGTGAACGAACTCATTATCTACAGCAGTTACGTAGACGAATGTATGGTTGGTAATAACGGCGCGAGCAACACGAATACGACGTACGGTTTGGATCATCCGAATTACGTTGCAGGTACGAGCTTGCCCGGCGCGAAGTTGATCGTCAACGGTACGTTGGTGGCGACGACGCTCGGCGGTAAAGTATATACCGAAAGGGATACGGCAAGCTTGACCGTGAATACGACGGTAGGTTTGAAGGTAACGGAAATCATTACGGTAAACGGATCTTCGTTCGCTGCTTCGCTAGGAGATAGTAAGGAGGTTTCGGAATCGGCGGTGACGCTGGTTTACGGGTCGAATCAAGTGACGGCGGCGGCTGGTACGACGTATACGTCGACGAGTGGTAAATGGGCATAAAGCACAACGAAAGCGTAGCGAGAAATCGCTACGCTTCCTTGTGCAGTGAGATTGCTTCGCCTTAGGCGAAGCAGTGATATTGCCCGCAGAGCGAGCAGTGAAGTTTTTGCTGCCGAAAAAGTGAAGTTGTGCCGCGCACAGTGAAGTTGCGTAGCTTATGCTCGCAGTGAAGTTAAGTTTGCCTATCACTTCGCCATTAGGCGAAACTTCACTCACGAAGTGAACTTCACTATCGCAGATAACTTCACTTGCCCGCAGGGTAAACTTAGTTTTAGCGTGTTATCCTTAACGGAGAACACGCTAATTTTTATCGTTATATAACGTTTTGGTAAAACAACTACCTAATTTTTCCCGACAAAAAAATTTTGTATTATTCGTCATTAGTTCTTGACATTTATTTTTGTATAAGATATAATGAAATTGCGAAAAACGGGGAAATATTCCTTAAAAACGAAACGGTGATTTATTTATGGAAATTAAAAGAGATTTTTATCTACAAAAGCTTATTGATAGAGAAAACAACGGTTTAATAAAAATCGTTACGGGTATTAGGCGCTCAGGCAAATCCTATTTGTTGAACACTCTCTTTTGTAATTATCTCAATGGGAAAGGCGTTGATAACGAGCATATTATTAAGGTCGCGCTTGATTCAGAGGAAAGTTTGCCATTACTTAAATCGATGGCTCTTACGAATTACGTTAAAGAACGAATTAAAGATAATAAGATTCACTATATCATTTTGGACGAAATTCAAAAAGTAGATAACTTCGTTGCGATCTTAAACGGCTTTTTAAGACTTTCTAACGTAGATATTTACGTTACGGGGAGCAACTCGAAATTCTTATCTTCGGATATTGTAACCGAGTTTCGCGGGCGCGGCGATGAAATCAGAATGTATCCGCTTTCTTTTTCCGAGTTTTGTTCCGTATACGACGGTAGGGTTGAAAAAGCGTGGAAAGATTACTATACCTTTGGCGGATTACCGCTTGTATTGCTTCAAAAAAGCGACGAAGCCAAAATGAACTACCTTTCGGGGCAATTAAATAACGTTTACATTAACGACGTCGTTGAACGTAACGGCATTTATAATCAGGTTGAACTTGGAATACTCCTTGAAGTCGTTTCTTCTTCTATCGGATCGCTCGTTAATCCGTTAAAGCTTTCCAACACTTTTAAGAGTGTATCCGATTCTTCTATTACCGATAGAACGATTGCAAAATATTTGCAGTATTTACAAGACGCATTTATCCTTGAAAAGTCAAAGCGTTTTGACGTTAAGGGTAAAAAATATATGGCAACGCCTGCAAAACATTATTTTACCGACGTGGGGATTAGAAATGCTGTCGTGAATTTCCGTCAAACCGAAGAAACGCATATTATGGAAAACATTATTTATATTGAACTCCGTATGCGTGGATTTAACGTTGACGTAGGGCTTGTTGAAGTAAAAGAAAAGCAGGAAGACGGCAAATATACGAAAAAGAAATTGGAAATCGACTTTATTGCAAACAAAGGCAACAATAAGTATTATATTCAGTCGGCATTTAACGCTTCTCTTCCCGAAAAGAGAGAACAAGAAGAACGTTCACTTATCAAAGTAAACGATTCGTTTAAGAAGATCATCGTTGTTCGTGACGATATCAAGCCGTATCGTGACGATAACGGTATATTAACGATCGGCTTATTTGATTTCTTGTTAGAGCCAAATAGCCTGGATATGTAAACGCTTTTGTCGCTACCAGCGAAGGGTTTTGCCTTGGACACTACGACAGTTTATATAGTTTGCAGCTCAAGCAATTGTATAAAATAAAACAACACACTATATTTTGCAGACTGCGAAGTATAGTGTGTTTTAGTTATCTTGGATAAAAACGCTCGAACAGAAGAGAGCGTTATTCGGTTGGCTTTTTACGTCTAATATCGCAAATCGGCTTGAGGACTTATATCGTTTCAAAGGCAAGGCGAATGCCCATCTCTTTGATCAGTTTGCACGTCGTTGCTAAACGCATAGGCTTGTATTCTTTCGCAATATGCCCGTCAAAACCTACGCTTACTTTCACTCCCGATTTTCTCACGATCTCCTGCTGCTCCTTATTCTTTAAAAATTCCGTTACGTAATCGTGTTGGCGGAAAGAATGCAGGCTGTCGTAATTGACGTTGAGTTCCCAAAAGATATTCTCCTGCGCCATTTTCTTGAAATAGCGGTAGGGGTCTTCGCCTAAAGAACGGATAAACGCAAACATATCCGTGTGCGCAACACCCGTCGGACAGCCGCAACGCTTCGCAAAAGCAAACAGGTCGCCGCCTGTGATCGATCGGGGATCGTCTAAATTCTCAATCAAACAGAAATCGAAAAACGAAACGTTCGCTTTGGTCGGTAACGCGTAGCTGTGCTCGCCTTTGAGCGTGCAAACCTCGATCCCGCGCAGGATCTTGATCTTGCCACGGTACTTTTCTTTGATCGCGCTTACGTGATCAAAATAACGAATCAGCGTGTTTTCGTAGTCCGCTTGCAGTTTACTGCCTTGATTCCAACAAAAATCCGTGCGGGCGCAACCGACTCCGTAATTGTGGTCGGCAAAGCCAAGCATTTGGATTCCTCCCCGTATCGCCGTTTCGACAACCGTTTCCAAGCTGTCTTGCGAACAGAAAGAATAATAGGAATGCGCGTGTAAATCCTGAATCATTTCAGCCTCTTCAAAATTTCAAAGTTAACAGTATTATAGTACATAAACGCAAAGAATGCAAGTAAAACGAAGAAAAATTTTTCCGCTCAATAGAAAAATTTAATCCGCTCGTCCAAGCCCTCGGGAGGGGGAGCGTCCGTTGCGACAAGGTCGTAATCGGTAAGCGCGGCAAGTTTATACGTCGCCTGCGCCTTGAATTTCGTGTGGTCTACGACGAGTATCCGCTTCTGGCAATGCAAAAACGCCATACGCTTGATCTCCTTTTGATCTAGCGAACGGTCGTATGCGATTCCGTTCTGTACCGCCGCGCAGGACGAGATCATTAAATCCAAAGAAAAATCCTCTAATTGACGAGCCGTCCAACTCCCCGTGGCGGAGTTGGTGTTGAAATGTACGTTCCCGCCGAGCATAATTAAATTCACGTTGGGCTTTTTCGAGAGTTGCAAGGCGGTGGGTAGACTGTTCGTCACCACCGTCTTGTGGTTGAGGTCGATTCGCTCCGCTAAGGCAAGCGCCGTGGAAGAGCCGTCGATAAACATCGATTTGAACGTCGGGATATGCGGAAGCGCTTTCGTCACCGCCCGTTCCTTTTCGTTCGCGTTTTTCTCCATTCGGAAGAAAATGGAAATTTCTTCCGCGTTTTCAGGCAAAATCGCGCCGCCGTGACTCCGTTCTACAAGCCCCATACTTTGCATTTCCGTAAAGTCTCTGCGGATCGTCGCTTCACTCACGAAAAGGGCTTTTGCCAAGGCTTTTACGCTCGCTTTTTTGTTCTCTTTTAAGATGTTTAAAATCTCGTTTTGTCTTTCGGTCAGCGCCATATCGTCTCCTTATCCGTTTTTGCTCGGTTTTTGCTCATTTTTTGCGCGTTTTTGTTTGTTTATGTTCATATTATAGCACTCTAATTTTTTTTTGTCAATCTTTCGAACATATATAGACAAAAATAAAAATATATGATATAATGAATATGGTAAAAAAGCGGCTCAAGAAAACGCCGTAAAAAAGCAGAGGAATTGGGAAATGAAATATTATCTTGCAATCGACATCGGCGCTTCGTCGGGCAGACATATTTTGGGGTATATCGAGAACGGAAAAATGATCACGGAAGAGATCTACCGTTTTCAAAACGGCCCGAAAACGTTGATCGGATTCGATGGGAAAGAGCATTGGATGTGGCCGTACGAGGATTTGTTTCAGGAGATCTTGAACGGACTCAAAAAAGCGAAAGAACTCGGAAAAATTCCGTACTCGGTCGGCGTAGATACTTGGGGCGTGGATTACGCGCTCCTCGATAAAGACGATCAAGTGATCGGCGGCACGTATTGCTACCGTGATTCCAGAATGGAAAAATCCGTTCCCGTCGTGCACGAAAAGATTCCGTTTAACGCGCTGTATGAAAAGACGGGTATGCGCTTTGATTATTTCAACACGATCTACCAACTGATGGACGACGTGATGACGGGCAGAATGGAGAAAGCGGAGTCGTTTTTGCAGCTTCCCGATTATTTCCATTTCCGTTTGACGGGCGTGAAGAAGCAGGAATACACCGAAGGCACGACGACGGGTATGATCAATGCGAAAACGCATCAATGGGATACGGAGATTATTGAAAAACTCGGATATAAAAAAGAACTCTTTCAAGAACTTTCTCAGCCGGGAACGCTCGTGGGAGAATTCACCGACGAGGTTGCGGCGTTCGTTGGGTATAAGGCGAAAGTCGTTTTGCCTGCGACGCACGATACGGGTAGCGCGGTGCTTGCCGCGCCCTTGAGCGGGCAGACTCCCTATATCTCCAGCGGTACGTGGTCGCTGCTCGGCGTGGAACAAAACGTCGCGCAAACGGGCGAGGCGGCGAGAGAAGCGGGGTATTCCAACGAGGGAAGCATCAACAGTACGTTCCGTTTGCAGATCAATATTATGGGGCTTTGGATGATTCAGCAGGTTCGGCACGAACTTGGGGACAAATACAGTTTCTCCGAGCTTGCGGATATGGCGAGAGAGAATCCCGTAGAGGACGTGATTCACGTCAACGATCAGAGATTCCTTGCTCCCGAAAGCATGATCGATACCATCAACGAGGCGGTGGGGAGAAAACTTTCCGTCGGGGAGATGGCGTACGTCATTTATAACAGCTTGGCGAAGTTCTACGGCGAGGCGTTGCAAGCGCTCGAAGGGGTTACGGAAGAAACGTATCAAACGCTCAATATCATCGGCGGCGGAAGCAAGAATACGCTTCTTAACGAATTGACGGCGAAATATACGGGCAAGCAGATTATTACCGGACCTGCGGAGGGTACGGCGATCGGAAATCTGATGATGCAGATGGTCGGCAGCGGAGAGCTGGAAAGCGTACAACAAGGCAGAGAGATTATTAAAAATTCGTTCGATATTAACGAAGTGGTTTTGTAAATGGCTTCCGAATACGAGGAAGCGTTTGAAAAAGAAATCATCGCAAAGAGAAAGTAAATACAAAGAAGGTGGAAAACAATGAAAATTCTGGTAGTAAACGCAGGGAGTTCTTCGTTGAAGTACCAACTGTTCGATATGGACGAACAGAAAGTACTTGCGAAGGGGAATTGCGAGAGGATCGGGATCGACGGTTTGGTAACGCATAAGTGTCCCGGGAAAAAAGATTATCAAGCTTCGGCAGCGTTTCCCGATCATCGCGCGGCGATCGCGGCGGTGTTGGCGCTTTTGACGGACAAAGAGTTGGGCGTGATCGGCAGCGTAGACGAGATTGCGGCGGTAGGTCACCGTTTCGCGCACGGGGGCGAGAAACTCAGAAAGTCTTCGGTGCTCGGCGAAGAGGAAATGAAATATCTCGAAAGCATCGTAGGACTCAATCCTTTGCACGGACCTCCTGCGATCAGCGGATTTAAGGCTTGTAAAGAGGTAATGCCCAAGGCAAACCACGTCGGGGTGTTCGATACGTCCTATTATTCGGATATGAAAGAAGAAGCGTACGTATATCCCATTCCCTATAAGTTGTATGAAGAATATAAGATCAGACGGTACGGATTCCACGGGACTTCCCATAGATACGTTGCCGGCAAAGCGGCGGAACTGTTGGGGAATCCGAATGCGAAGATCATCACTTGTCATCTTGGGAACGGTTCGTCCATTACGGCGACGGTGAACGGGAAAGCGGTGGATACTTCGATGGGCTTTACGCCGCAGGACGGCGTGCCGATGGGAACGAGAAGCGGCGCGATCGATCCGACCGTGGTAACCTATATCCAAAAAGTAAAAGGGTATACCGCAGAGGAAGTGGATACGCTTTTGAATAAAGAATCGGGGCTCTACGGCGTTTCGGGAGTTTCCAGCGATTGCAGAGATATTTGCACGGCCGCGGAAAACGGAAACGCGCGCGCGGAATTGGCGCTCAAAATCCTCGTACATAACATTAAGAAGATTATCGGTTCGTACGTGGCGGAGATGAACGGTGGGGACGCGCTGGTGTTCACGGCGGGCATCGGGGAAAACGACAGACAGCTCCGTGAGGACGTTTGCAAAAATATGGAATTCTTGGGCGTGGAAATCGACGAAGCGTTCAACAAGTCCTGCCCCCGCGGCGAGATCGCCGATATCAGCGCGAAAGGCGCGAAAGTCAAGACGTACGTTATTCCCACCAACGAGGAATATATGATCGCGCTTGACACCCAAAATTTGACAAAATAAAAAAATAATATAAAGGAAAGGAAAAACTTATGAAATCTCCATTTGAAATCAAAAAAGAAATCTGTGAAGTAGGTCACAAGTTGTACGCAAAGGGATTCGTTGCCGCAAACGACGGTAACATTTCCGTAAAGATCAACGATCACGAATACTATTGCACGCCTACCGGCGTTTCCAAGGGTTCGTTGACTCCCGATATGATCATTAAAGTTGACGAAAACGGCAAGAAGTTGGAAGGGAAACTCAATCCTTCTTCCGAAATTAAGATGCATATGAGAGTGTATCGCGAACGTCCCGACGTAAAGGCGGTCGTTCACGCGCACCCTCCCGTTGCTACGGCGTTCACGGTTGCGGACATCGACCTTGACCAATACATTCTTCCCGAAGCGGTTTTGACCATCGGCGACGTACCTACCTGTGATTACGGTACTCCCTCCACGATGGAAATTCCCGATTCGCTCGAACCTTATCTTCAGGATCACGACGCGTTCTTGCTTCGTAACCACGGCGCGTTGACCGTTGGCTGCAACTTGACGAAAGCGTTCTTCATTATGGAAGAAGTAGAATTCAACGCAATCATCTGTAAGCACGCAATGGAGCTGGGCGCGGTTCACGAAATTCCCAACGATCAGCTCAAGAAGCTTATGGATCTCCGTAAAAAAATGAACTTGCCCGGACGTCACCCCGGTATCGAAATCGAAGAGGAAAAACCCGTTTCCTGTAATTGCAGCAAGGACGAGTTGGTAGAAGCGATTACGAAGAAAGTTTTGGCGGCTCTCGGTAAATAAGACGGCTAAGAAGGAGAATAAAATGGCTATTAATTGGACGGAAGCCCAGATCGAGGAAGTGATCCAAGCGGTCATTAAAAGCCTCGGCGGCGGCGCTTCTGCCGTGAAGAACAGTTGGGATGGGTCGCAGTATAATTCTCGCAAATATATCGGCGTTTACGCGGATATGAACGACGCGATCGACGCGGCGACGGCAGGGTATAAAGCCGTACGCGCAATGTCCCTGGAGGAACGGGAAAAAGTTATTTCCGCAATCCGAGATCTGTGTCGGAGCGAAGCTCCTACGATGGCGGAACTCGGTGTGGCGGAAACGAAGATGGGGCGCGTGGCGCATAAGACTGCGAAGCACATCCTCGTGGCGGACAAGACTCCCGGAACGGCTGACATCGTGGCGCAGGTCAAGACGGGCGATTACGGCTTGACGTTGACGGAAATGGCGCCCTTTGGCGTGGTCGGCAGTATCACTCCCAGTACCAACCCTTCGGAAACGGTGATTTGTAACAGTATCGGTATGATCGCTGCGGGCAACGGCGTGGTATTCAACCCCCACCCCAACGCGATCGCTACGTCGAATTATGCGGTCGATCTCGTAAACCGTGCGAGCGCGGCGGCGGGCGGACCTAGCGTGTTGGTCGCTTCGGTGATCAAACCTACGTTGGATTCGGCGCAAATTATGTATAAACATCCCAATATCCGTTTGCTCGTTTGTACGGGCGGACCCGGCGTTGTCAAGAGCGTTTTGTCGAGCGGTAAGAAAGCCATCGGCGCGGGCGCGGGAAATCCTCCCGTCATCGTTGATGATACAGCGGACGTGAAAAAGGCGGCGAAGGATATTATCGACGGATGCTCGTTTGATAACAACTTGCCTTGTATTGCGGAAAAGGAAGTATTCGCATTCAAGAATATTGCGGACGAGCTCATTTCCGAAATGCAGAATCACGGCGCGTATAAGATTACGGCGGAACAGGCGGAAAAACTCGCAAACATCGTGCTTGTGGACGTAAAAAATCCCAAGACGGGGATTGTGAAAAAGACGATCAGCAGGGATTGCGTCGGTCGTGACGCGGCGGTATTGCTCGAAAAGATCGGGGTAAGCGTTGGCAACGACGTGAGATGTATTATCTGCGAGACGGGCTTTGAGCATCCGTTCGTACAGCACGAATTGATGATGCCCATTCTGCCCATCGTGCGGGTAAACGACATCGATGAGGCGATCGATCTCGCGGTCAAAGCGGAACACGGAAACCGTCATACGGCGCATATGCACTCGAAAAATATCGACCATTTGACTCGGTTTGCAAGAGCGGTGGAAACGACGATTTTCGTAAAGAACGCGCCGTCGTATGCGGGCATCGGGTTCGGCGGAGAGGGGCATACGACCTTCACGATCGCAGGACCTACCGGCGAGGGCTTGACGAGCGCACGGAGTTTTACCAGATTTAGAAGGTGCGTACTTTCGGACGCATTCAGAATTATTTAAAAGGAGTGAACTAGAATGAATATTACTTCTTCTCAAGTAGAAAGCATCGTTCGTAAGATCCTCGGGGAAATGGACGGCGGCGCAAGACCTGCCGGAAAAGTTCCCAAAACGGGGAAAGTGGCAATGCTCACGGCGGCGAAGAAAATCGAAGTGAAAGAATTTGCGATTCCTGCTTTGCAGGACGACGATATTCTCGTAAAAGTAGAGGGCTGCGGCGTTTGCGGTACGGACGTACACGAATGGAAAGGCGATCCCTTTGGATTGATTCCCGTAACGCTCGGACACGAGGGTACGGGTGAAGTTATCGCGCTCGGTAAAAACGTCAAGACGGATACTTCGGGTAAGCCGATCAAAGTGGGCGATAAGATCGTAACGAGCGTTATCAGCTGCGGTGAGTGTCACGTTTGCCGTAACCATCCCGCAAATACCAATCTTTGCGATAAGCAAGCCGTATTCGGGTTGACTCCTCACAGTGAACAGAATCCTTTCGTGGGTTGGTTTGCAACGCATCTTTTGATCAGAGGCAAGGGCACGACGTATTTTGTCGTAAACGATCTTGACCTCAAAGAAAGAATGATTCTCGAACTTGCTTGCGTTTGCGTACACGCGTTGAAGAGAGCGAATACGACGGGGCTTTTGAATTTCAATTCCAAAGTGTTGATTCAAGGGCTCGGACCCGTAGGGCTCGTTATGATCAGCGTTTTGCGCGCGGCGGGTATTAACCATATCATCGCAATCGACGGTACGCCGATGCGTTTGGAAATGGCGAAAAAGCTCGGCGCGAAGACGGTGATCAATTTCCGTGAAATGACGACGCTCGAAGAAAGAGTAAAGAAAGTTAAGAGCGTAGCGAACGGCGTGGGCGCGGACTTTGTGTTCCAATGCACGGGCGCTCCTGCGGCGGCGAAAGATATTTACGAATATATCCGTCGCGGCGGCGGGCTTTGTGAAATGGGCTTTTTCGTAAACAATGGCGAATATACCGTAAATCCTCACTTTGCGATGTGTAACAAGGAAATCAACATTGTCGGCTCGTGGGATTACAGCGCGGACGATTATCCTACGACGATGGCGTTCCTGCGGCAAGCAAGAGAAATGAACATTCCCATCAAGGATCTGATTACGCATACGTTCCCGCTCGACCAACTCAACGAAGCGATGGAAGTCAACGTGGCGCAAAAGGGTATTAAGATCTGCTACGTCGCGGATTGACGACGGAAAGCGGAATAAGAGGTATCCGATATGGCGCTTGGAATGATAGAGGTTTTCGGTTTCGCGACCTCGATCGTGGTTGCCGATCAAATGGCGAAAGCTGCGGAAGTCAAAGTCGTGGCGATCGACAAGAATAAGCCGGCGGCAGGTGATTCCGCAGAAGTACCCCTCGTGATGGTGGTAAAAGTGGAAGGCACGGCGGCGGCTGTGGAGGCGGCGATCGAAGCCGGGAAACGGGAAGCGGAAAAACGGAATTTGTATATTACTCATAAGGTAATTGCAAGGCAGAGCGAGGAGATCGAATGGTTTGCCCATTTGAGCGCGCTCGGAAAAGATAAATTGAGATAAAAAATTAAAAAATAAACTTTAAGGAGAAAAAAACAATGATGGAAGCATTAGGCATGGTAGAAACGAGAGGTCTTGTAGCAGCGATCGAAGCAGCGGACGCAATGGTAAAGGCGGCAAATGTCGTTCTGATTGGCAGCGAAAAGATCGGTAGCGGTTTGGTAAGCGTTATGGTACGCGGCGACGTTGGCGCTGTAAAGGCGGCTGTGGAAGCAGGTAGCGCGGCGGCTACGTCCCTTGGCGAAGTCATCGCTACGCACGTAATTCCCAGACCTCACGCAGACGTTGAAAAGCTTCTTCCTACGATTAAATAATTTTTATCGTCGATTACGAAAAAATTTATCGGTTAAGGAGAAGGTTCAATGAAAGCAATCGCGTTACTCGAAGTGCAAGCCATGGTTGCCGCAATCGCCGGGCTTGACGCAATGGTAAAAGCAGCCAACGTACAATTAATTCACGTCGAAAAAAGACTTGGCGGCAGATTGGTAACGGTTGTTGTCGAAGGTGAAGTATCGGCTGTAACGGCAGCGCTCCAAGCAGGCGCTGCCGCTGCGGCGGAGGTAGGCAACGTGAAAGTGTGCGAGGTGATTGCGCGCCCGCACCCCGAAGTTATGCGGTTTTTGACGACGGGTTAACTTAAGGTGATTTGAAGCTCGGCTTCAAAAAATAGAAAAATAAAAATCTTAGGAGGATTTTATAATGGAAGCATTAGGCATGGTAGAAACGAGAGGTCTCGTAGCGGCAATCGAAGCGGCGGATGCAATGGTTAAGGCGGCAAACGTCATTCTCATCGGCAGCGAAAAGATCGGCAGCGGTTTGGTAAGCGTTATGGTACGCGGCGACGTTGGCGCTGTAAAAGCGGCGGTTGAAGCGGGTAGCGCGGCAGCTACGTCCCTTGGCGAAGTCATCGCTACGCACGTAATTCCCAGACCCCACGCAGACGTTGAAAAACTTCTTCCCACGATTAAATAATTTCATAGATCGGGAAAACCGTAGCGTCCGACGTAGGGCGCGGACGCTACGGAAGTTTTTCGTCGCGTAAAAACGACAAACAGACTCAAAAATAAACATTTAAAAACATCAAAGGAACGATTATGGATATTTCGAGCGCAAAAATTGCGGAAATGGTGAAAAAAGTACTCGCGGAGTACAACGGCGAAGAGAGCGTACAGACGGGAAACGAAGTACCCGTGGGCGTATCGAATCGGCATATTCATCTCAATAAAGCGGACCTTGCCACATTGTTTGGCGAGGGATATGAACTGACTCCTTTTAAGGATCTGTCTCAACCGGGGCAGTACGCTTGTAAGGAGCTTTTGACGATCGTCGGACCGTCGCTTAGACCCATCGAGAACGTACGGGTATTGGGACCGCTCAGAAGCAATTCGCAAGTGGAGATATCCGCGACCGATTCCTACGTGTTAAAGGTGAAGCCCCCCGTGCGTGAATCGGGAATATTGCAGGCTCTGCTGGAATCCGTATTATCGGACCGAAAGGAGTCGTGGAGCTCAAGGAAGGCTGTATTATTGCAAACAGGCATATTCATATGTCGCCGAGTGACGGCGCGAGATTTAACGTCAAAGACGGGGATACGGTGACGGTGGACGTCAACGGCAAGCGTCGGACGCGTTGGTATGACGTACAGGTGCGCGTACATCCCGATTTCAGATTGGAAATGCACGTGGATACGGACGACGCGAATGCGGTAGGGATTGGAAACGGCTGTAAAGTTACTGTCGTGAAGGAGTGAGAAGTGTTAAGAGGAATTATCAGGGGGAACATCGTTTCCACCAGAAAACAGGAAGCGCTGGTCGGCGCAAAATTTATGGAAGTAGAGGTTATGGAGAACGGTAAGCTCACGGGGAAATATCTCGTGGCGATCGACAGCGTTGGCGCAGGTATCGGCGAAACGGTATTGGTGACGACGGGTAGCTCCGCAAGATTGGCTCTGCATAATACGAACGCGCCTTGCGACGCGGTGATCGTAGGTATCGTCGATTAAGGGGCGACGGGCAACGTTGCCCGAACACTGCGCGAACGGACGTTGTTTGCGGAGGTAGAACGTGGATTTGAAAGAGTTGATGAAAGAAGCGGGTATCGTCGGCGCAGGCGGCGCGGGATTTCCCTCGTATGCGAAGCTGGCGGAGGGGGCGGATCTCCTCGTGGTCAACGGCGCGGAATGCGAGCCGTTGTTATATACCGATTTTCTTCTGTTACAAAAAGAAATGCCGATGGTTCTTGCGGGTATTACAGCGGTGCTGGAATACGCGAAGATTCCTCGCGCAATTTTGTGCGTGAAAGACCATACGGCGAAAAGACTCCGTGTTAAGGATGGAGAAAAGCTCGCGGATAGAATTACATTGGCGGTATTGCCCGACGTATATCCGATGGGCGACGAGATCAGTCTGATTTATCAGGCGACGGGGCGTTTGGTGCGGCCCGGAAATTTACCCATTACGAAAGGCGTGATCGTGTATAACGTAGAAACGTTGTATAACGTAGCAAGAGCAGTCAAGTTCTCGGAAAACGTGACGATGAAATGGGTGACGATCGCAGGGAATGTTCCAGAAGCGGTCGTGGTAAAAGTGCCGATCGGGACTCCCGTAGCGGCATTATTTGAAAAACATTCGATTACAATCCCCGAAGGGAACTCGTTGATCGACGGCGGACCTTCGATGGGTAAAGTGATAGATTACGAAACAGCGGTCGTGACAAAGACCACGAAATCGCTGCTCGTATTGCCGGACAATACCCCTGCGATGGAGGCGAAATTCATCGATGGGGATAAGTCGGTGGCGAGGGCGGAGACGGCTTGCTGTCAATGTATGCGCTGTACCGATCTGTGCCCAAGAGCGCTCCTGGGATATCCCCTCGAGCCGCATAAAATGGTGCGGACGGCAAAGGGCGCGGTGAAACTCCAACCGCAAATGGTGATTTCGGCAACGCTCTGTTGCGGATGCGGGATCTGCGAAACGCTCGCTTGTAATCAGGGAATCTCGCCGAGAGCGGTGATCAACGAGTATAAGACTCTACTCGCGAAAAACAAATTGCGGTACGTAGGCAAAGAGGAAGTGGAGATCTCGGCGGAGCGGGAATACCGTATGGTACCCTCTAAACGTTGGGAAAGCGTTCTGGGTGTGGCGAAGTTTGATAAATTGCCCAAATATTTAGGCGAGGATACTTCGTTTGAAAGAGTGGAGATCTTATTAAGACAGCATATCGGCGCTCCGTCGCTGCCTCTCGTTTCGGACGGAGAGTACGTGACGGCGGGACAGAAGATCGCCGAGAGCGGAGAGGGTTTGTCCCTGCCGCAATACGCGACGATTTCGGGAAGAGTAACGGTGTACGACGGCGTAAAAATAATCATAGAGAAGGTAAATACAAATGTTTAAGGCGGTTGGCGTAATTGAATTAAAGAGTATTCCCAAGGGCGTGGAAGCGACGGACGCGGCGCTCAAGAGCGCGGGCGTGGAAATGGTTTCCGCGCATCCTTCCTGTCCTGGAAAGTATGAAATTATTCTCACGGGGTCGATTTCCAACGTCACGGCGGCGGTGGATCACGTGCTCGCAAAATTCGACAATTACGTGATCGACTCCTCGATTATGGGGCGGATCGACGAACAGGTCGTTACGGCGTTGTTCGGAACGCAGACCAGCGCGAGAAAAGGCTCACTCGGGCTCATTGAAACGTACTCGGCGGCGAGCTGTATCAAGGCGGCGGATCTTGCGGTGAAGACGGCGAAAGTGGAAATTTTCGATTTGCGTGTATCGCGCGGTATGGGTGGAAAAGGAATCGTGATGATCACGGGCGAAGTAGGCGACGTAACGGCGGCGGTTGAAGCGGGCGCTAACTACGCAAAAGATCTGGGACAACTCGGTTCGTTCTCGGTCATTGCCGCTCCGCACGAAGAACTTTGGGCGCAGATGTAAAAAAGGGTGAACATTATGGAAAACATTCGGTTCGTGCTGGAAAAGAGCGCGAGAATTGACAAATTGATCAACGATTTATACGCGAAAATGCCGCAGATCGAGTCGGCGCGCGGTTTGCTCGTAACCGAGAGTTATCAGCAAACGGAGAATTTGCCGATTATCAAGCGGCGTAGCGCGGCGTTCGCGCATATTTTGCGGAATATTCCCATCGTGATCCGTGACGGGGAACTCATCGTCGGAAGCGCGACGATCGCGCCCCGTGGTTGTCAGGTGTTCCCGGAATACTCGTACGAGTGGCTGGAAGCGGAGTTCGATACGGTAGCGACTCGCGCGGCGGATCCGTTCTATATCAGCGAAAAGACGAAAGAGGAACTCCGCGGCGCGTATCCTTATTGGAAAGGCAAGACGACGAGCGATCTCGCAAAATCGAATATGGCTCCCGAAGCGTACGACGCGTTTGTAAAGCACGGAATGTTTACGCCGGGGAATTATTTCTACAACGGCATCGGACACGTCAACGTCAATTATGAAAAAGTATTGAAGATCGGGTACAGAGGGATTATGACGGAGGCGCAAACGGCTTTGAACGCGCTCGATGTAAGCGATCCCGAATACGTGCGAAGATCCAACTTCCTCTCGGCGGTGATCGAGAGCTGCGAAGCGGTCATTCTCTACGCGAGAAGATACGCCGCATTTGCCAAAGAAATGGCGAAAAAAGAGGGGAATCCCGAACGTAGAGCGGAATTGGAGAAGATTGCGCAAAACTGCGCGAAAGTGCCCGAATTCCCCGCTTCTACTTTCCACGAGGCTTGTCAGGCGTTCTGGTTCGTGCAGCTCCTTTTACAGGTAGAGTCGAGCGGACATTCCATCTCGCCCGGTCGATTCGATCAATATATGTATCCCTATTATAAAAAAGATCTCGACGAGGGCAAGATCACGATCGAACAGGCACAGGAGTTGATCGATTGTATTTGGATTAAGCTCAACGATATCAATAAAGTTCGTGACGCAGGTTCGGCGGACGGGTTTGCCGGCTACGGTATGTTCCAAAACTTGATCGTAGGCGGGCAAAATATACACGGTATGGACGCGACGAACGATCTTTCGTATATGTGCTTGGAAGCGTCGATGCACGTGCCTTTGCCTCAACCCTCTATTTCCATTCGCGTATGGAATGGGACTCCGCAGCCTTTGATGATCAAAGCCGCTGCGCTCACGAGATTGGGAACGGGACTCCCTGCGTATTATAACGATGAAGTGATCATTCCTTCGATTATGGCTAGAGGATTGACTTTGGAGGACGCGAGAGATTATTGTATCATCGGTTGCGTAGAGCCGCAAAAGGGCGGTAAAACGGACGGTTGGCACGACGCGGCGTTCTTCAATATGTGTCGGCCGATGGAATTGGTGTTCTCCAACGGCGTGGATAAGGGCGTAAAGATCGGTCCCGATACGGGCGACGTTACGCAGATGCAGACGTTTGAAGAGTTTTTTAACGCGTATAAAACGCAACAGAGTTATTTTATCAAACTACTCGTCAATGCAAACAACGCAATCGACGCGGCGCACGCGCAAAGATGTCCTTTGCCTTTCCAATCGTGTATGGTAGACGATTGTATCGGGCGTGGGAAGTCCTTGCAAGAAGGGGGCGCGATCTATAATTTCACAGGACCGCAGGGTTTCGGGATTGCCAATAACGCGGACGGACTTTTGGCTGTAAAACAGCTTGTGTTCGAGGAAAAGAAAGTGACGATGGCGGAGCTTCGCGACGCCTTGAAAGCGAACTTCGGATACGGAATCCAAGGCGCGGCGGCGGAGAAACTTACCGAAGAGATCGCTACGCAGATTGCGGCGCAGGGGATTGAAATCACTCCGCAGGTGATCCGTACGATCTATGAAGAAGTGACTTCCGGGAACGGTATCGAGCCTGCGAAAAAGGCGAGATTCCGCGAGATCAAACGCTTGATCGACGAAACCTGTCCCAAGTACGGTAACGACATCATCGAGGCGGATTTGCTGGCGCGAGAAGTGGGCAATTCCTATACCAAAGAAGTGGAGAAATATAAAAACTACCGTGGCGGCGTATTCCAAGCGGGGTTGTATCCCGTTTCCGCGAACGTGCCGCTCGGGGCGCAAACGGGCGCGACGCCCGATGGAAGATTGGCGTTTACGCCGATTGCCGATGGGATTGGGCCTGCTTCGGGACGAGATAAGAAAGGTCCTACGGCGACGGCAAACTCGGTGGCAAGGCTCGAACAGGACGTTGCCAGCAACGGGACGTTGCTCAATCAAAAATTCCACCCCTCCGCATTGGCGGGTATGTCGGGATTGACCAAGTTTACGGCGCTCATTCGCTCGTATTTCGATCAAAAAGGTATGCATATGCAGTTCAACGTCGTCACGAGAGAAACGCTGTTGGACGCGCAGAAAAATCCCGAGAAGTATAAGACGCTCGTCGTACGCGTAGCCGGATATAGCGCGCTGTTTACGACTCTTTCCCGTTCGTTGCAGGACGATATTATCAATAGAACAGAACAGGGATTTTAAAGAAGAAAAGACAAGGAGTATGAAAAACTCGAGATGAGTATATACGATACGAAAGGCCGCATATTCAATATTCAACGGTTTTCCATACACGACGGACCGGGGATACGAACGATCGTATTTTTTAAGGGCTGTTATATGCGCTGCGCGTGGTGTTGTAATCCCGAATCGCAGGCGTACGAAGTGCAGACGTTGATCGAGGGCGGAAAAGAGAAAATCGTCGGAAAGGACGTGACCGTGTCCGAGATTATGCCTGAAATTTTATCGGATACGCAGTATTATACCCGTAGCGGTGGCGGCGTGACTTTATCGGGGGGCGAGATCTTGGCGCAACACGAATTTGCGAGAGATTTGCTCCGCGCTTGTAAGGAGAACGGACTCCATACCGCCGTAGAATCTTCGGGTTTTGCGGAGTTTGCGAAAATTCAAGAGATTCTTCCCTATTTGGATCTGTATCTTTTGGATATCAAACACGCCGACTCGGCAAAACATAAGGAATATACGTCCGCGCCCAACGAATTGATTTTGGAGAATGCGAAGAAGATCGCGCAAAGCGGTGTGGAGCTTATTATCCGTACTCCCGTCGTGCCCGGATTCAACGATACGGCGGCGGAGATTAAGGCGATTTCCCGATTCGCCGCATCCCTGCCAGGGGTCAAGGAGCATCACTTGCTTCCGTATCATAGGCTCGGACAGGATAAATACGCAGGGCTGAATCGGAATTATGCGTTGAAAGAAATCGAGCCGCCGTCCAAGGAAAAGATGGAGTATCTTTTGAGCGTGGCGGAGGAGAGCGGACTCAAGTGCCAGATCGGCGGTTGAGAAGAATACGATTAAAAAAATGAATGAAGGACTCGTAGAGGAGAAGGTTATGGAATTACAGGAAAAAATGAGAATTATACAAGAATTGGTGCCCGGCAAGCAGATCACGCTTTGCCATATCATTGCAAACCCTGACGACGTGCTGTATTATAAGCTTGGTTTGGATCCCAAAACCGATTATACGAGAAGCGCGATCGGCGTGTTGACGGTCAGCCCTTGCGAGAGCGCGGTCATCGCGGCGGATATTGCTATGAAGGCTTCGGGCGCGGAGATCGGATTTGTCGACAGATTCACGGGTACGCTCATCGTTTCGGGGAGTGTTTCCGCTGTGGAAGCGTCGTTTACCGCGATTCGTGAATATTTCAGCAATAAATTGCATTACACCTGTTGTGAATTAACAAGAACCTGATCTTTCGGGGCGTAGACGATGAAAAAACTTATTCTGATCGGCAGAGTGGCGGCGGGAAAGACGACTCTTACCCAAGCTTTGCGCGGCGAAGAAATCAAATATTTTAAAACGCAGTATATCAATTACTTGGATACCATTATTGATACGCCCGGAGAATATACCGAGCGCAGGGAAACGAGCGGAGCTTTGTCCCTGTATTCGTATGAAGCGGATATTGTGGGGCTGGTGCTTTCCGCCAACGAGCCGTATTCCATTTTTTCGCCTTGCCTTACGAGTATGGTCAACCGCGAAGTCATCGGGATCGTTTCGGGAATTGACAAGCCCGACGCGAACGTGGAACGGGTGACGAGATGGCTAAAGCTTGCGGGCTGCAAAAAAATATTCCCCGTCAGCTCGATCACGGGCGAGGGGATTAAGGAATTGTTGGATTATTTAAAAGAGGAGGGGGACGAATGAGTAAAACGGTTGTGATCGCGTTTGCGAACAATAAAGGCGGCAGCGGTAAGACGACGACGTGTTCCAACGTCGGTTGCGCGATGGCGATGATGGGTAAAAAGGTGTTGATGATCGATGGCGATATGCAACTCAACCTCACGATCTCGCTCTTTGACGAGGAAAAGGCGTACGAATACGCGAAAGGGGAACAAAATATCTACCGCGCGATCGTATCGGAAAAGGATTTGAGCGACTTTATCGTGGAAACGGGGATCGACGGACTCGATATCGTGCCTTCGACGTCGCTGATGAGTGCCATTGAGTTTGATCTGTTTGCGAAATGGCAGCGAGAAACCGTACTCAAAAAATGTCTGGAACGGGTACGAGCGAAAGGGTATTACGATTATATCCTGATCGACTCCCCGCCTACGCTCGGCGGCTGGGTGATGAATATTATGTGCGCGTCCGATTACGTGGTGATTCCCGTAGAGGCGAGTCCTTGGGGGCTGTTTGGACTTGCCAATATGTTCGAGTTTTGCGAGCAGGCAAAAAAAATCGCGCCCCGATTGGAGATTATGGGCGTGGCGGTTACGAAAGCGGACGAGAGAAAGAAATATTTCAAGCAAACGATGGAAACGCTCGGGGAAATGGAAAACGTGCGTTTGTTCGAGAATTACGTGCGCGTGGACAGCGCCGTCGAATGGTCGCAGGATAACAGTAAACCCGTCGTTGCGTATAAGCAAAAGAGCAGAAGCGCGATCGAATATACCAAATTAACAAAGGAGATTATCAAGTATGGCAATCGGTAAAAATGCAATCAAAAGAGTGGAAAACAACGGCTATTCTAAGGTAAAAACCACCGCTCCCGATATGGATAACAGTGTTGTGGAGGAAGTGAAAGAAGCGAAAGCGGAAGTCGTTGCGCCCAAGAAAACGACGGCGAAAAAGCCCGCGGCAAAGAAGCCTGCAACGAAAAAAGTTGCAAAGCCTTGCAATTCGATAAAGAAAATCGCGATTGGGCAGGAGTTGCCTTTCTACCTGCTTTAACGTAGCGTACTCAAACGAATACGGCAAAGCGTTTCGCGCACGTGTGGCGCGGAAATGCTTTGCCGTGATTTTTTTATCTTTTTGGCTGTGTCACAGCCATTTTTTAAAATTTTGTAAAAAACAGTTGACTTAAATTTGATTATATGATATCATAATGATATCAATATGAAGAAATGAGAAGAAAATAATGGAAAGAATTATTGAAATCAAGGGATTATACAAGGGTTTTCGTGACGTAAAGGCGGTGCAGGATTTAAGTTTTCACGTGAAACGGGGAGAACTTTTTGCATTTTTGGGCGTAAACGGCGCGGGAAAAAGTACGACGATTTCCATTCTCTGCGGGCAATTACCGAAAGAGAGGGGGAAAGTTTGGATCAACGGTATGGATTTGGACGAGAAACCCAGCTCGATTAAGAGGGATCTGGGGGTGGTGTTCCAAAACTGTGTGCTGGACAAAGCGTTGACGGTACGGGAGAATTTGGAAAGTCGAGCGGCCTTGTACGGGATCGTTGGGACAGAATTTGAAGAGCGGCTTGCGGAATTGTGCGAGCTGTTGGATTTGTCGGGACTGTTAAAGCGGACGGTGGGGAAGCTGTCGGGCGGACAACGAAGACGGATTGATATTGCGCGCTCGTTATTGCACAAACCCAAAATTTTGATTTTGGACGAACCCACGACGGGGTTGGATCCGCAAACGCGAAAGACGCTTTGGGAAGTGGTGGAAACACTCCGCAAAAAAGAGGAAATGACGGTCTTTCTCACGACGCATTATATGGAAGAAGCGGCGGAGGCGGATTACGTCGTGATTTTGGATAGCGGTAAAATCGTGGCGGAGGGGACTCCTTTGGAACTCAAAAATACGTACACGAGGGATTTTATCACGCTGTATAACGTTACGGAGGAGCAAGTCCGTGCGCTAGATGTGGCGTATGAAAAGGTTGTGGGCGGATATAAAGTGGCTGTGGCGGATACGGCGGCGGCGACGCAGCTTATCATAAAGAATCCGTCGCTGTTTACCGATTACGAGATTGTCAAAGGGAAGATGGACGACGTGTTCTTGACGGTCACGGGCAAAAAATTGACGGGAGGCGAAGAGAAATGAAAGAGTTCAAAGCCTTGGTAAGGAGGAACGTAAAACTGTTTTTCAAGGATAAGGGAATGTTGGTTTCCTCCCTCATTACGCCGTTGATTTTGCTCGTATTATACGCTACGTTTTTGGCGAATATTTATCGTGATGCGTTTACTTCGGGGCTTCCCGAGGGCTTGGAACTGCCTAAAAAACTCATTGAAGGGTGCGTAGGAGGACAGTTGGCTTCGTCGCTGTTGTCCGTTTGTTGCGTGACGGTGGCGTTTTGCTCCAACCTTTTGATGGTGCAGGATAAGGTAAACGGCTCTATTTATGATTTAACGATTGCGCCCGTGAAGAAATCTACGTTGGCGCTTGGGTATTACGTAGCGAGCGCGTTTTCTACTCTGCTTATTTGTTTGATTGCGGCGGGGGCGGCTTTTATCTGGATCGCGTGCCTTGGCTGGTATTTGTCGGTTTTGGACGTGTTGTGTATTTTACTCGATATCGTACTGCTTGTGGCGTTTGGGACGGGGCTTTCTTCGATTATTCATCATTTCCTTTCCACGCAGGGACAAATGTCCGCCGTGGGTACGATTATCAGCGCGGGATACGGATTTATTTGCGGCGCGTATATGCCCATTTCGTCCTTTTCGTCCGGATTGCAAAAGACGCTTGCGTTTTTGCCCGGTACGTACGGAACGTCCCTCTTTAGAAATCATTACTTGCGCGGTGTATTTCAAGAAATGAGTGATTTGGGATTGCCGATGGAAGCGATTGAGGGGTTGCGGGATTCCGTAGATTGTAATCTTTATTTCTTCGGGAATAAAGTGGAGATCGGCGTGATGTATCTCGTGCTTGGGTTGAGCGTGGTGTTGCTCACGGGGATATACGTGCTCATTCATTACGTAAAGAGGCACGAGGGGAAAGACAAAAAATAAGTTTTTAATAAAAAAGAGTTCCGTATGGTTACGGAACTCTTTCAATGTTTATGGATTTTAGCCTACCAGAGGCGGAATGACCAGCGTTGCGATGACGATCGCGCCCAGCGCGATACGGTACCAACCGAAGATCTGGA
Source organism: Clostridia bacterium (assembly GCA_017457225.1). Taxonomy (GTDB): domain Bacteria; phylum Bacillota; class Clostridia; order Christensenellales; family Borkfalkiaceae; genus Scatosoma. The sequence continues at coordinate 45,433 of JAFTHW010000013.1, read as the reverse complement.
AATCGTGTTTTTTGACGAAATTCATCAGGAATTTGATGGCGATGAGGGAGACGATAAACGCAACCGCTACACCGATTAAAAGATACCCGATCTCCGAAGGGAGCAGGTTTCCGCTCTCTAAGAAGAATTTCAAAACTTTCAGCGCGCTCGCGCCTAACATTACGGGAATTGCGAGGAAGAACGTGAATTCCGCGCCTGCGGGACGCGCGATCCCCACGAGGAGAGCGCCGATAATGGTCGCGCCCGAACGGGAAGTTCCGGGGATCAGGGAAAGAACCTGAAACGCACCGATGATCAGGGCTTGTTTATACGTGATTTCCGCTGTCGTTTGTACGGGCAAGGTTTTGTTTTTGTTGTATTTTTCTACGACGATAAACGCGACGCCGTAGAGGATAAGCGTCAGGGAAATGACGAGCGGAGTTTGCAGATGCGCCTCTAAAAAATCGTCTAAAAGCAGACCGATGACGGCAGCAGGTACGCAAGCAACCAAGACTTTTCCCCAAAGGGTCAGTATGGATTTTTCCGTAACGATACGGGAAACGATTCCGTTTTCCGTTTCCGTTTTTTCCTTTTTCCAAGGGAAGAGTTTATTCCAGAATAAAACGACGACGGCGAGGATTGCTCCGAGTTGAATGACGACCTTGAATAGCTCGAAAAACTCTGCGCTGACTTTCATCGGTAAATATTTCTCTACGAGGATCATATGCCCCGTGCTGGACACGGGAAGCCATTCGGTGATGCCTTCAACAATGCCGAGCAGTATTACTTTTAAAATTTCGATAAATTCCATAAACTCACTCCTAAAAGGGGAATTCAAGCTCCTCGTATTTTACATATGCGCTTGCATAGATTATACCACGAAACACGTAAAAAGTCCATTATTTTTCAAAAAAACGCTCAAAAAAGAGCAAAAACGTGAAAAAATGTTTTAATTAAGTATTGCATTTGATTAAAAATTGTGATATAATTAAAAAGGAACGGATGATGACGGAACGCTTTGCGTTTTTTTCTCGGCGCAAGGATGGCGTTTGATATCGGGGACAAAATTTATGAGGGAGGTACCAAATGATGAGTCAAGGTACTGTAAAATGGTTTAACGCGGAGAAAGGGTACGGCTTTATTGCCAACGATGAGGGCGGAGAGGACGTTTTCGTTCATTTCTCTGCGATCATTGCCGAGGGGTACAGAAAGCTGAAAGAAGGACAGAAAGTTTCCTTTGAAGTGGAAGCGGATCCGAAAAATCCTGAAAAGCTTCGCGCAGTAAACGTTCAGGCTATTTGATTTTACAAGGGGAAGGATTGATTGTAAGGGAAGCCGGAAAACATTTTCGCCGTATCGTGACCGATACGGTTTTTTTCTTGGATTTGCAACGGGCAGGTATGCGTTGGAAGGCTATTTTATGCGTTGAAATAGTAATATTTTACAAAAGAGGTAAAAAGTCTCTACAAGCTATTGACAAAAAATTTGGAATATTGTATAATATTGACAAGCGAAAAGCTTGTAACAAAAGGAGAGAACGTAAATGGAAAGAGCAGAAGCTATGCAACAATTCGAGGCGTTTTTCGGCGCGAAAGCAGAGGACTTGTTTACCGCGGCAGGTAGAATCAACGTCATCGGCGAACACGTCGATTATTGCGGTGGTAAGGTGTTTCCTGCCGCGCTGAATTTGCGGTGTAACGTCTACGCGAGAAAGACGGAGGGAAACGTCATTCGTCTTGCGTTCCGTGGGATCGACGACGTGGTGGAGTTAGAAATCAACGATCTTAATGCGTATAGAAAGCTCAAACTCGGAAACTATCAGGCGGGTGTTGCGTATTATTTGCAGGAAACGGGTGTGACAATCATGCCTTGCGATCTGTATTACGATTGTACCGTACCGTTCGGAAGCGGGCTTTCTTCGTCGGCGGCGATCGAGGTCGCGACGGCTGTGGCGTTCTGTGAATACGCGGGAATTGCGTACGATAAAGTGCAGCTGGCGTTGATTTCTCAACGCGCGGAAAACGAATACGCGGGAGTCAACTGCGGAATTATGGATCAATTCGCTTCGGCGATGGGAAAAAAGGATCACGCGGTGTTGCTCGATTGCGCTACGTTGGAATACAGTTACGTGCCGTTGAAGCTCGGGGAATATTGTTTGGTTGTTGCAAATTGCAACAAGCCGCATAATCTCGTGGAGAGCAAATATAACGTTAGAAGACAAGAGGTGGAGTTGGCACTCAAAGCCATTCAAACCGTACTGCCTGTCAACAATTTGGCGGAGGTCACGCCCAAGCAGTTCGCGGACGTGAAGTATCTTCTGTCGGGCGCGGTGGCAAAACGCGCGGAACACGTCGTGATGGAGTGCGACAGAGTCAACAAAGCCGTTGCGGCGTTGAAAGCAGGGGATCTTGTGGAACTCGGTCGGTTGCTCAACGAAAGTCATTACAGTCTTCGCGATTTGTATGAAGTGACGGGTAAGGAATTGGATACGCTGAGTGCGCTGGCGAGAAAAGAAACGGATTGTTTGGGCTCGAGAATGATCGGCGCGGGCTTTGGCGGTTGTACGATTTCCATTGTAAAGAAAACGGCGGTGGAGGGCTTCATTCGTCGTGTAGGGAAAGCGTACGTCGATTCTATCGGATATTACGCAAGCTTCTACGAAACGTCCATTGAAGATGGTATTACGGTTGAAAAATTATAAATGAATTTAGAGAAAAACGGCGATGTCGGTCGCCGTTTTTTTTGTAAGAAAAGGGGGCAGGTGTGAGATGAAATACATATTGGCGTTGGATCAGGGTACGACTTCGTCACGGGCGGTACTCGTGGACGAGAAAATGAGGATCGTAGCGGCTTTGAACCGTGAGTTTCCGCAGATCTATCCCCAAGAGGGCTGGGTGGAGCACGATCCTATGGAAATTTGGTCCAGTCAGTACGGCGTGATGATGGAACTCATAGCCAAGAGCGGGGTGGACGTGAAAGAGATCGCGGCGATCGGGATTACCAATCAAAGAGAGACTACTATTGTTTGGGAAAAGGCTACCGGAAAGCCCGTTTATAACGCGATCGTGTGGCAATGCCGCCGAACGGCGCCTATCATCGAACGCTTGCAAAAGAACGAAAAGAGCGAGTGGATTCGACAAAAAACCGGTCTTATTCCCGACGCGTATTTTTCCGCAAGTAAGATCCAATGGATTTTGGAAAACGTAGAGGGCGCGCAGGAGCGCGCTAAGCGGGGCGAGTTGTTGTTCGGAACGGTGGACAGTTGGTTGGTTTGGAAACTTACGGAGGGAAAAACGCACGTGACCGACCGTACCAACGCTTCCCGTACGATGCTGTATGACGTAGATACGATGGAGTGGGACGAGGAGCTGTTACAGCTCTTTGGCGTTCCGAAAGTTATGCTCCCTGCAGTGAAGAGCTCGGGCGAGGTCTACGGGTATGCGAATCTCGGAGGCGTAAAGATTCCCATTGCGGGAATTGCCGGCGATCAGCAGGCTGCTTTATTTGGGCAAAGCTGTTTTGAGAAAGGCGAAGCGAAAAATACGTACGGAACAGGGTGCTTTTTGTTGATGAATACCGGATCCGAGCGTCCTGTCAGTAAAAACGGACTGTTGACGACGGTGGCGGCGACTTTGCAAGGGGAAACGCCGCAGTATGCGTTGGAGGGGAGTGTATTTATCGGCGGAGCAGTGATTCAATGGCTCCGTGACGAGATGAGATTTTTGAGCGAAAGCCGTGACGCGGAATATTATGCAAAAAAAGTACCCGATACGGGCGGTGTATACGTCGTACCTGCGTTTACGGGGATCGGTGCGCCGTATTGGGATATGTACGCAAGAGGAACGATTGTCGGGATTACGCGGGGGACAAAGCGGGAACATATTATCCGCGCCGCACAGGAATCCATTGCCTATCAATCCGCCGATCTCGTGATGGCGATGGAAAAGGATACGGGAGGGGAATTGAAGAGCCTCAAAGTAGACGGCGGCGCTTCCCGCGACGGGTTTTTGATGCAGTTCCAAGCGGATATTTTGCAGGCGGAAGTCGTCAAACCCGTAGTGCACGAAACGACGGCGCTCGGAGTCGCGGCGCTTGCGGGGCTTGCCGTGGGAGTATGGAAAGATAGGGAACAGCTTAAAGCGTTGCAAGAAGTGGAAAAGGTGTACGTTCCGCAAATGGAAGAGAGTCTACGTGCGGAAAAATTGAAAAAGTGGCATTGCGCGGTGGAGAGGAGTTTGGGCTGGGAGGCACAGACGTAAAAAAGAGCCGTCTTATTTTCACGAATAAGACGGCGTTAAGGAATTTATCTCGTACCTGCCTAGGGGGTTGTTACAATTCGGAGTTGAGATTGCGCGAGCTTGAGCAGACGTTCTTTTTTGTTTTTGGTAGGATGAACGGCTGCAAACAAAAGAAGCGTTTGTAAAATCTCCGAGATGCGCTCGGGCGGAACGTTTAAAGAAAGCAAGTCTTTGCCGTTGACAGCGAGTTGTTTCAGCGTCATCGGCGCGCGTTCCCGTTCCATCGTTTCCAGCAACACGTTCCATTTTCGACAGGTGGGGGCAAGGGATAGATCGTCCGTGCAGGCGGAGAAATCCGCTTGTTTCAGCTTCAAAAGATCGGGCAATAAAGGATAGTGTTTTACGAAAAAGCGACGGAGTTTGGTTTCTTTTGTTTCGCAGTTGAAATCGTACATATGAAGAGAAACGAGGGAAACGATTTTTTCTGTTTCGCGCTTGGGGGCTTTAAGCCGTTTTAAAATCGTTTTGGCGATCTGTGCTCCCTCTTCGGGGTGCTGAAAACCGTTCCCATCTCGCTCCATACAAAACGGTTTGCCGACGTCGTGTAACAGCGCGGCGAGGCGAATTTCGGGCGGAGCGTAGCATACTGCCCGTAAGGAGTGCTCTAAAACGTCGTATTTATGAAAATCGGGGCGTTGGAGCATTCCTTTCCCCAAAGTTAATTCAGGTAGTAAGTGGGAGAGGACTCCCGTTTGTTCCAAAATTTTTAATCCCTTATAAGGCCCGTCGGGGATTCCGTATTTTTGATCGGAGGATAGGATCGCCGAAAGCTCGGCAAAGATGCGCTCGGGGGAAATGTCTGCAATCAAAGAGGCATTTTGCGCTGCGCCTCTTAAACAATCCGCGTCGGGAGTGAACCCGAGCTGCGCGGCTTGGCGGGCAAGGCGCATCAGCCGTAATCCGTCCTCGCCGAATACTTTTTCCGCAGGCGCGACGGTGGTGAGGCGCTTGTCGGCAACGGCGGAAATTCCGTTTAACGGGTCGACGTAGGAATCGTTTTTTACGTCGTAATAGATCGCGTTACAGGTAAAATCCCGACGTTTGGCATCGAGGGTAATGTCTTCGGTAAAACAGATTTCGACGGGGACGTGTACGCCGCGAACGTATTTATCCGAACGGAAAGGGGAAAATTCAAACTCCGTTCCCTCCGTATCGCGAAGCTTGACCGTACCCGTGTTTTTATAGACTCCCTGTATGGTGAATCCGTTGCTCTTGGCAAGATCGACGAATATATCCGCAGGGAGAGGGGAGCAGACGTCCCAATCTTTGGAAGAAGAGTGCATTCCCGCGAGGAAGTCGCGGACGCTTCCGCCGACGACGTAGAGGGGCTTGGGGCTGCGATCGGCAAGTAAAAACAGGCTTTTGGGAATTATGGGACGCATTCCGCGCTCCTCCTTTCAAAAATTTTTTACATTTACAGTATAACAAATTTAAAAATAAATTGCAATTCTTCGCAAAGTAGTATATAATATATTTAAGAAAAATTTGCGTTGCAGGCGCAAAAGCCTGTAAGCGGCGTTTACAAAGGAAAAAGAGTATGTATCACATTGTTCTCAACCCTGTTGCGGGTAAAAAGAAAGCGTTGAAAAATTTAGAGGTATTGGAAGCGTTGTTCCAAAGTCGCGGAGTTGCATATGAGGTGCATACTTCTACCGCGGAGCGTGAAACGACGGAAATCGTACGGAAAATAACGCAGGAGAAAGATCAGGACGTGATCGTACTCGGGGGCGACGGGACGTTGCACGAAGCACTCAATGGGATCGTGGATCCGTCGGCTTGTCGGTTGGGGCTCATCCCTTCCGGAACAGGCAACGATTTCGCCGAGACGGCGGGGATTCCTTTGGATCCGCAGAAAGCGGCGGAGCTGATTTTGGACTGCGAAGCAAAAGAAACGGATTGTTTGGAAATAGGCGGAGTACGCTGTATGAACGTCGGGGGGCTTGGTATCGACGTGGACGTTTTAGAGCGGTGCAACCGCGGTAAAAAGCGCGGAAAAGCGAAGTATTTGAAAAGCCTTATTCAGAGCTTGTTCGCGTTTAAAGGTATGAAAGTGATCGTTGAGAACGAGGGGAAAAGCGAAGAAAAGAGTGTGTTGATCGCGGCAGCGTGCAACGGTACGCAGTTTGGCGGCGGAATCAAGATTTGTCCTACGGCGGAGATTGACGACGGGAAGATGGACGTGATTACTGTGGATTGTATCGGCGGCGTATTCAAGATCATTGGCGCGTTTATACAGTTGATGAAAGGGAGAATTTTGCAATACCCTCTGACGAAGCATTTCCGTTGCGACGCGGTGAAATTTGTTTCCGACAAACCCTGCGTGGCGCAGTTAGACGGTGAACTTTATAAAGAGCTTACTTTTGAGGCGAAAGTGGTTCGCGGATTGAAATTTTACAGACCTTAAGCCAAAAGGTGCGGGGCAGGTACGCGAGCAACGAAAGGATATAGCGTATGCAAAGAACGTATAAAAAAATCTTAGACAAACTGCCCGAAGGGGTGTTTGTGTTTGACGATAGGCTGCGGATTCGGTACACGAACGCGGCGTTTCGGCGTTCTTTTTCGGATACGGCAAAGAAAAACGGTACGCTTGCAAGCGCGCTCGGTTGTAACGAACAAAGCGAGTGCGGAAAGGGCGCGGCGTGCGGATATTGCGCGTTTTTGCGGGCGATACAGGCGGCGATTAAAGAAAAAAAGGAACAGTCGGAAACCGTACATACGACCGTCAAACGGTTGGGGAGGACGGATCGGATTTCCGTGCGTATCCGTATTTTGCCCTTAGACGAAAAAGGAAAGTTGTTTTTGGGACTCACGGACGGAACGTATAAGACGGAAATCGAGCGAGAGATGGTCACGGCAAAACAAATGCAGCAACGCTTGTTACCTGCGGGAAAGAGCCTTGGCGGCGTACCGTACTCGTATATGTATATCCCTTGTTTGGGAATCGGCGGCGATCTGCCCGACGTCTACGAATGGGACGGACAAGTATTCGGCGTGCTTGCCGACGTGTCGGGGAAAGGGATTTCGGCTGGTATGTTGTCCGCGTTCGTGAAAGCGGGATTTGACAGAAAACAAAGAGATCTTGCGAAAGCGTTGTCTACGCTGAACGTGAAATTCAACGAGCTGAATCAGGACGAACGCTCGTATATCACCGTAGCGGCGGTGCGGATTGATGAAAAGAATCAAATGCTCCATTACGCATTTGCGGGGCATAACGTGCCCATTTTGCTCAAAAATTCCTATGGGATCAATGAGATTGAATCGCCTGCTCCACCTATTTCTAATTGGATGGAGGGAGCTGTGTACTCCGAAAAGGAAATGCCTTTTGAAAAGGGGGATATGTTAGTGCTTTTGACCGACGGGGTGACGGAGTGCGTGAATTCCGCGGGGGAACAGTTTGGGATCGAGCGCGCGGAAAGCGTATTATTACAGTCGCATAGCGCGGAGGATTATATTGGAAAACTTAAATCGGCGCTGACGGTGTTCAGCGGCGGTAAATTTAACGACGACATTACGGCAATTGCTTTTGATTTGTAAAGAACGAGGATAAGGGGAACGGGATGAAACTTTTTAAAGGTTTTTGGACAAATTTTAAACGTCCACCCGCTTGGGTACAAGTGATCGTATTCGCCTCTACGCTGACGGTTTTATCGTTGGCGCTGTTTTCTATTCTATACGGGTATGGAAAAAGTACGTTTGCGATCGGGCTTTACGTCGTGTTCGCGGGCTTGTTTTTCTATTGCGCGTATCTTACGTATATCGGCTTTAAATATATGAGAAACAAGATGCTCATCGTAGCGGATAAGTACACGTTTACGAGGAATTTACATCAGGATTATGCGTTTCGGACGATCGTGTTTAGCGCTTGGTCGTTGTTTTGTAATTTTGGGTATGCGGTATGGTTGGGGGTGACGGCGATCACGCTGCATTCTCTTTGGTACACGGCGCTTGCGTGTTGTTACGTGTTCCTGTCCACAACGCGCGGGTGGTTGCTCGTGAAGTCGCGTAGGGACGAGCAAAAATATAAAAACGATTTCATTAAATTGCGTCGGGCGAACGTGATTTCATACGTTATTTGCGGCGGAATGTTGATCGGATTGACTCTTTTGCTGGGGGCGACGGTCATTTTGACGATTGTGGACGGAAACGTGTTCCGTTACGCTAAAACGATTTTGTTTGCAACCGCTGGGTTTGCTTTATACAGAGTCGGTATGTCCGTAATGGGCTTGTTTCGAGCGAAAAAATACGAGGACGAGATTATTCATTCGGTCAAGAATACCAATTTGGTAACGGCGCTCGTTTCGGTGCTCGCTTTGTTATCCTCTATTTTGGACGCGTTCGCGGTGGCGGACAATCGGGTGATTTGGCTTGCGGTGACGGGCACGGTTGCTTGTATCGGGATTATTTTGTTGGGACTGAGTATGGTGTTGCGCGGAGCGCGTACGCTGCAGAAATTGGCGGTGGCGCAGGCGCAGGAAAATGCCGTGCGGAAATTGCAGCTTGGGTATAATCGGGACGGATATCGCGAAGAATATGGAAGCGGGGATTCGGACGAAAAGCATTCATCGTAGGGAATACTCCGCAGATGAACGGGAGAGAAAATGGTTTGTAGAAAAGAGGAAAAATATTACGTAGGAATCGATCTTGGCGGCACGTTTATCAAAGGCGGCGTTGTGGACGGGCAGGGGAATTTGCTCGTTTTTGATAAAACGCCTACGGAGCGTGAAAAGGGCGGCGACGCGGTGGCGAATAATATCGCCTCTTTGGCGGTAGACCTTACAAAAAAAGCGGGAATTTGCGTTTCGGACGTGGTTGGCTTGGGGATCGGTTCGCCCGGAATGATCGATAGCAAGCAAGGCGTGGTGATTTTTTCGGCGAATTTGGATTGGACGAATTTCCCGATCGTGGAGAAGATAGAGGCGTTGACGGGCTGGAAAGTCAAGGTGGTGAACGACGCGAACGTAGCGGCGCTCGGGGAAGTGAAATTTGGCGCGGCGAAAGGGTATCGGGACGTCGTGATGTTGACGCTTGGCACGGGCGTAGGTGGCGGCGTGGTGCTTGACGGGAAGCTGATGGAGGGAAATCAGTCGGCTGGCGCGGAGCTCGGGCATATGAGTATCGTAAACGGCGGAGAGCCTTGCACTTGCGGGAGAAAGGGGTGTTTGGAGGCTTACGCGGCGGCGACTTCGTTGATACGGGATTGCAGGAGAATGATGGAAGCGCATTCGGATTGCCGAATGTGGGAAGTCGGGAGTTTGGAAAACGTAACGGGGAAAACGGCGTTTGATTATCGGGCGGTCGATGGGTACGCGGCGGAGGTCGTAAATGAGTATATAGAGCATTTGGCGTGTGGGATCACGAATTTTGCGAATATTTTTCGTCCGCAGGCGGTCATTTTAGGCGGTGGAGTTTGCAATCAGGGCGAGGAGTTGACGAAACCGTTGCAAGAGATCGTGGATAGAGAGATCTTTGCGGGAAAGTTGGGACCGAGCGTACCGATTTTGATTGCGAGTTTGGGGAATCGAGCCGGATTGTTGGGCGCGGCGGCTCTTATGATGGATTGATTGGAAAAATTTATAAAATAGCTTAAAAATCCACTAAAAACAGTTGACAAAACTCAAAAAAAATTCTATACTATATAAGCGTTTTGATGAGCGGAAGTGAAAAACGCGTATAGAAGCACCCTTAGCTCAATTGGATAGAGCGTTGGTCTACGGAACCAAAGGTTAGGCGTTCGAGCCGCTTAGGGTGCGCCACGAAAAAACACGCAACATTAGTTGCGTGTTTTTTCGTGGAATCTCCAAGCAGGAGAATGCCTATGCGTTCGCGCGAGCCGCTTTAGCGGCGACGCCACGAGCCAAGGGCGAGTAACCGCTTAGGGCGCGCCGTTTTCGTGGAATCTCCAAGCAGGAGAATGCCTATGCCTTCGCGCGAGCCGAAAGGCGGACTTCTGAAAAATTTCAATAAACTCCTATATTTGGTTGACACATAATTTAAAAAGAGATATAATAAATATATTCCGTAGGGGAGTAGTAACCGCAAGTTTTGCGGAACAAGTCAACATACTGACTGCATATAAGTCTGGCTTGTTTTAATTTACGAGACTTACGTATCGGCAAACGCTATACGTGGGGACTTTATATATCGACGTGGATCCCAAGTAACGCTTTGCTTGGGTTTTTTATTTGGAGAGATCGATTATGTGGGATTTTATGTTTTTTTGTAATAGCGTATTGTTGGGGGTGGGGCTCGCGATGGACGCGTTTTCCGTTTCCCTTGCGAACGGATTAAACGAGCCGTTGATGAAAAAACCGAGAATGTGCGGAATCGCCGGAGTTTTTGCGTTCTTTCAGTTCTTGATGCCCATGATCGGCTGGGTATGCGTTACGACGATCGCGCGGCATTTTCAGGCGTTTGAGAAATGTATTCCTTGGATCGCGCTTGGATTGCTTGGCTTTATCGGCGGGGAAATGCTCTACGAGGGGATTCGGGATCAAGATTGTGAAGAATGTTCCAGCGCGGTGGGGCTTAGTACGCTGCTTTTGCAGGGCGTTGCGACCTCGATCGACGCGCTTTCCGTCGGGTTTACGATTGCCGAACATAATTTTTTGCAGGCGTTCGTGGCTTGTTTGATCATTGCCGCCGTGACGTTCGGAATCTGTATGGGGGGATTGTTTCTCGGAAAAAAATTCGGAACGAAGCTTGCGGGGAAAGCAAGTATTTTCGGCGGAGTCATTTTGATCGCGATCGGTTTGGAAATCTTTTTGACGGGGATTTTATAAGTTTTAAATAGATTTTTACAACAAAAAAGCTCCCGAAGCGTTCGCTTCGGGAGCTTTGACTTTTAGTGGATTACTCGCCTTTGAAGGGGAGCAAAGCTGCGATTCTTGCGCGCTTAATAGCGGTTGCAAGAAGTCTTTGATGCGCCGCGCAGGTGCCGCTCATTCTACGGGGAATGATTTTGCCGCCTTCGGTGATATATTTCTTCAAGCGGTTTACGTCCTTATAGTCGATCGCTTCCAACTTTTCTTGGCAGAAAGCGCAAACTTTTTTGCGGGGAGCTTTTTTGAATACCTTTTTAACAGGTGCTTTTTCTTCCATAATGATTACTCCTTATTGTATTTATTCCCTTTTCTTAGAAGGGGATGTCGCTGTCGTCGTCCATAGCCTGCAAAACGGGCTTGCTCTTGGCAGCGGCGCGAGGAGCGGGAGCGTCGTCAAACGAATCGCCTGCGGATTTCGGAGTCAGGAATTCAATGTCCTGAACAATAATATCCACAGCGTTGCGCTTTACGCCCTGGTTGTCCTCGTAGTTGCGAAGCTGAATGCTTCCGCTTACGGCAACCTTGTTGCCTTTCTTCGTATAACGCGCGATCGTTTCCGCCGTAGCGCGCCAAGCGGTACAGTTAAAGAAATCCGTCTGACGTTCGCTGTCCTGCGAAGAATACGTTCTGTTGACCGCGATCGCAAAATGGCATACCGGAACGCCGCTAGCGGTTTCGGTAAGTTCGGGGTCACGCGTTAAGTTTCCGATTAAAAATACTTTGTTCATTCTTTTTCACCCTGATCAATTCAATTTCGTGGTCATACGTCTTAACAAATCGCTATCGATGCTTGCAATACGGTCAAGCTCGTTAAGAACGTTGCCTTCTGCCTCGAACGTCATAAGAACGTAGTAACCTTCGTTCTTAAACTTGATGGGATAAGCAAATTTCTTTGCGCCCCATTTTTCCGTGGAAACGATCGCGCCGTTCATGTTCTTTACGATGGATTCGTATTTCTCAATCTTGGCGTCTTTCGCTTCGTCGGTCAAGTCGTTGTTCAACGCGTACAGCATTTCGTATTTAGCCATATCTTTTCACCTCCTGGTCTTATTCGGCATACTTTTGCAGTATGCAAGGTTAAAACAGCCGCTTTCGCAGCCGCGTATAGGTATTATATCCCATTTTTTGAAATTAGTCAATCAATTTTCTATCGTTTTTGAAGAATTTAGCGGACTTTTGCGCGTTTCAAAAAGAAAAAAGGAAGTTTGTCGCTCTTCCCATAGGGAATTGCGACAGCTAAATTCATCCGTATGCGTATTCATTATATTCGCCTAATGACGAGCGATCTGGATAGCGCAGCCAAAACAAGGCGTCTTTTAAGCGCATTTTTTACAACGCGTTAGACCTAATTGCGCGGCTCTGTTTTTCGTTGCGGGCGTGGCGTTTTTTCCGGCACACCTTTTTGAATGGTGATACCTTTTCCCTGTCGGAGTAATATATACGAGTCGACTTATTTCGTCCGATTGCATTGGCGGACTTGAGGGGGTGGGATTGGACGGAGTAGGAATTGTAGGCTTGGTAACGTTACACCATTTGCATTTTCCGTTTTCATAAATGTGATTTTTGAATGTGCCATATACGAACGTTTCGGTTCCCTTTGCTCCACATTCGCAAGAAAAGAAATACGTTGCCTTTTTTAAACAAGTCGCCTCGCCGAATTGGTACGCAGTAGAGGTCACTTTTCGGTTGTATATACAAGTATGGCAGCCGTTCTCCGAATTACAGACAGTAAAGAGAATCAGAGCAGAACATACGGCTAAACATAACGCCAAGATTCTTTTTGAAATTTTCATATCAATATCTTTGTAAACATTGAAAATAAAAAAAGTGCGCCAACCGAAGCCGACGCACAAAAACACAGACTCCGATTGTCGCTCAACAAACTTTATGCGAAATGGTGTAACCACAATAGCACAAGTAGAATCTGTATTTTATCAAATTCAATAGTACTATTGTGGCAAAAAATAGTATAATTAGCCCTTTAAAAGACAAATAAACCCAAATTCGCACGTATTAAGTTTGTTGAGCATATTTAGTATAACACATATAAAAATTTTTATCAAGCAGTTTTACGAAAAAAAGAAACTCGACTTATCATAAGTCGAGTTTCGTCGAGGATTCCATTTGATTTGTATGAGCGAGAGCGGTTAGATGTAATTCAAAAGAGTATCCAAATATTCGATCATTTCGCCGATCCGCAAATCGCCCAAATATTCTTTGTTGTCGTATTGCGCAGGATCGATGACTTGTACGCCGCCGACGTCGTAACGGATCTTTTTGTCCAAAGTGGATTCGCTGAAGTTTACGATTCCGTCGTCGTACAGCTCGCGCATCGAAGCTTCGTGCATATTGTTTTGCATATTGTCCATCAGCTTGGTCATATCGCTCGCGATCTTGTAATCGGTGCGTACGTGCGCGACTCCGCCTACCGTTTCGCTCAACATATATTTCCAAGTGCCCTGAATGATCTTGCCCGTTTCTTTGTCGTAGTTTACGTACAGGTGCGCGGTGGAGTCTACCATATCTCCGTTCGTGACGGGGTGACCTGCCGAATCGGTAAAGGACTCGCCTTCATAGAAATACATAAACAGGGTGTTTTGAGGGGATTCTAAATTCGTAGGATCTTTCAAAGTCACGTAACAACCGCTAGTAACGAGATGACCGTTGGCGTCGGTGTAGCCCGAGCCCGTGTATTTTTTCTTGAACAATACGCCGAGATAGTCCACGTAATCGCCCGAGGACACGGGGTTGCCCTTGGAGTCCGTATACGGCTCGCCCTCGTAAACGACGTAGTACATTTCCTTATCGAAGATCTGTCCGACGGTCAGGTTATCGACCGCTTCGGGAAGGTCTGAAATGCGTTCGTTTTTGATGTGGGAGAGGAATTTGTTGCCCGATAAGGTTTCTTCGTCAAGGACTTCCACGAGGGTAAGACGATCGGTTAAATTGTCGATCAAAGGATTGTCGCCGGTCAAATCTCCCAAGGACGTCGCTTTATAATTTACGGGTTCTCCGTCGAGAGTGAGATAGTAAAGGGGAGCGGCGTAGCTGTTGCCGTCGCCGTCTTTTACCGTTTTCACCGTGGATTGTACGTCGCCGTCCATCACGGGATCGGAAATTTCATACGTGACGGTAAAGGTGTTGCCCTCGCGGTCGGTCTGCGTTTCCGTGTACGTCATCTGCAACGTATCCAAAACTCCGTTTAAAGGCTCGCCGTATTCGTTGTAAGGCTTGTTGTTGTAGATCGCAATCCGTTTTTGGAGCATCTCGACTTTTCCTGTGGTGGGATCGATCTCGTAGTGTACGTCTTTTTTGCCGTAGAGCAGGTACATCACGACTGCGTTATCGCGATCCTCTTCCATAATGTCGGTGAGGAGAATGTCGTCGATGAGCGTACTGCCGCGTTCTCTCAAATCGCCGATTGTGCGGGGCTCGTTGATTTCATCAATGCCTACGACCTTGCCGTTGCTGTCGTAAACGTAATTAAAGTCCGTGCCTTCCGTACCGTACGCAAGGGAGATGAGAACCCGATTGGTTTCGGTGTGGTCGATCTCCAACGCGTCTTTGAGATAGATGTTGTTGATGATTGCCATCTGGTCGTCTTCCAGATCGCCGACGGTGGTTTTCTTGTATTTTTTCGGCGTTTGTAAGGTTTCGTCTTGATAGGCAAGGTAGTCTCCCGATTCGCTAAGGGAGAGATACGTAACCGTCGTTTCTTTTGTTTCTTCGTCCGTCTCTACGAGTTTGTATTTGCTGCCGCCAAGGTCGGTTACCGCTCCGTTGACCGCGTTGCCGTCAACGTCGTAGAATACATTGTCTTGGAGAGTGAAACGCTGTTGTTGCATTTCTGCTTTGCCGTTTACGATTTTATAATGGACGTTCTTTTTTCCGTACATCAACGCCGACTTCAGACTGTCATTAGGGTCGGGTTTCATAACCGCATCCAAGGGAACTCGGAAAATCAGTTCTTCCAAATCTCCGTCTATCAGCATACGGATGGTGGTGGCGGTTTTGCCTTCTTCCATAACGACTTTGTCGCCCTCGTAATGATAGTCCTCGCCCTCGATGCCGTAGCAAAGAATCAACATAAGACCTTTGGGTTCTTTGCCGTTGTTCTTCAAAAACGTTCCCATCTCCATATCGTAGAACGCGTTGACAAGAAGGGCGGAGAGGTTGGGCTGCGTAGAACCTTCGGTATAAACGAAGGGGGCATGCATCACTTCTTCTTCGGTGATCTTCATTCCCATCTCTTTCAGGGAATCCACCAAGCCGCCAAAATTTTTGGAGTCGTCACCGCAGATACTGAGTCCCACCATCGGGGAGATCGCGTTCAACGTATTCAAAGAGCCTTTTCCCGTCATAATCTCTTGAGAGGCAAGGGTGATCCCGTTGACGAGATAGAGTACGTTGTTCTCGGCGTATTGTTCTGCAAAGATGTCGTTTGCATTCAAAGAAGACCCCGTCAGTCCGTTGAATAAATTGATCGTATCTTTCAGTTTGGATTGTACGATAAAATAGTAACCGAGTCCGAAAACTCCGCCAAAAGAAACGATAATTCCGAGAAAAAGCCCGAGGATTAAGGCAAGGATTTTTCCGCCTAACGTGCTGGGTTTGCGCTTCGCGCGCTTCGGTTTTATGTATTTGTCTTCAAATTCCGGCATACTTAAACTCCTTTTGTCGGATGAACGTTTCCGCGAGTCATTTCACTCTGCGGTAATTTTTACGAGCGATCCTTGATTTTAGGCGTACTCGCGCAGACTACAGAATATATTCATATACATTATAAACTATAATTTTGAAAAATGCAAGTATTTCCGGTGAAAAAATAAAACGGCGAAAGTTTTTTTTCGCCGTTTTTGGGGGATATTTTCCTGAATTTTTCAATTTTGCCGTATTTTGGTAAATTTTATTTGAACAAAGGGATAGAAGCAAGGTATACGATGTCTTTTCTGTCCGCTGCATCCTCTTCGGCAAGGACGAACGCTTTCTTGTGAAGTATGCCGCCGGCTTTTTCCACCAAAAGCTCCAAACCCGAAAGGGAAGCGCCTGTAGAAACTACGTCGTCTACAATGCCGACTTTCTTGCCTTTGAGCAGGTCTACGTCGTGCTTGGAAAGATACATTTTTTGTTCCGTTCCCGTCGTGATCGAGGATTCGATCGTGATCTCGATGCCGTCCTGCATATATAATTTTTTGCTTTTTCTCGCGACTGCGTAATATCTGTGTCCCAACTCACGCGCGACGCAATGCGTCAGTTGCAAGCCTTTCGATTCCGCGGTGATGAGGACGTCGCAATCGGTCAGTTCTTTCGCCAGCATTTTACCGCAATGCTCGGTCAACGCGCTGTCGCCGTGTAAATTGAAAAACGCGATGCTGATGCCGCTCGGCAGAGGTAAAATGGGGAGTTGCGCTTCAAAGCCTTTGATGTCAACGGTATGGAATTTCATAATTTCTCCTTTGTCGCATAGCTATACGCTATTTTTATTGCCGTTATCATTATAGCACGTTTTTACAAAAAAGCCAAACGATTGAAAGGGAAATTCGGAGGATTTTTCTTCTTTATGCAACGAGGCGTAAGCTACGGTTGACTTTTTGAGCTGCTCGTGGTATAATCGTGAGTAAGAAAAGGAGGGCGGACGTTGAGCGAGATCACGGCGATTACGCCACAAGTAAAAGATAAGACGAGATGCAACGTCTTTATAGACGGGCGGTTTTGTTGCGGATTGACCTTGGAAGCGACGGTGAAGAACCGTTTGAAAGTGGGACAGGAGATCAGCGAGGCGAAACTTTCGGAAATTCAGTTGGAAAGTGAAAAGAGCGTGGCGTTGGATAAAGCGCTCGCGCATATTTCCGCTACGCAAAAAACCGAAAAGCAGATTCGGGAATTTCTCTCTAAAAAAGGGTATTTGTCCGCCGTTGCCGATCACGTCGTAGAAAAGATGCGGGAATATAATTTCCTCAACGACGGGGAGTACGCCGAAAGTTACGTGGAGAGCGCGGCGAAGAGAAAGGGGAGTAGACTCATTCGATTGGAGCTGAAAAGCAAGGGGATCTCGGACGCGGAGATCGACGGCGCGTTGGAAAGTTTGGACGAAGAAACTGAGATTTCAACGGCGCGCGGTATCTTGGATAAGTATATGCGAGGGAAATCTTTCGATCGAGAAACTTTGCAAAAAGCGTATCGGTATTTGATGGGAAAAGGGTTCGATTACGACGTAGCGAAAGCGGCGTTGGCTTCGCTTAGCGTAGAGGAAGAAGAGTAAAAGGATAGGGGCAGGTACGGAATGAAACCGAATGAATTTACAATCGAGGAGTTTGACTGTATTCCCTCTACGAATGAGTACGCGGCGCAAAAACGCGGTGAGGGAAAAGAGTTGATCGTCGTTGCGAAATCGCAAAGCAAAGGCAAGGGTACGAAAGGCAGGAGTTTTTCTTCCCAAGAGGGCGGCGTGTATCTTACGCGGCTATCGTATCCTGTGGGCTTGGAGGCGAAGAATACGTTTTGCGTGATGGCGTTCGCCGCGGCGGCGGTATGCGAAACGTTGGAGGCATACGGGCTCTCGCCCGTGATTAAGTGGGCGAACGACGTGCACGTGAACGGCAAAAAAATTTGCGGGATTCTCGTGGAAAATACGCTTCGGGGCGTGTACGTAGCTTCTTCCATCGTCGGGATTGGGCTCAACGTCAACAACGAACTCGAAGAGGAGCTTCAATCCATCGCTACGACGATGAAAGCGGAAAGCGGTCGGGCGTTTGACGTAAAGGAAGTGAAGAACAGACTCATCGAAAATTTGAGAAAAGAGAGAACGATGGAGTCCTACTTATCCCGTATCGGGTATATGGGGCGGGCGGCGGAGTTGCTCGTAGGAGATCGTCGAGAAGCCGTTACTTTACTTTCGGTGGACGGACAAGGGGGGCTTTGGGTGAAAACGGCGGAGGGAGAACGGCGCGTAACGGCGGCGGAAGTGTCTTTGCGGCTCGGAGGTGGCGATCGTGAGTGAAAAAGCGCGAGGAATAAAAACGTACGTAACAGCCGAAGAGGCGGCAAGGCTCTTGCCTATTCGTAGGCGCGATTCGCATAAGGGAACGTACGGAAAAGCGGCGATCGTGGCGGGGAGCGCAGAATACACGGGCGCAGCGTATTTGTCGGTAGCCGCGTGTTTGCGCTCGGGCGTCGGATATACGACGTTGTTTGCGCCAAAAGGAATTTTACGCTCTTATTACGGAAAAGAGCCCGAGGCGCTTTTGCGGTCGCTCGGGTGGGGAAAGAGATTAAAAGTTTCTAAAAAGGAATTTCGAGAACTTCTTTCTTATGACTCCATCGCGTACGGAATGGGGCTGGGAGTGAGTAGGCAGGTCTATAAGGGAGTGGCGTATCTTCTGACGCATTACGAGGGGAAGTTGATCTTGGATGCGGACGGGCTCAATTCTCTGGCGAAATACGGGAAAGATTGGAAAGGGCTTTTTGCGCGTAAAAAATGCGACGTTTTATTAACGCCGCACGGGAGGGAATTTTCCCGTTTGTCTAAAAAGTCGGTGGAGGAAGTTTTGAAAAACGGAGATACGCTTGCCACTAACTTCGCGAGGGAATACGGAGTGGTTGTACTGTTGAAAAACTCCGTTTCGGCGATTGCGAACGGGAATGAAGTCGTTTGGAATCAAACGGGGAATTCGGGACAGGCGAAAGGGGGGAGCGGCGACGTGCTGTCGGGTGTTTTGGCAGGACTTTGCGCGACGGGGCTTTCTGCTTTTGACGCAGCGAAAGTCGGCGCGTATTTGACGGGTAGAGCGGCGGAACTCGCCGCGTTGGAAACGGAGGAATATTCTATGCTCGCGCGCGATCTCATCTCGTACCTGCCTGCCTCGTTTTTGGAGGTTAGTCGTATCCAAACAGGCGGGTGAGAACGGCACAAACGAGGAGTCCACTCCCGAATAAGAAGTAATAGAAAGGGAACGGAGTCAAAAAAGCCGTTAAAAACAACAGCGAGCCGCCGACGAGGAAGCGCTTGGCGTTGCGCTTGGAAAAACACAGCCGCAAGCGTTGGCGTTTTTTTGGCGGGAAAGAATCGGAAAGATAGGTTTTCGGGAGCTTGTTTTGTCCTTTGAAGAGTTGATAGACTTTCTCGGCTTGCCATACTTGGATTTGTAGCTGCTCGCATAAAAGCAAGGCGTTTTCTTCGATGGCAGAACAAAGGAGAATTTTTTGTTTTTCGCTTTTATGACGGGAAAACCGTGCGACGTCGTCGCATTGGACGGGCGTGAAACTAAGTTGCAGGGCGTAGAGCGAATCGTCCGTTTGCAGACGTAATTTTCCCGATCTTACCACGGGGGGAGGGAGTGCGGATTGGACTAGCTCGGTTTTTTGAGCGTCGCTTAGCATCGCGAGGTGGAATAAAAATTTTTCTTTTTCTTTTTCGTCCGTTTTTTTTAAAAACAGCGCGCGGCGTTTTTTGGCAAGCAGGAATCCGGTGGCGGTGGCGGCAAGCGCGCCGCAAAGACTGCCTAAAAACAAACTGAAAGGCAGGTTGAGTCCCGAGTATCTGAAAAAGCAGAGCGTAGGAATGAAAACGGTAAAAAAAGCAAAGGTTACGTTGGAGAGGAATGCAGTTTTTTTCATAGTTTGATTTTTGACGGATTTTTCCGTTTGTAAACTTGAAAAAACGAAAAATATGTAGTATAATAGAAAAAACGGTTTGGAAAGGTGCGGTATGAGGTTTGCGATTTTCGGCGGGACGTTCGATCCCCCGCATAGAGAGCATAGACGGCTGGCGCAGGCGGCGGTGGAGTCGCTTGTGCTGGATAAGCTCTTCGTGATGCCCGCGCATACGCCACCCCATAAACAGGGAAAAACGCTGACTTCGGATGCGGAGCGCTGGGAATTGTGCAATCGGACGTTTTCGGATTTGGAGAACGTGGAGGTGAGTGATTACGAACTGAAAAAAGGCGGGACGAGCTATACGTTCGAGACTTGCCGATATTTTCGGAAAACGGATCCTTCGGCGGAAATTTTTTGGATTGTCGGAACGGATATGTTGCGGGATTTTCCGACTTGGAAAAACCCCGAAAGCATCGTAAACGACGTGACGCTTGCCGTGTGCGCTCGCAACGAAGAGAGCGGATGGATAGAAGAGGAAAAGGAGAAATTTCAGGCTCGGTTTGGAAAAAGCTTTGCTGTGATCGATTATAACGGAGAGGACGTATCTTCTACCGAAATCCGTGTTTTGGCGGGGGCAGGTATGGATATAAATTCTTTTGTTACAAAAGAAACGGCGGAATATATTTTAGAAAAAGGACTGTACGAAATCCCGTATGCCAACAAGGCGCTTGCTCTTGAAAAGCCCAAAAGAAGAGAACACAGTATCCGCGTGGCAAAGATTGCGGCGGCGCGGGCAAGTAGTTTGAAATTGTCCGAATACAAGACGATTGCTGCCGCGTTGTTTCACGATTGCGCAAAAAATCTGGAGCCCGACTCCCCCTATTTACAGGGGTTTGAGAAAAAAGAGGCGTGGGGGGAGATTCCCGAGCCCGTTATGCATCAATACCAAGGCGCGTATGTGGCGGAAAAATTCTTTTGCGTTACGGACGAGGAGATCCTCCAAGCGATTCGCTATCACACGAGCGCCCGCCCTGCGATGGGAGGGATTGAAAAACTCGTTTTTCTTGCGGATATGATCGAGGAAGAACGCAGTTACGACGGCGTGGAGATTTTAAGGGAACTGTTTCAAAAAGACGTTGACGAATGTCTTTTGGAAGCGCTTTCGCAGACTTTGGAGTTTTTAAAGGAAAAGAAAGGCAAAATTTATCCGCTGACCAAAGCGGCTTACGAATATTATCAAAAGGAAAGAAAGGAGAAAGAAAATGGCAGAAACGACGAGTAGAGATTTGGCGGTGTCGATTTGCAAAGCGCTTGCAGACAAGAGAGGGAAGGATATCGTGGCGTTATACGTTCGCGAAAAGACCGATCTTTGCGATTATTTCGTATTGGCGAGCGGCAGTAACGCTCCCCAGATTCGCGCGATGGGGGAACGGGTTGAGGAATGGATTGAAAAAGAGTATGAAATAACGCCCTCCCGTACGGAAGGCGTGAGGGACGGACGTTGGGCGGTTATCGATTACGGCGATGTCATCGTGCATATTTTCAACGACGAAACGAGGCTCTTTTATCACCTCGAACGGCTTTGGACGGACGGAGGGAATTTGGAAAAATTCGACGAGGATAAGGGCGAACTTTCGCCTGCGTCTGCTTCCGCAAAAGAATAAAATCAAGAGGACAGGTACGCGTTGAAAAAGAGAAAACCGCTTATTTGAAACGGATTTCTTTGGGCTTGGAATAAGCGCTTTTTGCCTGTCTGCGCTTGCGTTCTACGATGTAATAGATCGGCTCCCGAGCGGGTTCGGGGGTCGGTTTTTCTTGCTTTTTTTCCGCTTCTTTTGAAGGCTCGTCCCGAAGTTCCTTTTGGTACGTCCAGCCGAATTTGACGAGCTTGATGAGGTGCACGGCAAAAAAGCAAAATGTGAGTAATAAAACGAGGCACAGTCCGCCAAGGAGCTGTGAAGATAATAAAAGATAAGTCATACGGAAAGTATAAGGGGTGCATACTGTCATAAATTAGAAAAAAATGGTATAAAAGAAAATCTCTTGTCGCATACTCGGAGTATGGAAACGAAAACACAAAACGGAGAACTTCTTACCAAGGAACAGGGCGTGGCGACGGAAACGGGGAAAAGCGGAGAGCCCGCCGCAGTCTTAGCGATGGCGCAAAACGTCACTCTTTCCAAACAGGACGCGGAGGAATTCCGCCAATACAAAAAACAAAAAAGAATCGCCGAAGTGCTTTCCGCGATCGCAAAATCGGAAACTCCGCTCCTAAAAAACGAGGACGCGAAACGAATTTGCGAGAGGGCGGTACGTCTCCATCAGGCGGCGGTCAAAATTCCGTTGACGAGGCTCGCGCAGGCAAAAGCGTTTTTAACCGACAGCAAAGTGAAATTCGACTGTATTGTCGGTGGCACGGGAGAAACGCTTACGCGGGTAAAAGCGTTCGAGGCGAAGCTTGCGTTAAGGCGTGGAGCGAAAGAAATTACCGTGATGGTCACTCCCTCGCACGTGGCGTGTTGCCGATATACCGAGATCAAAAAAGAGCTCAAAAGGCTTCGTAGGCGCATCGGGAAAGCAGACTTAAAAGTATGCGTGGAGGGAGCTGTGTCGTGGAATGCGCTTGCAAGATTGGCGAGGGTGGCTTCGGAGGCGGGAGCCAGTCATTTCAGCGTACGCTATTTCGAGGGGTGTGAAAAATTGAGGCTGGATTTGCTCAACGGTTGCCAACTCGAAGTTTCAGGTGTGGAGACGTTGTCCGTTTTTAAAAAACTGATTCGGGCAGGCGTGGGACGGATCGTGACTGAAAAGGTGTGGGAGTTCTACTCGGAGTGGATCCGTGAAGCGGAAAAATTAGAGCTTGGAGTTGCGGAGAACACAACCGAGAGAAAATCGGGAATTCCGATAGAGGCGAAGCCCGTTTCAAACGGAGAAACGGAAGAAAAGAGCGAGAACGCCGTGATTCCTGTCCCGACGGCAAAGCCGTCGTCGATTGCGCCCTGCCGCTGTCGTTTAGAGGGATCGGATTTAAAATTTCTGTAAGGCAAAAAAGAGTAAAAACTTGTCTTCTTTCGTGAGGACAGGTTTTTCTTTTTACAAAAGAGCCTACCGTGTACGCGTTGAACGGTTGCATATCCGTATGGTTTCGGGCATACAATAGAGTATGAAAAAATCGGTGTTCGCCGTTTATACGGCGGTGGTAATGATGTTTGTGGCTGCGTTGGCGCTTTGCGTGCGCGCGCTTAATACGGCGGAGACGGTATCTACGCTCGGAGAGAACGGAATGCGGATCGTTTTGGACGCGGGGCACGGCGGGATTGACGGCGGCGTAACGGGGAAAGAAACGGGCGTGAAAGAGAGCGATCTCAATTTGTCGATCGTCCGTTTGTTGAAAGAGGAATTGACGGGGATCGGGTTTGACGTCGTGCTCACGCGGAAGACGGAAAACGGGCTGTACGGTACGACGGCGAAAGGCTTTAAAAAGAGGGATATGCAACGTCGGAAAGAGATCATTGAAGAAGCGGATCCTGCGTTGGTCGTGTCCGTGCATCAGAATTTTTTCTCCTCGCGCGCGATGCGCGGCGCGCAAGTGTTCTATTCTCGGGAGTCGGAGGGCGGGAAAAAACTTGCGCTTGCCACACAGGAGCGGTTGAACGGATTGTACGCAACGCAGGGGGTTAAGGCGCGGACGATAATGAGCGGAGAGTACTTTATGCTCGAATGCGCCGCCTGCCCGTCGGTGATTGTGGAGTGCGGCTTTTTATCCAATGCGGCAGACGAGGGGTTATTATGCTCGAAAGAATGGCAAAAGAAACTTGCTTCGTCGATCGCTTCGGGGATTGTGGCGTATTTTGCGGACTCAGCGGCGTAGGGAAAGTATAATTTCATTATACTTCGGTAAAAAACGGCTGAATTGCTTGTCATTTTCTTGAAAACGTGGTATAATAAAACGAAAGCAAACGATCGGAGGGTAAAAAGATGGCGTCTGGGTTTTGCCGTAGGAGTGAAGAGAGCGTAAGAATGATGAATCCCGTTACGCTTGCGTTCGTCGGCGACGCCGTGTATTCCCTGTACGTACGGGAAAAATTAGCGGATTGCGGCGACGGTAAAACGGCGGATTTACAACGCTCGGCATCGAAGATCGTAAGCGCGCACGGACAGAACCGACTCCTTGAAAAAATACAGCCGTTGTTTACCGAAACGGAGGCGGCGGTATTCCGTCGGGGCAGGAATGCAAAAAAGGCGACGAAGAGCAAGAGCGCAACGGTTGGAGAATACAACCGTTCGACGGGGCTGGAAGCGGTGCTTGGGTATTTGTATTTGATCGGGGATTTCGAGCGGATCGAAACGTTGCTTTCCGCCGGGGGATTGGAGTTTAAGGGCGAAAAGGCAAGCGAAGCGTTTAAGCCTTAAGGATAAAGAAGAGGTAAAGACATTGAAAACAGAAGGAAGAAACGCCGTCATTGAGTTGTTGAAGACGGATAAAAATATCGATAAGATTTTATTGGAAAAGGGAGCGCAGGGGTCTGTGAATCTCATTTTTGCCGAGGCGCGTAAAAAAAATATCCGCGTACAATTCGTGGACAAGCGCGCGTTGGATAAAGAGAGTGAGACGCATCGCCATCAAGGCGTGATCGCTTACACGACCGATTACGAATATTTTGATCTGGAGGATATGATCGCCGAAAAAAAGAGCGAGAAGGGCGGATTTATTATTCTTTGCGACGGGATCGAGGACGTGCATAATCTCGGCAGTATTCTGCGCGTGGCGGAATGCGCGGGCGCGGACGGGGTGGTGATCCCGAAATCGGGCAGCGCTTCGGTGACGGAGAGCGTGATTCGCATTTCTGCGGGCGCGGCGGAGCATATCAAAGTGGCGAAAGTCGCCAATCTCAACCAAGCGGTGGAGACGTTGCAGAAAAACGGGTATTGGGTGTACGCGTTGGAAGCGGGCGGCGAGGATATTTATCAGGAGAATTTTAACGGCAACGTTGCGTTGATCGTCGGCGGCGAAGACAGCGGTGTGAAGCGTTTGACGAAAGAAAAGAGCGACAAAGTTCTGTCCATTCCTTTGCAGGGGAAAGTGAACTCGCTCAACGCTTCGGTGGCGCTCGGGATCGCGGCGTACGAAGTGGTCAGAAAACGGAGTCAAGTATGACGAAAGAATTTGGAAACAACAAGTTGTCCGACGAGGAATTGACCGCGCGTTCACAACGGGGCGATCAGGCGGCGACGGAGGAGTTGTTGACCCGTTACGCAGGGATCGTACGCGGAAAAGCGCGGCAGTTTTTCCTCAACGGCGGGGATACGGAAGATTTGATCCAAGAGGGAATGATCGGACTTTGTTTTGCCATCGGGGATTACAGGGGCGGCGACGGAAATTTGAGTTTTAAGAACTTCGCGCATTTGTGCGTGTCCCGTCGGATTATCGACGCTGTGAAAAAATCCGCGAGAAAAAAACACGCGCCTTTGAATAACGCGGTGTCCCTTTTGGGTATGGACGAAGAGGCGGCGGATTGTAACCCCGAAGAGGAGATGATCTTAAACGACGACCGTCGGGAATTTATGCAAAAAGTGAGCCGGGCACTCTCCGATTTTGAGTTTAAGATTATGATGATGTATATCGACGGTATGACTCGGGAAGAGATCTGTGAGGCTACCGAAAAATCGGAAAAGAGCGTGGACAACGCGATCCACAGAAGTAAGAAAAAATTGCAGGATCTGTATCAAACAAAAGGAAAGTAAGATGCTCCGCAAACAAAAAGCGGAGTAAAAGAACGAAATCAACGGAGGAGTAAAGTATGGCGTACCTGGCTTTATACCGTATGTTCCGACCGACGAGTTTAAACGACGTCGTAAGGCAGGAACATATCGTAACCGTGCTCAAAAATCAAATAAAAACGGGTAGAATCGGACACGCCTATCTCTTTTGCGGACCGAGGGGCACGGGTAAGACGAGTATTGCGAAAATTTTTGCGGCGGCAATCAACTGCGAGCATCCCGTCGACGGTTCTCCTTGCGGAAAATGCGAGGCGTGTAAAGCGCTCAAAGATCCCTCCAATCTTGATATTTCCGAAATTGACGCGGCGTCCAACAACGGCGTGGACGAAATGCGCGATTTGCGCGAAAAAGTGCAGTATCCGCCCGTAGCGGGAAAATACAAAGTCTATATCATCGACGAAGTGCATATGCTTTCTTCGGGCGCGTTCAACGCGCTGTTAAAGACGTTGGAAGAACCGCCCGCGCACGCCGTATTTGTTTTGGCAACGACCGAATCCCATAAGATTCCCGCGACGATTTTATCCCGTTGTATGCGGTTTGATTTTAAACTCATTCCTCAATCGGATTTGGAGGAAAGACTCCGTTACGTATTCGACTCCATCGGCAAAAAGTACGACGACGAGGCGATTGCGGCGATTGCGCGCGCGGGCGCGGGGAGCGTACGCGATATGTTGTCCGTAGCGGATACCTGCGTTTCCTATACCAGCGGAAAACTGACGTATGCGGACGTGACGTCGGTGCTCGGGAATGCCGATTTTAAAGAGGTCGTAAGACTCGGAAAGGCTGTTTTAGAGGGGAATGCAAGCGTTGCGTTCGAGCGCGCGGAGGCGTTCCTTGCCGAGGGGAAAAGCGTGGGTATGCTTTTGAAAGATTTGATGAATTTTTTAAACGCGTGCGCTGTGGCGAAGGCTTGTCGGGACGGGAGAGCCGTTCTGGCGTTGCCCGAAGATACCTATTTGGAAATTGCAAACATTGCGAAAGGAACGGACGGGCGGACGTTGCTCCGCGTGACGGATATTTTTGCGAAAGTAGAGCCCGAACTCAAGTACTCTACGTCGCCGAGGATTTTATTTGAATCCGCGATTATGAAAGCAAGTATGCCGCAAACCGATTACGATTTGGAGAGTTTGCTGTGTCGGATCGCTGCGTTGGAAGAAGCGGTCAAAAACGGCGTTGTCATCAAAAACGACGGGGGCAGGGTTGAGGAGAATACGATTGCAGTAGAAGAATCGATTCCTCCTGTGCGCGTGGAAGAAGAGAGCATTCCCCCGGCGTTAGAAGCGCCTCCCGACGAGGCGACGACGGGCGGAAACGTCTACTTTGACGAGGAGTTTGCTCCGCCGGTTTTAAAAAAGGCTACGCCGAAACCCGTAGAGGCAAAACCCCTCCCGAAAGCGGCGGTAGGGGATGCGAAAACGACGTTCGGCGCGTTTTTGAGAAGTCTTCGGAAAGTAGGCAAGAACGGAGTGTTGTTCACGATTTGTATGGATTTGGACAACGGGTACGACGGAGACGTTTTCGTGTTGTCTACGCAGAGCGATACGATTTTTCGTTCGCTGACGAAAGAAGAGCATTACTCGATGATCGCGGAAGCGTTTCGTGGGATCGGGATTGCGGAGGGCGGATTCGACGTGCGGCTCAAGGGCAAGAAAACGGACGAATTCAATCAAAGTTTAAACGAGTTGAAACAAACGTTTCAGGGCGTAAAAATCGAAATTAAATAAAAAGAGAACGAGTATTCGGAGGAAAAAGATTATGGCAGGATTTAAAGGCGGCAACAACAATATGCAGAATTTGATGCGTCAAGCGCAAAAGATGCAGGAAGAAATGGAGAAGACTGCGGAACTTTTGGACGATTGGGAAGTCGTGGGAACGGCGGCGAACGAAGCGGTCGTCGTGTATATGAACGCGAAAAAGATCATCAACGGCATCGAACTGGATGAAAGTATCGTTGATCCCACGGACGTGGAAATGTTGGAAGATTTGATTATGGCTGCAATCAACGACGGTTACACGAAAGCGGACAAGGTCTATGAAGAAAAAATGGGTAAGTACGGCGATATGGGCGCGCTGGGAGGAATGCTGTAATTCATGGAGATTTTTATCGAGCCGATCGGCAGACTCGTCAATGAGTTTTCCAAACTCCCGGGAGTCGGTAAAAAGACGGCGCAAAGATACGCTTATAAAATTATCGATATGCCTGAAGCGGAAGCTCGGGCTTTTGCGGAGGCGATCCTCGGCGTGAAGAAAAAGGTAAGGTATTGTAAGATCTGCGGAAATTTCACGGAAGAGGAGACTTGCGCGGTTTGCCGTACGCGTGAAAAGGGCGTAATTTGCGTGGTGAAAGAGCCTAAGGACGTGGCGGCGATCGAAAAGCTGCGGGAGTTCAAGGGTGTATACCACGTATTGCACGGCGTAATCGATCCCCTTGCCGGCGTGGGACCGAACGATATTCGGATTCGGGAGCTTTTGGCGCGGATTCAAAACGACGAAGTGCAGGAGGTCATTATTGCGACCAATCCCGACGTGTCGGGGGACGCTACGGCGATGTATATTGCAAAACTCATCAAGCCTTTGGGTGTGAAAGTAACGCGACTCGCGCACGGGATTCCCGTGGGCTCGGAGATCGAATATACGGATGAAGTGACGCTGACGAGGGCGTTTGTGGAGCGGAATCCATTATAAAGAAAAATATGGGAGACATATTATGAAAGTATCGGTATTGGGTTGTGGGCGTTGGGGCTCTTTTATCGCTTGGTATCTCTGCAATCAGGGGCACGACGTATATTCGTGGGGACCTGAAGACGATTACTCGTATAAAGTATTAAAAGAAACGGGTAAGAACGAATACGTGACGTTGGATGAACGGATTACGCTCACCTGCGACTTAAAAGAAGCCGTGGAGCGTGCGGAAGTCATTATCATTTCCATTTCGTCGCAGGGCTTGCGCGGGTTTATGAAACGGATCACCGAATACGACGTATCGCAAAAAGATTTCGTGCTCTGTATGAAAGGGATCGAAGTATCGAGCGGTTGCCGTTTGTCCGAAGTCCTGAAAGACAGCGGGATCTCGGGACAGAGGATTGCCGTTTGGGTAGGACCTGGGCATATTCAGGCGTTTACGCAAGGGATTCCTAATTGTATGGTGATCGACTCTGAAAACGAGGCGTTGAAAGTGAAGCTTGCGAACGAGTTTAGGAGTGATTTGATCCGTTTTTATTACGGCGACGATTTGATCGGAACGGAGATCGGCGCAGCGGCGAAAAACGTTATGGGTATCGTCGCTGGGATTTTGGACGGTTGCGGTTACGCGGCGCTCAAGGGGGCGTTGATGGCGAGGGGTGCAAGAGAAGTTGCGCGGCTCATTAAAGCGATGGGTGGAAACGAGTTGTCCGCCTATGGCTTGGCGCATTTGGGGGATTACGAAGCGACGTTGTTCAGTAAGTATTCCCACAACAGAATGTACGGTGAGATGTTGATGTCGGAAACGCAGTTCGATAAACTTGCCGAGGGGGTTCCTACGGCGGCGGCGATGAAAGCGTTGAGCGAACAATACGGCGTAGAGTTGCCGATTACGGCTGCTGTGTACGAGCTTTGTTACGGCGAAAAGGGGGATAAGGATTACCGTAAACGCTGTGAAGAACTTTTGAAAGTTCTCTTTGCGAGAGCAACGAAAGGGGAGTTCGGCTCTTAATCGATTATAAAAATAGAAAAATTGACAATGGAAACGCCCCGACGCGATCGCGTCGGGGCGTTTGGTTTGGATAGGTTATCGAATTTAAGAGTAAACGTTATTTATTCCCTTCCGTAGTTTCAACCGTTTGAACGGGAGCGGATTCCACGACGGGCGTCGTATCGTTGTCTTTGCCGCCGCCGATAAATTGGTCCTCTACGATCTTGCCTTTCTTGATCTTCTTCAATCTTCTGCGAATTCTGCCGTAATAGAAAATCACAAAGAGGAAGAGTACGATCGCGATGATAAACCCTACGATAGAAGCGGATACGAACGAAACTTTCAATCCGAGCGTATTCAGGACTTTGCCTGCTTTACTCAACGTTTTTACAACGCTTTCGCCTGCAAAGCTCAGTTTGGAAGGATCTTTCAAAAGGCTAAGCGCCAACGAGGGAATCAGACACAGCACGAGGTAGGGAAGCCAGCCGAGTAAAATGGGCAGTTTCAATTTGATCGCGTTGTTCTTCATTTTCAGTTTTACAAGGATCTTCAAAATCAAATAGAACCACGTAAACCACGTGAAGAAGATTACGTAACCGATGATTTGGAAGACTTGTACGATAGTATCGACTACGTCGTCGGGAAGTTTTTCCATAATCATCGAGCGAAGTTCGGCTTTGAGCTGTTCTTTCGAATCGACCTCTTCTTCGCCTGCAGAAGCGCTAGAACTTTCGTTTATAGGCCGGATTGCCGCAGAAGCTTCGCCTTTAAGCATTTGCAACGCGAAATCTGCGAGGAACGTATCCAAGTCAATGTTGCCGTTTTCGTCCGCCATTTCAGAGAGAATTTCAACCACTTCCGCCTTGATCTCATCTTTTGTTTCTTGATCAATCGAAATGGAAGAAAGTTCAGGATTGTCGGATTGCGCCAATTCCGTACAGACGTCGTCCAAAGTTGCAATAACGGCGTCGGCAATCGAGTCCGTCGTTGCGCCTTCCGAAGTCAGGGCTTCAACGAGTTTGTCAACTTCCGTATCGAGGAACTCGTCGGTGATACCCGCTTCGTTCATAATATTTTGAATTTCTTCGGGCGACTTTTCTGCGTTTTGATTTTCCTTATAGAAATCTTTGATCGTTTCCTTTGCGGTTTCTTTCAGCGTTGTCTTGACCATAGTTTTCGCTACGCCTACAATCATATCGTTCAAAGGGCCGTAGAGCTGATTGATGAGGCTGTTGATATTGTCGTCGATCAGGGCGTGCACGCTCTTTTTAGAGCCCGAAGAATACGAGGAAAGTATGTAAGAGGTTTTCAGTTCAATGCCTAACTTCAGGGGAATGGGATCTAAATCTTGCAACATAGTGCCCAAATCCATTTCACCTTCGCCGCCGCTTTCGCCGCTATTACTTTCGCCGCCTTCTTCACCGCCCATCAGTTCCGAAATCGTTTCTCCACTCACGTTCAGCGCTATTTCTACTTTCCAAAAAGGCATAAAGAAATAGGAGACGATGGAAACGATCGACAACAAAACGATGACCATATTGCAAATAAATGCAATAAACCGAGTTTTAGATCTTTTCATAAGATAGCTCCTTATACATATATTTTATACGTCACATAAAAGTATTGTATCACGATGAGCGCAGAAAGTCAAATGTTTTCAACGCGGCTGTGTTTTTTGGTAGGAAGGACTCCGATGCATAAAAAAGCTTCTTTATTTTAAAAATATAGGTGGGGGGTGAAGAGATTGAAACGAATTAAAATATGGGAATCGGAGGGGAAATCCCGAGAAGAAAGAGAGGAGTATTTTCCGAAAATCAATCAAAAAGAATGGGGGCAGGTACGAAATGACAGGTAAAAATAGACAAAATTATAATAAAAATTATATTGCGTACGTGAATTCCTTTGATCCCCCTACCCAGCATTTCAAAAATTGTTTTAGGGCGTTTTTGACGGGTGGCTTGATCTGTTGCGTGGGGCAATTTTTACGGTATATCTACGAGGAGTTCGGGCTTTCGGGAACGGAGCTTGCAGGAACGGTCAGCGTGACGCTTATTTTTCTGGGGTGTCTTTTGACGGGGTTTGGCGTGTACGATCGGATCGGAAGAAACGCAGGCGCAGGCTCAATCGTTCCCATTACGGGATTCGCAAACAGCGTTGCTTCTCCTGCCATGGAGTTTAAAACCGAGGGTATGGTGTACGGTATGGCGGCGAAAATGTTCGTCGTGGCGGGACCTATTATCGTTTATGGGATTTTAGCTGGCACGGCGGTCGGGATGATCTATTGGCTCTTGTAGACTTTCATATAAGTGTTTGCATAAGCGGCGGGTTGAAACCTTTGAGAAAGACAAAAAAATGCTAAAAAAGGACAAGAATTTAGCTATACAAATTCTGCGCGGTATGGTATAATATGATATAATATATACGGTCCCATAAAACTATTATTAATCTTTGCAAGAAAAAGCGGCAAGCTTTATTGTCAGGAGAGTTTTACAAAGGTAAACGCAACCGAGGGTTGTGAAAATAAAAGTAAAAAGAGGAAAGGAGAAACAATATGGCATTCAAAAGATTTGGTCTTATGATTTGCGTCGCTTCGACGAACGTAATGCAAATCAAAAGAATCAAGCATCTCATTGATCTGATGAAAAAGATGGGATATAACTATCTGGAATTGGTAATCGACGACGTATATACGATCGATGAAGAGCCTTATTTTGGATATTTGCGCGGCGGATATTCGCACGAGGAATTGAGGGAACTCGATGATTATGCATATGCAAACGGCATTGAATTGGTTCCTTGTATTCAAACGTTGGCGCACTTGACGCATCTCGTTAAGTTGCCTGCATATTACGATATCGTAGACATTGACGATATCCTTATGATTGACGAGCCCAGAACGTACGAACTCGTAGATCGTATGTTTAAATCGATCAGAAGCGATTTCAGAACGAATATCGTCAACATCGGTATGGACGAAGCGCATAAGGTGGGTTTGGGTAATTACCTGGACAAACACGGTTATACCAACCGTTTTGATTTGCTTCTCCGTCACCTTTCAAAAGTGTTGGAGATTGCGGAAAAATATGGCTTTAAGGCGCATATGTGGAGTGATATGTTCTTCCGTTTAGCCAGCAAGGGCGAGTATTATAAAAAAGGCTTGGAAATGCCCCAAGAAGTTATTGACAAAGTACCTGAAAACGTCGCGCTTTGCTATTGGGACTATTGCGAGCACGAAATGGAGCCGGAAATGTTTGACGAAATGTTCCGTCAGCACGCGCAGTTCGGTCGCGAAGTTTGGTTTGCCGGCGGCGCTTGGTGCTGGAACGGTTTCGCTCCCCATAACAATTTCTCCATTCAATCTATGAAGATGGCGATCGAAAAGGCGAAAAAATACGACATCGAAAACGTGATGATCACACTTTGGGCGAACGAGGGCAACGAATGTCCGTTCTACGCGACGCTTCCTTCGCTGTATGCGATCAAGCAATATTCGGAGGGGAACTTCGACGAAGCGTCTATTCGCAAGGGATTCAAGGAAATGTTCGGTATGGAATTCGACGATTTCATGCTCACCGATCTTCCCAACGTGAACAGCAATAATAAGGAAATGTTGCGCGTAGAAAGTACGGCGAAAACGCTTCTTTATAACGACTGCTTCCTCGGTTGGAAAGACAGCCAGCTCGAAAAGGTAGACCATATCCCTTACGACGAATATGCGAAGAAATTGAGAGCGGTTGCGCCTACCATGGGCGAGTTTAAGTACATATTCGACAAACTCATTGCACTCTGCGACGTATTGGAAGTGAAGGCGGAGCTCGGTTTGCGTACGAGAAGAGCGTACAAGGCGAACGACAAAGCGGAGCTTAAGAAATTGATGGACGATTACGAAGAAGCCGTAAGACGTATTGAGATCTTCAGAAAGATTTCGCGTGATATTTGGATGATGGAAAACAAACCTTACGGTTGGACCATTCACCAAATCCGTTTGGGCGGTTTGATGTCTACGATTACCGATCAGAGAGAACGTATCGGCGAATATTTGGAAGGAAAAGTGGACAGCATTCCCGAACTTGAAGAAGTGATTCTTCCCTATGCGGATTGGGGCTTGCAATATAACGAGTATAGAGGACTCGTCACCGTAAGCAATCTATAATTGTATACGATTTGAACTGAAAACCGTTGGCGAAACGCCAACGGTTTTTTCGCTCCATTGTAAAGCATAAAAGTTCGTCGTTTTTCGCAAACTGCTTTTGATGGAAAAGAAAATGCAGACTTTTATATTTAAAAACCAGCCGAGAATCGTTGCGACGGGTACGATCGCAGGTCCGAAAGAGTGCGCCGGAGTCGTAGGGAAATACGTTGATAAAACACTTCTTGACGATATGTACGGCGAGAGTACGTATGAAAAGGCGGAGTGTAAAATGCTCACGTACGCCATTTCCCGAGCGATGGAAAACGCCGGCGTAGAAGAAAAAGACGTGGATATGTTGATTTCAGGGGATTTGCTCAATCAGATTATTTCCGCATCCTTTGCCGCGCGGGATTTTGATTTTCCCTTTTTGGGCGTGTACGGCGCTTGCTCCACGCTAGCGGAAAGTTACGCCTTAGCGGCGGCGCTGATCAATGCAGGATACGTGAAAAAAGTCGTAGCGGCAACGGGGAGTCACTTTTCCTCCGCCGAGCGGCAATACCGTTATCCGTTGGAGCTTGGGAATACCCGTCCTCCGCAATCCCAATGGACGGTAACGGGCGCGGGCGGCGCGTTCATCGCGGACACGGGTAGCTCGATTGCGATTACTTCGGCTACGTTTGGGAAAGTCGTGGACTTCGGGATTACCGACGTGAATAATATGGGCGCGGCGATGGCTCCTGCCGCCTGCGATACGCTGTTACAGCATTTGCGGGATACGGGTAGAAATGCCGATTATTACGATTTGATTTTGACGGGGGATTTAGGTGCGCTTGGCAGCCGTATTTTAAAAGATTTGGTTTGGGAGAAAGGGGTGGATATTCAGAGCAATCACGTGGACTGCGGCGAGATCGTGTATAACGTGATTGAAGACGAATTTCAAGGCGGAAGCGGCGCGGGGTGTTGCGCGGTCGTTTTTAACTCCTACATTTACGATAAATTGAAAAAGAGGGAAATCAATCGGGTGTTGTTGGCAGCAACGGGCGCGTTGCTTTCTACGGTGTCCAGCGCGCAGGGGGAGAGTATTCCTTGTATCTGTCACGCCGTAGCAATCGAAAACGTATAAAGGAGAAGTATGTTCGAGCAGTATTTGGAAATATTTTGGTCGTTTGTAAAGGCGTTTGCGGTGGGCGGCGGAATTTGCGTGATCGCGCAGATCGTAATCAATTTTACCGATTTGACCGCAGGAAAGATTCTCGTCGTGTTTATGCTGGCAGGAGTTGCGTTGCAGGGTTTGGGACTGTATCAATATCTTGTGGATTTTGCGGGTGCGGGGGCGACCGTGCCCATCAGCGGCTTTGGCTATCTCTTGGCGAACGGAGCGATGAAAGGTGCGGAAAAGGGCTTGTACGGAGCGTTTACGGGCGCGTTGACGGCGGCGAGCGCCGGTGTGTCTGCCGCCGTGATCTTCTCCTTTTTAATGGCGTTGATCTTTAAATCCCGAAGCAAGAAAAATTAAAGGAAAGCGCCTCGCCTGTTTTCAGGCGGGCGCTTTCCTTTTACGGCGCAAGATCGGCTTTGTTGCCGAAAATATCCGATTGCAGGTACGTGTCGGGAATTGAGCCGACGATGACGAATTCGCCGACGAGAATATCCGTCGCAACGGCAAAATTTTCCGTTTTCGACGGCATCACGATATTGATGTCCGCAATCACGTTTAAGTAAATGGAGTGTTTGGTTTGGTTGATGCCTACGCTTTCGAACGTAGAGGAGAATCCGCAGGAAACCGAACTTACGGGAATAATGCGAAATTGAATACTCGGACCGAGCCCTGCAAACGCTTCGATTCCCGTCAGAGCGCCGATGGGAATAGGGATTCCGTTCAGGCTCAAATTTTTTAAATTGGATTGGGAAATAGACGCGGTGTCTCGCGCGATCTTATTGATCTTTAACGCATTGGCGGCAACGGAAACGATGTCGCCGTTGTCGTTGCGAATCACGGTCACGAGATCTTCGTAGCGCATTTCGTCGCTCAACGTGTAATACACCGCGTCGTTGACGGCGACCGTCGTACTTGCGCGCATCGTCGCTTCGCTAATGGAGATCAACACTCTCGTCACGTTCCGTTGGAAATAAATAAACAGCAAAACGGCGATCAGTAAAACGGTGAACAGGATCAACAGGAATTTCCGCTTCCGTTGTTTCCGTTTATCCGTTTTTTTATTTTTGCGTTGGAATTTCGGGAGATCGTAATCGCCGAACGTATTCATCGGGCTTTTAAAATGGAACGGATCTCGTCTAAGATAACGCGGTTGCCTTGCGTGAACGAAGAGGAGAGGAGCCGTTCTTTCATTTCTTTATCGTGCAAGGCGGCTTGGATTGCATCTACGAGGTTGTTTAGATCGGTTTGCTTCAAGACGTGGCAGAGTCCTCTTTTTCGGAAATACTCTGCATTTTCCGCTTGGTCGCCGCGCGTTTGTCCCTCTAACGGGATCAAAAGAGAGGGCTTTTTGAGCGCCATAATCTCAAAGACCGCGCCTGCGCCTGCTCGGGATATGACGAGATCTGCCGCCGCGTAAACGCTACCCATGTCCGAGATGAATTCAAATTGACGGTAGTTTTCCAAGGTGCTTTGCCGAAGATTGCCCTTGCCGCAAACGTGCAGGACGAAATATGATTCCGTCAGCGTTTTTAAGACGTTTCGCAGAGCGTCGTTGATCGCCGCGCTGCCGCTCCCGCCGCCGAATACGAGCAAAACGGTCGCATCCGAGGGAATGGACAGTTTTTTTCGGGCTTGTAATCGGGTGGAGGAAAATACGGTTTTGCGTAAAGGCGCGCCGCTGTATTTTCCGTTGCGGACGGTTTTCGCCGTTTCGGGAAAGGAAGTGAATACGTATTTGCATTTTCCCGCCGCGAGTTTGTTGGCAAGACCGACGGAAAGATCGCTTTCGTGCGCAAGGCAGGGGATCTTCAATTTTCTTGCGGCGAAGACGACGGGCAGGGAAACGTAGCCGCCTTTGGAGAACACGACGTCGGGGCGAATGGTTTCCAAGCCTTGCAGAGCTTGTTTTTTGGCTCTTGAAAACGCGGCGGGGATTTTTACGTTTTGTAAAATCGATTGGAATCCGCCGCCTCGGATAAGTTTGGGACACTCGATTTGGTAATAGGGGATCTTCCACTCGGAAAGAATTTGTTTCTCAATGCCGTCCGTGCCCATATAACAAACGTCCGCTTCGCCTGTGGATAAAATTTCTTCGATCAGGGCGACGTTGGGAAGCACGTGACCGGCGCTCCCGCCGCCCGTAAATAAAATTTTTTTCATAACATACTCCCGTACTGTTATTATAGACGCGCGGAGGTTCGCTTATGCCAAAAATTGCGTAAAAAACCACCCGTGTGCGTGTCGAGCGGTACACGGGTGGCAGATTTAAAAGAAAATTCAATGATATAATTCGGCGATGTTTTTTGCGGCGGAGGCAACTCGTTCCTTTAAAAAGTCGGGGGAGAGAACTTTGATTCCCGAACCGAGCCCAATGATTTTCCGTACCAATGCTTCGTCGTCGGGCAAGGTGACGTCTGCGTACCATTTTTCGTCCTTTTTTCGTAAATTTTCACCTCCCAGCCAATCCTGCGCGTCGGCGAACGCGCCCTCCGAGATCTCGAACCGCGCGTCGACGGAATTGCTGTCCGTGATCCAATACCGCAGAGGAATGTCCTCCCGCTCAAAGGGACGGCGGCGGAACGTTTCTGCAGTTTTTAAAGAGGAAAAGATTCTGCCCAATCGAAAAAGTCGGAACGCGCGCTGTTTATAACAAAAAGCGAAAACGTACCAGACTCCCTGTTTGAAAACGAGGACGTGCGGCTCGATTTTTCTTTGGGTCTTTTCGCCCGCGCGGGAGTGGTATTCGATCTCCACGACGGTTTTGTCGCGGATACATTCCTGAAACAAGCGTACTTTTTCGGAGAACGTGCGCGTATCTCCCCACGTGCCGCTGTCTACGAGAATCGAGCCGATTTCGCCTGATAAAGTCAAGTCGCGCGTTTCCGTCTTGATCTGCGCGGATAATTTGTGCTTCGCCGCTAAAAACCGCTCTTCGGGGAGCTGGGAATACATCGCGTCTAACGCTTCCATTGCCGATTCGTACTCCTCTTTCGTCATAAAGCCTACGGGCAGTTTGTAGCTGTCGGAAATGCAAATTCCGCCGTCTCTACCTCGCTTGACATAGATGGGAACGTTGATGGACAAAAGGTCTACGTAGCGGTAGACCGAACGCACGGAAATATCGTGCTTTTCCGCCAAATACGTCGCCGTGACTTTTCGCTTGGCAAGAAGCTCGAACAAAATGTCTAAAAGATAATAAAATTTCATAAAAGACGAAACTCCTCAAAAAATATTTCAAAATTTTAAAATTATTTTATCATACCTGACAGATATTGTCAAGTTATACGCTGTATAATACAAGTGAAAATTTTAGGAAAGGGGAGATAACTATGACGAAGTTTGACAAATACGTAACGGAATTGGAGGAGAAGAGGATGAGAGAAAAAGCGGCGGGCATTAACGCGGAGCTTTTTCGTCGGCTTCAAGAACAAACGCGGGAGGAGTCGCTCAAAGATTTATACGCTTCGTTGATCTTTGTCGGGGGCGTATCTACCGTAGCGCCTGTTTTGGAAGCGTGAGGCGGGAAAATGAAAAGAAATTTGCGTATTTGAGAGAGAAGCTTTGTCAAAACGCTTGACGGAATGTGAAAAAAGTAGTACACTAAAAGTGTTATGAGAAACTTTATGAGAGAAAACGGACGGTATCATATCTTCGCGTACGCCTACCGCTACGGTAAGTGAGTTTTCGCGCGTAAGATCGTCCCTTTCCAAAAAAGGAAGCAAACGGTTTGCGCAGCATACGCAAACCGTTTTATCATAATCGAAAGAAATTTAAATGCAAACGGGAGAAAGAGAGTATGGCAGTCAACGTAATGGATACCTTAAGAGAAAGGGGATTCGTAAAACAAACGGTGTATGAAGAGGAATTGTATGAAAAGCTCGGGAAAGAGAGCGTGCCTTTTTATATCGGATTCGATCCCACGGCGGACTCGTTGCACGTAGGACACTTTATGCAACTGATCGCTATGCATCATATGCAAAAGGCGGGACATAGACCCATCGTACTCATCGGCGGCGGCACGGCGATGGTCGGCGATCCGTCGGGTAGAACGGATATGCGTTCGATGATGACGAAAGAAACCATTCGTCATAACGTCGAATGTTTCAAAAAGCAAATGTCTAGATTCGTGGACTTCGAGGGCGAAAACGCCGCGATCGTCGTGGATAACGGCGATTGGTTGCTCAATCTCAACTATATCGACTTTTTAAGAGAAGTCGGTACGCATTTCTCCGTTAATAAAATGCTGACGGCGGAGTGCTTTAAACAACGTTTGGAAAGAGGACTTTCGTTCCTCGAATTCAATTATATGTTGATGCAGAGTTACGATTTCCTCGTTTTGTATAAAAAATACGGTTGCGTGTTGGAGCTCGGCGGTGACGATCAATGGAGCAATATGCTCGGCGGCGTGGATCTGATCAGAAGAAAAGAGCAGACTCCCGTATACGCGATGACGTTTACCCTTTTGACGACTTCGGACGGAAAGAAGATGGGAAAAACGGCGAAAGGCGCGGTGTGGTTAGACGAGAATAAGACGACTCCTTACGAATTCTATCAGTATTGGAGAAATATTGCGGACGACGACGTG
The DNA here is from genome assembly GCA_017457225.1 of Clostridia bacterium. Lineage (GTDB taxonomy): Bacteria > Bacillota > Clostridia > Christensenellales > Borkfalkiaceae > Scatosoma. The sequence goes on along the minus strand of JAFTHW010000013.1, from coordinate 6,410 downwards.
GAGAAGTGTATGAAGCTCCTTACGTTCTTGCCCGTGTCCGAGATCGAAGCGCTTTGCGCCAACCGTGACGAGCGGATCAATAAAGCGAAAGAACGCCTTGCATACGAGCTCACGAAAGAAGTGCACGGCGAAGAGAAGGCGAACCTTGCGCAAAGCCAAGCGCAGGCGGCGTTCGGCGGTAGCGACGCGGAGCTGTTGACGAAGGAAGTTTCGGACGTAGTCACGATTGTAGACGCGATGGTGGCAACGGGCGTTGCGAAATCGAAAGGGGAAGCGAGAAGGCTCATTGAACAGGGCGGCGTTTCCGTGGACGATAGTAAAGTGACGGATGCGAACGCTCCGATCCCTGCGAAAGAGTTCGTGTTGCACAAGGGTAAAAAAGTGCATTTGAAAGTGGTGGTAAAGTAATGGTAAAATAATCCGATAAGGAGAACGCGATGGAAAAGAGCGTGCGGACGGTGTATGCCCGTCACGAGAGTGAAAAAGTAATAGAACGGTCCCGATTCCTCACGTACAGCGCGCACGTAGAGAGTGAGGAAGAGGCGCGCGCGTTTCTTGCGGAGATTCGATCTCAGCACTCCCTTGCCAACCATTGTTGTTACGCGTTTATTGCAGATAAGATAGGGAATCTGCAACGCTTTTCGGACGACGGAGAACCGCAGGGCACGGCGGGCGTGCCCATTTTGGAGGTTTTAAAAAACAAAAAACTCTACGAAACAGCCGTGGCGGTCGTGCGGTATTTCGGGGGGGTGAAGTTGGGCGCGGGCGGACTCGTTCGGGCGTACTCGTCCTCGGCGGCGGAGAATTTGGACGGCGCGGATATTCGCAGTCTTGAAATGTGTGTAGAGTACTGCGCCGAGGTGGAATACACGGGCGTGGACGGAGCGCAAAAATACATTTCGTCGCAACCCTGCTCCCTACTTTCTTGTGATTACGGGGCGAAAGCGAGTTTCACGGTTGCCGTGAAAAAAGCGGACGAGGAGAAGTTTTGCGCAGGGTTTACGGATTATATGCAAGGTCGGGTAACGTTACGGCGAGGGGAGGAGTATTACGCGCCGTTTCAAATAAAAGAATAAGGGGATACTTGATGAAAAAGAGTAAAAAATTTTTAGTGGCGATACTTGTGTGTATCACGGCTAGTTTGAGCTTGATTGGTTTGGGCGGTTGCGATATGCTACTCGGCGGAACGGGCGAGGAGAGCAGTTCGTCGATATTCGGGGATATTGAGGGCGTAAAATATGCCGTATCCGAGGACGGAACGTACGCTAAAGTAGTTGGTAGTGTTCAATGGGACGCTGAAAAAACGGAGATCGTGATCTTGGATACGTATCAAGGCTTGCCTGTAACCGCTATCGATAAAGAGGCGTTTTGGGGAGTGGATTGTTGGACGAGTATTACGATTCCTAACAGCGTGAAGAGTATAAGGGAATCCGCTTTTCGGAATTGCTCCGCTTTGACGAGTATTACGATTCCTAACAGCGTAACGACGATTGGCGTGGATGCGTTCGCTGGTTGTGGCGCGCTCACGGGCGTGGCGATTCCCGACAGCGTCGTAGAGCTTGGAGAGGGCGCGTTCTCTCATTGCGACAACCTCGAAAGCGTAACGATTGGGAATTCGTTGACCGAAATCTCGAAAAACGCTTTTTGTGAATGTGATAAGTTGAAGAATATACAAATAGGAACGGCGGTAAACACGATTGGCGAATACGCCTTTGGGGCTTGTACGACTTTGGAGACCGTGGTGATTCCCGATACCGTTGCGACGGTTGGTGTGAGCGCATTTTCCCATTGTAGCGCTTTAAAAAACGTTACGATTGGGAGTGGCGTCTTCACGATTGACGATTCTGCGTTTTTCTTGTGCGAAAGCATGGCGAGTATCGCGATTCCCGAGAGTGTAAAAACGATAGGAGATAGCGCTTTTGCCGGTTGCGCGTTCAAATCCATAACGATTCCCGATGGCGTAACGACGTTGGGCGTGGGCGCGTTGAGTGGTTGTTCGGCTCTGACGGAAGCAAAGATCGGTAAAGGCGTAACGGCGATTGCAAGCGCTACGTTTTCGAATTGTGAAAATTTGACGAGCGTCACGCTCGGCGAAGATTTGCAGTCGATTGGGTCGGATGCGTTTTGCGTATGTAAACGACTGCAAACACTGTATATACCCGATGGGGTAACGGAGATCGGTTATAGGGCGTTTAGAGAATGCGAGTCGCTTCGTAGCTTGGTTTTCGGTAAGAATATGACGACGATAGACGCGGCGGCATTCCATTGGCTCTTTAAAATGGAAAGCGTATATTACGGCGGCACGGCGGAAGAGAAAGCGTTGATCGACGTGAAAGCCGACAACGATTCGCTGCAATCCGCAACGTGGTATTATTACGTGGAAACGCAAGCGGACGTGCCGATGGACGGCGGAAATTATTGGTATTATGACGAAAACGGAGAGATTGTCGTAGCGATGTTTTGCGAAGGGTGATATTTCGCCTACGGCGAAGTTAAGGGAAAATAAAAGCGGAGCGTAGGAAAATTTCCTACGCTCCGCTGCTTTTCGCGTTTTTTATGATTCCGCGTACAATTTAATCAGGTTTAAAATCACTTGCGTTGCTTTTTTCATCGAGGGGATGGGGATAAATTCCCTTACCGAATGGGCGTTTAAGCCGCCCGTGAACAGGTTGGGACAGGGCAAGCCCATAAACGACAACGTGCAACCGTCCGTTCCGCCGCGAACGGGCGCTTCCTTGACGGGGACTCCCGCCGCTTCGTACGCCTTACGCGCGTTTTTAATCAAATGGAAATGCTCTTTGATCTTTTCGTAACAGTTATAATATTGATCCCGTATCGTCCAGCGAACGGAGTCCGCTCCGTACGTGGATTGCAGTGTTTGACAAACTCCGTCCACGAACGCTTTACGAGCTTGGAAACGCTCCATATCGTGGTCGCGAATGATCAGGGAGATTTTGCCGCTTTCTACCTCCGCGTGGACTTCGCCGACGTGGTAGAAGCCTTGCTTGCCCTCGGTCTTTGCCGGAATCTCGTCCTTGGGCAGAGCCGCAAGGAATTCGCCTGCGATTAGGGCGCAGTTGATCATTTTTCCTTTCGCCGCGCCGGGGTGGATATTCTTGCCTGTCAGCGTGATTACGGCTTCCGCCGCGTTGAACGTTTCGTAGCCGAGTTCGCCCAGCTCTTCCCCGTCCACGGTATAGGCGTAATCGCAACCGAAGTCCTTGACGTCGAATAGCGACGCGCCCTCGCCAATCTCTTCGTCAGGCGTAAACGCGATCCCGATTTTTCCGTGCTTGATTTCGGGGTGGGCGACGAGATATTCTACCGCGGTCATAATCTCCGCAACGCCTGCTTTATCGTCTGCGCCGAGCAGAGTCGTTCCGTCCGTTACGATTAAGTCTTGACCGACGTACTCCTTTAAAATAGGGAATTCCTGTTCCGAAATGGTTTTGCCGTTTTTCAGGACGACGTCGCCGCCTGTGTACTTCACTACGCTTGGATGGACGTCTTTGCCCGAGCAAACGGGCTCGGTGTCCATATGTGCGATAAATCCGAGCGCGGGCAAATTGGGTTTGGTGGCAGGCAGGTGCGCGTACACGTAACAATGCTCGTCACAATAGGCGTTTCTTAAGCCGAGAGAGTGGAGCTCGTCTACCAAAATTTTTGCAAGATCGAACTGCTTTTTCGTGGAGGGGTGCGTCCCTGTTTCGGGGTCGGACTGGGTGTCGATCTGCACGTATTTGAGAAATCTTTCCGTAACCGTCATATCATAACTCCAACAAGCGTTTCGCGTTGCCTGCGAGGATCAACTCCTTTTCTTCGTCGGTTACGAGTTCGTCCAATACCACTCCGCCGAGATACATAGCGGGGTTGCAGGTGGGGAAGTCGGAGCCGTACAAAATGCGGTCTGCGCCCACTTCGTCGATTGCGCGACGGAGCATTCCGTGACGGAATAAGCCGTAACCGGACAAGTCGAGATAATAATTTTTACTCATTTTCATTCGAGCGATATGGCGCATAAAATCGTCGTATTCGTTGGGGTGCGCGGCGACGATCACGGTGTTCGGGTGAGCCTTGACCATTTCGTCCATATCGTCGTTGTCCATTGCGTGGATGCTGACGATCATATTCTTTTCCGCCGCGTACTCTAAAATCTCGTCCATACCGTTGCCGTGGTAGTGTTGCCAACCCATAAGATAGGGGACGAGTTCTCCGATGAGGCGGATTCCCTGCGCGCGCATTCTATCGATTTCTGTAATGGATTCCGCTACGTAATCGGGGTGAACGTGGAAACCGGGGACGTAAAAATCACCGTACTGTTTTTTGAGCTCCAACGCGGCGTCGTTACATTCCCGAATGCGGTCCCACCACGTTTCGTTTTCTTTTAACTCGTCTATGCGAATGACCGAGCCGCACATTTTGTTCACGCCGAGCCCTCGCATCGTCTTTTCGCTGTTTTCCACCGACATATTGCACCAATCAATGTGGTTGCAAATATTGTATTCCCGAGTCGGAAACGGGTGAGTATGGAAGTCGATCGTTTCAAATTTCATAAAAAACGCTCCTTTTTTCTTTGGGTAAATTATACCAAAAAAGTCGGTAAAAGTCAAGAGTTTTCTAAAAACAGAATGACGAGAGAGGAAGTTTATAAAGAGGAAAAAATTTTTTGTGCAACTTGCACAAAAGTAAAATGGAAGTTTTGGTGTAAAAACGCTTGTTATTTTACGTTTAGAGTGGTAAAATAGTAGTATCGAAAAATAAATTCCGTATTTGGAGGGAAAAAATTTATGTCAGGATTGTTACTCAAAAATATCGATAAAGTATATCCCAACGGTGTACAGGCGGTATTCAACTTCTGTTTGGATATTCACGACAAGGAATTCATCGTATTCGTAGGTCCTTCGGGTTGTGGTAAATCCACGACGCTTCGTATGATCGCAGGTTTGGAAGAAATTTCGGACGGCGAATTGTATATCGACGGCAAATTGATGAACGAAGTCGTACCGAAAGATAGAGACATCGCGATGGTATTCCAGAACTACGCGTTGTATCCCCATATGTCCGTTTACGATAATATGGCGTTCGGTTTGAAGCTTCGTAAAGTACCCAAGGAAATTATCGACCAGAAAGTAAGAGCGGCTGCTGAAATCCTCAGTATTACCGACTACCTTTCCAGAAAACCCAAGGCATTGTCCGGCGGTCAGCGTCAACGTGTTGCGCTCGGTCGTACGATCGTTCGTGAGCCTAAGGTATTCTTGCTCGACGAGCCTTTGTCCAACCTTGACGCAAAACTCCGTGCTTCTATGAGAACGGAAATTTCCAAACTCCATACCCGTCTGGCTACGACGTTCATTTACGTTACGCACGACCAGATCGAGGCTATGACGATGGGTACGAGAATCGTTGTTATGAAAGACGGTTTTATGCAGCAGGTAGATACGCCTCAGAACTTGTACGATTATCCCATCAACTTGTTCGTTGCAGGCTTCATCGGTACGCCTCAGATGAACTTCTTCAAAGAGAGCACGCTTACGTCTGAAAACGGTAAAGTTTACGTGAACTTTATCGGCAACAATAAGATCGCGTTGCCCAAGACCATCGTTAGCAGAATCAAGAATATTAACGAGTATCTCGATACCGGTAAATTGATCACGATGGGCGTTCGTCCCGAAGATATTCACCAGGACCAGATGTTCATTGCGAACTCTCCTGAGACCGTCGTAAAAGCGCGTGTTGAAGTTATTGAAAAACTCGGTGCGGAAACGCAGGTATATTGCGAATTGGATTACACGAAGGAAAGCTCCGTCGTTGACAACACGACGCAGTTGATTGCAAAGATCTCCAGCCGTGCGATCGTATCTTTGAACGAAGTTATCGAGCTTGCATTCGACGCGCATCATATTCATATGTTCGACGGCGAAACGGAAGCTTCGATGCTCGAAAGAGACGAGGGTTACGAAGTGATTCCCGAAAATGCGGAAGGTTCGGCGTTCGTGCCTCCCACACCGCAGGAAATGCGTGAGCGTATCAGCGCGGCTCGCGTCGTAACGAGAGAAATGAAAGCTGCGGATAGAAAAGAAGCAAGAATGGCGAAGATTGCTGCGAGAAAAGAAGCGAAAGCCGCTGAACAAGCTGCGCAAGCTACCGCTGCTGCAGAGCCGGTCGTTGAAGAAACGGAAGCTCCCGTTGTGGAAGAGTCCAACGAAGAAAAGAACGACTAATCGTTTGTAAAGAAAAACCGCTCCTTGGTGACGAGGAGCGGTTTTTTGTTGTATAAAGAATACCCCGCGTTAGACGCGGGGTTCAGAAAATGTTAAACATATAATTCTTGAAAATAGAAACTCCTTTTGGTATAATAAATTGAGGTCTGCAAACCCAAAATAAAAACCAAAAGGAGGACATTCAAAATG
>JAFTHW010000012.1 GCA_017457225.1 Clostridia bacterium | reverse complement strand
TATCGCAAAGCTCTCTCAATATCTTTCCTATATCTTCACGCAATGCCCCATAAATTATTTTTCTATGATATTTTGGCGTAAACACAATATGATATTGACATTTCCACCTTGTGTGTGCTAAACTAAATGTGTCATTGTTTTAGTTTTTCATTTCAATGTCCTCCTTTATGCTTACTTGTGTACGTTTGCGAGTCGTACATTTAGTTTAGCACAAAGGAGCTTTTTTTGTATAGCAATAGCAAGGCTTGAAGCTAAAGCTATTTACCACCGGCACAGCCGGTGGATTTTATAAGGTCGTGTCGAAAAACGCCACGACCTTATCTTCTGATAAAAACTCCCTCGCGCAGAAGCGCGGGGGAGTCGTTCGTTTTTCTTATAAGTTCTTTTCAATAAAACTCTCTAAAACGGCTTGCGGAGCAAAACCTAAGTGATTGTCCACTCTCTCTCCGTTCTTAAATGCGATGATATTGGGAATGGAGGAGATGGCGTATTTCATCGCCGCCGACTCGTTCTCTTCCTCGTCTACGTCCATCTTTACAAATACCGCTTTTCCCTCGTATTTGTCCGAAAGGTCCTCGAAAACGGGGGCTAACATTCGGCAAGGTCCGCACCAGCTCGCCCAAAAATCACAAAAGACGGGGAGCTTGGACGTCGATAACAGTTCTTCCAATTCTTTTCCCGTAATATATTTTACCATACTTTTCTCCTTTTTTACAGTGTTCCCTGTTTTCCTTGAAAATATGCAACCGCTTGGGTAAATGCGACCGATTCACTCTCGCCTGTTGCCATACTCTTCACGTTGGCTACGCCCGACTCCAACTCGTTACCGCCGATCACGACAACGTATTTCGCGCCGATCTTATCCGCGTACTTGAACTGTGCCTTGATGGAGCGTTCCAAATGATCGACTTCCGAAGAAACGCCCGCTTTGCGGAGCGCGCACGCCAGCTCGAACGCCTTTTTTCTGCAAGCGTCGTCCATGCCCGCCAAATATACCGTGGGAGCGGAGGTTTCGGGAATGGTCACGCCCGTTTGCTCCATCACGATCAAAAGTCGTTCCAAGCCTGCCGCAAACCCGACCGCAGGAACGCTATCGCCGCCCAATTCTTCGATCAGTCCGTCGTATCTGCCGCCCGCGCAAACCGTGCCCTGCGCGCCGATGGACGTGGACACGAACTCGAACACGGTACGGGTGTAATAGTCCAAACCGCGTACGATTCTCGGATCGATCTCGTACTCCACTCCTGCCAACGACAAATACGTTTTCAACTGTTCAAAATGCGCAAAGCAATCGTCGCAGAGATAGTCTAAAATGGACGGAGCTGCTACGTTGATCTTTTTACAGTTCTCCTCTTTGCAGTCCAAAAGTCTTAACGGGTTCTTTTCAAAACGCGTTTTGCAGTCGTAGCAAAGCTCCTCTAAATGGGGAGCAAAGAATTCTTTGAGCGCTTTGTTATACGCCGCGCGGCAAGTGGGACAACCGATGGAGTTGATATAAAGTTTCACGTTTAACGAAAGGGATTTGAGAAGGGTATCCGCCGTTACGATCGCTTCCGCATCCGTTTCCGCGCCTTTCGCGCCAAAGATCTCTACGCCGAATTGGTGGAATTCGCGCAGTCTGCCCGCCTGCGGTCTTTCGTAACGGAACGCAGGAGTGATATAATACATTTTTACGGGCAGTACACCGTTTTTCATTCCGTTTTCAATAAACGAACGCGCCGCGCCTGCCGTACCCTCGGGCTTTAACGTGATCGATCTATCGCCCTTGTCCTTGAACGTATACATCTCTTTCGTAACGATGTCCGTCGTGTCCCCCACACCGCGCAAAAACAGCTCGGTATGTTCGAATACGGGCGTGCGGATCTCCTTTAAATGAAACCGCTTCGCTACGTCGCGCGCTACGTCTTCTACGTATTGCCATTTATACGAATCGGAAGGTAAAACGTCTTTCGTGCCTTTGGGAATGTTGATCATAATATTTCTCGTCCTTTTGTTGTGATTACTCTTCTTAGGGATTTTTTATAAAACGTATTTTTTAAGATTTCTATCGCTCGTCAATTTCTGCAAATGTTCGTCCACGTAACGACGGTCGATGTTCAACGTGAACACGGGATAGTCACCGCCTGCGTTGAACGAAATGTCTTCGAGAAGATATTCCATAACCGTATGCAGTCTACGCGCGCCGATGTCCTCGCTCGTGTTGTTGAGCTCTACCGAGATTTCCGCGATACGCTCGATCGCGCTCTCGTCGAATTGGAGATTGATATTGTCCACGCTGAGCAGATGCCCGTACTGGAACGTGAGCGAGTTCTCCGTTTCCGTCAAAATTCGGACAAAATCTTCTTTCGTCAAGCTCTTGAGTTCCACCGACACGGGGAAACGGCCCTGAAGTTCGGGAATCAGATCCTCAATCGCTGCGACGTGGAACGCGCCTGCCGCGATGAAGAGTATGAAATCCGTCTTTAAAGGTCCGTACTTGGTCACGACCGTGCAACCCTCTACGATGGGCAAAATATCCCTTTGTACGCCCTCGCGGGAAACGTCCGCGCCGTTGCGGTTGCCCTTGCCCGCGATCTTGTCGATTTCGTCGATGAAAATGATTCCGTCGTTTTCCGCGCGGTACAGCGCTTCCGCCTTGATCGCGTCGTCGTCTACGAGCTTAGAGGACTCCTCCGAAAGCGCGATCTGGAACGCTTCTTTCGCCGAAAGTTTACGCTTTTTCTTGCGCTGTTGGAACATATCCTCGAAGATATTTCCTATCGAGATTGCCGCTCCGCCGGGGACTAATTCCATCGGTTGCGGTACGTCCGCTACTTCCATTTCTACCACGACGTTGTCTAGCTCCCCGCGACGGAACGCGTGCGCGATCTCTTCTTCAAACACCGCTTTGGATTTGTCGCCCTTGTCTTCTTTCCGAGCCTCCGCAAGCGCTTTGACGATACGGCTCTCCGCCGCCGCCGTCGCTTTGGTTTTGACCTCTTCTTCCTTTTCCGCTTTCACGAGTCGGTACGCGCATTCCGCCAGATCTCTGACCATACCCTCTACGTCTTTTCCCACGTAACCGACTTCGGTATACTTCGTCGCTTCGACCTTGACGAAAGGTGCTTTTACGAGCTTTGCCAAACGACGGGCGATCTCCGTTTTACCTACCCCCGTCGGGCCTTTCATAATGATGTTTTTCGGCGTGATTTCTTCACGGATCTCTACGGGGAGTTGCGCGCGGCGGTAACGGTTGCGGAGCGCGATCGCGACCGCTTTTTTCGCTTCCGTTTGCCCGATGATGTATTTATCTAATTTTCCTACGATCTGTTTGGGTGATAAATCCATTCCTTATTCCCCCTTGTCCGTTTTCGTTGCGGTTTTTCCGCCTTTTTTGGGCGTTTTTCCGCCCTCGCCTACCGTTTCGCAACGGATATTGTCGTTCGTGAATACACAGATTTCCGACGCGATCTTGAGCGCTTTTTTCGCAATCGTTTCCGCATCGTAGTCCGTTTCTTGATACAGGGCTCTTGCCGCCGCCAACGCGTAGTTGCCGCCACTACCGATCGCGCATACTCCCTCGTCGGGCTCGATCACTTCGCCCGTACCCGACAAAATCAACAGCGTGTTCGCATCCGCCGTGATCATCATCGCGTCTAACTTTCTACCCACTTTATCGCTTCTCCAAAGCTCCGCAAGCTCCACAGCCGAACGCATTAGATTGCCCGAATATTTATTGAGCATACCTTCGAAACGTTCGGTGAGCGCAAACGCGTCCGTGACCGAACCTGCAAAGCCGAGAATGACTTTGCCGCCGAAAATCCGACGGACTTTGACCGCCGTGTTTTTGAAAATGACCGATTCGCCGAGCGTGACTTGTCCGTCGCCCGCAATCGCCGTCACGCCGTTCTTCTTCACGGCGCATATCGTCGTTCCTCTGAATTCCATATTCTCCTCCTAAAAACGTTGAGATGGGTTATTCCCGCGCAAGCTCTTTTACCGTTTCGAGCGCGCGTTCCGCCAAAGCGCGGTACCTTTCCTTTTTATCCCGTATCCGTACGGGCAACGGAGCAAGGATCCCGAAATTAGCGTTCATTGGTTGAAAATCCTTACAAGGCGTGGAAATATGCGTTTCCAAAGCGCCGCAAACCGTGCGTTCGTCAAAGACACGGGTGGGACGTTCTAAAATTTCATCCGCGATATGGATCGACGCGAGAAGTCCGCTCGCCGCGCTCTCGACGTAGCCCTCGACGCCCGTGATCTGACCTGCGAAGAATAACCTTCTATTATTTTTAAACGAAAAATCACGATTCAAAACATCAGGGGACTGAATATACGTATTTCTGTGAATCACTCCGTAACGCAAATACTCCGCGTTCTTGAGCGCAGGAATTAAAGAAAATACTCGCTTTTGTTCGGGGAATTTTAAATTGGTTTGACAACCGACAAGATTGTAGGTTTCCCCGCTTTCCGTTTCTTTACGGAGCTGTAATACCGCGTACGGACGTTTGCCGTCTTCGTCAAACAGTCCGACGGGCTTGAGCGTACCGAACCGCAACGTATCCCTGCCTCTTGACGCCATCACTTCGATGGGCATACAACCCTCGAAAATCTCGCCTTTTTCAAACTCGTGCAATTCCGCTCTTTCCGCCGCAAGCAACGCGTCTACGAACGTATCATATTCTTCCTTGTCCATCGGGCAGTTGATATAATCGCCCGTACCCTTGCCGTAACGGTCGCCCGTGAACGCGCGGGTGTAATCGATGCTGTCCGCCGATACGATAGGCGCGGACGCGTCGTAAAAGTGCAATCCGTTGCCCGTCTTTTTCAAAATATCTTGGGAAAGCGCCTCACTCGTCAAAGGACCTGTCGCAATGATCGCGTACCTGTCCCCGTCCTTTTCAAGCTCGGGAAGCGCCGTAAGCTCTTCGGAAACAATCGTAAGATTGTTGCAGTTTTTTAATTTTTCCGTGATATATTCTGCGAATTTCGTCCGATCCACGGCAAGCGCCGCGCCTGCGGGGACTTTCGTCGCGTCCGCCGCTTCGATGATCAAAGAGCCTAAAATCCGCATCTCCTCTTTCAAAAGTCCGCAAGCGTTCGCGTAAGTATCGTTGCTCTTTAAGGAGTTGGAACAAACAAGCTCCCCAAACAGTCCGCTTTCGTGCGCGGGAGTGAATTTTTTCGGCTTCATTTCCACGAGCGTCGTTTTAATCCCTCTTTGCGCGAGATAATACGCCGCTTCGCTCCCCGCGAGTCCGCCGCCGACAACGAGAACTTCTTTAGCTTTCGACATCTTCAAAATCCGCGGGGGAATATCCGCTCGCCTCCTCGTCAAAGCCGAAATACAACGGTTCGTCCATCAAGGGCGGAGCCTCGAAATCTTCCGCCATTTCGATCTTTTTCCCTTTTGGTTCCTGCGGCTTTTCCTTTTTGATTTTATACGAGCAGTCCTTACCGCTGCATTTGATATTCCCTCTCGCCGTTACGATCAAAGGCTCGCTACACTGCGGACACTTGTCGCCCGTCGTAACGTCCCAGCTCATAAACTTGCATTGGGGATAATTCAAACAGCTGTAATAGACTTTGCCTTTCTTGGATTTGCGGACCGTCATCACTGCGCCGCAATCGGGGCATTTCCCTGCGAGTTTGGGCTCTTCATCCGAGGGCATCGACATCGTAGAACGACATTCAGGATAGCCGGGACAAGCCAAGAACCGACCGAATTTACCACTCTTGACTACCATATTTTGATTGCACTTCGGGCAACGGATCGAAGAGATCTCTTCTTTCCCCTCGCTGATGATGTTGCGGCATTCGGGATAATTGGAGCAAGCCAGATATTTCCCGAATTTCCCCACTCTGCGGAGCATAAAGTGTCCGCATTTTCCGCAGACTTCCTGCGTTTGTTCGTCGCCGTAGGTCGCCGCTTTGCGAATGTTGAGCTCGAATCCGGGATAGAAATCCCCGATCACTCTACGCCAATCCACGTCCCCTTCTTCGATGTCGTCGAGTTTGGTTTCCATTCCCGCCGTGAAGCCTACGTCCATAATGTCCAGAAAGCATTTCACCAGCATATCCACTACGTCGTACGCAATGGCCGTGGGAACCATATATTTTCCGTCTTTTTTGACGTATTTTTGCATCAGTTTGGAGATGATTGTCGCGTACGTGGACGGTCTGCCGATCCCCTTTTCTTCCATCGTTTTCACGAGGGACGCGTCCGTATAGCGAAGGGGCGGTTTGGTGAACTTTTGCTCCTTTTGCATCGTAACCAAAGAAAGTACGTCCCCTTCGTTTAAGTCGGGCAACAGTTTTCCCGAACTGATCTCGTCTTCGTCGTCTTTTTTCGCGCTCGCGTCTTGATAGACCGCCGTGAAACCTGCGAACAACAGCACTTTGCCGCTCGCCTTGAATACGTAGCCGCTGTTGTCGATCTCCATTTGCATACTGTTATATTTCGCCTCCGCCATCTGCGAAGCGAGGAAACGCTCATACACCAATTTATAAAGCGCGTAGTGTTTCTTATCAAGCAGTTTTTTCGCCCGATCGGGAGTCATATCCATATCGATGGGACGAATGGCTTCGTGCGCGTCCTGCGCGCCCTTTTTCGACGCGTAATAGTTGGGCTTTTCGGGCGCGTATTGAGGACCGTATACCTCGCGAATTTTATCGAGCGCCTTTGCCTGCGCTTCTTTGGAAACGCGGACGGAGTCGGTACGCATATACGTAATGAACGCGATATGATCCCCGCTCTCCGTTTCGATACCCTCGTACAAATGCTGCGCGAGCGACATCGTTTCGGGGGAAGAATAGCCGAGCTTCGTCGAAGCGTCCTGCTGTAACGAGCTGGTCGTGAACGGCGCGGGCGCGTGTGACTTCGCCACCGTCTTTTTTACCTTAGAAACGACGAACTTGCCTTGTTGCAACTGGGAAAGCACTTGCGCGGTTTCCTCCGCGGACGAGGGTTTGTATTTCTTCGTTCCTTTCTTTTCGAGTAAAGATTTGAAAGGTGCGTATTGCTTGGGAAGATCTTGCAATTCCGCCGTTAAATTCCAATATTCTTGCGGTTTGAACGACGTGATCTCGCGCTCTCTTTCCACGATCAGGCGGAGCGCAACCGATTGCACTCTGCCGCCCGACAACGTGCGTTTGCCGTTGCCCGATTTGTCTTCGATTTTATGATTCAACAGCGTAGAGAGTTTGTAACCCACCAATCTGTCCAATACGCGGCGGGCTTGCTGCGCGTCTACGAGTCCGTAGTTGATCTGACGGGGAGTTTTCAGCGCCGCTTCGATCGCGCGTTGGGAAACTTCGTTGAATTCGATACGGTTTTCCCCACTCTCGTCCAATCCAAGTACCGTCTGCAAGTGCCAAGCGATCGCTTCCCCCTCTCGGTCGGGGTCGGTTGCCAGATAAACGCGATCGGCTTTTTTCGTCGCGTCTATCAAACGTCTGATCACGTCTTCCTTGCCCTCGGAGTTGACGTACTTCGGCTCGAAATTGTTGTGTATGTCTACGCCGAGCGTATGCACGGGTAAATCGCGAATATGTCCCGCCGAAGCGTCCACGCGGAATTTGCCTTTGAGGTATTTGGAGATGGTCTTCGCCTTGGAAGGCGACTCTACGATGATTAAATCCATTACAACTTCCTTTTTGATTTTTCTACTAAATTTTTTGTTTTTTCGCCCGTTATAAGGGCGCGTAACGGTTTCCGCCCAAGCTCACGATCACGCCTTTTACTTCCATCGCCGAAAGAATCGCGCGGAGCTTGAATACGGGAATCCCCGTCGCTTGGGAAAGCTCGACGGCGTGGGACTCCGAACGGTCTTTCAAAAAGTCCAAAAGCGTTCTCTCAGACTCCGTTAAAACGACTTCCCGTTTTTTCTCTATACAGTTTATACCAAACGCGTTCAAAATGTCAAACGAATTTTCCGTCAAAACGCCGCCTTTTTTGAGCAAAGCGTTACAGCCTGCCCCTGCCGATACGCCGGGGAAATACGGCAACGCGAACACAGGGCGTTTGAACTGCAAAGCGTACTTCGCCGTGATGAGCGCGCCGCTCTTTTCTGCCGCGCCCAAAACAAGCGTTCCCTCGCCAAGCGCCGCAAGCAATTTGTTGCGGTATTCGTATGAAAACGAACGCACGGGCGTGTCGTAAGCATGGGGAGAGAGAAGAAGTCCGTTTTGCGCCACTTTTTCCAAAATCGCTATATTTCCCTGCGGAATCGCCGAAAAGCCGCCTGCCAACACGCAGATCACTTTTCCGCCTGCGAAAAGAGCGCCCTCGATCGCCGCTCCGTCGCCGCCGTCCGCCGTGCCCGTTACCAAAGTAAACGAGCCGCAAATCTCCGCGCAGATTTGACTGCCCAGCTTCAACGCCTGCGTCGGCGTCCGCCGAGAGCCTACGACCGTGAATTTCCGTTCCCTGAACAGAGTCGTATCCCCGATCGCGTAGACCGTCTTGGGCGCATCGGGAAGAGAGTCCCATTCCTTGGGATACCTTTCTTCGCCTTGCGAGATCTCCACAATATTCCGTTTGCTCAGTATAGAATCTAAACGCATAGTACTCCGTTAAAAAGTAAGGATGAGCCAGACGAGCGCCGCCGCCTGCCAAAGAATTGAAAAAATATGCAGGGCGTGGAAATACCACTTCTTCGTTTTGTGCCGAACGCGCCGCATCGCCCAATAGCCGCCGATTGCTCCTCCGAAAAAGGAGAGGGATAAAAGGACTTTTTCGGGCACGCGCCTTTCCCCTCTTTTCGCCCTTTGTTTGTCCGACGCATAGACCACGTACGTGGCGACGGACATCACTACGAGATAAATCGCAAAGATCCCTGCCGCCATACACGCCTCCGTTAATCTAACTCGGAAAGTTCCGCGCCGTATGTACGATAGGAAACCGCTTCGTATAAATGTTCGGGTTGAATATTTTCGGATAAGTCCAGATCTGCGATCGTACGCGCAACTTTTAAAATACGCGAACGGGCGCGCGCGGATAAATGCAACCGATCGAACGCTTCTTTGAGCACTTCCTCACATTCGGGAGAGAGTTTGCAATAGACTCTCGATTCCTTCTCGCCCATTTCCGCATTCGTCGTAACGCCGCTCCCCTCAAAGCGTTCTCTTTGAATGGATCTCGCTTTGTCCGCGCGTTTTTTGACTTCCGCGCTGCTTTCTTCCACCGTTTCGGAAACAAGGTCTTCATAAGCGACTCCGTCCACTTCCACCTGAATGTCGATTCGATCGAGCAAAGGGCCGGAAATGCGGGCTCTGTAACGGCGAATGTCGTTGGGCGTACACGTACAACGACGTTTCTTGCTGCCGTAATGTCCGCAGGGGCAGGGATTCATACTCGCGCAGAGCATAAACGAAGCAGGGTACGTCACCGTACCGCCTGCCCTCGAAATGGTAATGATTCCGTCCTCTAAAGGCTGACGGAGCGCTTCGAGCGACGAGCGCTTATACTCGGGCAATTCGTCCAAAAAGAGTACTCCCCCGTGCGCCAAACTGATTTCGCCCGGGTGTACTGTCTTGTTGCCGCCGCCGCAAAGGGAAACGGTCGTTGCCGTATGATGGGGACTGCGGAACGGACGCTCGGTAACGATTCCGTCCTCGCCCAACGTGCCCGCTACCGAATGGATTTTCGTGATCTCCAACGCTTCCTCGAACGACATATCGGGAAGCACGGAGGGCAACGATCGCGCAAGCATCGTTTTACCGCTGCCGGGTGGGCCTACAAACAGGACGTTGTGTCCGCCTGCTACCGCTACTTCCAACGCTCGTTTTGCAATCGGCTGACCTTTCACAAAAGACAGATCGTAAGACGTTTTTCCCTTTTCGCTCTGGAGCGTGAACGGAGAAACTTCCACCGCCGATAAGGGGGCTACGCCCGAAAGATGATCCACGACTTCGCGAAGATTTTTCGCCGCGAATACTTCTACACCGTGGATATATCCCGCTTCGTTTCCGTTCCCCTCGGGAACGATGAATTTCCGAAACCCTTTATCGCGGGCGGAAATCAACGAGGGCAATACTCCCGTTACGGGGCGAAGATCGCCGTTGAGCGCTAACTCCCCTAAAAAAATATATCCGTTTACGTCCGCTTCTAAAACTCCGTATGCGAGCAACAAGCTGATCGCCACGGGCAAGTCGAACGACGAGCCTTCCTTTTTCACGTACGCGGGCGCGAAGTTGACCGTTACTTTATGCGCGGGAAATTCTAAGGCGCTGTTCTTGATGGCGCTTCTTACCCGTTCTTTGGATTCTTTTACCGCCGTGTCGGGTAACCCCACCATCTCGTACGAGGGAAGCCCTTTGGAAACGTCCGCTTCTACCGTGACGAGGACTCCCTCCAATCCCGCAAGGGCGTAACTTTGCGATTTTGCGATCATAGCCTTACTCCTTTAACCGAAATAACCTTTAAAAACGAAGCGTATGCTCAAAATTTCTTTGGAGAAATCCGCCGAATTTTTGATCCCCTGCCAAACGGAGCGGAAAAATCCGAAATCCGCGCCGTACGCTTTCAGGCTTGCCGTATAGCATACGCCCGCACCTACCGAAAGCAACAGGATCGTTGCTGCCAAAAAGCCAATGATTGCAAGTCCGTACGCCACGCGCGTTTGATACGAGTGTATAGCGTTCAGCTTTGCAAGGGTTTTCGTCTTTGTTTCCCCATCGTCGCGCTCTTCTTGCGCTTCTTCTCTTTCCCGCGCGTTCGCTTTGTTTTGTCTATGAATTCCGAAACCGAAGAACGTCAGAATCCCGACCACGGGAATAATCGACAACGTATTCATCGCCAAGGCGAATGCGGAAAAAATCCCTGCGTATAAGATATTGACTCCGTCTTTTAAAATTCTCTTGGACGAAATGCCGTATTTGAAGAATTTATACATAAAGTACACACTGCCAACAAGCGCGCTCGCCACCGTAGCGTTGGGCGTTCCCAAACGGCTGGGCGTGATCATCATTGCAAACAGGAAAAACGCGACGGAAAACGCGAACGCGTATTTTGGCTTGCCCGTGAGCTCGCAAAGGAGTAGATAGGCAAATACCAACAACGCGCAAGTTGCCAAAAACGGCGCAAGTCGCAGGGCGAATACGCTATCGCCGAATACCGCCACGCTTGGCAACAGCAGTACCGTCGCCAAGTGGTTGTAATCTTCCGCTAAATGATAGTCACGATTTTCGTAAGTTGTCTTGCCGCCAAGGATCGTGTCGATCGCCGTCATATACCGCGCTTCGTCTTGCGTAAAGGTATAATAACCGCCGCTCGCGCTTTTAAACGACTTTTGCGCGTCGATGCCTTTGAGCGCTTCTTGCAGGGAATAATCGGAATCGTTATAACTGCTGGGCATCAACTCGATACGTTCGCCGTCTTGATTCAAACAGACGATTTCGTTGAGTTGAAGATCGACCGTTGCCGCAAAACGAATGCGGCGCACCCCCGTTACGTTCAAGCCTTTGCCAAGGCACAGCCAATTATAGTTTACCCCTGCGAGGGATTTGTCCGCGTAGATATTTCCCACTTCGACGTGCGAGCCGAAATAAGCCCAACTCGCCCCCGAGAGCAAGGAGGCGGACGTCGTGTACTGCACACCTACGCCGATCGGAAATTCGTCGCCTAGCTCCACGTACATAGAGCCGAGATTGACGTAGACCGAAGAGAGAGTTTCCCCACTTTTTAGCGACATTTGATACGTCACGTGTTCGTACGCGGTGTACTCAACACTCTTCCCCGTATTTCTGACGTTCCCGAGCGTCGATAATCCGATGAGGAAAAACGACGCAAGAAGAATCAAAAACGCTTTGGTGTAAAATGAGAATTTTTTCATAATTTCCCTTTTTGCTTCCTTATATATGGTATGACCATATACATTGTACTCTAAATGAAAAAAAAAGTAAAACGAATTGCACGGCTTTCCGCAAAAAAAATAAGTCCACCGTTGACTTTGGGTGAACTTATTTCTCTTTTGTTTTCCTTTTGCAAGTTAGATCTTTTCTTTAACTTTCGCTGCCTTACCGGTCAAGCCGCGCAAATAGTAAAGTTTCGCTCTTCTAACTTTACCCTTTCTTACAACCTTGATAGATGCAATTTTCGGGGAGTGAAGAGGATACGTTTTCTCTACGCCTACGCCGTAAGAGATGTGACGAACAGTGAACGTTTCGGAAATTCCGCCGTTTTTCTTCGCAATAACCACACCTTCGAAGTTCTGAACTCTTTCCTTGCCGCCTTCGATAATTTTATAGCCGACCTTAATCGTGTCGCCTACTTCGAATGCAGGAACTTCGGTTTTCATGTTCTCAGCGTTGATCGCTTCAATCAATCCTTTCATTTCAGACTCTTACCTCCGTTATTTACGAAACGTTCATAACCCGCTGCACGATTCCTCATCGCGCCCAAAAAGGCAGCGGAACGCTCGAAGTCATTGAACATTATATACGATTTATTCCCTTTTTGCAAGCGTTTTTACTCCGTTTTTTGGATTTTTTCATTTTTCTTTCGCTTTTTATACTCCTTTTTTGCATTTTGACTTGACATCCTTTATCGTTTATTTTATAATATTTAATGTTCGCGCCCCTACGCAGGCGTAATCGTTATACTTATGGAGGTTTTTATAGACTTTCTCTTGGAGGGTTTCCAAGCCCTTACTTGGCAACAAGCCGTTATGTGGCTGATTGGCGGTTTGCTTATCTATCTTGCGATTAAGAAAGATATGGAACCCGCTCTGCTTTTGCCTATGGGCTTTGGCGCAATTCTCGTCAATTTGCCCCTCTCGCCCGTGATCGGAAGCGGCGCTGACGGCGAACATCTCGGTATTATCACGTCCTTGTTTAAAGTGGGGATTGAAGCCAGCGAAGCAATGCCTTTGCTCCTATTCATCGGTATCGGCGCGATGATCGACTTCGGACCTTTGCTCACCAATCCCAAACTCTTTATTTTGGGTGGCGCGGCGCAGCTGGGTATCTTTGTCACGATTATCCTTGCGGCGATGATCGGTTTCCCCCTCAACGACGCGGCTTCGATCGGTATCATCGGCGCGGCGGACGGTCCTACGGCGATCTTGGTTGCTATTCAACTCGCATCTAAATACGTCGGCCCGATTATGGTCGTTGCTTATTCGTATATGGCTCTCGTACCCATCGTACAGCCCGCCGTTATCAAAATGTGTACGACGAAAAAGGAACGTTTGATTCGCATGAAATACAACGCGAAACAAATTCCTACGTTGATGCGTATCCTCTTCCCTGTCATCGTTACCATCGTTTCGGGCTTGATTGCTCCCGATTCGTTGTCCCTTGTGGGTATGTTGATGTTCGGTAACTTGCTGCGTGAATGCGGGGTTTTGAAATCTTTGTCCGAAACGGCGCAAACGACGTTCTCCAACATCATTACGTTGCTTCTCGGCATCACCATTTCTTTCCAAATGCAAGCCGAAGCTTTCCTTTCGCTGGAAACGTTGATCATTATGGCTTTGGGGCTTTTCGCATTCGTATTCGATACGGTCGGCGGCGTTATGTGCGCGAAACTCATTAACTTGTTCAGCAAGGAAAAAATCAATCCTATGTTGGGCGCGGCGGGTATTTCCGCATTCCCCATGGCATCGCGCGTCGTTGCAAAAATGGGTACGAAAGAAGATCCGTCTAACCACTTGTTGATGCACGCAGTCGGCGCAAACGTTTCGGGGCAGATCGCTTCGGCTATCGTCGGCGGCTTGATTATCGGGATCATCGGTCCCTTCTGCGTATAAGGAGATGACGTTATGTTGAATTTTTTATTGGCTGCATTTGATAACTTAGACCCTATGAATTGGGAAGTTTTGAAACCCGCGTTGAATTTCTTGTGGCAAGGCTTGCTTGCTATTTTCGTGGTAATCGGACTGATCATTCTTGCCGTTTCGTTGACCAAGTACGCGATCGCAAAAGTAGACGAATGGAAAGCAAACCGCATCGCGCAACAACAGGACGAAAATCAAGAGAATTCTAATTCTTAATTAGCATATTGATATGTTAAACGAAAGAAAGACCGACCGTACGTCGGTTTTTTCTTTCCCTCTATATTCTTTGTAAGGAGTCGAATATGACCAACTTTCTCATTCGCATCTTTATCGGAAAACATAACGATCCGACCGATTTGAAAACTCGCGGAAAATTTGCGACTCTCGCCGGCGTTACGGGTATTTTATGCAACGTTTTGCTGTTTGCGGGGAAACTCACGATAGGTATTTTGGCGGCGTCCGTCGCCATCATTGCCGACGCGTTCAACAACATCTCCGACGCGGGCTCCGCCGTCGTGACGTTGATCGGATTCCGATTGGCTAGCAAACCCGTCGACAAGGAACACCCGTTAGGGCACGGCAGGATCGAATACGTCTGCGGCTTTATCGTCGATATGCTCATTATCCTCGTCGGATTCGAGCTGTTTAAATCGTCCATTGAAAAGATTATGGATTCCAAAGTCCCCCACGTCGGGAACGTGACTTTGTGGATTCTCGGCGCGGCGATTCTCGTAAAATTCTGGCTCTTTCTCTTCTATCGGAAAATCGGAAAGACCATTCAATCCTCTGCCCTGCGAGCTCAAGCGGCGGACAGCTTGTCCGATTGCGTGGCGACGACGCTCGTACTCGTTTCTTCGATCATCGCGAAATATTTTGGCGTTGCCATCGACGGCTGGGCGGGAATCCTCGTCGCGGCGTTCATTCTCTACACGGGCGTGAAAGCAGCGAAAGATACCATTGATCTGCTTCTCGGCTCTCCGCCCGATCCTGAATTTATTAAAAATATTTATAAATTCTGCGAAAATTATACGCAGATCGTCGGAATCCACGACGTTATGGTACACGATTACGGTCCCGGTAGACAGATCGTTTCCTTCCACGCCGAAGTTCCGTCCGATTCGGACATCAATCTTGCGCACGAGGAAGTGGATAAGTTGGAGCGGGATATGAACGAAGAGTTCGGCTGCATTGTCACCGTGCACCTCGATCCCATCGTCGTAAACGACGAGCGGGTCAACGAGTTACGCGCGTTCGCCTTGTCCTGCGCGCAGGAAGTACATCCCAAGTTTACCATTCACGATTTCCGTATGACGGTGGGAGAAAAGCATATCAATCTGATTTTCGATCTGTTGATCCCTAACGATTGTAAAATGCCGACGGAGGACGCGGCGAAAGCGGTCGAGCATAATATCCGCGCGCAAAATCCCAATTATTTCTGCGTGATTCGCGCCGAACATCCTTTCGTATAAAAAAAATGCAAAAAGCCGCCCCTCGCCGATGGCGAGGGGCGGCTTTTTGCTGTTTTTGCTATTTTCCTTAGATTCTAATGGGTTCGTGGCGGGTTACGTAACGGTCGATATTCTCGTTGAGGATCTTAATTGCATCCTCTACCGTCGTAACGCCGTAGACTTTATCCTCGGGAATATCCGCGTAACGAACGGTGTCGTCTAAACGCGTATTCGCAAGTTTTGCGCTCCAACCGCCCGAATTTTCAAATGCGATCACCAAGCGGTTGAACGTCCACGAAAAAGCGTACTCGCACAACGTTCCCGCGCCGCCGCCGACTCCGATCACGGCGTAGGCGTTCGCCACCAGCGCGTTACGCATAACGTCCAAACCCGTCGGAATGACTACGTCCGCGTACTCGTTCGCGTGCTCACTATCAAATGAGGGAATGATCGCGATCGTATCTCCCTCTCGATAATGCTCGGACGCGCGAGCGCCTGCCATAACGGCTGCCATCACTCCTTTTCCGCCGCCCGATTGTACCCTATAACCGTTGTCGATCAACGCTTTCCCGAGCGCAAACGCGAGCTTATAACGAATACCGTCCTTTTCAATGGCTTTGTTCCCGATGACGGAAACGATCTTTCTTCTACCTACGTTTTTAGCGTCCATAATTCCCCTCCGCTATAAGTATATTTCCTGCTATCAGTATATCCGTTCTTCTCAAAAAATGTAATCAACGGATAAAATTCGTCATAATTTTACGTTCTTTGAGCGGCGCTACGCCCGCTTCCTTGCCAAGTTCGATGCACTTGAGAAGCCAAGCCATATTATTCCCCAAGATCCGCATCGTTTGCAAGCCCTCTTCGTCTTGCAATACTTCTTCCGCTTTGTTGCCGTGGACTTCGTTCCAATAATTCGAGCCCACGATCGGCATATTGTTGATCGTAAAATATTTATTGATCACGTCAAACGTCGTGCTTGCGCCTGCGCGCCGACAACTTACGACCGCCGCCGCAGGCTTATATGATAACTTCTTGCCGCCGCTGTAAAAGACTCTGTCCATAAAGCTGATCAAAGCTCCCGCCGCCGAAGCGTAATATACGGGAGAGCCGAATACGTAACCGTCGAACTCCGCCGCCTTTTCTACAAATTCGTTCACGCCGTCGTCGATCACGCATTTTCCCGTCTTTTTGCACGCCCAACAGCCCTTACAGCCGTTGACTGCGTTTTGTCCGATCCAATAGATCTCCGTTTCTACTCCGTTTGCCTGCAACGCTTTCTCCACCTCGCAAAGCGCGGTGTACGTACAGCCTTTTTCGTGCAAACTGCCGTTTACTAACAATACTTTCATCTGTTTTCTCCTCGTGTTTTCGTCCGTTTTTAACGCTTTTGCAGCGTCTTGATACATTGTCTGAACGCCGTCGGAAGAGAAATATTCTCCTCAATCTCCGCCAGCGAATACGCGTCGAACGGCGCTCCGTCCGCGCGTACCCATACGCACGCCATTTTCCAATGGATATGCGTGAACGTATGCGTATAATACTCCCTCTTTATCTCGGTGAATCCGTACACGCCCCACTCGTGTAAGACCTGCTCGGCGCTCTCGCCGTCTACGATGATATGCGAGGGGAACTCGTTCATTCCCTTTAAAACGCCCTGCTCTCTGCGGCGGATACAAAATCCCTCGTCCGTTTCGATCAAAAATACGTACAGCTCTTCTATACGCTTTTCTTTTTTCGGCGCGGTTTTCGGAAACAAAGTCTGCGTACCGTGCTCGTACGCCCGACAAAGGTCTTTTAGCGGACAACGCTCGCATTCGGGACGGAGGGGTTTGCATACGAGCGCTCCCAACTCGAATAAACTTTGCGTGAACTCCGAACAAGCCGTTCCCGATTCGGGATATATCGCCGAAAGTTTTTCTTCCAAATAGTTTCTATACTTGGGATCGGAGATGAACGTGGGGTTTTCTTCCAAACGCGAAGCCACGCGGAATACGTTTCCGTCCACCGCCGCCACGGGAAGCCCGAATGCGATGGAAGCGATCGCGCCCGAGGTGTATCTTCCGATCCCGGGCAGGGATTGCAACTCCCGCACGTCTTTGGGAAATTCGCCGCCGTACTCGCTCACGAGTATTTTCGCCGCTTTCTGCATATTCCGAACCCGACTGTAATAGCCCAAGCCCTCCCAAAGTTTTAAAAGCCGTTCTTCCTCACACGCCGCTAAATCCTCCACCGTCGGAAGCTCTAAAAGAAATCTTGCGTAGTATTCTTTTACCGCTTCTACGCGCGTTTGTTGGAGCATAATCTCGGACACCCATACCTTGTACGGGGAAGGATTCTCCCGCCAAGGCAAGCTGCGTTTATGCACCCCGTACCATTGAAGCAGGGGGGCAGGTATTTGATGAAATGGAAAATCTTTTAAAACGTTCATAGATTCCGAAGTGTTATTTCTCCGAGGATAAAGAATTGAAATAGATAATGGACTCCGTCAAAGACGGCGCGTCGGGATATTCTAACACCGTCGGCAACGTCATAGAGGAATCGTCGTTCACGTACGTTAAATCCGCTTTCCCCTCGCCGCGCGTCGTCACGAGGCTGTTCCCGATTCCCACGAACGCGCCGGGATAGCCACTGAAAATGCTCCTGAGTAAATCCACTCCCGTAAACACGTCCACGTCCGTTCTTCTGGCGACTTGTTCCAAAAAGTTACGGTATTCTTCCAAATCGCCGTTTTTATTACAGCCTTGCAGATCTTCGAGCCCGTCCAGCACGAGGAATAAATGGGGATACCCCTCCCCGTAAGCGCGCATACGGATCATTTCTTTTAAACAGGAAAGTCCCTCGTCCAAATCTTCTTTCGAGCGGAGGTAGGGAACGGTCACGTCCGCGCCTTGGAGCTTTAACAGTTCGCCGTATTCGGGCTTGGTGGAAAGGATAAAAAAGCAGGCTTCGTTCTTTTTATAAAGATAGGACGTCGTCATAATCAATCGACGTAAAAACGCGCTACGGCCGTTGCCCGTTACGCAAGTGTGACGAACGTTGAACGGTTTCTCGTTCTTTTGGGAATAAACGACGTTTTTCGTCACGTCTACCCCTAAGGGAATGGATTGTTTCGCCTGTTGTAACCACTCCGATTCCTTGGATTCCGCCATCCATATCGACATCAATTCTTCCGTCTTCATCTTTCGCTCCTATCCTTTCGCAAAGGCTGTTGCCCGCCCGCTATTCTTTCCTTTTCAGTATACTATAAAACGGAGCGTTTGTCAAGCACCGAAAAAAGAGTTTTCCCGTCTTTACTTCCATTTGCTGAAAAGAAAAACGCGTCCAAAGCGCGGAACGCGTTTTCCATCTGAAAAGAACCGTTTCTATTTATTCTTCCTCAAAAGGCTCTCTTAACAGTTTTAAGCGTATTTTACGAAATACGAATCCTGATCGTAAAGAATGGTTACGTCCACTTCCTCTTTGCCGCGCAAAACCTTGATCTTGATCTCGTCCCCTTTGCGAACCGTCAGAAGCAGATCGTTGAGCTGGTAGCGACGGGTGAGCTGCGTCGTCACGCCGTCTTTCGTGAACGAAATGAATTCGTCGCCGAACTGGAGTTTGTTGTACGACGCGTCCGAATCGGACGAAGCCGCTTTGGAAACGTAGAATTTTTCGGTAACGACCATCTTTCCGTGTTCGTCAATAATCGCCGTGGAGTCGCTGAGCGTGACTTCTACCCCGAGCATCGCGCGCATTGCGTAGCTACCGTTTTCTAAAATATTTTCGGTGATGCATTGGACTTGCGCAATGGGCAAAGCGTAACCGATATTATCCACTTCGTCATCTGCATTCTTCGCATTGGTGATCCCAATAAGTTTCCCCGAAGCGTTGAATAACGCGCCGCCCGAGTTGCCGTGGTTGATGGGCGCGTCCGTACGAATGACTCGGTATTGTACCGTACGGGCGGAATTGTCCGACGCCGACATCGTGATATATTCCGAATCCACGGATACGATACCGCTCGTGACCGAAATTCCCGCGCCTTCGGGGTTGCCGATCGCAAATACTTTTTCCCCGATCAAAAGATCGTCCGAATTCCCGATCGCCGCTTCTTCCGCCTGCGCTAAACGCTCGGTCTGTCCCGAAACGGAAAGCACCGCTATATCGTAATCCATCGCGCCGCCGACGAACGTCGCTTTCATAAACTCGCCCGTTTCGTCTTTACCGTCCGCTGTGGAAAACATATTCAATGCCCCGTGCATATACAAATAAATTTCATCCGAAATCCCGTCCGACGCGTCGCTATTCTTATCGTAGATTACGTGGTAATTCGTCACGATCAACGCGTTGCCGTTCGTTTTGTCCAAATCGATGATTACGCCGCTGCCTGCCGAACTGTACGTTTCCGTTTTGTTTTGCGTAGTGCCCCAATACCCGCCGCTGATTTTCGTCGTTTTGGTAAAACCGCAATATACGCTCACGACCGACATCATATTTTTTGCAATCGTTTTCGTGTCGTTCCCTTCGCTCACTTCAACGGAAAAATATTCCTTCAAAAAGTCCAAAAACGTACCCGTAAAACCGTTCGCTTTCGCCGCTTCGTAAATCTCCTGCATATCCGCGTCTTTGCCGTCGTCACCGTCCGAGCCTTTCAAAGAGGCAAGCCATTCCTTTTCCGTGCCTTGGAATCCGTTCTCCACCGCAAGTTCGTAGGCTGTGAGCGACTTCTGCTCTTCTTGAAAACACGAGCTAAGCCCGAATACCATCACTCCCGCGCAAGACAATGCAAGAATATTTTTGAAGATTTTTTTCATTCTTTTTCTCCTTGGGAGTTTCTTGTTTAACTCCCGATCGGCGGTCTTTCACCGCTTTGTCTATCCAATTTATTATACGCAACTTTTTCGTTGGGTTTTTTATCGTTTGTTGAAAATTGCGTGATAATTCAGTTTCTTTACATTCCCTCTAATTCGTCGAGCGTGAGCTGGAAGGAGGGAATGAAATACTCGAAAAAGTAATCAATCTCGGGCATTTTGCGGGAACGAAGATCCTTTTCGATGCTCTTTTGCGCCTTGGCAAACTCCTTGTTTCCCGAGCGCAATTCTTCCAAGCATTTGATATACGCCGATAATCTGTCCGCAGCCTTGACAAGCTTGTATTCCACACTCTCCTCGTCCGCGATCAAGTACGGAGCAAGCTCCTCTTTGAGCGGAGAAGGCAACGTTTTCACCATTTTCTCGCAAGCGCTTTTCTCCAATTCTTTATACGCGCCTTGAATGCTGTGATTGTAATATTTGATGGGCGTGGGAAGATCCCCTGTCATGACTTCGCTCGTTTCGTGATACAGCGCATACAAAACCGTCTTCAAAACGTCCGCTTTGCCGCCGTAGACTTCGTTGTGAATCACCGCAAGCGCGTGCGAAAGCATCGCTACGCTGTGGGAATGTTCCATAATGTTCTCTTCCCGCACAGAGCGCATCAGCTGCCAACGCTTGATGTATTTCATTCTGTCCATATACGCGTAAAAATCGTATCGCATTTCTTATTCCCCTTTTTTTCTTTTTTCACTCGGTTTTTTACTCAAAACAGTTGACAAACGCGACGTTTGCGTTTATACTATAAATACAAAATTTAACAAATCCGTCGTGGGTGCCTTGAAAAAGGCTGAGATTATACCATTGGAATCGGCAAGGTAATACTTGAGCGAGAGACTGATCACCGTTTTTCCGTGAACGCTGCTTTTTTACGTTTTCGGAATAAAACGAGCTTTCCTTACCCACGCAAAAAACTGCGGTGGGTGTTTTTTTACGGAAAACCGTTTTTGAAAAACGCAAACGACGGAAAAAGGAGGTTTTTTATGTTTCTCTATTCCCTGCTAGAAGTCAGCGAAAAAGCCACGAATACCGTCAAATGGATCTCCGTTGGCGCAGTCGTCGTACTGCTCGCGCTCGTTGCGCTCGTCGGATTTTTCAACAAACGGAAATTCGACGCCAAACGGCTCGCGTTTGCCGGCGTTGCCGTCGGAATGTCGTTCGCGCTCGCGCTCATTAAAGTCAAACCCGTACAATACGGCGGTTCGGTGACGCTCGCTTCGTTTGCGCCCGTGCTTTTATACGCTTACGTGTACGGACCGCTCGACGGCGTGATCGTAGGGCTCATTCACGGGCTTCTCAATTTTATCGAATCCCCCTATATTCTCACACCTGCTACCTTCATTTTGGATTATTTGCTTGCGTTTGCAGGGATTGGATTGATGGGGTTTTTCGGGAAAATGAAGCGGAAAGAAAAATCTGCTCTGCCCGTTGTTTTGGGCTGCGTTTGCGTATTTTCCGCAAGATTCGTTTCCCATCTGCTTTCAGGAATGATTTTCTTTTTACAGGACGCCGTATGGGTGAGTTTGCCTAATTGGGCGATGGGAAATGCGTTCACGTACTCGCTGATTTATCAATGCGTGTACGTGCCCCTCGACGCGTTGATCGCAACCATTGCGCTCGTCGCGCTTGCCAAAACGGGAGTCCTTGCAAAGCTCGTAAAACAAATGCAACCGAAGAAAAACGATCAATAAACGGCGATTTCGTCGAAAACCGACTTGTCGACGATGAGTTTTTTATTCTCGATATCGACCTTTTTGACAACGCCTTTCACTGCGGGGAAGAGAATGTTCTTTCCCGCTTTTTCTATGGTGTAAACGTCCGAAGAAAGATTTTTTACGTCCGTCACCGTACCTAAAAATTCCCCCTCTTCCGTTTCACACGAAAGCCCGAGAATATCGACAATATAGTATTGACCCTCTTCCAAAGGCGGAGCGTCTTCTCTTGCGCCCTCGATCTTTTTGCCGCGGAAAAGCTCCGCCGCGTTTCGATCGGGAATCCCACGAAGTCCTAAATATGCAGCTCCGTCCGCTCCAACGCGGAAAGATAAAATTTTATAGGATTTGTCCTCGATATACACCGTGCCGAATGATTTTACGTCCGACGGGGAATCGGTAAACGTTTTTACCTTTAACTCCCCTCGTATGCCCTGCGGTTTTAATACTTCGCCGATGATCAATCTCTCCATAGCTACTCCTCATTTTAAACGCCAAAACGCAGGTGTTTGCATACCTGCCCATATCGTTTTCTATGAATTACAAAAAGGCTTTCAAATTGGAAAGCCTTTTTCGTCTTTTAAAAGGCAGTTGCCTTAGGGATCACGTGATTAGTCTGCGTCCGATTCGCAACCATCGCCGCTGTCTACGACGTCGCCGCCTCTTTCACGGATCTCGATCACGTATTTCTTACTGTCGGAAGGCGTTGCCGCGCGGACGATGGTACGCATCGCTTTCGCGATTTTACCTTGCTTTCCGATGACTTTGCCCATATCGGAGGGAGAAAGCGTCACCGTTACCTCGATTACGCGATCTTTTTCTTTTACGTCGTACTCGACGTTCTCTTTGTCCTCCGCGAATTGTCCGACGATGTATTTAATCAATTCTAACATATTCGTCTCCTTATCTTCACGCGGTTTTATAAAAAACCGTACGCCAAACCCGCTCGACCGTGTGGTAAAGCTCGTTTTAAGCGTAGACATTCATTCTTATTTATCCGACTTCTTGCCTTTGGTCTTGGAAGGGCTAAGCTTCGTGGGCTTCTCCATTGCGCCCGTCTTGATCAACAAGCTTCTAACCGTTTCCGTGGGCTGAACGCCTTTTGCAAGCCAGCTCTTCGCCTTTTCTACGTCGATCGTAAGTTCTACGGGTTCGCAGGTGGGTCTGTAGTGACCAACACATTCGATGTATTCGCCCGTCGCAGCCTTTCTGCTGTCAACAACAACGACACGGTAGATAGGGTTTCTCTTGTCGCCCATTCTGAAAAGTCTCATTTTAACCATAATAATACCTCCAAAGTATCTTAAAATTTTTTCCTTATTTCAAACGGCTTTCGCCGATTGTTTCACTTTTTTCCGCCATTAGAACGGCAAGCGGAATTTGCCACGATTGCCCTTGAGCTGTTTCATCAGCATCTTGGTCTGTTCAAACTGTTTCAAAAGCCCGTTTACTTCTTGTACCGTCGTACCCGAGCCCGCCGCTATTCGGCGTTTTCTCTTGCTGTCGATAATCGACGGATTGTCACGCTCAGCCTGCGTCATCGATAAGATGATCGCTTTCGTACGCTCCATTTTCTTCTCGTCGAGATCGGCTTCGTTTACTTTGAGCTTTCCCGCCCCCGGGAGCATCGAAAGCATCGCGGACGCGCCGCCCATTTTCTTCATCATTTTGAACTGTTCGAGATAATCGCTGAGCGTGAAAGAATTCGCCATCATTTTTTGCTGCATCTTTTTCGCATCTTCTTCCGTGATCGTCTGCTGCGCTTTTTCGATCAACGAAAGCACGTCGCCCATACCCAAAATTCTCGACGCCATACGGTCGGGATAGAACGGCTCTAAATCCGTCAGTTTCTCGCCGACACCGATGAACTTGATGGGTTTTCCCGTCACCGCTTTGATAGAAAGGCACGCGCCGCCGCGCGTATCGCCGTCCAACTTCGTTAAGATCACGCCCGTGACGTCTAAGCGTTGGTTGAACGTATCCGCAACGTTGACCGCTTCCTGACCCGTCATCGCGTCTACGACGAGAAGGGTTTCCGTTACGTCGATCTCCTTTTTGATGTTTTCCAGCTCTTTCATCAACGTATCGTCGATCTGCAAACGACCCGCCGTATCCAAAATCACCGTATCGTAATTCATCGAACGCGCGTGCTCGATTGCCTGTTTCGCCGTTTTGACAGGGTTTTGCGTTCCCTTTTCAAACACTTCCACCTGCGCGTTTTTGCCGACAACCTGCAACTGCGTAATCGCCGCCGGACGGTAAATATCCCCCGCTACGAGCAAGGGGCGCTTGCCCTGTTTTTTGAGCTGCACCGCAAGCTTTCCGCAAAGCGTCGTCTTACCTGCGCCCTGTAAACCGCACATCATAATCACGGTGGGGAGTTTAGGCGCAACTTCGATCTTCGCGTTCTTCGAGCCCATAAGCGCGATCAATTCCTCGTTGACGATCTTGATGACCTGCTGCGCGGGGTTGAGCGACGACAAAATCTCTTGTCCGACTGCTTTTTCCGAAACCTCCGCAATAAATTGTTTGGCTACGCGCAAATTGACGTCCGCTTCCAACAGCGCTACGCGTACTTCGCGCATCGCCGTACGGATTTCAAGCTCCGTCAGCTTACCCCTTTTCGTAAGCTTGGAAAATATATGATTCAATCTTTCCGATAAAGAACCGAATAAAGCCATTCTCTCTCCTTACTCCTCACGAAAAACTTTACCGACGACTCCGTCCGAACGCTCCGTTTCAAACCGCGCGTGGACGCCCTGAAGAGTTGCTTGCAACCGCTGGAGCGCAGGGAATTTTTCCTGCTCGTCCTCAATAAATCTCTCTACCTGCGTCATATATTCGGAATATTCCGCCGTCAATTCGTCCAAAGCCTTGGCAAATTGCAATTTCTCTTCATAGCTTTCCAGCTGTCTTCTGCATTTGTTCAAGCAATCGGATACGCTTTGACGAGATACGCTTTTCTGTTCCGCAATCTCCGCAAGCGACAGATCGTAATTGAAATACAAATCGGTGATCTCCCTTTGCGTCGCCGTTAAAAGCGGGGAGTATAAATCCCAAAGCTGAAGGAAGCGTACATCGTCTTTCATTCTCCGTTTCCCTCCCCTTCTTTGTATTCAACCTCGTCTATTATACTTCATAAAAATACGCCTGTCAAGCATTTTTACTTGACAGGCGAAACTTTTTTGATTTTTATTTTTTAAGGCTGTGTCACAACAAACGACTGATTAGCAAACACCTCTTACGTTTGTGCTTTGACGAGAAAAACGGGGGGAAAGACAAGTATTTTGCGAAGGCGCATACTCGCAGCGGTCTGTAACTGAGCAAAATACGTAGTATTTCACGTTGTTTTTCCGTCAAAAATCAGTCGAAGGTTGTGAGAGAGCCTTTTTTAAAATAAATGCAGTAAATCGACTAAAATCGCAAAGCCGAACAGGAACAGGATTCCGATGAAATGGATCATAGACTCCACTTTTCGATTCACGGGTTTTTTGCGAATCCATTCGATCAGACAGAAAATCACTTTACTGCCGTCGAGCGCGGGAACGGGGAGTAGATTGAACACCGCCAAATTTACGCCGATAAACGCCGCGATGTTTAAAAACGACAGCCACCCGCTCGACGCCGCTTCCGCCGTGACGGAAATGGTCGTGACCGGTCCGCCCATAGACTTGATCCCGATCTTCCCCGTCAACAGCTCGCCCAAGGAGCGCAATACCGTGCCGCCGATCTTGACCGAGTACCCAAACGAGTGCCCGATCGTGGGGAAAAAGCCCTGTCTTTCAATCGTGGGCGCCAAGCCGTAGATCCCCATAGAATGAAGCAGCGTTTCGGTATCCGATAAGTTTTTAAAATCCGCATTCTTGGCTAGCTGAATCCAAACCGTTCGTTTCTCTTCTCCACGCAGTACGGTAACGGGAACCCATTCCCCCGCTTTTTTTCCGTCCAGCGCGTCGATGTAGTCGGTGATCATATATACGTTCCGTCCGTCGATCTTCAAAATCACGTCCCCAACGGCAAGCAACTCTTTCTCTACGGGCGTTTCGTCTATCAGCGTATATTCCGTAGCCGCAGGCGGAACTTCGGCGGGGCGTTCCATCACCGAATACAGGGGACGGCCTACGCTCGCGAACATCAAAATGATCAAGCATACCGCCAAAAGATAGTTCATCGTCGCGCCTGCAATCAATACGATAATCCGCTTCCACGGGGGCTGATCGTTGAAACGCTCTCCTCGCGGCTGAGGGTATTCGAATTCTTCTTTCTTTCCCACTCCGTCGTTTTCCGTTTGCGATCCGGTTTGCGATTCGGGAAGCTCCTCGAAAGGAGAGTCTTGATCGGGTTTTTTCTCCTCTTCGTCGTCTACTTCGTCTTCGCCGTCAAACGCGCAATAGCCGCCGAGCGGCACGAGTCGGAGCGCAAACAGTTCGCCCGTTTTTTTACTGCGGCGTTTGAAGAGCGCCGGTCCGAAGCCGACGGAAAATTCGTTGATTTTAAAACCGAGCGCTTTGCCGGCTACGTAATGCCCGAACTCGTGGATCGTTACCATCGCGAGCAAAATCACGATTGCCAATAAAAAACCGCCGATCGTTTTTAAAGTCCCCGTAAAGGACAAAAGATCTATTAGATTCAAATTCTTTTAACCTCGTTTCGTTCTACTTCTATTCTATTTCCCTTGTCGGCGGATATATTCCTCCGCAATCGCGCGCGCGCGGCGATCGGTTTCCAAAAGCGTTTCGTAATTCTCCGCTTTCATTCGCTCCGTTTTATCAAGCGCTTCCTCTATAGTCTTCGCAATCGTCGGGAAAGATATCCGTTCTTCCAAAAACGTGCGTACCGCCACTTCGCCCGCGCCGTTGAGCGCGCAGGAATAATTGTCGCCGAGCTCCGCGCTCGTAAGCGCTAAGTCGTAGCAGGGGAATTTTTTTCTTTCCAAAGGCAAGAAATGGAGCGAACCGAGCTGCTCGAAATCCAAAGGCTTTACGTCGCAATCCAGCCGATTGGGATACGTGAGCGCGAGCTGAATGGGAAGCTCCATCGTCGGATAGCTCATCTGCGCTAAAATTCCGCCGTCGTCGAACTCCACCATCGAATGCACGATGCTTTCGGGGTGAACGACCGTGTGGATCTTACTAAGGGGCGCGTCGTACAGCCATTTAGCTTCAATGACCTCGAAGCCCTTATTTAGCAGCGTCGCGCTATCAATCGTGATCTTCGCGCCCATTTGCCACGTGGGATGTTTCAACGCGGACACGGGTGTTACGTTTCTCAATTCTTCCGCCGTATAATAATAAAAAGGACCGCCGCTCGCCGTCAGGATCAATCGACGGAACGGAGCGTTTAAACGGAAGCCCAGCGCTTGCCAAAGCGCGGAATGTTCGCTGTCCACAGGCATCAGGTTGATTCCGAAATCTCGGACTTTTTTCATCACCAATTCCCCGCCACAAACCAGCGTTTCCTTGTTTGCGAGCGCAACGTCCTTGTTTAATTCGATCGCTTTTAAACTATACCGTAATCCTGCAAATCCCGTCGCTGCGATCACGGCGACTTCGCCGTAAGCTACCGCCGCTTCTGCCGCGCGTTTCCCATACGAGAATTCCACTCCCTCGGGGATTTGATTTGCGATGGATTTTCCCGCTTCCTCGTCCGCGAGCGCGGCGTATTGAGGCAGGAACTCCCGTACCTGTTGCAAAAAAAGATCCGCCGAAGCGTTCGCTACGATGCTCCGTATCCGAAATTTGTCCGTGTGCCGACGGACGACCGAGCAGACTTGTCTGCCAATCGAACCCGTCGAACCGATCAGAGAAATCGTTTTCATCGTTTCGCCTCCTGCGGATTACTATGTTTTATATTTTTTGATTGATCGATCTCAATTTTACGCGATTACGTGAATGAGCGTAAACGCTACGTACACGACTGTCGTCGCAAACAACGTTCCGTCGATACGGTCGAGCGCGCCGCCGTGCCCGGGCATAATTTTGCCCATATCCTTAATATCCACTTTACGCTTAATGCAGCTCTCGACCAAGTCCCCAAACTCCGTTGCCGCCGCCGCAAACAAACCGATGACGAGATACACGGGAAGCCATAAACCCATATGATCGAAGCTTCCGACCGCCGCGTTATACGCAAAATACAGGATCGCCGCGCCGAGCATTCCCCCGACGATGCCGCCGATGCCGCCGATCACCGTCTTGTTGGGGCTGATCTTCGGAGCCATTTTCTTGGGGAAATATTTCCGTAAAAACCGACCGAATACGTATGCCAACGAGTCGGATACGGGGGATACGACGAAGATAAACAAAATCATCACTCGGGAATCCAATGCGTATTTGGCAAGCTCTTGAGAGCCGTTCACGTGGTTGCTGAGCACCAACAGACATAACAACAACGTCGGGTACACCGCCGAAAGGAACGAAACTCCTAAATTTTCCGGAGTGGTTTCCTCGTGACGTATAACGAGCAACGAAAGCAACGCTACTGACAACGCAAACAGGCAAATCAACGTTACCTGTAAGCCGAGCCCTACGAACTGTTCGCAAAGAGCGCAGGCGGGAATGGTGACGATGGCAAAAGCGAAGACGATCCCCTTTTGCGCTTTCGTCGTTTTGTCTTTCATCGCGCGTAACATTTCATACGTGCCAAGTAACGCGAACGCGTACGTAAGCGCGTCGAAACATAAGTCGTGCGCGACGATTTTGAGTACGTAGAATGCCAGCAAAATGATTACGTAACAACTACCCGAAATCAATCGAATTTTCATAATTTCTCTCTCGTTACGGAAACGGCGGTATGCTTTTGAACGCATACCTGCCCCCTCCGTTTATTTTTATTTCTTTTCGGTTTCGAGCTGTTCGTCCGTCTTTCCGAAACGGCGGATCCGCTTGGAATACCAAACGATTGCTCTCTCTAGCTCCTCGTCGGAAAAGTCGGGAAATAACTTGTCCGAAAAATACAATTCCGTATACGCTGCTTGATACAATAGAAAATTGGATAAACGGGATTCTTTACCTGTTCGGATCATCAATTCCGGCTCGGGTTGACCTTGCGTATAGAGAAGCTTTGAAAAACTCTCCTCCGTCACGGAAGTTCCCGCTTTGACCGCATTATTGACCGCGCGGACAATCTCCGCCCTGCCGCCGTAACAAAGCGCTACGTTCAAGCCCTTGCCCTCGTAAGACAAGGTCTTTTTTTCGCTGTCTTGAAGAATCTCTTGTACGTCTTTGGGAAGCAGCGTCCTATCTCCGATCACACGAAGCCGTACTCCGCGTGAACAGATCCGCTCCATAGATTCCGCAAAATGTTGGCGGATCAGATCGTAGAGACCGTCCAACTCCTCTTTCGGCCTTTGTAAATTCTCCGTGGATAAAGCGAATAGCGTCACGTAATCGACTCCGAGCCCGAACGCGTGTTCCAGAAGCCCGATCATTCGCTCCATACCCTGCTTGTGTCCAAGCGAGCGGGGCAACATTCTCTTTTTCGCCCATCTGCCGTTACCGTCCATAATCAAGGCGATATGGCGGGGAATGCGCCGCGCTTCCGTATTTTTCCTTTCAAACATTTATACCGACATCAATTCCTTTTCTTTCGCCGCAACGATGCTTTCGACTTTGGTCATATACGAAGAAATCGTTTTTTCTACGTCCGCTTCGCAACCTGCCGTTTCGTCTTCGGACAATTCTTTCGCCGTCTTCATTTTCTTGAGTATGTCCATCGCTTCGCGGCGGTGATTACGAATCGCAACTTTTGCATCCTCGCCCGTCTTTTTCGCCTGTTTTACAAGCTCTTTTCTGCGCTCCTCCGTCATAACCGGGAACACAAGACGGATCACTTGTCCGTCGTTGGAGGGCGTAAGCCCGATGTTCGATTGCAAAATCGCTTTTTCAACCGCTTTTAAAAGGGATTTGTCCCAAAGATTGATCTGTAAACAACGAGCGTCTAACGCCGATACGTTCCCAAGCTCAACGAGCTTGCTCATACCGCCGTACGCTTCCACTTCGATACGGTCGAGAATACGGGGGTTTGCTCTGCCCGTACGGATCGCCGCGTAATCGTTTTCCAATGCATTGATAGTATTTTCTGCTTTTTCTTCCAACTCCAGCATCATCTCTTCTACTTTTTCGTTTTCAATCATAACTGTCTCCTCGTTTCGTCTTATATATTTTTTATCATTTTCTTTTTTAAACAGAAATAATCGTGCCCAGACTCTCTCCGCAAACCGCGCGGACAATGGAGTCCTCTTCGTTTAACCCGAAAGCAAGCGTTGGAACGTTATTCTCCATACACATCGTCGCCGCCGTGAAATCAATGACTTTCAACCCGCGGTTGATAATGTCGGCATATTTCAACTCCTCATACTTCTTCGCCAAAGGATTGGTTTTGGGATCGGAGTCGTAAATGCCGTCCACGTTCTTCGCCATCAATAAAATGTCCGCGTCAATCTCGCAAGCGCGGAGCGCCGCCGCCGTGTCTGTGGAACAATAGGGATTGCCCGTACCGCAAGCGAAAATCACGATTCTGCCCATTTCAAAATGACGAATGGCTTTTCTCAAAATAAACGGTTCCGCCAAAGACACCATATCCAAAGCCGTTTGTACCCGTACAGGTACGCCGCGCTGTTCGATTGCGTCCATCATTGCAAGCGAGTTCATAACCGTTGCCAACATACCCATATGATCTGCCGTCGTGCGGTCCATATTCGTGCCCTGACGTCCACGCCAGAAGTTGCCGCCGCCAATTACTAGACCTACTTGTACACCCATATTATGGATCGCTACGATTTGATCGACCACGGGCGCAATCACTTCGTGGTTGAGTCCGAATTTTTGATCTCCTGCAAGCGCTTCTCCCGACAGCTTTAATAAGATTCTTTTATATTTTGGCTGCATTTTTCCCCTCCGTATCTTTTCTTTTTTCTATTATACCATATTCCCGCGAAGAAAGCTATACTATTTACAAAAAAAGTCCGTGAAAAACGTAAATTTTTTTCTTGCCGGTTTCCTTGCCCTTGCTTGTGCCCTTTAAAAATTTGTGCGCGGCGATCGTTTATAGGAAAACAGTAAGAAGCCGCGTTTTCCGATCGGAAAACGCGGCGTTTCGTTTGCATACAAACCTTATTTCTTCATTGCAGCAACTTGTTTTGCGACTTCTTCGCTCAAATCTTCGCTCTTCTTCTCCAAGCCTTCGCCCATAATATAGAACGTGAACTTGTTGATGGAAAGGTTCGCGCCTTTCAAAAGATCTGCCACTTTCTTGCTGTCGTCTTTGATAAACGCCTGTTCGACAAGGCAGTTTTCGTCGTAGAATTTCTTGATTCTAC
This sequence comes from Clostridia bacterium, assembly GCA_017457225.1. Taxonomy (GTDB): domain Bacteria; phylum Bacillota; class Clostridia; order Christensenellales; family Borkfalkiaceae; genus Scatosoma. The sequence continues at coordinate 27,684 of JAFTHW010000012.1, read as the reverse complement.
CCATAACCATCTTTTCAGCGATTGCTTCGGGCTTGCCTTCGTTGATCGCCTGCTGTTTCAAAACTTCCTTTTCTTTTTCAAGCGTTTCTGCGGAAACTTCGTCTTTCGTCAAGTACGCGGGTTTCGTGAACGCAATCTGCAACGTTACGTCGTGCGCAACTGCTTCCGCCGCTTCCGTAGCTTCCCCTGCAACGTCGAGCATAACGCCCAACTTGCCGCCAAGGTGAATGTAGCTGGAAAGGAATCCGTTCGTTTCATATCTTACGAATCTTCTAACCGCGATCTTTTCGCCGATGACTGCGATCTTGCTCTTCAAATATTCTTCCACCGTACCGTTGTCGCAAGCGCAGGTCAAAAGCGTTTCTACGTTCGCAGGGTTCGCCTTTACGACCACTTTCGCTACTGCATTCGCAATTTCAAGGAATTGAGGGTTCTTCGCTACGAAGTCGGATTCGCAGTTCAATTCAATGAGAACGCCTACGTTGCCTTCCACGTAGCAAGCAACGATACCTTCCGCCGCAATACGCGATGCTTTTTTGTCCGCTTTTGCAATACCTCTTTCTCTCAAAAGGTCTGCTGCTTTCGTCATATCGCCGTCTGCGTCCGTCAAAGCCTTCTTACAGTCCATAACGCCTGCGCCCGTCTTTTCGCGGAGCGCCATTACGTCTTTTGCGGTAAATGCCATAATTCTTTTCTCCTCTATATTTATTTTCTATACTTTTTCATTTTTTACCGTCCGCAAAAACTTTTACGGACGGTTTCGTTGTTACGCGTTTTCTTCCGCTGCCGCTACCACTTCTTCAATGGATTCGGGAGCTGCTTCTTCCGCTTCGGGAGCTGCCGCTACGACTGCTTCTTCGCCCTGGTTTGCTTCGATAACCGCGTTCGCGATTACGGAAGAGATCAACTTGATCGCGCGGATCGCGTCATCGTTGCCGGGGATTACGTAGTCGATTTCGTCGGGATCGCAGTTCGTATCCGTGATCGCTACGATCTTGATGCCGAGCTTCTTCGCTTCTTTGATTGCGATGTCTTCGTTATGAGGGTCTACGACGAACATAACGCCGGGCATTGCTTTCATTGCCTTGATACCGCCGAGGTTCGCCTGCAATTTGCCCATTTCTTTCTTCAAAAGCATAACTTCTTTCTTAGGCAAAAGGTCGAAATCGCCGTTCGCTTCCATCGTTTCCAATTTCTCAAGACGTTCTACGCGGCTTCTCATCGTTTTGAAGTTGGTCAAGCATCCGCCGAGCCAACGGGAGTTCACGTAGTACTGACCGCATCTTTCCGCTTCTTCTTTGATCGCGTCCTGCGCCTGCTTTTTCGTACCTACGAACAGTACGGATTTACCCGCTTTTACCGTTTCGCAAACGAATGTGTACGCTTCTTCGATCAAGTTCGCCGTGATCTGCAAGTCGATGATGTGAATGTCGTTTCTTGCCGCGAAGATGTACTTCTTCATTTTGGGATTCCACTTTCTGGTCTGGTGACCGAAGTGTACGCCTGCTTCCAAGAGCTGCTTCATAGTGATAACTGCCATAATTCATACCTCCGTTTTACCTCCTCGCTTTGCGTTGGCTCGCAATAACGTCCGCATTCAAAAATTTTACGGACACGGATTGCGCACAATGAGCGAGTGTGAATTTTCAGCTTTACTATTTTACCACATCGGACAAGCGAAAGCAACTCATTTTATACGAAAAATCAGGATTTTTTTGGATATTTTTCGTTTTTTTGCCCCTTTTTTTGGATTTTTTCTCTCCAAACGGAAAACGCCGCCTGCGGAACGTTTCCGCAGGCGGCGCGCCTTTTTTCTTCTTTTCTTATAACGTTGCGATGACTTCTACCTCCACAAGTACGTTTTTAGGCAACGTTTTGACCGCTACGCAACTCCTTGCCGGTTTGGTCGTGAAATACTGCGCGTACACTTCGTTAAACGCCGCAAAATCTCCCATATCCGCCAAAAAACACGTGGTTTTGACTGCTTTTTCAAACGAGCTCCCAGCCGCTTTTAAGACTTCGCCAAGATTTTTCATAACCTGCATCGCTTGTTCCGTAATCGTGATCGCTTCCACCGTTCCATTTTCCGGATTGATGGGAATTTGCCCCGAAGTGAATACCATCTCGCCGCAGATAATCGCCTGTGAGTAAGGTCCGATCGCCGCAGGCGCAGTTGCCGTCGATACCGTCTTTAATTCCGCCATTGTTTCTTTCTCCTATTCTTCCTTTATTCAGTCAATTTAAATCCTGCGTCCGTCAAGGCTTGACGGATTTGTCGAATATGTTCGAAGTTTCTCGTTTCTAATACGATACGCAAATAACAACCGTTTACGTCCGAGCCTTCACTTGCACGTTCGTGATATACGGATGTGACGTTTCCGCCCAAATCCGCAATGATTCGAGATACGCTTTTAAGCTGTCCCGGTTTATCTACGAGCTCTACCATCAACTGACAGTTTCTCCCCGACATAATCAAACCGCGTTTAATAACTCTCGATAAAATCGTAACGTCGATGTTTCCACCCGACAAAAGACAAACGACTTTTTTGCCTTTTACGTCCACTTTGCCAAACATAACCGCCGCCACTGACACTGCGCCTGCGCCCTCGGCTACCAGCTTTTGCTGTTCCATCAACGCAAGGATCGCTGCCGAGATCTCGTCGTCCGTTACCGTCACGATCTTGTCCACGTATTTTTTACAGTACTCGTACGTCAAATCCCCGGGCTTTTTCACCGCGATACCGTCCGCGATCGTCGAGACTCCTTGCAATTCCTCGAGCGTGCCGTTTTTTACGGAATTCGCCATCGAAGGCGCTCCCGCTGCCTGTACGCCGTACACTTTTACACTCGGTTTCAGTGTTTTGAGCGTATATGCAATCCCTGAAATCAGTCCGCCGCCACCGACGGGTACGATCACCGCGTCGAGGTCGGGAAGATCTTCCAACAGCTCCAACGCGATCGTGCCCTGACCTGCGATTACGTCCTCGTCGTTGAACGGATGCAGGAACGTGTAACCTTTTTCGTCCCGTAAAGACAACGCTTTTTGATACGCGTCGTCGTACACTCCCTCCACCAAGCAAACTTCCGCGCCGTAACTCTTCGTCGCTTCCACTTTGGAAATGGGAGCTCCGTCAGGCAAACAGATTACCGCTTTGATCCCGCTCTTTTGCGCCGCGAGCGCTACGCCTTGCGCGTGGTTGCCCGCCGAACAAGCCACCACACCGCGCGCCTTTTCTTCGTCTGTTAAACGAGTCATTTTATAATACGCGCCGCGTACCTTAAACGAGCCGGTGACCTGTAAGTTTTCCGTCTTTAAGTAGACTTTACCCTCGGGACAAAGCTTGCGCGCGTAAATCACGTCCGTTTTGCGAATGACTTCTTTTAAAGTCTCTTTTGCCTTGTAAACGTTATCAATCGTAAGCATACCGTTACCTCTTTCGTTTTCATAAATTTTACAACAAACTGTCAATAAATTGTTCCGCGCACCGCGCCGAGCGGTTGCCCTTGCGAAGCGCGAATGCTTCCGCGCGAATATCCAATTCCGCTTCGGGAATCTTCAATCCGTGCTTTCCCGCCAAAGAACGCACGATTTGTAAATACAACTTTTTATCGGGCTTCGTAAACAAGACGGTCAAGCCGAAACGTTCGGACAGGGAAATGAGTTCCTGCATCGTATCGTTTCTGTGTACGTCGTCCCCATCACGGTCGGAAAAATTCTCTTTGACGATATGGCGGCGGTTGCTCGTCGCATAGATCACGGAATTTTCCGCTTTCGCGCTCGCCGAGCCCTCTAACGCCGCTTTCAACATACTGAAATTGTCGTCGCTCTTATTGAACGATAGATCGTCGATGAAGATAATGAATTTCAACGGATTTCCGCTGATTTTGCCCATCACGTACGGGAGCAGGAACAGCTGGTCTTTCCGAAGCTCGATCAAGCGGATTCCCTGATCGAAGAACGCGTTCGCTACCGCTTTTACGGTGGAGGATTTCCCCGCGCCTGCGTCTCCGCAAAGCAAGGTGTTTGCCGCAGGTCTGCCCTCGACAAACGCTTGCGTGTTGGCGATGACTTTGCCTCTCTCCTCTTCATAGCCCACAAAATCGTCCATACCGATTTTATCCGCGCTGACGATGGGCTCGATCGTCTTATCGTCCGATAAACGGAACATTCCGTACGAAGAGAAGATCCCGTAGCCGTACTTGTCAATCTTACGCAATCTTTCTTCATATAACCCACCCATATATGAGTTGAACGAGTCAAACGTCGGGATTTCCGATACGTCCACGCCCATATCCGAAGCGAAATCGCGGGGTGTTAACGCTGCGAATTCGGAAAAAGTTTTGAGTTCGTTTTTCACCGCTTTTTCCACGTGCGGATTTGCCGTTTGTCCTTTCGCGCAACCCTTGACGTACACGTTTTCGTCCTCGAATACCACCTTGTGCATAAACTCAGTGAGCGAGCCGCCGTTTTCGTAGATTCCCGATACGAGCGTAGCGTACGCTTTCCTTTTCGCGATTCCGTTGTTTTCGTCCGTTTCGCAATACGTTAAAAACGAACGCAACGGATCGCGGCGCAATACGCCGTGAAAGACAGTCGTTCCGCAGAGTTTGAAATACAGTTTTTGAATCTTGTCGTTCATACCGATCCTTATAAGTTTTCGATAATTTTATCCGTCATTTCCGTTGTGGACAGCGCCGCGCCGCCGTGCGCAAGATCCGCCGTACGGTAGCCTGCGTTCAGCACTTTATCCACCGCGTCCACGATGCGCTGGGAAGCGCTTGTTTCATTGAACGCATACAACAGCATCATCGCCGCCGACAATACCGTTGCAATCGGGTTTGCTTTATTCTGCCCCGCTATATCGGGCGCAGAGCCGTGAATAGGCTCGTATAACCCTCTTGTTCCATCGTTGAGAGAAGCGGAGGGCAACATTCCGATCGAACCCGTGATCTGCGACGCTTCGTCGGATAAAATATCCCCGAACATATTGCTCGTTACGATGACGTCGAACTGCGACGGATTGCGAACGAGCTGCATTGCCGCGTTGTCTACGAGCATATCGTTGACCTCTACGTCAGGATATTCCGCCGCAAGCTCGTGGACAATCTTTCTCCAAAGCCGCGACGTTTCCAAAACGTTCGCCTTATCAATGCTGGTCAGCTTCTTTCTTCTTTTTCTCGCCGTTTCAAACGCCACCCGAACGATCCGCTCGATTTCCATACGACTGTATGATTCCGTATCGTACGCTTCCTCGCCGTACTTACCCTCTCTATAACCCCGTTCGCCGAAATAGATGCCGCCCGTCAGCTCGCGGACGATCATAATATCGAATCCGTTTTCCACGATGTCCTCACGCAGGGGGCACTCCCCTTTCAACGCTGGATATAATTTCGCAGGACGGAGATTCGTGAACAATCCCATTTTTTCGCGAATTCCAAGAAGCGCTTTTTCAGGACGCAAATTCCCTGCGAGCAAGTCCCATTTCGGTCCCCCGACCGCGCCGAGCAAAACGCTATCCGAAGCCAAACACCCCTCCACCGTTTCTTCGGGCAGAGGTTTGCCCGTAGCGTCGATCGCCGCGCCGCCGATCAGATACGGCGTGAACGTAAACGAAATCCCTTCTTTTTTGCCTACTTCTTCCAATACGCGCGTCGCGCTGTCTACGATCTCCGGTCCGATCCCGTCGCCGCGCAATAAGCCGATTTTATACTCTTTCATACTCTTCACCTCTTACCTGCCCTTATCGTATATCCCCGTTTTGAATGGAAGCAACTAAGCCGCCGTTGGCGATAATCTTTTGGATAAACGCAGGGAACGGCGTCGTGCGAAAACTCTTTCCCGTCGTCTTGTTGTAGATGACTCCCTCGTCCAAATCGGCTTCCACGAGATCTCCGTCCGAAATTCCGTCCACCGCTTCGCTGCACTCTACAATGGCAAGCCCGATGTTGATAGAGTTACGATAAAAGATACGAGCAAAACTCCGCGCGATGACGAGGGAAATTCCACTTTCCTTGATCGCGATGGGCGCGTGCTCACGGGAGGATCCGCAACCAAAGTTGTAGCCTGCGACCATAATATCCCCCGCTTGGACTTTGTTCTTGAAATCCTTGTCGATATCCTCCATACAATGAGAGGCGAGTTCTTTTTTGTCGATGGTGTTGAGATAACGGGCGGGAATGATTACATCCGTGTCTACATTGTCGCCGTAGCGAATACTTTTTCCGTTGAATTTCATCATTCTTCCTCCTTATTCTATAACCTTGATAGGGTCGGCGATCTTACCTGCAATCGCGGAAGCCGCCGCTACTGCGGGAGAAGCCAAATACACTTCCGAATTCACATCGCCCATACGTCCGACGAAGTTTCGATTCGTCGTGGCAACGGCTCTCTCGCCTGCCGCTAAAATACCCATATGGCCGCCGAGGCAAGGTCCGCACGTGGGAGTGGAAACAACGCAACCCGCTTCAATAAAGATCTTGACGAGTCCGTTCTCGATCGCTTTGAGATAAATCTCTTGCGTTGCGGGAATGATGATCGCGCGAACGCGTTTCGCCACTTTTCTGCCCTTAAAGATCTCCGCCGCCTCTTCCAAGTCCTTATAATGTCCGTTGGTGCAAGACCCGATCACGACTTGATCGATCGCCACGTCGCCGATCTCGTCGAACGTCTTGGCGTTTTCAGGCAAATGCGGGAACGCTACCGTCGATTTGATCGTGGACAGATCGATCTCGTACGTCGCGTCGTAAACCGCGTCCTCGTCCGCTTTGTAGACGGTGTATTCGCGCTTCACGCGTTCTTTTACGTACGCTTCCGTCTGTTCGTCCACCTCGAAAATCCCGTTCTTCGCGCCCGCCTCGATCGCCATATTCGCGATCGTCAAACGGTCGAACACGGTCAAAGATTTTACGCCCTCGCCTGTGAATTCCATCGATTTATACAACGCTCCGTCCACGCCGATTTTGCCGATGATATGCAATATCACGTCTTTGCCCGAAACGTATTTATTCAGTTTACCTTTGAGTACGAAACGAATCGCAGCGGGGACTTTGAACCAAGCCTTGCCCGTCGCCATACCGCACGCCATATCCGTTGAGCCAACGCCCGTCGAAAACGCGCCGAGCGCGCCGTACGTACAGGTATGCGAGTCCGCGCCAATCACGACGTCGCCGGGAGCGACTAAGCCCTGTTCGGGAAGCAGCGCGTGCTCGATTCCCATTCTGCCTACGTCGTAGAAATGCGTCACTTCGTACTTGTCGCAAAAATCACGGCACATTTTGCATTGGATCGCCGCTTTGATGTCTTTGTTGGGCGCGAAATGGTCCATAACCATCGTCACCTTGTCTTTGTCGTATACGTCCGTAGCGCCGATGCGCTCGAACTCCCGAATGGCTACGGGGGAGGTGATGTCGTTGCCAAGGACTCTGTCCAAGTCCACGAGAATCAACTGTCCCGCTTCCACTTCCTTTACTCCCGCGTGCGCCGCGAGAATTTTTTGCGTCATTGTCATTCCCATAATGTATTCTTCCTACTTCCTTATATTCGTTGCGTACACGGTACGCCCATTTTTTTATTGATTGATGATCGCGCCCTTGTCCGCGGAGCTTACCTGCGCCGCGTAACGTTTGAGATAACCGCTCACTTCTTTGCGCTTGATCGGCATTTCCGCTCTGCGTTTTGCAAGCTCCTCGTCCGAAACGTTCAAGGCGATTTTATAGTTGGGGATATCAATGGAAATGATATCTCCGTTCTTGACATAAGCGATGGGTCCGCCCGAAACCGCTTCGGGGGAAACGTGGCCGATGGACGCGCCGCGCGTTGCGCCCGAAAAACGTCCGTCGGTAATCAGCGCTACGTCTTTATCCAAGCCCATTCCCGCGATCGCGGACGTCGGAGAAAGCATTTCGCGCATTCCCGGACCGCCGGCAGGACCTTCGTAGCGAATTACAACTACGTCCCCTTTTTCGATCTTGCCGCCGTAGATCGCCGCGATACATTCCTCTTCGCTCTCGTAGACTTTCGCAGGTCCTTCGTGCACCAACATTTCAGGCGCGACCGCCGCGCGCTTGACTACGCAGCCGTCGGGCGCGAGATTGCCTTTGAGTACGGCGATACCGCCCGTTTTCCCAAACGGATTGTCTACCGTACGAATGACTTCTTCGTCTAAATTTTTTACGTTTGCGATATTCTCGGCTAGCGTCTTGCCCGTACACGTCTGCACTTCCGTATTCAGGAGTTTCAGCTTATCCAACTCCTTTAACACAGCGTACACTCCGCCCGCTTCGTTGAGATCCTCCATATACGTCGGACCTGCGGGAGCGAGATGGCAAAGGTTGGGAGTTCTTTCGCTGATCTCGTTGACTTCGTCGAGATCGAATTTGACTCCGCATTCGTTGGCGATTGCCGGCAAATGCAACATACTGTTTGTCGAACAGCCCAGCGCCATGTCCGCGGTGATCGCGTTTTTGATCGCCGCTTCCGTCATAATATCGCGAGGACGGATATTCTTTTTTACGAGCTCCATAATCTGCATACCTGCGTGTTTGGCAAGCTCGATACGAGCTGAATACGCCGCCGGAATCGTGCCGTTGCCTTGCAAACCCATACCCAATACTTCGGTCAGGCAGTTCATAGAGTTCGCAGTATACATTCCCGAACACGAGCCGCACGTAGGACATACTTTTCTTTCAAATTCCGTCAACTCTTCTTCGTTGATCTTTCCTGCGGTATACGCGCCCACCGCCTCGAACATACTCGACAGCGAACGCTTCTTTCCGCCCACTCTGCCGGCGAGCATCGGTCCGCCGCTCACGAAGATCGTGGGGATATTCAATCGCGCCGCCGCCATTAAAAGTCCGGGAACGTTTTTATCGCAATTTGGGATCATCACCAGCCCGTCGAAGCCGTGCGCCATTACCATCGCCTCGGTGGAGTCCGCAATCAAATCGCGGGTGACGAGGGAGTACTTCATTCCCACGTGCCCCATCGCGATTCCGTCGCAAACGGTGATCGCAGGGAACATAATGGGCGTACCGCCTGCCATCGCCACGCCGAGCTTGACCGCCTGCGCGATCTTGTCGAGGTTCATATGCCCCGGAACGATTTCGTTATACGAACAGACTACGCCGATTAAAGGGCGCGACAACTCCTCGTCCGTCAAGCCTAAAGCGTGATACAATGAACGGTGAGGAGCGTTCTGGAATCCGTCAACAATTTTTTCTTTGATCATAATACTTACCTGTGATTCTTGGCGTCTAACCGCCGCAAACCGCCCCTCTTTTCCCGAGCGGCGGCGTGCGTACGTTTTCCGTCAACGTTTTGTGTTGTTTTTAGCTCCGATTCTAGTTCTTACTCGAATTCGGGCGTGTAGGATTGTTCAAATTTTTCCCAATAGATCTCGCGAATGTCGATGTCCTTGATCTTCAGGATCGTGCAATAGGGCGAGAATCCGCAATGTCCGCCGAGAATGGGCGTGGGGTCGGAGTACTCGATCACGAGCTCGTCGTCGACAACCATAAACGTATGACCGTTGATCGCGCCGACCGTCATACGGATCTCTTTGCCGGGCGTATAGCGATAGGAGTTCGTCAACGCACGGAAGCCGTTGGGAGCGTTGCTCTCCATACCTGCCTTATCCTCGTACCAGCCGTTCAAACCGCAGACGTAGGATTCGCCAAGATAGTCCGTTTCCTTATCCCATTTCGCGCAAAATACCGCGTTTACGTCGCGGGTAGCGGGCAATACGGTGGAAGCCGTGAACGTCATCATAACGTCTTTATCGAACGATTGTTTCGTGAACAAAATACCGCCCTTGTTCCCTCTTTCAATACCGATGAGATACCCGTCTTCGCATTTCCATTCCCCTGCCATAACCTGGAAGTGATCTTTCCAATTTTCGTCGGGATCGTAGTGAAGCAAAAGCTTACTTTTGTCAATGAGGATTTTTTTACCTACCAATCTGATTTCGTTTTTCATAATGATCTCCTTATCTTCCTTTTTAATTGTTAATAAATTTTTCTTCGTCCGCCCAGCTATACAACTTTCTGATGTCTTTGCCGACTACTTCGGAGGGGTGCTCCGCAGCTTTCTTTCTCATTGCGTTGAAGTGTACCTGCGCGCCTGCTTCGGACATATCCAAAAGGAAGTCTTTCGCAAACGTACCGTCCTGAATATCGGACAAAATCTTCTTCATCGCTTTCTTCGTCTCTTCCGTAATGATCTTCGGACCCGTAACGTAGTCGCCGTACTCCGCCGTGTTGGAAATGGAGTATCTCATCCCCTCGAAACCGCTCTGGTAAATCAGATCGACGATGAGCTTCATTTCGTGAATACATTCAAAGTACGCGTTACGAGCGTCGTAGCCCGCCTCCACAAGCGTTTCAAACCCTGCCTGCATCAACGCGCAAACGCCGCCGCAAAGGACTGCCTGTTCGCCAAAGAGGTCGGTTTCCGTTTCGGTGCGGAACGTCGTTTCCAAAACACCCGCTCTCGCGCCGCCGATTCCCAACGCGTACGCAAGACCGATTTCCAGCGCGTCGCCCGTTGCGTCTTGCTCCACCGCGATCAAGCAAGGCACGCCTTTGCCGACCTGATATTCACTGCGAACGGTGTGACCGGGTCCCTTGGGCGCGATCATAATGACGTTCACGTCCTTGGGTGGTTTGATACAGCCGAAATGAATGTTAAAACCGTGTGCAAACGCCAGCGTCTTGCCTTCGGTGAGGTTGGGTTCAATGCTCTCTTTGTATAATTTCGCCTGTTTTTCGTCGTTGATCAGGATCATAATCAAGTCCGCAACTTTCGCCGCTTCCGCAGAAGTCATGACTTTCAAACCCTGCTTTTCCGCTTTCGCCCAGCTCTTACTGCCCTTGTAAAGACCTACGACGACGTTCACGCCCGAGTCCTTGAGATTCAGCGCGTGCGCGTGCCCCTGCGAGCCGTAACCGATGATCGCAACCGTCTTACCGCTCAATTTGTTTAAATCGCAATCCTGTTGATAAAAAATTTTAGCCATAATTTTATTCCTGTCCTTTATAGATTTTTCATTATTCTGCAAGAAGCATATTCGCTCCTCTTTCCAACGCGACGATGCCCGTACGGCACATTTCGAGAATCCCGAACGGCTCCATCAATTTTACGAATGCATCGATCTTCGACGGATTACCCGTCACTTCGATGCACATACTCTCGGGCGAGTAATCGATAACACTCGCGCGGAATACTTCCACCGCCGCCATAACGTCGTTCCTGGAAACCGTGTCGTTTTTGACTTTGATGAGTATCAACTCCCGTTGAATAGGCTCGTCTTTCAAAACTTCCACTTTCTTGACGACGACAAGTTTGCGGAGCTGGTTGATCATCTGTTCTTTTACGTAATCGTCGCCTCGCATACAGATCGTGATGCGGGCATATTTGTCACTTTCCGTTCCGCTTCCCGTCAACGTGTCGATGTTAAAACCGCGTCGGGTGAACATTCCCGTAACGCGCGTCAGAACGCCTGCTGTGTTTTCTACATATACCGCTATAATGAATTTATTTTCCATTCCGCGCCCTCCTTACGCTTTCGCTTTCGTAATCATATCGTCGATCGCGCCGCCCGGAGGTAACATAGGCAATACGAATTCGTCCTTGTCAATCCGCGTGTCGATGACAACGGGTTTACCTGCTTTTACCGCTTTTTCAAACGCTTTTTTGAACTCCACGGGCGTTTCCGCTAAATATCCGTCCGCTCCAAATGCCTGCGCCAACTTCACAAAGTCCGTCTTTCGCTCTAAAATGGTGTTAGAATACCGCTTCCCGAAAAACAGCGTTTGCCATTGTCTTACCATACCCAAAACGCCGTTGTTCATCAGTACGATTACCACGGGAATCTTATACGTGACTGCCGTTGCCAACTCGTTCAGGTTCATTCCGAAACTCCCGTCGCCCGTAATGAGTACAATCGGGTCTTTCGTCGCTACGTACGAGCCGATTGCCGCGCCCAAACCAAAGCCCATCGTGCCGAGCCCGCCGCTGGAAACGAATCTGCGCGGACCGTCGAATTTGACATACTGCGCCGTCCACATTTGATGCTGTCCTACGTCCGTCGCAATCACCGTTTTCGGAAGTTTTTCCGCATTGATAATATCAAACACCTGTCTGGGAGTGAGCGCTACCGTCGAAGCCGCCGCTATCTCTTCTTCCAAACGTTCCTCTTCCTGTTTCAAAGACCGTACGCGGAGAATCCAATCGGGATTGTTCTTCTTCTCACATTTTTCCACGATCCGCTTGAACGAATTCTCTACGTCGCCCACGAGCCCGAGCTGTACCCGAACGTTTTTATTGATTTCCGCGCAATCGGGATCAAGCTGAATGATCTTGCTCTTTTTCGCAAACTTCGCGACGTTCCCCGTCGCTCTGTCACTGAACCGAACGCCGATCGCCAAAATCAGATCCGCTTCGTTTTGCGCCATAGAGGAAGCGTAATGTCCGTGCATACCTTGCATACCAAGGAAGCGTTCGTCGTCTTGCGGTACTGCCGAAAGCCCCATAAACGAACAGCCGATCACTGCGTCGATCTTGTTTGCAAACGCCACGATGTCTTTGCCCATACCCAAGCCTGCCGCGCCGCCGCCAACGTAGAGATACGGGCGTTTCGCTTCGGCAATCATCTTCGCCGCTTCGTCAATCAGCTCCTCTTTGACCTTGGGTAAAGCCGACTTTGACGTTACCTCTTGTTCTTCATATTCGTAAGACGCTACTTGTACGTCCTTGGGACTATCGACGAGGACGGGACCGGGTCTGCCCGATTTCGCAATCGTAAACGCTTTGCGGATCGTATCCGCCAAATCTTCGATCTTGGTCACGAAGAAATTGTGTTTGGTAATGGGCAGCGTAATGCCCGTGATGTCGATCTCTTGAAAACTGTCTTTCCCAATGAGCGAACAGGGAACGTTGCCCGTAATCGCGACCATGGGTATAGAGTCCAGCATCGCCGTCGCGATACCCGTGACGAGATTCGTCGCGCCCGGACCGCTCGTCGCGATACAGACGCCTACCTTGCCCGTCGCACGAGAATATCCGTCTGCCGCGTGCGCCGCGCCTTGTTCGTGCGCCGTCAATACGTGATGGATTTGATCCTTGTATTCATACAACGCGTCGTAAATATTGATAACCTGTCCGCCGGGATAACCAAATACGTCGGTTACGCCCTGCTCGATCAGGGTTTTGATTAAAATTTGCGCTCCTTTTAATTGCATAAGTCGTACTCCTCTTTATTTCCATATACGGTTGACCGCCGAAACCAACGCCCGAATAGACGAGGTCATAATGTCGGTGTGAATGCCCGTACCCCAATAACTCTTGCCCTCGGTTACGATGCAGATATACGAAGCCGCTTTGGACGTGGATTTTTCCTCCAATGCGTGCTCGACGTAGCTCTCCAATACGTAATCGATACCCGTCACTTCTTTGATGGCGATGCTCACGCAGTCCAATCTGCCGTTGCCCTCCACCCTGATTTTACGGATTTGTCCTTTATAACAAATTTCAATTTCGCCTTTTAACGTCTCCGCCGAAGCGTCTTCGTAGTTCGCCCCAACGATGCTGAGCGTATCGTGTAAATTGACGAAATCACGTAGGAAAATATCGTGAACTTCCTGCGGAGAAAGCTCCCTGTGCTCGTGATCGGAAATACTCTTGACGTGATACCCGAATACTTCGCGCATCTTCGGAGGGAGAAGTAGGTTAAACTGCGTTTCCAAAATATAGCCGATACCGCCTTTGCCCGATTGGGAATTGATGCGGATCACGTCCGCCTCGTACACTCTGCCCACGTCGGCAGGATCGATCGGAAGATAGGGGACCGTCCATACGTCCGTATCCTTTTCCACCCTGTATTTCATTCCCTTTGCGATCGCATCTTGATGAGAGCCGCTGAACGCTGCGAATACAAGCTGTCCGCTATACGGCTGACGTTCGCTCACTTTCATTCTCGTCACTTTTTCGTACACAGCCGTCACTTCGGGTAGGTTGGAGAAATCGAGCTGCGGATCAATCCCTTGCGAATACATATTGAGCGCCAACGTAATAATGTCCACGTTCCCCGTGCGTTCGCCATTGCCAAACAGCGTACCCTCGATACGGTCGCCGCCGGCAAGCAAGCCCATTTCGCTGTCCGCCACCGCGCAACCGCGGTCGTTATGCGGATGCAAGGATACGACGACGTTCTCTCTGTATTTCAAGTTCTTGCACATATACTCCACTTGGTTGGCGTACACGTGCGGCATCGAATGCGCTACCGTCACGGGAAGATTGATAATCGCTTTATCCTGCTCGGTCGGTTGCCAAATATCCAAAACCGCGTTGCAGATCTCCGCCGCGAACTCCGGCTCCGTACCTGTAAAGCTTTCGGGAGAATACTCAAACGTAATCTTGCCCTCCGCCTTTTCACGATATTGTTTACAAAGTTTCGCCCCAAACACCGCAATGTCGACGATCTCTTGTTTACTGCGTTTGAATACCTGTTCTCTCTGCGCCACCGAAGTGGAATTGTAAAGATGTACGATCGCGCGTTTCGCACCTTTTAACGCCTCGAACGTCTTTGCGATAATATGCTCCCGCGATTGCGTCAATACCTGAATGGTCACGTCGTCGGGAATCAGATCCTCTTCAATGAGTTTACGGCAAAATTCATACTCCGTTTCGCTGGCGGCAGGAAATCCGATTTCGATTTCTTTAAAACCGAGCTTGCAAAGGAGTTGGAAAAACTCCATTTTCTCCTCTAAACTCATAGGAATAATCAACGCCTGATTCCCATCGCGCAAATCCACGCTACACCACACGGGCGGTTTTTCTAAATAGGATTTCTTCACCCAATCCGCCGTTACGCCCTGCGGCTCGAAATATTGTTTTACGTATTTGTTACAGTTTTTCATATCCGTCCTCCGGCGAATTTTCCGTCTGTTATTATAAAAAATCGTCTCTTTCGCACGGCAAATCAAGCCGTATAAAAGAGACGAAGAAATTTTCTCCGCGGTACCACTCCGTTTGGCGATCCGATCGCCCACTCACGTCCTTAAAGACTTCTCGATAACGGGAGAATCCGTCCGAATCTACTTGGCTCAACGCCGTTCTCTCGGCGGCTCGGGGAGGAGCTATCTTCCGTAAACCGTATCGACTCGCACCGAACGTCGACTCTCTGCAAACAAGTTTTACGGATTTTTTCCCGTCATAGCCTTTCATTTACAATATATATGTTGTATTATACCTTCATTTTTAACTTTTGTCAACGAAATTGTCAACAAAATCCGCTTTTTTTTCGGTATTTTTCACCTGTAAATTTTTACAATTTATACACCCAGCCGAACGGATCTTCTATTTTGCCCCATTGGATCCCTGTCAGTACGTCGTACAACTCCTGCGTGACCGCGCCGATCTTTCCGTCGTTGATCTCGTATTCGTCCTCGCCGACCGCCAACTGACCGATCGGGGAAACGACCGCCGCCGTTCCGCAGCCCCACGCCTCTTCCAACGTTCCGCTCTTCATCGCTTCTACCAGCTCGTCCAAGGAAAGCAGGCGTTCGCTGACCGTATAACCTTTTGATTTCAAAACTTCAATACAGCTCTTTCTCGTAATTCCGGGCAAAATCGATCCCGTGAGTTTGGGCGTCACGATCTCGCCGCCTATTTTGAACATTACGTTCATCGCACCCACTTCTTCAATATATTTTCTCTCCACGCCGTCCAGCCAAAGCACTTGCGAATAGCCCTTTTTCATCGCTTTTTCGCCCGCTCTGGTACTCGCCGCGTAGTTGCCGCCACATTTCGCATAGCCCGTGCCGCCGCGTACCGTACGCACGTCCTCCGATTCGATCATAATCTTGACGGGATTGATCCCCTCTGCGTAATAGCTTCCGCTGGGGGAAGCAATCAACATAAACGTCGCGCTCTTGACCGCGTGTACGCCCAAGGATTCGTCGTTACCGAACGTGAACGGACGAAGATACAACGACGTCCCAAACGATCGGGGTACCCACTTTTCTTCCGTCTTTACGAACGTTTCCAAAATCTCCAGCATATCCTGCTCGTCGATCGCAGGCAAACTCATTCTCTCCGCCGAGTTGTTCATTCGTTTGATATTTTCCATCGGACGGAAAAGCTGCACTCCGCCGTCCTCTCTTCTATACGCTTTTAAACCCTCGAAAATTTCCGCGCCGTAGTGCAATACGGTCGAAGCAGGATGGAGCGAAATGCGCCCGAACGGTACGATCCGCGGATCGTACCATCCCTTTCCTGCCTCGTAATCCATAATAAACATATGATCGGTGAATACTTTCCCAAATCCTAATTGATCTTCCGACGGCATCGTTCCGGGAGTCGTCGTTTTCGTAATTTTTATTTTCATAAATAAGCCCTCCCGTGTATCGGTATGCATTTTTTGAATAACACACCGCTCTTCAATTTATTTATATAATAATAGCACACGAAAACGGTTAAGTCAACGGTTTTTATCCCGTTTCGCGTTTTTATTATAAAAAACTCAAAAAAATTTTCCGATATACTATGGACTTTTCCGTTCTTTCGTGGTATAATAGGATATATTTTCCTAAGCAAATATAAAATTTTTACAGAAGGTTAAGATTATGATTAAAAAAACGTATTCTTTTGAAAAAGACGGTTTCATCAACGATGTCTATACCCTTTACAGCGCCAAGGGCTGCGAAGCGGATATTCTCACCTACGGCGGGCACTTGATTGCTCTGCGCGCGCCCGATAAAAACGGAGTGCTCGGCGATTGTATCGTCGGCTGTAAAAATCCCGAGGATTATTACGGGGAATATCCCTACTTCGGCGCGACCATCGGCAGATACGGCAACCGAATCGGCGGCGCAAAATTTACCTTAAACGGAAAAGAATACGTGTTGGAAGCGAACGATAAGGGGAATTGCTTGCACGGCGGAATTACCGCGCCTTTTAACCGTCAGCTTTGGGACGCGGAGATCGTAGGCGACAACAGCTTGCGCCTTTCCCTCGTTTCCCCCGACGGAGCGGGCGGCTTCCCCGGGGAACTGAAAGTGTGGGTGACCTATACCCTCACCGACGAAAACGAGCTGATTATCGATTATAAAGCCGTTTCCGATCAAGACACCGTTTGCAACCTGACCAATCATTCCTATTTCAATATCGGCAGTCAAGATACCGTACTTTCTCACGAACTGATGATCAACTCCAAACAAATTACCCCCGTGGACGAGGAACTCATTCCTCACGGCGAGTTTATGGATATCGAGGGTACGGAGTACAGCTTCCTCCCCGCAAAGACGATCGGGAAAGACATTGCCTCGAACGCGAAATGGATCCGTCACTGTAACGGCTACGATTTCAATTACTGTTTGGAGAAAAAAGGCGAGGGCTTGGAGCATTTTGCCTACGTATACGACAAAGAATCGGGCAGAAAAATGGACTGCTATACCACTCTCCCCGGCGTACAGCTTTACACGGCTTGCTCCACGGGCGGATTCCAAGGGAAAAAGAATTATGTGAACCATTGCGCCCTGTGTTTGGAAACGCAACGTTTCCCCAACTCCCCCAACTGTCCTAAGTATCCTAAGACGACCCTCAAAGCGGGCGAGGAATACCACGAAGTTACCGTTTATAAATTTTCCGTTCAATAATCTCGAACGGTTTTCCGACAAGCGCGCTAAAACGGCTTGATCAAACTTCTCGGAGCGTATAGAGAATGTTAAAAACCCTGTTTGCAAAACTGAAAGATTCGACTGTATCCGTTCTTCCCGTTACGTTGCTGGTGGTGATTTTGAATTTTACCCCCCTCGTCAATTTCTCGGGAAAGGAGATCGGTGTGTTTCTCTGCGCGTCGTTCGTACTCATTTTGGGTATGGCGTTGTTTAACCTCGGCGCGGATATCGCGATGACTCCGATGGGAGAACAGATCGGTTCCGGTCTGTCCAAATCGGGGAAATTTACCGCGCTCATTCTCATCTGTTTCGTAATGGGCGTCTTTATCACGATTGCCGAGCCCGATCTTACCGTGCTTGCTTCGCAGGTGAAAAATATTTTGAGCAGTACCGCGCTGACGTTGTCGATCGCCGTGGGCGTGGGGTTGTTCCTCGTGCTCGGAATTCTCAAAATCGTATTCCGCATCGATCTTGCAAAACTGATGACCTTTTTCTATATGGCGTTGTTTGCAATCGCGTCGCTCGTCATCGTGCAGGGGAACGAAAAATTTCTCCCTCTTGCGTTCGACTCGGGCGGCGTTACGACGGGACCGATCACCGTTCCCTTTATTATGGCGCTCGGCGTGGGCGTTGCGGCAACGCTTGGCGACAAGCGGAACCGTGAAAACAGTTTCGGGTTTGTTGCGCTCTGCTCCATCGGACCTATTCTCGCCGTAATGATTTTGGGTCTTACCATAGACGGGGACGTAAATTATACGTTGCCCGACTACTCCATTGATGCTCATCTTGGCAAGGAGTTCCTTCCTGCCGTACTCGAAGTGGCGAAAGAAGTGTGCATCGCGCTTCTTCCCCTCGTCGGATTCTTCTTTTTATTGCAAATCTTTACGCTCAAGCTTCGCAAGAAAAAGATCTACCAGATTATCTTCGGTATTTTCTACACGTTCTTCGGCTTGGTGCTGTTCCTCGCGGCGGTCAAGATCGGGTTTATGCCCATCGGTTATAAAATGGGCGAACAGCTCGCGCAACAAAACGAGATCCTGCTCGTCATATTTGCGTTCGGGCTGGGGCTCGTGGTCGTTTTGGCAGAGCCTGCTATCCACGTTTTGAACAAGCAAGTGGAATCGGTCACGGGCGGCGCGATCCGTAAAAAATCTATGCTGCTCGCGTTGTCGATCGGCGTGGGCGTTTCCCTCGCTCTGTCCGTCATTCGGATTCTTTTCGATTTCAGTATTTTGTACTATCTCATTCCCGGCTATTGCCTGTCGCTCGGGCTGTCGTTCTTCGTACCGAAGATCTATACGGCGATTGCGTTCGACTCGGGCGGGGTAGCCAGCGGTCCGCTCACGTCCAGCTTCATTTTACCGTTCGTCATTGGCGTTTGTTTTACGATTCAGGGCGTCGACGGGATTCTTGCCAACGCGTTCGGGTTGGTTGCGATGGTGGCGATGACTCCCCTTATCACGATCCAAGCGCTTGGTTTTAAAGCGATCGTGACCAAACGCGCGAAAGAAAAAATCGCGATGCGGCGTATGCTCAACGAAGACGACGAGCAGATTATTCAATTTATGTAGGGGGCAGGTATGGAACGAACGAATACAACCAGAAAACCCAGACGCACGAAAAAAGTATCCGATTTCAAAAAACTCAAGCTGCTCGTTACCGTTGTCAATCGGAATAAGACGGAGCTGTATCTCGATATTTTAAGCGATTTTGAAATCAATTTCCAAACGAGCGTACTCGGACAGGGTACGGCGCACTCGGAAACGTTGAGTATGCTCGGACTCGAGGACTCGGACAAGGGCGTTATTTTCAGCGTCGTACGCGAAGATCAAGCCACGGAAGCGCTGCATACGTTGGAAGATAAATTCCACACCATTCGAAACGGAAAAGGTATCGCGTTCACCGTGCCGCTCACTAGCACGATCGGCGTTGCGATTTATCGGTTTTTAAGCAACAACAAAACACAGGCGAAGGAGGTCAAATAATGCAATATCCCCACGAAGCGATTTTTTGTATTGTAAACGCAGGCTATAGCGAGAGCGTTATGGAGTCCGCAAAAAAATTAGGCGCAAAAGGCGGTACCGTGCTTAACGCGCGCGGAACGGCAAGTAAGCAAGCGGAGACTTTTTTTGGGATCAGTATTCAACCTGAAAAGGAAATCGTGATGATTCTCGTTCCAGCAAAACTCAAGGATAACATTCTCCACGCTCTGTATCAAGACGTCGGATTGCATACGCCCGGGCAAGGAATCGCGTTCTCCTTACCCGTAGACGCGGCAGTTGGAATCTCCGAAGATTCCGAAAAGAAACCCACCGCGCAAGCGTAAATTTTTGATAGGACAATCAGAACCCCCGCCTTTCGATCGCGAAAGGCGGGGTGTTTTATGGTAAGATTTTCTCGAAAATAACCGCTTCAAAGGGGCGAAAGTCCTCGTCGAACGGTTGGCCTTCGTAATTGCTCATCACGGGCGAAAATCCCTCTTTTTGCAAACGTTTCATCTCGGAAAGTTGTTGCGACGACTCAAAATTGCAACATACTGCGATTTGTTGTTTCTTCCACGTCCGAACGTAGACGAAACGACCGTCTCCTTTCGTCCAATCGGAAAAATCCCCGTAGCGGACGGCTTCGTTTTTGCGGCGGAACGCAAACAACGCCTTATAAAATTTGAACACCGATTTTTCGGATTTTTGATCGGTTTCTAAATTGATTTTCTTCCCCTCAGACGAAAGCGCAAGCCAACATTTTCCCGTGGAAAAACCGAAGTTTTTACCTTTTTTTCCGTTCCACGCAAACGGACGGCGGGCATTGTCGCGGCTCGCGCGGTTGATCCGCTCCATCAATTCTTTTTTGGAAACGGAGTCCTTATGCTCCTCGTAATAGCGAAGCGTTTCCACGTCGTTGAATTTTTCGATCTTTCGGTACTTGGAATTTACCGAACCATATTCCTGACCTTGATACACGAAGGGAATCCCGCGCAAGAGAAAAAACATTGCGGCGATCGCCGTTGCGGCTTCGTATCGGTATTTCTTCGCCTGCGGAATTCTGGAAAGGAAAAACGGCTCGTCGTGGTTGTCCGTGAAAATCGTATAGAGGAGTCCATTTTTGATCGTAAATTTTTGCCATTTGACGAGCGTGTTTCGCACGTCGTCCAACAAAAAAGGGGTAGGCAGGTATTTGTTCACGCCCTCTGTATGCAGGTGATCGAACTGAAAAACAGCGGTCAATTCCCCACGGTCTTTCCCGCAGATCAACCCGATTTCCTTTTCGTCGAATTTGCACTCCCCTACCGTGAAAAGTTCTTTCGTTTCCTTGCGGTTAAATAACTCCCGTACGTAGTCGTGGAGCTTGTCCCCATTATACATTTTATCCTTTTGAAAGTCCTTGGCGATAAAATCCAGCACGTCGCAACGGAAGCCGTCCACGCCCAGCTCCGTCCAATAATCCACAATCTCTTTCATTTCCTTGCGGACTTTGAGATTTTCCCAATTTAAATCGGGCTGCTCCTTATCGAACGAGTGTAGATAGTATTCGTCCGTTTCTTCGTTGTACTCCCAAGCGCTGCCACCGAATACCGATTTCCAATCGTTAAGCGGCTCGTCCGCCCAAATATAATAATCGTGGAACGGGTGCGTTTTGGATTTTCTGCCCTTGACAAACCATTCGTGCTGAGAAGAAGTATGATTCGCCACCAGATCCATAATCAGTTTGATCTGCCGCTTTTCAAGCTCCTTTTTCAAGCGTTTCCAATCCGCAAGCGTGCCGAATTCCGTCATAATTTTTCGATAATCGGAAATGTCGTAGCCGTTGTCGCGATTGGGGCTTTTATAGCAAGGACAAAGCCACAGCGCGTTGACTCCCAACTCGGAAAGATGGTCGATTTTTTCTAAAATCCCCTTGATGTCCCCTACTCCGTCCCCGTCGGAGTCGTAAAAACTCCGCGGATATAATTCGTAGACGATCCAATCTAAAAATTGTTCTCTTCCTTTCATAGTCCTCTCCGTTGCAATCAGTATTGCGTTTTCCTTTCTTTTTATACGCTTTTGACGAATCGGAAAGGGTGGAGAGAGAAAAGTGAATAGTGAATAGGGAAGAGTGAATAAGTAAAGCCGATTGCTTAGAGCTTTGACTACGCGTATACGTTGACTCTTTCTACCAACCTTCTATATCACAACAGCCCTGCCAAAAGGCAAGGCTGTTGTTGGTACACCCGATTGGATTTGAACCAACGGCACCAGGCGTCGGAGGCCTGTGCTCTATCCAGCTGAGCTACGGGTGCGTTCGCTTTTTCAAAAAAGCACTTATATTTTACTATTTTTTGCTTCCTTTTTGCAAGCAATTATGGTATAATATTCTCAAATTCATTGAAAAATTTTTAAGCGCGGATCGTTTTTTTCAAAACTGCGCGAAAAAAAGGAGGGAGTTATGTCGAAAACGGTCGTAATCGGTATGAGCGGCGGCGTGGATAGTTCGGTTGCGGCGCTTTTGCTCAAACAACAAGGCTACAACGTCATCGGGCTGTATATGCTCAACTGGGAAGAAAACGACGAGAACGGTTGTTGTACGGCGGAAGAAGATTACGCCGACGTGCGCCGCGTTTGCTCCCTCATCGATATCCCCTACTACACCGTCAATTTCGCCAAGGAGTATATGGATCGAGTCTTTTCCTATTTCCTTGCCGAGTATAAGGCGGGACGGACTCCCAATCCCGACGTCTTGTGTAACCGCGAGATTAAGTTCGGTCCTTTCCTCGAAGAAGCGAAAAAGCTGGGCGCGGATTATATCGCGACGGGACATTATTGTAAAATCTCTCACGAGAACGGAGTCCATTTGCTCCAAAAAGCCAAAGACCAGAACAAGGATCAGACGTATTTCCTCAATCAACTTTCTCAAAAGCAACTGGAAAACGTACTCTTCCCCCTACAAGATATGGAAAAGCCCGAGATCCGCAAGATCGCGCTCGAATACGATCTTGCCACCGCGAAGAAAAAGGACAGCACGGGCATTTGTTTCATCGGCGAGAGAAATTTTAGAAAGTTCCTCAGCGCGTACCTGCCTGCCCAAAAAGGCAAAATCCTCGATTTGAGCGGTAAACAAGTGGGTGAACATATGGGCTTGATGTACTATACCCTCGGACAGCGGCGCGGGCTGGAACTCGGCGGGATCAAAGGCGAGGACGAGGGCGGCAGATGGTTTGTCGTCAAAAAGGACCTTGTAAGCAACGTACTGTATGTTTCTCACGGGGACGAATCACCGCTGTATTCAAAATCGTGCGAAGTGTCGGGATTCAACTGGATCCCCTCTAAACCGCAAAAAACGGAGTTCTCCTGCGCGGCGAAATTCCGCTACCGTCAACCCGACCAAGAAGTTTTCGTTCGTATCAAAGACGACGGCGGCTTGCACGTGGAGTTTGCTGAGCCGCAACGCGCGGTGACCGAAGGACAGTACGCCGTTTTGTACGACGGAGAAAACTGTTTGGGCGGCGGCGTGATCGAAAGCGCGGAGTATTGATTCAACGCATACCTGCCCTACATCTTTTGTATGAGAAACGCTCCCAAGCGATCGCTTGGGAGCGTTGTTTTTCTTCTCTTGTTAGCTGTCGAGTTGCATCGCTTCGTTGCTGTTTTCAAATTCTTCGTATTGGTGACAGAATTCCGCGAATACCTCGTCCAAAAGCTGTTCGTCTTCCAAAATCATAAGCTGCGCGTCGTCCCCCTCGCCCTCTAAGCGGAAAATGACCACTTCGTCCTCTTCCTCTTCCGTTTCGGGTTCTGCTTTTTGAAAGAAGCAATACGTATCGCCCCTATATTCGATCGTAGCGATATGATAAAATTTCTCTACGTTCCCCTCTTCGTCTTCCAGCTCGATCACGCGTTCTTCTTCGTCGTATTCTTCCAATAAATCTTTTTCATTCATAATCTTTACACTCCTCTCTTATTCTTCATTCGGGAAAGATACCCCTCTAAAATATAGGACGCGGCGATCGAATCGATCGTCTTTTTCCGATCCGCGCGCTTGACTCCGCCCATAATTTGCGTGTCCCGCGCTTGCATCGTTGTAAACCGCTCGTCCTCCAGCTCGATCGGGAGCGTCGTTTTGGTTTTTAACGCTTCGATAAACTCCCGTGTTTTGACCGTTTGAATACTCTCCGTTCCGTCAAAATTGACGGGCATACCGCATACGATCACGCCCACGCCGCGCTCCTTGGCGATTTTGGCGATCGCCTCCACGTCCGCCTCGAAATTGCGGGTGCGGAAATACGTGTCGCAGGGCATTGCGTATTCGTTGAACGGGTCGCTGATCGCCACCCCGATTCGTCTGTCGCCTATATCAAAGGCTATTGCTCTTTTCCCAATCATAGTTCTATTATACCACAAATCCTTTGCTCCGTCTATCGTTTGAAGAAAGTTTTTGGACGGTTTTTATGATAAAACGTATATCTTCGCTCTCTTTTTCGCATACTGACTATACGCGCAAGGATCATTCCCCTTGCGTAAGGAGGATAATATGGAAAAATTTACAATCGGACTTGTCGTCGGATGTGTGGGCGGAGCGTTGCTCACCGCCAATAACTACAGAATGCGGGCGCTGATCCGCAAAGGACAGGAAGAAGTCCAATCCCGCTTTGATAAAATGGTAGACGAAAAGCTGGAAGAAATGGACGAAAAGTCGAAAAAGGAAGAAGAAAAAGCCGCGAAAAAGGCGGCGAAAAAAGCCGAAAAGAATTAAAGAAAAAACGAGCGTTTGTAAAAACGCTCGTTTTTTTAACTGAGTTTCTTGAGCGTCTGATTCTCTTCTTTCAGGCGTTCGTTTTCCGCGCGGAGTCGCTCGTTCTCCGTTTTCAAAGCTTGCGCCAACCGATCGTACAAGGCGTTGATCTCGTTTTCCAAACGCCGACGCAAGAAATCCCCACGCACTTTCTTATCTTCATCCGAAAGGGGTTTTTGTTCCCGTCCACGCGTGAAAAACTCCTTTTCAAACCGTTCGCTCATTCCCAATTCCTTCGCAATCTCTGCGATCCGTTTGGGGTCTTTTTTTAAAGTATTACGGTACTTGTTCTGCAAGCGGAGCATCAGTTTGTCGTCCCCGTTGGATAAATTGAAGATCGCGCGGCGCACGGACAAGCCCTTGCTTTTTTCCTGTAGAATGCTACGAAGCGCTTTATCCGTTTCCTCTTCAGTAAATTCACGAATCTTTTCCACGGACAGGCTCGAGCCGTCCAAAAGCTTCACGATACGCTCGTCGCCGTTTGCGTTTTTCATTAAAGCATAATAATAATTCCTTACGCTTCCTTTGGCTCTGCCGTGTTGCAAACCGTATGTTTCAAACAGATAAGTAAGCGTTTTTCCTCGCCTCTTCCCCTCTTTGATATATTCCACCAAGCCTTTCGCTTCCTCTTCCGTATAGCCGTTAATTTTGTTCATAATTGCCTCCGTTTTTGTTGTCGTGTTCATCTCTGACGGTAGGATTATTCACATATTTTCACTTTTTATACATTTCTCCGCGAAAAAAAATATATAGTAAAGTATGAAAGTCTATTTTTTATCGTCTGAACCCTGCGCGCTCACTTTAAACGGGCTCTACTACGGCATCACCGATCTCTTCGAGCGGTTTGTGGAGCTTTCTCCCAAAGACAAAATTTTTGCGCAATTCATTCCCGAGGGGAAACTCCCGATCGGATTCTTTATCACTGAAGAGTTGCGCTTTTCCGCCCCAACGGGTTGCGAAGTGTATTTGCTCCGCGACGGAGTCGCCGTTGTAGCGCGCGATTTCGTAACCCCCGATCTTTCTATGCGCCTCATCACGCAAAAACGGGAAAACGATCTGCTCGTTTCCGTCTTCGTACACGGCAGTTTGCAGGTATCCTTAGAATCGTCCGAGGGTTTCTTCACCGCATCCCTGCCCCCCTCCTTTGAATGTTGCGAACTATTTTTTCAAGACGAATTCGTGCTTTTAAAAACCCCGACGGCGCTCGCCGTGTTCCATCGGAGCGGCAAGCAGGTGCTTAGCGAAAACGTACTGTCCTTTACGCTCGACGGAAACGTTTTAACCGCAATCCTTCCTCTTTTAGACAGTTTGCGCTCGACAGCGGAATGCAGTTGGATCTTGGAACAGGGTGAATGCAAACGCATCTCTTTCACGATTCGACGGGAAAACAACGGGAAACCTGCGGACGTTTTGCAGGCGGAGCTGCTTCCTTACGCTTTTCTCGAAAGTGTGCTAATCGGCGCAAATTTTGAAGAAATGCTCTGTGACGACTTACTTCCCGAGAAAGAGAAAATTCGTGATTTTTTAGGGGATTTTGTAGCGGTAACGATCACGGAAAAAACGAATGTTTGCGGACTCGTCCGCCAAAAAGGAGAGCGGCTCTTTGAAGTGGATTATTTTACGATCGAACAAAAAGACGGAAAAATCACGGACATTCAAGGATAATGAGGAGAAATTTACCACTCCGAAAAGGCTGTTTTATGCTTGACAAAATGGGAACACTTGATTTATAATCATTGTATAAATCAATTCAGGAGAGACATAACTATGCAAAAAATTATCTGTAAAAAAGTGTATGACACGGAAACGTCTACGCTGATCAAAAAGATCACGGCGGGCGCGTACGGCGATCCCAACGGATACGAAGAAAGTTTGTATCAAACGGAAAGCGGAGCGTTCTTCCTCTATACGAACGGCGGCGCTACGTCCAAGTATCCCAAGGAAAACATCGTGCGTATGAGCGCGGAGAAGAAAGAGCTTTGGCTTAACGCCAACGCATAACGCCAGAAACAAATACAACCCCCCGTTCTCGGTTTACAAGAACGGGGGTTTGTGTTTGCTCTTTATTAATATTTCGTGACTTTCATCGACGTAATGACGATAGGCGAAACGGGAATATTATACGTAATTTCAGGAGGATTGGTTACGTACGCGTCGTCCGTATCCACCTTGATCTTTACGCTGTTGACGAAGATTTGATCTTCTTCTTCGTCGCCGAGGGATTCCATATACCCCCCGATCGCTTCCTGTAAAGCTTCCAATTCGTCCTCTCCGTCTTCTAAAGTTGCAAAGGTACAATATTGCGAAGTCGTACCTGCATCCATCGTGGAGATGTAAAACAACGAAGTCGCGCAGTTATAGCTGTATTCTTTTGCCGCAGGCGTTTTACCGTCGTTGCGGAGCGGGAATACGTCTTTGGAAACGTCCTTTTCGGTATAATACATCGTTAACGAGCCGAACGACTGACTGAGTCTGCCGTTTTCAACCACTACACCGTTATTGGGGAATTCGCCATATAAATTATATGTCTTTTGCGTCAACTCAGCGTCCGCATAAACGCTTACGGGGAAGTTTTCGTACTGGGAAACGACGTCGTAGTACTGCTTATAAACGAGATTGCCGTTTTCGCCCAAATCTTCGTCATACGTATATGCGCCCGTATACATTCTCGCGGAATCCGCTGCGTAATTGTGTACGCAAAGCCCGTTATAATAGCCGTTTTCCACGAGCGTTATGAAATGCTCCACCGTTCTGGGCGCGATCTTTCTGTAAAGTTGATATTCGAGCGTATACGTTTCCCCCTCGAACGAGAGTGTCATTTCCACTTCGGGATGGGACGTTTCGCACGCAGTCAGCATCACGCCGCTACCAAGCGTCGTCGCCAAAGCCAGAATACCGCAAACTGCTTTCTTCATTGTTTTCTTGAACATAATAACTCCTTTTCCGTACCAAAACCGCAAAGGCTACTTCGCGCAGAGTACGTTTTCTCACTCTTTCATTTTACCTTTTATTTCCGTTTCCGTCAAGTACTTTTGCCCTTTTTTGGTGGATTTTTATCTATTTTACACAATAAGACAATTTTTTCACGGTCGTTCATTCCCAAACGCAGTAAATATCCCCCACTAGAAGTGGGGGCTTTATTTTTACGCACTAAAGTGCGTGCATACTGGCACGGCACCCCAGTGCCACACTAACTCGCCTACCGCATACAAGCAAGCCGTGATTTACTTTTGCTTTTTATCTTTC
>JAFTHW010000011.1 GCA_017457225.1 Clostridia bacterium | reverse complement strand
GAAAGATAAAAAGCAAAAGTAAATCACGGCTTGCTTGTATGCGGTAGGCGAGTTAGTGTGGCACTGGGGTGCCGTGCCAGTATGCACGCACTTTAGTGCGTAAAAATAAAGCCCCCACTTCTAGTGGGGGATATTTACTAACAGAGTCAATAAATAGATTCCCTCGATGAGGACGAGATGCAAAGGATAGAACAAATAGAAGAAATATTTCAAATTGGCCTTTCCTTTTTGTTCGTTATACATCAGTAGCAACGGGA
This sequence comes from Clostridia bacterium, assembly GCA_017457225.1. Taxonomy (GTDB): domain Bacteria; phylum Bacillota; class Clostridia; order Christensenellales; family Borkfalkiaceae; genus Scatosoma. Next base: position 63,795 of record JAFTHW010000011.1, on the reverse strand, counting down.
TCGCGAGAAAATAGAACGGAACGTATAACGCAACGCTGGGGAATACGATCACGGTTTCCACGCAAACGCCGATAAGACCAACGCACACACAAGCGATCCGCATCGGGAAGCAATCGAGTTTTTCGATGGGGCGACCCTCCCCCATCGAAATTCCTCTAAAATCAAACAGGTTGATAATCACGGGGAACATACAGCCCGAGAAGCGGTAATCCACGTCGAAAAATTGACAAAAGACGTACGTGCCGGCGATCGTTCCAAGGAAGAGAAGAACGGAAAAGATCTGTTCGTAGAGTTTGTGTTCTGTTTCTTCCAATAAACATTTTTTACAGTATTGCATCGCGTAAATCATAAGCGTTGCAAGGCTGAACGGAACGAGGATACACATATACAAACTGTTCGCAAAAAAATAGTAGACGAGTTGACAGATCACCGCGAGGACAAAGATCATCAAGAAATGCTTGCGTTTGTTTTTCGTGTATTTACAACCCTCTGCGAACGTGAACACAAACAGAGGATAGCCCGGTCTGCCGATGAGCCTGAGCGCAATGATATTCGGGAACAACAAAAAGCCGACGTGGTCGATGACCATTAAAACGGCGGCGATAATTTTTAACGTATTCCCGTTTAAAATGCGGAGTTTCTTCAGCGTTTCCATAGCGTTTCCTTTGTAAAGATTTGCTTATTCTTCTTCGCTTTTGCTTGCGGCGATTTCCTTTTTCGCTTCTTTTTTCAGTCGTTTTTCTTCTTTTTTCGCTTCTTTTTGCGTGAGTTTATCTTCCCGCTTTTGCTGTTTTGCTTGCAACTTTTTCATTTCTTGCTCCTGTTTTTTGAGGAGCTTTTTTTCTTCCCGTTCTGCGCGCCGCTTGGCAACGCGTTTGCCAAGCATTTCGATCACTTTCGTTTGGCGGGGGGAGAGTTCTGTTTCTTCCTCTTCTACGGGCGCTTTTTTAAACAAACCGCCGATCGTGCGAATGGGTTTCATCACGTTGTCAATGTCCGTTTTTAAGCCCGTGATCAGTAAATTGATTCTGCTTTCCACGAACACGGTAATAACCTCAAAAGCGATCTGCAACAGCCAACCCACGATCATAAGAGCAGAGAGCATCACCGAAGCGAGGGTAGCGTTTTTGCTCGTATAATACAAACCGTACAACGTGATCCCAAGCGTCACCGCTTTGATGACGAGTTTGGAGTATGTGAAAATCTTCTTCACGATCGCCTTGACGGTCTTGTTTTGCTTTTCGCGGAGCGTCACGATCAGAAAGAAAATGAAATAGGCGATGGATAAACAGAGCAACACGATATTGACGGAAAGCAGTCCGTTGCCCGTCGCGATGGCGTAGATCAGATAAATTATGTAAAAAATTTGCGATGCAAAATTGACGATCAGGGCAAATTTTTTAAAGTCGTCAATGATCTTAAAAAACGCCGCTTGCGTATAATCCAACATAACAATTCACCTCGTTTTTTATTTGGCTCTGTCAAATCGCTAAAAATGTTTTTTAGCGAATCAACCATTCTCTGTGACATAGCCTTAAATATTTTTGTTATCTTCCGCTTTGGGCGGAGCGCCGAAATAAGAGTAAAATCCGCATACCAGGTTTGCGTTGAACAGTTTTTTCTTCTTGTCCGCGCGCTTGCCGAAATGCCGCTCGAATTCAGGTAAAGACGTGAGAATATACGCGTTCCAGTCAGGAAGAGAACGGTAGGCTTTTCCAAACTCCCGCATCAAACGCTGTACTTCCTTTTCTTCGGACAATCTCTCCCCGTAAGGGGGATTGGAAAGGAGTACGCCGTATTTTTCTTCCGAAGAAAACGCGCGCGCGTCTGCGACGGAAAAACGGATATATTTGTCCACGCCTGCTTTTTTGGCGTGGTATTTGGCGATCGAGATCGCTTCGGGGTTCAGATCGCTCCCGAAAATGCGTACGTTCGCGCTCCGCTTTTGCTTGTCCAACGCCTCTTGTTTCGCACGAGATAACACATTGTCGGGCGCGCACGCCCAGCGTGTAAAATCGAACTCTCGCTTTAATCCCGGCGCGATATGCAACGCTTTCATTGCCGCTTCAATCGGCAACGTTCCGCTACCGCAGAACACGTCCGCAAAGGGCTTTTCCTCGTCCCTGTCGGGGTTGTAGAACGTGCTGTCGATCAGGGCGGCGGCAAGGGTTTCCTTGAGCGGCGCGGAGTACGCAAGTGAGCGGTAGCCGCGCTTGTGCAAGCCCTCGCCCGACGTGTCGAGCGTCACCGTCACTTCGTCCTTGTAAATGGAAAACCCAACGATAGATCTTGCTCCGCTTTCCGCAAACGTTTTCCTGCCCGAGCGCAGTTTATCCGATAGCCGACGAATAATCGCTTTTTTGGCGACTCCGCCCGAAGCCTTGATCGCGGCGAGAACGCTCTGCACGCTCTTGCCGTCCATTAGGATTTTGGAGTCCACGGTCAGCCACTCTTCCCAAGGAATCGAATAAAATCCCTCGTACAATTCGTCGAACGTGACGGCTTTGAAGCGCGAGAGGAGAATGAGCACTCGCTCGCCGCTGCGTAAAAATACGTTGAGGCGCGCGACGTCCTGCCAATCGCCCGAAAGCTCGATCCTGCCGTTTTCCGCAGGGGCTTTTTCATAGCCGAGCGAAAACAGCTGACGTTTCGTGATTTGTTCAATGCCTGACGGCACGGGAATGAGTAGTTGCATACGTACATTATATAAATTTTTCGTGGATTTTGTCAAGGAAAAGCGGAGTGTTTTCCAAAAAACGAAAGGTAGCGCCGATCGGGGATTGACAAGCGCGGACAAAAGGGGTATAATGAAAGTATGAAGACCAATTACGACAAAAAAGGCGGCGAACAGCTCGCAAACATTGAAAAAGGGGAGCGATTGCTTTTACACAGTTGTTGCGCGCCCTGTTCTTCCGCGTGCTTGGAACGGCTAAAAGAGCATTTCAAGGTAACGGTGCTCTATTATAATCCCAACATCGACGAAGAGGGGGAGTACGAGAAACGCAAAGCCGAACAAATCCGCTTTTTACAGCAAACGGGTTGGGCGGAGTTTCTCGATTGCGATCACGACAAGACCGCGTTTGAAACCATCGCGGCGGGATTGGAGAACGAGCCCGAGCGCGGAAAACGCTGCTACCGCTGTTATGCGTTGCGGCTGGAAAAGACGGCGGAAGAGGCGAAAGAGCGCGGCTTTTCTTATTTTTGCACGACATTGACGTTAAGCCCTTATAAGAACGCGGATTGGTTGAATGAACTTGGGGAAAAGATAGGGGGCAGGTACGGATTGAATTATCTTTTTTCCGATTTTAAAAAGCAGGGCGGATACTCCCGTTCTTTGGAGCTTTCCAAAGAATACGGCTTGTACAGACAGGATTTTTGCGGATGCAGATTTTCCAAAGCCGAGCGAGAAAAACAAAAAAACGAACGAACGTAAATTCGGTTCTACTCCCTATGGATTAGGGAGTATTTTTTACGAATGGCAAAAAAAGGAAAGAATATTGACAAAATAAGAAAGTTGTGATAGAATTAGGACGTAATATATAATAAAGAAAAGGAGAGAAAGCCGTGAAAAGGAAATGGATCAGAGGCGTATTTGCCGTTTTGATGTTGGCTTTTTGTTTTGTAATCTCGGGTTGTGGCGCTTGTACGGCGTGCGCGGTGGGTTGCGGCGCTTGTTACTTCCTAATACATAGCGACGGGATTATGGACACCGGACATTTGGGATATACGCTGAACGAAGACGGGCAAAGCTACTCGGTTTATTGGACGGATTTTGCCTATGCGCCAGCTAGAAGAGAAGTGGTCATTCCTGCGGAATATAGAGGGTTGCCCGTGACCAAAATCGCAGATTGCGGATTCTATCCCGTAGCTTTTGCCAACGGAAGATCGGGGATCGTAAAAATTACGTTGCCCGATACCATCGTGGAAATCGGCGAGGAAGCTTTTGCGCAGGGCGAATTCGAGGAAATCAAATTACCCGATTCTATCGTGAAAATTGGAGCAGACGCGTTTCGTAGCTCTCAGCTGAAAACCATCGATTTGCCCGATAAATTGGAATCATTGGGAGCCGGCGCTTTCTCGTTTTGCGATAACTTAAAGGAAATTGAATTTCCCGCTTCGCTAAAAGTGATACAAGACGAAACGCTGGAGGGGACAGCCGTAGAAACCGTTGTGATTCCCGAGGGAGTGGAAGAGATTCAAGAAGAGGTGTTTAGTTATTGTGATAACTTGAAAGAATTGCATTTATCTTCCACAGTAAAATCTTTTGGAAACTTTGGGGATGACAGCAGCATAGAAAGAATTTCGGTGGCGGAGAACAATCCCTATTTTAAATCCATAGACGGGAACGTGTATAGCAAGGACGGAACGAAATTCATTCAATACGCGGCGGGGAAGACGGAAACGACTTTTGAACTCCCTTCGGAAGTGACGATGATCCAAAGGAAAGCGTTCAAGTATTCTACGTTAGAATCGATTGTTTTTCCCGAAAACAGTCGATTGACGGAGGTGGAAGCGTCCGCGTTTGTTGGGTGCCGGAATTTGCAAATGATGGTATTTCCCGATACGTTACAGAAGATTTCTATCAGCGCGATTTCCTCGCTGGATTGGAGCGGGTTGGCTGAATACGAAAATTTCTATTATGTATCGACGGTCAGCAATAAATATTTTGCTCCCGTTGGACAAATCGAGACGGTGAGCGAGTCATTAACGTTCCATTCGCAAACGAAATATGTGCCTGCGAATTTAGCAATCAAAGGCGCGCCGACGGAGATTTTGATCCCCGAAGGAGTTACGGAGATCGGAGCCAACTTGATTGGATATTGCCCATCGTTGCAAAGGGTTACGATCCCCAAAACGGTGGCGAAGATAGACAAAATCGCTTTTTATGCGGGGAATGTGGGGTGCAAATTCGAGGTAGATCCCGAGAATGAAGCGTATAAGTCCGTAGACGGCGTACTCTACACGAAAGACGGACAAAAAGTATTGTAAGACAGTGATGAATAAAAAGCGAACAAGTCGGCGAAAACGCCGACTTGTTTCTTTTGGTTTTTATATGCCCTGTTCGGCATTTGACAGAATTCGACGCTCGAAAAAACGGGAAATAAGTCGTATGCAAGTTCCGAGATATGCGGGTAGCCGCAAAAGACGGATTTCGACAAGCCGAGAGGGGAAACGGCTCGGTTTACGTAGAAATCCTACAATATGGAACAAAGTTTGCATTCGACAAAAAACGACTCCCAACGACAAAAACACTTGCGGGTGACCGCAAGTGTTTTTCTGTTAAAAGTTCGATTTTTTAAAGGGAAATTTCGGGGATTCCCGCAAAGCCTTTGGCAAGCTCTTCTTCGGTGGGGATATAATCGCTCATTTTTCCGTCGTGGAATTTTTCATAGGAGAGCATATCGAAATATCCCGTACCCGTCAAGCCGAAAAGAATGGTTTTCGCTTCGCCCGTTTCTTTGCATTTGATTGCTTCGTCCATAGCGACTTTGATCGCGTGGGAGGATTCGGGAGCGGGCAGGATTCCCTCTACCCGAGCGAACCGTTCCGCCGCCTCGAATACCGAAGTCTGTTCCACCGCGCGCGCTTCCATCAAGCCTTTATCGTATAACTCCGAAAGGGTACTCGTCATACCGTGGTAGCGGAGTCCGCCTGCGTGGCTTGCCGAGGGAATGAAGCCCGAGCCGAGCGTATACATTTTAGAAAGGGGGCAAACTTTGCCCGTGTCGCAGTAGTCGTAAGCGTATTTGCCGCGCGTGAGCGTGGGGCAGGAAGCGGGTTCGACCGCGATAAAACGGTAGTCCGCTTTGCCTTGTAATTTTTCCGCCATAAACGGCGCAATCAAGCCGCCGAGGTTGCTCCCGCCGCCCGCGCAACCGATGATGACGTCGGGTTTTTCGCCGTATTTATCCAGCGCGGTCTTGGCTTCCATTCCGATCACCGATTGATGGAGCAGGACTTGGTTGAGTACGCTTCCCAAAACGTAGCGGTAGCCGTCCATACCCGTCGCCGTTTCTACCGCTTCGGAAATGGCGCAACCGAGGCTTCCCGTCGTGCCGGGGAATTCTTCCAAAATCTTTCTGCCCACGTTCGTGGTCATGGAGGGGGAGGGAGTGACGTTCGCGCCGTAGGTACGCATCACTTCTCTACGGAAAGGTTTTTGCTCGTACGAGCATTTTACCATATACACTTTGCAATCCAAGCCGAAATACGAACAAGCCATAGACAGCGCCGTACCCCATTGACCTGCGCCCGTTTCCGTCGTAACGCCTTTCAAGCCTTGCTTCTTTGCGTAATACGCTTGCGCGATCGCGGAGTTGAGCTTGTGCGAGCCGCTCGTGTTGTTCCCCTCGAATTTATAATAGATTTTCGCGGGCGTATCCAAGGCTTTTTCCAAGCAATACGCTCTTACAAGGGGAGCGGGACGGTACATTTTATAGAAGTTACGGATTTCTTCGGGAATCTCAATATACGGAGTCGTGTCGTCGAGTTCCTGTTTGGCAAGTTCCACGCAAAAGACTTCGGAAAGATCCTCCTGCGTCATCGGTTGTAAGGTTTGGGGGTGGAGCAAGGGCGCGGGTTTGTTTTCCATAAACGCGCGCAGATTCAGCCAATGGCGGGGAAGCTCCGTTTCTTCGAGATAGATTTTATAAGGGATTTCTTTATGCATAATAACGTTCTCCTGTTTTGATGATTTTATTTTTGGCGGGATAATAAAGGATATTCAAAAAGATCTTGCGCTCGCCATCGGAAAACCTGTTGTTCGTTCATTTTGTCGCCTCCTTTCGGAATATAAAAATCCCGAAGTACGGAATGATCCGTTCTTCGGGACGATATTGCTACCGCGGTGCCACCCAAATTGGCTTTTTTAGCCCACTTTACGTACTGTCATACGTTTCGCTCTTATACGGAAGCGAGTATCCGTCAACGACTACTGACGCTGTTCGCGCGTTCGGGTTGCCCTCCAAAGTCCATTCCTTTCGCTTGGCATACCGCAATTCCACCGCCTGCGGCTCTCTGTATTGCCCGATCAACGAAAGTACTACTCTTTTTCGTCGGTTTGTTACGTTTGTATTATAGTATCACGACGTTTTGCGATTTGTCAAGCGTTTTGCGCAGAAAATTCCCGCCGTAAACGTTTTTGTTGATTTTTCGTTGTCCGCAAAAGGTAGGGCAGGTATGCGTTGAACGGTTACAAAACGAGTTCGTCAAACACCTGTCCGCTCTCTATATTCAACCAACGGAACGTTCCGTTTTCAAAAATTACGCAGGAGTGGGGCGTTGCGTCGAACGGCAGGGAAACCGAGCCGCAATTAACGTAGTAGGTGCCGCTACTGAGTTTCTTGTGACAGGGTTTATGGAAATGCCCGTTTAAGAGTACGTCGCCGCCGTTTAAAAGGGGCGGAGTCGCTTCGTTAAACAGATGACCGTGGGTGGCGAATAAGTTCCAGCTGCCCTCGCTCACGATCGCGTAATCGGCGAGCATAGGGAACGCGAGCACCATTTGATCTACTTCGCTGTCGCAGTTGCCGCGTACGGCGGTGATTTTGTCTTTTATCGCGTTGAGCGAGGCAAAGACTTTTTTAGGGGCGTAATCTTGGGGGAGATCGTTTCTCGGACCGTGATACAGAAGATCGCCGAGTAAAAGAAGACGGCTTGCGCCCTGAAAGCGGAAAACGTCAAGGAGTTTTTCGCTCCAATACGCCGAGCCGTGAATGTCGGAAGCAATTAAAATCTTATTCATAAGATACCTGATTAGAAAATAAATTTTACGACGTCCATTTCTTCGGGAAGATTGGCTCCGCTACTCAAAGTCTGCGCGTATTTTTCGAGAAGATGGGGAAGCTCTTCTTCCTTAAAGCTACGGTAGGGGAATTCGGAGAAATTGACCGCTTTGTTCGCCAAAAGATTGATGGCGGTGGAAACGAATTCTCTACTTTCCGTAAATCCCTTGATCGTGACGTTGTTTTTGAGCGCGTATTCGAGGTTGACGTGCAGGCTCTTACCCGTGAACGCGCAAAACGCTACGTACGCGTCCCGTTTTAAAAGAGGGAAGAGTATGGACGGCTCGATACGGTTGGAGAATGCGAGATAAACCGCTCCGTCCGCCATTTTACCGCCTGTGACGTTGGTTACGTTCTGTTTCAACGTTTCGTCGTTGGGGAACGTGTAATAGATACCGCTCTTTTTCGCGCGGGCAAGGCGTTCTGCATTGTTGTCTGCGAGAATGGGTACGGCGCGGTGGTAGATCAGGATCTGGCACAAGACGTTGCCGTACAGTCCGCCGCCGAGCACGAGGATATGCTGACCGACCGAGACGTGCATTTCGTCTACGATCCGTTCCGCAAGCGCGATGGCGTCGATGAGGAACGCGGCTTCATCCGAAACCGAAGCGGGGAGGGGATAGACGTCGTCCATACCCGCCAATACGAAATCACGGTAGAATCCGTCCGACGTTTCGCCTGCCACTTTCAATCCGTCGGGGGAAGATTCGTCTTCCGTCACGCCGGCAAGATATACGCGTTCGCCTTTTTTAATAAAGGAATCCGCGCCCGCTTCCGTCACTTGCCCGATAGCGAAACGACCGGGGATAAAGGGCGCTTTGACCTTGAGCGCGCCCGAATAGACGTTGACGTCCGATTCGGTGACGAGCGCTTTGGTGATCTTGACCTTTACTTTATCTTCCGTACGTTTTAAATCGGGAGCGCTGACGTGCTGTAAATTGTGGGGATAAGCCAACTGCCAGATTTTCATAGATTCAAAAACCGTCTCCTTACGTTTTGTTCGCGTTTATACTTCTAAAATCCGTTTGGGAAAAGAGGGGAACGCCCTTTTTTTCCACAAGGTAAGATTAGTATAAACTATTTTCAAGAAATTTGCAAGTATTTTTTATAAATTCCGCTCAAAAACAGTTGACGAGGATAAAAAAAAGATATATAATTGGGGAGTGTTGAAAGAAAAATAACAGCGAGGTGAAAAGAATGAAAGCTGATATACATCCCAAATATCACGAAGTAACTGTTACTTGCGCTTGCGGCGCTACCTTTAAAACGGGTACGACGAAAGAGGGCGACGTATTGAAAGTGGATATCTGCAGTAACTGCCATCCTTTCTTTACGGGTAAGCAAAAGTTGGTTGATACCGGTGGACGTATCGATAAATTCAAGAAGAGATACGGCTTATAATTGGTTAAACCGGGGCTTTAAGATTGCGCATCTTAAAGCCTTTCTTTGTTTTTACGCATACAATATTGAGATAGGTATTCAAAATGAAAGAGAACAAAAAAACGTGTACGTATATAGGCGGTCAGGCGGTCATTGAAGGAGTTATGATGCGCGGAAAACGCGCGATGGCCACTGCCGTTCGCGACCCCGAGGGAGAGATTCAGATCGAATCCGAGCGGTTGACTCCGCCCGAAAAACGGAGTAAATTCTCCCGTTTGCCCATTATCCGCGGTATGATCAATTTCGTAACGTCGCTCATCGACGGGAATCGAGTGTTGATGCGAAGCGCGGACGTGGCGATGCCCGACGACGAACAGCCGAGCAAAGCGGAAAAATGGCTTCAGGAAAAGCATAAAATCAATCTCAACGCCGTGATCAATACCGTGGCGGTCGTGCTCGGCGTGGCGCTTGCGTTGCTCATTTTTATCGCGTTGCCTCAATTCGTGACGGGATTTTTACCGTTCGAGGGTACGAGCGGCGGATTGGACGGACTGTGGTTTAACCTCATCGAGGGGGGAATACGCTTGTTGATTTTTGTGGCGTATATTTTGCTGATCTCTCTCATTCCCGATTTACGGCGCGTATTTATGTGTCACGGCGCGGAACATAAGACGATCACTTGCTACGAAGAGGGCAAGGAACTGACGGTGGAGAACGTGCGCGGCTGTTCGAGGGTACACGACCGTTGCGGAACGACGTTTTTGTTCCTAGTGATGATCGTGAGTATTCTCGTATTTTCACTCGTAAACGTCGTAGCAGCCGAGTGGCTCTACGTTTCCAGCGCGAAATGGAATAAACTCATTCGATTCGGGCTCAAAATTTTAATGCTCCCCATCGTGGCGGGCGTTTCGTATGAAGTGTTGAAACTGTTGGCGAAGACGGAGAGTAAATTTTTCTACGTATTCAAAATCCCCGGGTTGCTACTCCAAAGACTGACGACGAAAGAGCCTGAGGACGGAATGATCGAATGCGCGATCAAGGCGTTTGAAACCGTACTTGCGATGGATGCGGACGAAAGCATTCCCGAAAGAGTGTTCGCAACTTCGGGCAGAATGGGAACTCTACTCAAAAACACGAAACAGCGGTTTGCGTCCAGCGGGATCGAAGAGGACGAAGCGGAGTGGATCTTCGCCATCGTTTTGGGAATCCCCAAGAGCGCGGTTGCTTCCGAGGAACAACTCATTAAAATGGCGCAGGCGAAAGAGATCGTTAAGATCGCAAACGAGCGTTTGACGGGAAAACCCCTTTGGTATATTATAGGCGATACGGAATTTTACGGCTACAAGATCAAGGTGGACGAACGAGTGCTTATTCCCCGTCCCGAAACGGAAGAGCTGGCGCAGCTCGTCATCGGCGCGGCGGAAGAGGGAAACCAGATTTTGGACCTTTGTACGGGCAGCGGCGCGATTGCGATTGCGGTGTATAACGAACTTTTAAAGACCAATCGTCCCGTCAAAGTGACGGCGACGGATATCAGCGCGGAGGCGTTGGAGCTTGCCAAAGAGAATGCGGCGGCAAACGGAGCGGAGGTGTTGTTCCTGCAATCCGACTTGTTTACCCGTATCCGCGGTAGATTTGACTTGATCGTGAGCAATCCGCCCTATATTCCGTCCGAGCAAATTGAGACGTTGCAAACGGAAGTGAAAGAGTACGAGCCGCGTCTGGCTTTGGACGGCGGCGCGGACGGGCTGGATTTCTACCGCCGTATTGCGCAGGAAGCGGGGAAATATCTCAACCGCGGCGGTTCGATTTTGATGGAAGTGGGCGTAGGGCAGGCGGCGGAGGTCGTTAAATTCTTCAAAGGCTGTTCCTATTCGATGATCATCAAAGATTTCAATAACGTAGACCGATTTGTAAAGATTGTAATTTGACGAAAGGAGAGCGGGCGTGCTGAAAAAATTGGACGACATCAAAAACCGTTATGAATTTTTATCCGAACAACTTGCCGACTCTGCTGTTTTGGCGGATATGTCCGTGTGGCAGAAATACTCTAAAGAGCAGTCGGAGCTTAAAGAAACGGTGGAAAAATACGAAGAGTATCTTGCCGCCAAACGGGAGATGACGGACGCGTTTGATTTGGCGGAAACGGAGTCGGACGGGGAGATGAAAAAAATGCTCCTCGACGAGGGCTACGCTTGCAAAGAGCGGCTTGCAGGGCTGGAAGAGGAGTTAAAAATTCTGCTTTTGCCCAAGGATAAGAACGACGAGAGAAGCTGTATTTTAGAGGTGCGCGCGGGTACGGGCGGAGAGGAAGCGGCGCTGTTTGCCGCCGAGCTTTGCCGTATGTATCAAAATTACTGTTCGGCGCATAAATTGCGTATGGAAGAGATGGATGTAAACGCCACCGAGCTCGGCGGCGTCAAGGAAGCCATCTACAACGTGATCGGCGCGGGCGCGTATAAATATTTAAAGTATGAAAGCGGCGTACACCGTGTTCAACGCGTACCTGCTACCGAGACACAGGGCAGAATCCATACTTCCGCGGCGACGGTGGCGGTGCTTCCGGAAGCGGAAGAAGTGGAAGTGGAAATTCACGATAAAGACATTCGTATCGACATTTTTCATTCAGGCGGCGCAGGCGATCAGAACGTCAACAAAGTCGCTTCCGCCGTGCGAATCACGCACTTTCCGACGGGGATCGTGGTCACGTGTCAGGACGAGCGTTCTCAACTTAAAAACAAAGAGCGGGCGTTTAAAGTGTTGCGTTCCAGAATCTACGATTTTTACAACGGGCAGAACGCGAAAGAACGGGAGGAAAACCGACGGAGTATGGTCGGAACGGGAGATCGCAGCGAACGAATCCGTACCTATAATTTCCCGCAGAGCCGCGTTACCGACCATAGAATCGGGCTCAGCCAATACAATCTGGACGCGTTTATGATGGGAGATATCGACTCGATGGTGCAAGCGTTGGCGATTGCGGACAGAGAAGCGCTTCTCGCCTCGTCGCAGGAAAAATAAACTCAATATTTGAAAAGCAAAAAAAGGGGAGAGAATGAAAAATTTTCTCTTCTTTTTTATCGATTGACTCAATCGAAAAAGTAGATACGAGAGGGCAAAAAGTCTAAAAAATTCGATTATTTTTCAAGAATTTAAAAAAACCGCCTTATCTTCGGTTGCCAAACGGGAAAAAAAAGAGTACAATAGTATGCGGATAAAAAAGTTTTACATTGGAGAAGAAGAGTTATGAAGAATAGAATTGCATCGAGAATGTCGTCGATTTCTCCCTCGTTAACGCTGGCGATTTCCGCCAAAGCAAAGGCGATGAAAGCGGCGGGTGAAAGCGTCGTTTCTTTCGGGGTCGGCGAGCCCGATTTCAATACCCCCGAGCCCATTATCGCGGCGGCGAAAAAGGCGTTGGACGACGGACAGACCAAATATACTCCCTCGTCGGGGTTGATGCCCCTTCGTAAGGCGATTTGCGAAAAATTTAAAAAGGACAACGGACTGGAGTACGAACCCTCTCAAATCATTGTTTCCAACGGAGCAAAACACTCCATTTTCAACGCGTGCTACGCCGTTTTGGAAGAGGGGGACGAAGTGATTATTCCAGAGCCTTATTGGCTTACGTATCCCGAGGTGGTCAAAGTGTGCGGAGCGACGCCCGTGTATTTGTCCTGTAAAAAGGAAAATAAGTTCAAGTTTACCGCAGAAGAGTTGGCGGCGGCGATCACTCCTAAAACCAAGATGCTGATTTTCAACTCCCCGTCCAATCCTACGGGCGCGGTGTATAACGAGGAAGAGGTGCGTGCGATCGCAAAAGTTTGCGAGGAAAAGGAAATTTTCGTGTTGGCGGACGAGATTTACGAGAAATTGTGTTATAACGGCGTGAAGCCGTTCTCGATCGCAAAATGCAGCGAAAGAATGAAAGATTTGACGATTACGGTCAACGGCGTTTCCAAAACGTACGCGATGACGGGTTGGCGCGTGGGGTATCTTGCCGCGCCCAAGGACGTAGCGAAAGCCATCGACTCGTTCCAGAGCCACGCGACGAGCAACGCTTGCTCCATTTCTCAATATGCGACGATTCAAGCGTTGCAATCTCCCGAAACGGAGATTCAGGCGATGGTAGACGTATTTGCCGCGCGCAGAGAGAAGATCCTTGCGTTGATCGACGATATTGAAGGTGTGCAGGCGGTAGAGCCTGACGGCGCGTTCTACGTGATGCTGGTCGTTGACGGTTTATACGGGAAATCGTATCAAGGGAAAACGATCAACGGCTCGATTGAGTTTGCGGACGCGCTTTTGGACGGAGAAAAAGTGGCGACGATCCCGGGGATCTCCTTTGGCGAGGATGATTGTTTGAGGCTTTCCTATTCTCTTGGTGAAAAGGACATCGAAGAGGGCTTGAAAAGAATCAAAAAGTTCGTTTCGGAGTTAAAATAAACTAGAAGGCTCTGTCACATCACCTGGTTGATTTTTGACGGAAAATAACTACGAAATACGTCGCATTTTGCTCAGTTACAGACCACAGAGGGTATGCGCCCTCGCAAAATGCTTGTCTTTCTTGCGATTTTCTCGTCAAATCGCTAAAAATGCTTTTTAGCTAAATCAACCATTCTCTGTGGCATAGCCAAACCCGAAAAATCAAAAAAATCCGTTTTTTGGCAAAAACCTGAAAAAATTTTTATAAAAAGGGAAAAAATTTTTTAAAAAGGTCTTGAAATTCTCAGAAAAATTTGCTAAAATAGAATAAACTCGAAAGGAGAGCCTTCCGATTCGGGAAAAGTATGAAATAATCTGGGAGGATTTTGTTATGATTAAAATAATTTACGGCGCCAAAGGTACGGGGAAGACGAAGATGATCATTCAGGCGGCGAACGAAGCTGTAGAAGCGGCGAAAGGGCACTTGATTTTCATCACCGATAACAAACGTTGTATGTACGATTTGGAACGTGAAGTTCGTTTTATAGACGTAAGTGATTACGACATTGCAGGCGAAGCTGCGCTTTGCGGATTCATTAAAGGCGTTATCGCAGGAAACCACGACAACGAGTACGTATTTATCGATGGTGTTGTCCGTATCGCGGGCAAACCCGTTGCGGAAATGGCAACATTCTTCTATATGTTGGAAAAAGTGGCGAAGAACAACAACCTCGTCGTAACCGTTTCGGTATCGGCTTCAAGAGAAGAATTGCCCGATTTCGTAGAGAAATATCTCTAAAAAGGACGTCCGCGAGTTTCGTTTTTCAGCGGTGATCAGCGGCTTCCGAACACATAGTGACAAGGATAGCCGAGCGGGGTTCCGTTCGGCTATTTAAAAAATAAGGATATAAAAACAGAGTTACTACGCGAAAAAGCGACAGTCGAAGGGCTGTGGTTTTTGCGCGTTGTAAAATTGTAATGATAAGCGCGCGCTCGTACGCGCGAAAAAAACAAAGGCAGGTAAGAAGATGTATTTTATCAGCACAAGAGGCAATGAAAAAGTAACGGGTGCACAAGCCATCGTACAGGGGCTTGCGAAAGACGGCGGGTTATTCGTTCCCGAAACGTTCCCTTCGGTTTCCGCAGAAGAGTTGGAAACGATGATGGAGATGAATTACGCGGAGCGCGCGGCGTTTATTCTCGGAAAATATCTCGGGGAAGAGTTGGGGGAAGAATTCCTCAAAGAAAGCTGCGCGAAAGCGTATGCGACCTTCAGCGGCTCCGATCCTGCGCCGCTTGTTAAAATCGACGGAAATTTATACGTCTTAGAGCTTTTCCACGGACCTACTTGCGCGTTTAAGGATATGGCGCTCACCGTGCTTCCCTATCTTTTGAAAAAGAGCTGCGAAGTCACGGGAAACGACGACGAGATCCTGATTCTTGCCGCGACGAGCGGGGATACGGGCAAAGCGGCGTTGGAGGGATTCCGCGACGTAAAGGGTACGAAAGTCGCGGTGTTTTATCCCGAAGAGGGCGTTGCGAAGATGCAACGTATGCAAATGCGTATTCAGGACGGCAACAATGTGTTCGTTTCCGCTGTCAAAGGCAATTTCGACGATTGTCAACGCGCGGTCAAGCGCTTGTTTGCTTCCGAAGAGTTTAACGCGAAACTTGCGGAAAAGAAAATCAAACTTTCCAGCGCGAATTCAATCAACTTCGGTAGACTCGCGCCTCAGATTGCATATTATTTTTCCTCGTATTTGGATTTACTCACTTCCGATCAGATCGAAATGGGCGAAAAAGTGGACTTCGTTGTTCCTACGGGGAACTTTGGAGATATTCTTGCAGGCTGGTATGCAAAACAGATGGGCTTGCCGGTGAGAAAACTTGTTTGCGCTTCCAACCGCAATAAGGTGTTGGCGGACTTCTTTGCCAAGGGCACGTATGACGTGAAACGCAATTTCTTCCGTACGATGTCTCCGTCTATGGATATTCTCGTTTCCTCCAACCTCGAAAGACTGCTCTTCGAGATCAGCGGTAGAAACGCCGCGCTCACGGCGGAACGTATGCAAAAACTCGCAACGGAGAAAGAATACTCCATTACCGCCAAAGAAAAGGCTATTTTAGACGAGCAATTTTTTGCAGGCTTCTCTAAAGAGGACGACACGGTAGAAGCGATGTACGAGATCTTCGACGAGTACGGCTACGCGATGGACACGCATACGGGCGTAGCGCTTGCGGTATGCGCGCAATACAGAAACACACTGGAAACAGAGGACGAAAAGAAAAAGGATAAGACTCCTATCATCGTACTCTCGACAGCGAATCCCTATAAATTCCCTCAAGACGTTTTGTACGCGTTGTCGGGGAATGACGTCAAGGACAGTTTCAAGGGCATCAAGCGTTTGAATCTTTTGACGGCGATGAAGCCGCCCAGATGTTTGTTGGATCTCCGTTACCGCCCCGAACGCTTCAAAGGCACGGTGGAGAACGATTTAGATAAAATGGCGGAATTGATCCTGCATTTTGCGGACGGGAATATTATTCCCGTGCCCGACGCTCCCAAAAAATAACGAATAAGACGAGAAAGAGCCGAATTGTTTCCCGTGGAACAAAGGATTTTTGTAAAGCGGGTGATAAATTCGGTTATTTCCTGTGAATGGGGGCGCGCGCGGTTGCGTTCTTTGCGGGAGTATGTTATAATACGGAAAGACGGCTTAAAGTCGTTAAGGAGGAGTATGTTCGGATACGTTCGCGCGGATACGCCGTATTTATATATCAAAGACGAGAAACTGTATCGGGCGATGTACTGCGGCGTATGCAAGGGGATTGCGGAGGTATGCGGTCACTCGGCGCGTATGGGGCTGTCCTACGACGTGACGTTTTTGTCCGTGCTGTTGCATAATATTGCAAAACAGGACGTCGTCATTGAAAAACAGCATTGTTTGACGCATTGTATCCGTAGCCGTATGATGGCGAACGTGGACGAATTGACGAGAAGGCTCGGCGCGTTGAATACGGCGCTTGCGTATTATAAATACACCGACGACATCGAGGACGGCGACGGGGGACGGGTGAAACGCCTGTTGTTCAAAAAAGGCTTCCGTCGCGTGAAGAAACGGTATCCTGAAATAGAGCGGATCGTCCGCGAGAATCTCAAAAATCAAGCGCTTACGGAAAAGAAAAACGTGGCGAGCGTGGATCAGGCCGCGGACGCTACAGCGTTGATGATCGCGGAATTTTCCGATTACGCTTTGGAAGACAAGGCGACGGAAGAGACTCGGAATTTGTTCTATGCGATCGGGAAATGGATTTATCTGATCGACGCGCTGGACGATTACGATAAAGACAAGAAAAAAGGCTCGTACAATCCTTTCGTGCTCGCGTACGGAAAAGAGTGTAAGAGAGAACTTGTGAGCGGAGAGTATGGAGAAGAGATACGCTTTATTTTTGACTCGTTATTTTTTACGATGCGGGAATGCGTAGAAAAGATTCCGTTCGGGTTTAATCGGGATCTCACCGATAATATTTTGTTTCGGGGAATGCCTACTACGACCAAACGGGTAATGGAAGATTGCGATTGCAAGAAAAAGCGGGATAAAACTCCGCAAACGAAAGATACTGAATAAGAAATTCCCGACAAGTGGCTTATGTCGTGAGGGAGAAGGATAGGAAATGAAAGAACATTATAAAGTGCTTGGGCTGGACGAAACTGCAACGGACGAAGAATTGGATTTGCGGTATCAGGAATTGAAAGCGAAATACGGCGAAGAGAGATGGCAGGACGGCGAAGCGGGTAATGAAGCGGCGAAGATGCTCACCAAAGTGGAAACGGCGTATCGGGAAATTGTTGCGGAAAGAAAGGAAAAGAGCCAAAATACCGAGGGACAAAACGCCTTTGAAGAGATCACCGAGCTGTTGAAAGCAGGGAAAATTACCGAAGCGCAAACGATGCTCGATAACTTCAACGAAAGAACGGCGGAGTGGCATTATTTGCAGGCGGTCGTATTTTATAAAAAGAATTGGACGAACGATAGTAAAAAACAACTTGAGATCGCGATGCAGATGGAGCCCGACAACGTGAAATACCGTAACGCGTACGGGAAAATGAACGCTAGAAACGAGCAGCGTCAAACCAATCAAAATCCCTATTCGTCCTCGTACGATACGCAAAGAGAGTATCAGGGCGCGCCGATGGACGACGGCGGTCAGATGGGCGGCAATATTTGCTCGCAATGTATTTCCTGTTGCTATACGTATCTTTGCGTGGACTGTTTGTTCAGTCTTTGTTGCGGTTGTAGATAAGTAACGCTGACGATGAAGAAAATTTCCGCTTACGAAATCGCGCTGGCGTCCCTTGCCTGCGCTATATCGACGGTACTGCTCACGATCGGCGTGTACTCGGAGATCCTGCTTTTTACAGGGTATTTACTCGCTTGCGTAGCGTTGATGATGCCGCTTGCGAAAGGCAGTTACGTCGGTTACGTGCTTGCGTATGTGGCGACCTGTATTCTCTCGTTTATTTTTAACGTGGGGAGATTTTGGGACTTACTTCCATTTGTAATGTTTTTTGGATTGCATCCGCTTGTCAACGAGCTGCAACTGAAAATCAAGATCAACCGTTGGGTGGCGTGTTTGATTAAGGCGCTGTGGTTTGACGGTACTATGTACGTGATCTGGCGGTTCGTATTTGCGATGACGACGACCATTCCGTTTGTGGATCAGTATATCATTCCCATACTCTTGATCGGCGGAACGGCGTTCTTTATTTTGTACGATTACTTAATGTATCAATGGCGGGCGGCGGTGTATAATTTAGTCAAACGCATCGGTAGGAAATAATCAAAAACCAAACGAAAATATGGGAAGAAAACCAACCTCGACTGCCGATTGGGCGGAAGATGGGAAGGGGACGGTTTATGATAGAGAAAAACGAAATTATATGCGCCGTAACGGAAGGACTGGGGTCTAACGGAGAAGGTATTATCAGGCACGAAGGGATTACTTTTTTCGTGCCTGCTTGTTTACCCGGAGAAAAAGTCCGTTTTAAAGTCCTGAAAATCAAAGGGAACGTTGGGTACGGAAAAGTGGAGGAAGTGCTGACGCCGGCAGAGGAGCGCGTACGTCCGAAATGCCCCGTATTTATGCGTTGTGGCGGTTGCAGTTTGCAACATCTCGACTACGTGGAGCAGATGGCGTATAAGGCGAACGTCGTCAAAGAAGCGCTCCGCAAGATCGGTGGAATCCAGATGGAAGTTCCAACGGCGATCAAGAGCGATTTCCCCTACGGCTACCGCAATAAATTGCAAATGCCGATCGGGATAGACAAAGAGGGGAACAACGTCATCGGGTTTTATGCGGAACGCAGTCACCGCATCGTGCCCGTGCGCTCCTGCGCGATCCATCCCGATTGGGCGGAAACGCTGATCTCGCTTGTCAAACGGTATATGGACGAGAACGGAGTCAGAGGCTATGATGAAGTGAGTAAAAGCGGCTCACTTCGACATATCGTCGCAAGAGAGATCGGCGGGAAATTTATTTTCACGCTCGTGACGGCGAAACGGAATTTACCCAATCTTTCTCGGTTTGTGGAACTCCTTTCGGGCGCGTTTAAAACGTTTTCGCTGTATTTAAATTTTAACTCCAAAGATACGAACGTGATTTTTGGGGAGGAATTTCAACTCGTACACGGTATAGGGATCTTTGAAGCGGAAGAGCAGGGAATCCGTTACGAAGCGGGACCGAGTACATTTTTGCAAGTGAACGAGAACGTACGGGGGAAGTTATATAAAGCGGCGGTGGCGACGGTGACGGCGGACGGCGATGAAGTGGTCGTGGACGCGTATTCGGGCGGCGGCTTAATGACGGCGATGGTGGCGAAGAAAGCAAAGCGCGTATATGGGATTGAATTGGAAAAAGAGGCTTCTCTTTGCGCGGACGCATTAAAGGCAAAGAACGGGCTTTTGAATATGACGAATATTTGCGGATACGTCGAAGAAGAATTGCCAAAAGTGCTTGAAAAAGAGAAAGGGGAGAAACTGCGTTTGATTTTAGATCCGCCGCGCGCGGGAATTGCCCGCAGCGTTTTACAGGCGTTACTTCAAAGCGGAATTCCGTATTTGACGATCATCAGTTGCAATCCTGCGACTTTGGCGAGAGATTTGGGAATTTTGACGGGGCGGTTGGTGGAAGAAAACGGCGAACTTGTCAAAAATCCCGCGTATAACGGCATAGAGAAAGGCGAAACGTTATCGGGGTATTACGAAGTGAAAAAGATTCAACCGTATGATATGTTCCCCCAGACCAAACACGTGGAGACGCTCGTTTGCCTTGCGCGCAAGGCGGACTAAAAAATATTTATGGCAAAGCGCCGTGTTTACACGAGCGTGACGAGCCATAAAATATTTTTTAGGAAGTTGTGAAACAACGGAAAAGAGAGTTTGAGCGTGTTTGAGTCCGCCGTCGGCGCGAGACGAACATACATTCTCGTAAGGGAATATAGTTCCCTAGACCAAAGCGCCGTGTTTACACGAGCGTGACGAGCCATAAACTCCATAATAGAAAACGAATAAATAAAGAGGACGTACTGTGAAAAAAGAAGAAGTCAAAACGTTATTATGGGATTTGTTTTACGCAATCGTAGCGGGCGTGATCGTCGGTACGGCGTATTACTATTTCCAAAACAGCAACGGTTTTTCACCCGGCGGCGTAGGAGGACTCGCGACCATCACATATCATTTTTTACATACGGATAAGATCAGTTGGTCTCTTCTTATGATCGCGTTTAATTTGCCGATTTTCATTTTGGTCAGTATCTTGATCAATAAAAAGTTGGGGATTATGCTCAGTATTTACGTTTCCGTGCAATCGCTTATGCCGTACGTATATCGGTGGATTCACGTCGAGCCGTATTGTTTGGCGAACAATCAGGAGGATTTCAATATCGTATTTGCCTGTATCGCAACGGGCGTCGTGTCCGGATTCGGCTTTTCGATGATGCTCCGTCGGTTCGGCGCGAGCGGCGGTACGTATGGGATTTCCGCGCTCATTAAAAAGGCAAAACCTGAAACCAACGTCGCTTACGTATCGTTCATTATGGATTCGTGCGTCGTTGCGATTGCGTTTTTCGTGTACGATAAACAGATCACTCCCACGATTTGTACACTACTCAATCTCTTTATTGCCAACGTCATTGTCGATCACGGCTTGAGCGGTGTAAAAAACGGGTATAAATTCGAGATTATTACGAGCACTCCGAACGAGCTTTCCGAAGAGTTGATGACGAAACTCAAACACGGCGTTACGGAAATCAAAGTGCACGGTATGTATTCCAATACAGATAAGTATATGTTAATATGTATTATTAATAAGCGTCAGATCGGCAACATTATGAAGATCATTAAACAGTACCCCGATACGTTTGCGAGCTTTGAAAAAGTGAACGAAGTCTTTGGAAATTTTCAACGAAAAGTATAAAAAGGAATCAAAGAGAGGAAAGTATGTTTGATTCAGCCCTATTATTCTTTCAATGGGGCGATAAAGGATTTGTTGAAATAGAAAAATGGACAGATACAATTTTCTGATTCTGTTTCCAAGAGCGTTGCGCTTGTGAAAGCGGAATGCGTGGGTTGACAAGAATGGAAAGAAAATGATATAATCAAGGAGTAGACGAAAGAAAAAAGGAGAAGTTTATCTATGGAAAATCAGGAACAGAAAGAAGTTCATTCGTACGACGTGACGGTGGAATTCGAATGGGAACAGCCCACCCCACCTGCTTTGGAGCAGGAGAACGTACCCGAAGAAGTAGAACTCCCGCCCAAGAAGAAAAAGAAAAAACACAGAGTATTGAAAGCGTTCGGGATTATTCTTGCGGTCATTGCGGTATTTATGACGACGATCAATGTCATTCCGCCGAAGAAGAACGTGAAGAACAATCCGTTTGTCGTGGCGAAAGGGGAACTCCCGATGATCGCGGCGCACAGAGGGGGAGGCGACAACAATCCCGAAAATACGATGCTCGCGTTTAGAGAAGCGGTGCATAGCATCGGCGTAGATATTCTTGAAAGCGATCTGTATTTGACCAAAGACGGCTATCTCGTCTACAATCACGACGAATACATAGACAGAACTTGTAACGTGAACGGCGATATTTCTTTGGAAGAAGTGGAAACGCTTTGCGAAACGGAATCCAACCGCCATTACATTCGCGATTATACGCTCGCGGAGTTAGAAGCGTTCAATTTCGGATATTATTTTGAGGATGAGAACGGCGAACGCATTTACAAAGACATCGTGGATATCGAAGCGGCGGGGTTGCAGATTGCTACCGTGGATAAACTCTTTGAAGAATTTTACGTAAGCCATCCCGATCTATTATTTATCGTAGAGATCAAAAACAGCGGCGAAGATCGCGGTTTTGAAGCGTGTCGGGTTTTGTACGAAACGTTGGAGCAGTATCCTAATTATAAAGATCAAATTGTCGTTGGAACGTTCCACGACGAAATCGAAGCCGAACTCAAGAGTCAATACGGCGACTTGATGAGAGGCGCGCCTACGGGCACGGCGGCGAAATTCATTTTAACGCAGTTTTTGGGCGTAAATCTCTTTGATAAAGGGGATTTCGCCTGTTTGCAGATTCCGACGAGCTACGACGTGGGTATCACGCTCAAATTAGACAAAAAGACTTTGATCCGTCGAGCGCACAGAAGAAACGTTGCCGTACAGTATTGGACGATCAACGACGCAGACGAAATGAGGGAACTCATCGAGCTGGGTTGCGACTGTATTATGACGGACGATCCCAAACTGTTAAAGAGCGTGTTGGAAGAATATAAGTAATCCGCGTATAAAAGCGGAGAAACGGAGAGAAGTATACAAGTATGCGTAGAAAAATGTTTACCAAGGAAAAATCCGTAGAGAGCCGTAGGGAAACGACGGAATATACAGCAAGTTATAAAGTAAACCGCAGCGACGAATTGCTGGAGTTTTTGCTGCGCAAATGCAATACTTCGAGAAACAACGTCAAATCTTTGCTCGTCCGCAGGCAAGTACTCGTGAACGGGAGCGTGGTTACACAGTACAATTTCGCACTCGCAAAAGACGACGAAGTCAAGATCTCCAAACGTCCGATCAAGGACGGAAAGACGGTCGGGAACGCGCCCGTAAAAGAACGCGTGAGGACTCCCAAACCGACGTTGAAGATTTTGTACGAAGACGAGGAGTTTATCGCCGTCGACAAACCGGCAGGGCTGTTGTCGGTCGAGAGTGATAAGGAACGCGAGAGCGCGTTTTCCTACGTGTTCGAGTATTTACGGAAAAAGGACAAAAATCTCCGTCCGTACGTATTGCATAGAATCGACAAGGAAACGTCGGGAGTGTTGGTGTTTGCGAAGGATATTAAGATCCATTCCAAACTCCGTTTGCATTGGAATGAAAAAGTGACCCTTCGGGAGTACGTTGCCGTTGTAGAGGGTACATTTGAAAACAAGCAAGACACTTTGATTTCCTATCTCAAAGAAAACGAAAACCATCTCGTTTACGCTACGCAGGATAAGACGGGGCAGCGCGCCGTAACGCATTATCAAGTGGAGAAAGAAAACGCGCAATATTCATTGCTTCGCGTGAAGATCGACACGGGACGGAAGAACCAGATCCGCGTGCAACTCCACGGCGAGGGACACCCCATCGTTGGCGACGACAAGTACGGACACGAGAAAAATCCTTTGGGGAGATTGGGTTTGCACGCTTCGGCGTTGTCGTTTTTGCATCCCGACAGCGGGGAACTCATTACCCTTCGATCGCCCGTGCCGTCCAATTTTTACGCTTTGTTTTAAGAGTGAAAGGAGAGAGAAGAGTGAGAAAAATAGCGAGTTTTACCGTCAACCACGACGTTTTGGAAAAGGGAATGTACGTGTCCAGAATAGACGGGGACGTCGTGACCTACGATATCCGTATGAAACGCCCCAACGGCGGGGATTATTTGAATATGAGCGCGGCGCATACACTCGAGCATTTGCTTGCCACTTACGCGCGGAATAGTCGGTTTTCGAGCGACGTATTATACGTAGGGCCGATGGGGTGTCGAACGGGATTTTATCTGCTTCTTCGCTCCACCACGTCGAAAGGGGATGCGATCAAGCTCGTGCAAGAGTCGATGGAGTTCGCTTTCCGCTTCGAGGGCGAGATCCCGGGGAATACGAAACGGGAATGCGGGAACTATCTCGATCACGATCTTATAGGCGCGAGAGAAGTGGCGGCGGATATGAAAGAAGTGTTAAAAAATTGGCAAGAGCAAGATTTGATTTATAAGGAGTAAACGATGAACGAAACGTTACAAACCATTTTTTCGCGCGTGAGCGTAAAGAAATATAAAGATACGCCCGTATCTAAAGCCGATCTCGATACGATCATTCAAGCAGGTACGACCGCGCCGTCGGGACTCAACAAACAGTCGCCCATTATTTTGGCGGTGACCAACAAAGCCGTGCGAGACGAGCTTTCGCGGTTGAACGCAGGCAAAGATCCCTTTTTCCGCGCCGATCCGTTTTACGGCGCTCCTGCCGTGCTCGTGGTATTGGCGGATAAAAACGTGCCCACGTATTTATACGACGGGACGTTGGTGATGGAAAATATGCTTCTTGCGGCGCATTCGTTAGGCTTGGGCGCGTGCTGGATTCACAGGGCGAAAGAAACGTTCGAGTCTGAGGAAGGCAAGGCGATTTTAAAGAAACTCGGCATCGAGGGGGATTACGAGGGGATCGGAAATTGTATCGTAGGCTATGCGGACGGGGAACTCCCCAAAGCCAAGCCCAGAAAAGAAAATTGGGTATATTATATAGACTGATACGATCAAGCGGCAACGGAGAGAACGATGAAAGCGGGAATTTCAACGGCGTCGCTGTTTTTGCGGTGCAATAACGAGGACGCGGTGTCCTTTTTAAACGAAATCAAGACGGATACGGCGGAAGTATTTTTGACTTCCCGCTCGGAATACGGCTATCCTTTTGCGGAACTCCTTGTCAAAAATAAGGGGGATTTGCTCATCAATTCCGTACACGCGCTCACCTCCGATTTCGAGCCGCAGCTCTTTTCCGCGCATCCGCGCGTTCGGGACGACGCAACCGAGCTTTTGGATAAAGTGTTGGAAAGCGCGAACACTCTTCACGCAAAATACTATTCCTTCCACGGACTCGTCCGTGCGAAGAAAGGGGAGCGGGAGGGGGTTAAAGATCATTTCGATAAACTCATCGCTCGGTTTTCGGATATTTCCGAGCGTTGCGAGCGCGCAGGCGTAACGCTGTGTTTGGAGAACGTGGAATGGTCTACCTATAACCGTCTCGGCGTATTTCAAACGATCGCAAACGAAGTCAAGACTTTGCGCGGCGTGTTGGATATTAAACAGGCTCGCCTTTCGGGGATTCCGTACGAAAACTACTTAACAGAAATGGGCGAAAAAATCGCCTACGTACATATTTCCGATATAGACGAAAACGGAAAAATGTGTCTGCCCGGGAAAGGCGTTTTCGATTTCAAAACCCTTTTGAAACGCCTCAACGACGTGGGCTTTGACGGAGCATTGCTCATCGAGGCTTACGCCGGCGATTACGAGCGGATAGAGGAACTAAAAAACTCCTACGCCTACGTCAAAGAACTGTTGGGGGATTTTTAGGTATTTTTCTTAAAAAAATTTAAAAAACTGTTGACAAACACCCGAAAGCGTGCTATACTATTATTGAGATTAAATCTCAATAATAAAAATAGGAGAGAAAAGAAATGGCTTTAAAAGTATATCAATGCAATGGATGCAAAAAGACGGTTGTGAGCAAGGAAGCTTTGAAATTGGAGGGCTGGACGGAGCTTGTAGCGGACAGCGTGGACGCGGCGAAAGAGAAGCACGTGCCGGTTGTGGCGAAGAAATGTAAACAGGTAAAAGTAGACGTGGGCAGCGTAGCGCACCCGATGACGGAAGAACACTTGATCGAGTGGGTGGCTTTAGAGACGGAAAAAGGCTATCAGATCAAATACTTTGCCGCAGGCGAAGCGCCCGTATGCGCGTTCTCGTTGGCGGACGGAGATAAAGCGGTTGCGGTGTACGCGTATTGCAACCTGCACGGACTTTGGAAAGCGTAAAAAAATCAAAAACGGAAAGGCGGAATTATGATAGAAAAAGAAGCGATGTTTAAATTGAGTTACGGTTTGTTCGTTTTATCGGCGAAAGATAATGAGAAGCAGAGCGGCTGTATCGTGAATACGGTTTCTATGCTCACCGATACTCCCAAACGGATTACCGTATTTGTGAATAAAGCGAATTACACGGAAGAGCTGATCCGAAAGACGGGACAGTTCAACGTATCCGTTTTAACGGAGAGCGTTCCGTTCGATCTAATCCGCCAATTCGGCTTCCAATCGGGCAGGGACGTGGACAAATTCGCGGGAAAGGCGTATCCCAAGACGGAGAACGGCTTGTATTACGTAGAGGAGTCGGTCAACGCGGTTTTTTCGGCGAACGTGGTGGACGCGTATGATTACGATACGCATACGCTATTCGTGGCAGAAGTGACCGAAGCGAAGAAACTGTCGGACGAACCTTCCGTAACATACGAGTATTATCAAAAGAATATCAAACCCAAGCCCGCCGCTCCTGCTGCTCAGCCCAAAGAAGAGAAAAAGACTCGCCGTTGGGTATGCAAAGTCTGCGGATACGTGTATGAGGGCGAGGAACTTCCTGCGGATTTCGTTTGTCCTTGGTGCAAGCATCCTGCGGAAGATTTTGAGGAAATCACCGACTAAACGTTGAGAAAAAAGACTTTCGACAAAAAGGGACGGGAAACGTTCTTTTTACGGGAATAAGGAAAGAAAATTTCCATAAAAAGGCTGAAAAAGGACGAAAAAAGAGTTGACAAGCTTCGTCGAACTTGCTATAATTACGGAGTAAATAATAAACGCATCGGCAAAGGAAGGTGAAAACGAATGTCCACGGTAAGAGTTGGTGAAAACGAAAACGTAGAAAGCGCATTGCGCCGCTTTAAGAGAAAATGCTCCCGCGACGGTATCATCGGCGATCTGAGAAAGAAGGAATTTTACGAAAAACCTTCCGTAAGAAAGAAGAAGAAGTCCGAAGCTGCCAGAAAGAGAAGCAGAAACTAAACGAAAAGAGCTCACGCTACGTGAGCTTTTTTGTTTGCAAAAAAAGTCGAAAACGGACGGTTTACCGTCGAAAAACGGAGAGTGAGGTGGAAGTATGTCGAAAGAATCACAACGCACGTTACGGGAAGAAGCGCGTAGAGCAAAGAGCAGAATCAAGAGCGGTTTTTGGTCGGAATGTAAAGAGGATATGACCGAGCATTTGGAAAAAGCGCGGGAGCAGGGATTGAACGAAAGCAAAGCCGAGCAGTTTTTCAAGGCGAAAGTGACCGATCGGATCTCGGGCGAGAAAGAGGACGGATTCTATTTGAAAGTGAAAGAAATGCTCCTTTCCGAAGGGGAAGTGAGCGACGCAATCGGACGGCTCACGGACAAGGAATATTACGACACGCTTTCCTACGAAGAGAAACAGCGTTATAACTTGACGTTGAGTGAAAAATACCTGCGCGCGTTGGAGCGTTTCCGTAAGGAGTACGAATTCGACTCCCTGCATACGAACGCATAAAGACGTAAAAAAGACGGCTCAGTCGCCGTCTTTTTCATATTCTACAAGCTCGTCAAGCGTCACGTCGAAAATCTCCGCAAGTTTGCATAGCGTATAAATATCGGGAGTACTGTATCCGTTTTCATAATTAGAAATCAGGCTCTTTTTTCCGTGCAAATACGCCGCAAGTTGTTCTTGCGTGAGTCCTAGTTGATTCCGATAAAATTTTATATTTTCTTTAATTTTTGTTCTCATATCCTTGACAAATGTACAAGATTCTTGTATAATTATGTCTAAAGTACAAGATAATTGTACTAAATTAAGGAGGTATGTTATGCAATTGGCAAAAAATGAAAAGCTTATTAAAGCTTGGGACTACGCTTCTTCCAAAGTGGGAGGCGCGTTCAGAAAAGTGGAAACGAAAGCAAAGATCGAGGTAACGGATAAGCGACTTGTTTATACAGCGCAAAGCAAACGTGCGATCGAACGTCAAGAAATTCCTCTTAAAGAAGTAAACGCAATTTCCTATAAGCAACAAAGCAAAGGAAATCTTTGGGTGATTATCAAATTGATTTTCTTTGGAATTTTATCGGTTGTCCTCGTCGGTATTCCGGGGTTTATCAGAACGTGGAAAGAATTAAATCAAGGCTCGTTTGAAATGACGGTTACGACGAAAGGGCTTTCGACGGAAGCTTTATCGATTGGGGTTTCTAAGATTTTTGCAAAAGCGCGTAAAGCAAGTAAAGTAAAAATTATTATCAACAAAGAAGTGGTTGGCGATATTATTGAAACGCTTGGCTCTATCATCGTGGAAAGCGTGGAAGCAGCTGCGTAAACAAAAAAAATATACATAAAGGGACTGAACGAGATCAGTCCTTTTTATTTTATAAAAAAGCGAAAGTAGGACTTGCCAAAATCCTTACAATATGGTATAATAAATACGTATGAATGAAATTGACGAAATTTTGGAAAAATTGAATGAAGAACAGATCAAACCCGTACTCGAAACGGAGGGCGCGGTATTGGTGCTGGCAGGCGCGGGAAGCGGAAAAACCCGCGTTTTAACTTCGCGTATCGCATATTTGGCTCAGGAAAAACGCGTTCCGCCCGAAGCCATTCTCGCCATCACTTTCACCAACAAAGCGGCGAACGAAATGAAAGAGAGATTGGAACGGCTCGTGGACGTTTCGCGTATGTGGGTGTGTACCATTCACAGTATGTGCGTGCGGATTTTGCGTATGTACGCTACGGAAGCCGGCATTACGCCCAATTTTTCCATTTACAGCGAGGTGGAGCGCAACAACGTCGTGAAAAAGTCTTTCCAAGAATGCGATTTTGACGACGAAAAATTGCTGAAGAGCGTGAAATTCCATATCGCGAACGCGAAAATGCTCGGGTTTGATCCCGATCGGTACGCCGAAGAATACGCGGGGGATTCCGACATTGACGACGTGGTCAAGGTCTACCGCCGCTATCAAAAACATCTTCGGGAAAACAACGCGCTTGATTTCGACGATCTACTTAACGAAACTCGGCTGCTCTTGAAACACAACGAGGAAGCGAGAGAGTATTTGAGCGGTAGATTCCGCTACGTTCTCGTGGATGAGTTCCAGGACACCAACGCCGTACAATACGAGATCGTAAAACTCCTTTCTTCCGTGCACGGGAATATTTTTGCCGTGGGCGACGACGATCAGTCCATCTACGGTTGGAGAGGGGCGAAGATCGAAAATATTTTGCATTTTGAAAAGGATTTCAAGGGCGCGAAAACCTTTAAATTGGAGCGCAATTACCGTTCTACGAAACGGATTTTAAACCTTGCGAATCTCGTCATCAAAAACAACGGACACCGTAAGCAAAAAACGCTGTGGACGGAGAACGACGAGGGCGAGGACGCCACCGTGTACGAGGCGGACGAGGAAAGCGGTGAGGCGAGATGCGCCGCGCAGGTCATCAGTCGGTTAAGAAAACAGGGCTATTCCTATTCCGATTTCGCCATTTTGATGCGCTTGAACGCATTGACTCGCTCGTTCGAGCAAGAGTTCACGGGGGACGGAATCCCCTATAAAGTATTCGGCGGCTTCAAGTTCTTCGAGAGAAAAGAGATCAAGGATTTATTGGCGTATTTGCGGCTCGTGAACAATCCGTTCGACAGCGAAGCGTTGACGCGGATCATCAATTTCCCCAAGCGCGGAATCGGCGCGAAAACGGTGGAAACGCTGCAAACGTACGCTTTTGAAACCGAACTTTCGGTATATGATGCTCTGCTCGATCTGGACGAAATGGGATTTTCGGGCGCGACTAGACAAAAGCTCGTGGACTTTAGAACGCTCGTCAAAGGCTGGATCGTGGACAGTCAGGAACTCGCCGTCAACGAACTTGTGAAAAAGATCGTGCTGGATACGAAAATGCGCGAAGCGTACGCGGACGACTCGGACGAGAGTATCACGAAACTCGCCAATATAGAAGAATTTATCAATTCGGTGGACGAATACTGTCGGTTGAATCCCGAGGGGACGTTGACCGATTATCTCAATCAAGTGACGCTATATTCGGATACGGACGAAATGGACGACGGGAACTACGTCACGTTGGCGACGATCCACTCGGTCAAGGGCTTGGAATTCCGCTGTGTGATCGTTTGCGGTATGGAAGAAAATATTATGCCCGTGTCCAGAGCGGTGGGCAATGACGACGATATGGAAGAAGAACGGCGTTTGATGTACGTTGCGATCACGCGCGCGAAAGAACGGCTGTATCTCACCCGTTCCAAGAGCCGCTATCTCTACGGCAAACGAGAGCCGACCGCGCGTTCGAGATTCTTAAAAGAGCTGTCTTCTCAGCTCGATCTTCCGCAGGAGCGGAAACCGTTCTACGGCTACGGTTACGACGATCCCGAAAGTTACGGTAACGCGGCGTACGGGGGTGGCAGGTATGCGACGAGCGGCGACTACGGCGGTAGAAAGAGTAGCTTTGGCGGCGGATACGGCGGGTATGGAAGCCGTAACGACCGCGCGGACGGCGCGGTGAGCAGATCGGTATGGAAAGGGGGGGACTCCGCTTCCCAAACGAACTCGTATGTTTCTACGTACGCGAAACGCCCGCCGAGCGCTTCTTCCGGGCTAGGGATCACGTACGGCGGCGTGGGGAGTGTGAAAACTCCTACGGCGCAGGGCGGAAAAGATTTATCCGCATTCCGTACGGGCGTAAAAGTCCGTCATCCCAAGTTCGGGAACGGTATGATCGTCAACACGAGGGGAACGGGCAGTAATATGATTCTGGATATCGCGTTCGAGGGATTCGGGATCAAACAACTTTCGGCGGGGCTTGCGCCGCTCACGGTGCTGTAAACGACAACGCGTAAACAATGGGGAAAGGTTATGACTAGACAAAGAGAACTGACGGATATACTCAATCGATGGGCGTATGAATACTACGTTCTCGACGCTCCGACCGTATCGGATAAGGAGTACGATACTTTGTACGACGCACTCCGTCGATTGGAAGAGGAGAGCGGGGAAGTGTACGCGGACAGTCCTACGCGGCGCGTCGGTGGAGAGCCGATTAAGGGCTTTAAAAAGCATACGCATTTGGCGAGGTTGTTTAGTCTGGACAAGTCGGTTTCGACAGAGGAATTGCAGGCGTTTTTGACGCGTGTTGGAAAAGCCGCAGGGGGCGAAACGGCGTGCACGGTGGAGTATAAATTCGACGGTTTGACGGTATGTTTAACGTACGAAAACGGGTATTTCGTCCGCGCGACGACGCGCGGTAACGGCGTGGTTGGCGAGGACGTTACGGTGCAGGCGTTGACCATTAAATCCTTTCCGCTCAAGATTAGTTATCAAGGCGTTTTGGAAGTCCGCGGAGAAGCGGTTATTCGGCTCTCCGTTTTGGACAAATACAACGAAACGGCGGCAGAGCCGCTGAAAAACGCGCGGAACGCGGCGGCGGGCGCGATACGGAATCTCGACCCGAAGATCACCGAATTGAGAAAGCCCGATATTTATTTTTACGACGTGAACTACCGCTCGGACGAGGGACTGATTTCGCAGACGGAAGCGCACGAGTTCTTGAAAAAAGAGGGATTTAAAGTTTTCCCGTATTTCAAGGTCTGCAACACGTTTGAAGAAGTGGTTTCGGCGATTGCGGAAGTGGAAAGGGAGCGAAAAACGCTCGACGTTTTGACGGACGGAGCGGTTATTAAAATCAACGATCCCGCGCTTCGGGAAGAAATGGGCTACACGGATAAATTCCCCCGTTGGGCGATGGCGTATAAATTTGAGGCGGAAGAAGTGACGACGAAACTCAAGGACGTCGTTTGGCAGGTGGGGAGAACGGGTAAACTCACGCCGCTTGCCTTGCTCGAGCCCGTGGAATTGGGGGGCGCGACGGTATCGAGAGCAACCTTAAACAATTACGGAGATATTTTGAGAAAAGACGTCAAGATCGGATCGCGCGTGCTGGTGCGCCGCTCCAACGAAGTCATTCCCGAGATCTTGGGCGCGACCGAGCATACGGCAACGAGCGTAGAGGTGGTAAAACCCAGCGTTTGTCCCGCTTGCGGAACGGAATTGACGGAAACGGGCGCGCATTTGTTTTGCCCCAACCGTTTATGCAAACCGCGGATTGCGGCGAAGTTGGATCATTACGCGGGCAAAAACGCGATGGACATCGACGGATTTTCCGAGAGTACCGCGAATCTTTTGATTGAGAAAAAGGGAGTGAAAGATTTCTCCGATCTATACCGATTAACAAAAGAAGATTTATCCGATTTGGACGGATTCAAGGACAAAAAAATTGGCAATTTACTCCAAGCGATCGAGAAGAGCAAAACGCCTACGCTAGACGCATTTTTCTATGCGATCGGTATAGACGGGGTGGGCAGGGTTGCGGCGAAAGACCTTGCGGCTCGCTTTAAGAGCGTGGAAAATTTAAAGAACGCAACGGTGGAAGAGTTGATTGCTTTGGAGAACGTGGGCGAGATTACGGCAAACTCCATCGTGGAGTATTTTCAAGACGAAGCCAATCTTTTAGAGCTCACCGCGTTGACGGCGGCGGGCGTTACGCCCGTGTGGTCGGAAGAGAAAAAAGAGGGAATCTTCTTAGGCGAATCGGTGGTTTTGACGGGTACGCTTTCGGGATATAAACGGAGTGAAGCGCAAAAACTCATCGAAGAGCGCGGCGGCGTTTGTCAATCTTCGGTGACGGCGAAAACGACGTTGGTGCTTGCCGGCGAAGAGGCGGGTAGTAAGCTGGAAAAAGCGAAAAAGCTGGGTGTTCGGATTATAGACGAAGCCGAGTTTAAGAAAATGATAGACGAATCCTTGTAATCAAGGGGCGGCGGACGGGAACAGCGTCCGCCGCCCCTTTCCGTAGAACAAAAAAGAGAGGCTTTTTATAAATACTTTATAAAAAAGGAAAAAAATCGGGCAATACCGCTTGAAATTTTATAAAAAGTTTGCTATAATAACTTAAGCTATGTCACAACCCCCGACTAATTCTTGACGGAAAAACGTTACGAAATACTGCGTATTTTGCTCAGTTACAGACCGCTGAGGGTATGCGCCTTCGCAAAATACTTGTCTTTCCCTACGTTTTTGGTCGTCAAATCGCAAACGTAAGCAGTGTTTGATAATCAGTCTTTTATTGTGACACAGCCTAGAACGAAAAGGCACGCAAGAGGAAGAAAACGATGTTAAGTATGACGGGTTACGGAAAAGGAGAATATAACGAAGGCGGCATAGAACTGACTTGCGAAATCAAGACGGTCAACAACCGCTATTTGGACGTTTCCATCAAAGCGCCGCGCATTTTCACGGCGTACGAGGACGTCGTTCGGTCCACCGTTCGATCCAAACTCACGCGCGGTCACGCGGACGTGTTCGTTTCTCTCAAAGACAAGAGAGAAAAACCCACTGCGCTCACCGTAGATCTCGCGCTTGCAACCTCGTACGTAGCGGCGGCAAAAACGTTGAAAGAGGCTTGTCCCGAATTGACGGACGATCTGACGCTTACGTCCGTTTTACGGTATCCCGACGTTTTAAAGCAGGAAGATTCCCAAGGCTTAGACGAGGAGTTGACGACAGCGTTGGGCGTTGCGCTCAATGCGGCGCTCGACAATCTCAATACAATGCGCGCCGTGGAGGGGGAGAAGCTCAAGGCGGATATGCTCTCGAGAATGGACGTGATCGAAGGGCTCGTCAAAGACGTTTCTATCCGCGCGCCCAAGATCGCGGAAGAGTATAGAGAAAAACTCCAAAACAGAGTCAAAGAGTACTTGGAGGGCGTGAATCCCGACGAGGGCAGGCTGTTGACGGAAGTCGCCGTGTTTACGGATAAGAGTAACATCGACGAGGAGTTGACGCGTTTACGCTCGCATATCGAACAGTTTCGCAGTATTTGCGAAGAGGGAGTCGTGGGCAGAAAACTCGATTTTCTCGTACAGGAGTTCAATCGCGAAGCGAATACGACTTGTTCCAAGAGCAACGACGTTACGGTGACTCGAATCGGCTTGGCGCTCAAGAACGAGATTGAAAAGATCCGTGAACAAGTGCAGAATCTCGAATAAGGAGGCGGGCGAAGTGAAGAACGTATTGGTAGCCGTCTCCGGACCCTCGGGGGTCGGAAAGGGTACGATCGTAAAAACGCTTGTTGCGAGGCGAGAGGACGTCGTGGAATCGATATCCTGCACGACGCGCGCGCCGAGAAACGGAGAGCAACACGGCAGAGAGTACTATTTCTTAACCAAAGAGGATTTTTTGCATCGGATTGCGCAAGACGATTTTTTGGAATACGACGAGCATTTCGGGAATTATTACGGAACGCCGAAATCATTCGTAAAGGAAACGTTGAAAACCAAGTCGGTCATTTTGGAGATCGACGTGGTGGGCGCGCTTAACGCCAAAAAAGCTTTCCCCGAATGTCGGCTGGTGATGATCGCTCCGCCGTCTTTGGAGGAGTTGAAACGTCGGCTTATCTCTCGTAACTCCGAAACGGAAGAGGAGATAGAGGGGCGGCTTGCTAGGTTGGAATACGAACTCGCGCAAAAGGATAAATACGATTACGTAATCGTCAACGACGATCTGGAAGAAGCGATTGAAGCGCTTGCAAAGATCATCGACGACAACAAAGCGTAACGCAAGAAAACATAAAACGAAAATAATAAAACCAAAATAAAGGAGTGTAAATATGATAAACGAACCTTCGGTAGACGTAATGATCAGAAAGTTGGGAACGGAAGAAGAGCCTATCAGCCGCTACGCATTGTGCACGATCGCGGCGAAACGGGCGCGTCAAATCATCGAAACGGAGAGAAATCTCGGCGTTCACGATTCGACGGGGAAAGACAAAGAATTGCTTTCGGCGTGCAAGGATATCGCGGAAGGCAAAGTAGTGATTGCCAAGGATTGACGAAACAATTTTTTCGGTTGCCTCGAAGGATTTCGGGGCAATCAATTTTCAGGCGGTTGGTATGATAGCGGAAGTAATCGTAGACATCGCGGCAAGCGAAACGGATAGAATATACGACTATCTCTGCGACGACGATGCAGTCGTTGGCAGTCGCGTTCGCGCGCCTTTCGGCGGTAAAACGGTGCCCGGGTTTATTATGAAACTCAAAAACACCACCGATTATCCTACGGAAAAACTCAAAAAAGTGATTTCCTGCCCCGACGAACTGCCTGCGCTAAATAGAGAGTGTTTGATGCTCGCAGAAAAGATCACGGCGCGTTACCGCGTACCCAAAGCCCTTTCGTTGCGCCTGTTTTTGCCGACGGAAATGCGTACGGGGAAAGTGCGGGAGTTAATGCGTTCCTACGCTTCCCTTGCCGTGGAGTTTGAAGAAATTAAGCTTTCCAAAACCGCGAAAAACCAGCTCGGCGCGGCGGAGTATCTCCGCGACAACGGCAAGACGGACTGCGCGTTTCTCAATCACGCGTACCCCGGCGGCGTGGCGGGCTTGGAGAAAAAGGGCTACGTGAAAATCACGAAAGAACAGCTTCTTCGCGATCCGTATAAAACGGTCGAGGGGGAAAAAGTAGAACGGGTATTGACGGAAGATCAGATCCGCGCGGTACAGACGATCGAACGGGACGAAAGGACGGTGCAGCTGCTACACGGCGTTACGGGGAGCGGAAAAACCGAGATTTATCTCACTTTGATTGCGAAATGTCTGCAGGAGGGAAAGAGCTCGATCTTTCTTGTGCCCGAAATTTCTTTGACTCCGCAAATGCTTTCCCAACTGCGTGCGAGATTTGGGAAAAACGCGGCGATTTTGCACAGCGGACTGTCCGCGGGCGAGCGGTTTGACGAATGGTGGCGGCTGCGTACGGGGGAAGCGAAGATTGCGATCGGCGCGAGGAGCGCCGTGTTTGCGCCCCTGGAAAACCTCGGCGTGATCATCGTGGACGAAGAACACGATTCGAGCTATTCTAGCGAAACCGCGCCCCGATACAACACGTTCGACGTGGCGTTGCTCCGCGCGAAATACAATAATTGTAAATTGGTGCTGGGCAGCGCGACTCCGTCCGTGGAAACGTATAAACGGGCGAGCGAGGGGGAATTTTCCCTGATTCGATTAAACAAGCGGATCAACAAACGTCCTCTTCCGGAGATCGTGATTGCGGATATGCGCAGGGAAGTGCGGCGAGGAAACAATTCCGCGTTCTCGGCGGCGTTGAAAGAAGAAATAGAAAAATGTCTTTTAGAGGGGAATCAGGCGATTCTGTTTTTGAATCGGCGAGGGTATTCCCAAACGGTGATTTGCAAGGAATGCGGATACGTAGCCAAATGTGAAGCGTGCGACGTTTCCTTGACCTATCACAGAGAAGAGAACTGTTTAAAATGCCACTATTGCGGTGGAAAATACAATATGTTGTCCGCCTGTCCCGATTGCGGCGGAAAGAAACTTTCCTATGCGGGCACGGGCACGCAAAGGGTGGTTGCCGATCTGCAAAAATTATATCCCACGGCGCGGATTTTACGAATGGACAATGATACGACGAGCGGCAAAGAGGGTCATTATAAGATTTTGAAAACGTTTGCGGAGAAAAAAGCGGATATTCTCGTGGGGACGCAAATGATCGCGAAAGGTCACGATTTCCCGTCCGTTACGTTGGTCGGAATTTTGGACGCGGATATGAGTCTGCATTTTTCCGATTACCGCAGCGGCGAGCGTACGTTCCAGCTCCTGACGCAGGTGGCGGGCAGAAGCGGACGAGCGGAGGAAAAAGGCAAAGTCGTGTTGCAGACATTCGATCCCGAGAACGACGTGTTGCGGTTTGCGACGAGATACGATTACGAGGGATTTTATAAAAACGAAATTTCCTTACGCGGCGCGATGGCGTTTCCGCCCTTTTCCAAGATCGTGAGAGTGATGGTGACGAGCGAGGACGATAAAAAGGCTCTGGAGGGACTTCGGAACGTATATTTCGCTTTGGAGAAACTCTATACGGAGCAAACGGAGAAATTTTTGTTTTTCAACAAAATGCGCGCTCCCATTAAAAAGATACAGAACAAATACCGCTATCAAGTATTGATGCGGATCAGCGATATGAGCGTATTGCCCGAAATATACGCCGCTTGCGCGGATGCTCGGGAACGCGACGTACTCGTCAGCGTCGAGGAAAATCCCTCGTCGTTGAGTTAAAAAAGGAGAGAAGATATGGCGATCAGAAACGTAGTACAGGTCGGCGACGACGTATTAAGACAAAAATGCTTTGCGGTGGAGGAGTTTGACGAACGCCTGCACGCATTGCTGGACGATATGAAAGAAACGGTGAAAGCGGAGCAGGGCGCAGGTCTTGCCGCGCCGCAAGTGGGCGTATTGAGAAGGCTTGCCGTCGTGGACGTGGACGAGGGGTATTTCGAGCTCATCAATCCCGTGATCGTGCAACAAAAAGGGGAGCAGACGGGCTGGGAGGGCTGTTTGTCCGTTCGGGGCAAAAGCGGACTCGTTTCCCGCCCTATGAAAGTCAAAGTTACTTATCAGGACCGTTACGGCGAAAAACACTTGTTACAGGCGAAAGGCTTTTTTGCGCGCGCCGTTTGTCACGAACTCGATCATTTGGACGGAATATTATACGTGGACAAAGCGACGGAGTTGCAAAGGGATTAAAAAGAGAAAAGAAACGGGAAAAGCTATGAAAATCGTATATGCAGGCACGCCGGATTTCGCGGTGTTGCCCTTGGAAACAATCGTTGCGTCGGGGCACGAGATCGTCGCCGTCGTCACGCAGGAAGACAAGCCGCAAGGGCGGAAGGGTATCTTGACTCCTCCGCCCGTAAAAACGCGCGCTTTGGAGCTGGGGATTCCCGTTTTACAGCCTGCGAAGATTCGTGACGAAACGGAGCTGCTTCGCGCGTTGAATGCGGAGGTGATGGTGACTTGCGCGTACGGACAGATCTTAACGCAAAGCGTTCTCGATTGTTTTCCGAAAGGCGTGTGGAATATTCACGCGGGCTTGTTGCCGCAGTATCGCGGCGCTTCGCCCATTCAAAGCTGTATTCTTGCAGGAGAAACGACGACGGGCGTATCGGTGATGAAAACCGAGCTGGGACTAGATTGCGGCGACGTATTGCTCGTCCGTTCGATTAAGATCGGTGAAACGGAAACGTACGGCGAACTCTCCGAGCGGCTTTCGGCGGTCGGCGCAACGCTAATCGTGGAAGCTTTGGAACAGATTGCTTTGGTGGACAAGGTGGACGAACTCCCCCTGACAAAACAAAGCGAAGAGGGAGTACGCATCGTTCGGAAAATTACGAAAGAACAAGCAAAGATCGATTTTACGAGATCTGCGCGGGAGATCGTAGCGCTCGTGCGCGCGATGAATCCCGCCCCGGTGGCGTTTACCGAATCCGAGGGGATTAAAATCAACGTTTGGAGAGCGGAAACGGCGGAAATTACGGAGGAAATGAAAGAAACGTACGCTTTGGCGGTATGTGGAGAAGTACTCTCCGATCACCCCAAAAAGGGTTTGCTCGTCAAATGCGGCGACGGCGTCGTAAAACTGACGGAAGTACAAGCGGCAGGGGGTAAGCGTATGGGCGGCGGCGACTTTTTGAACGGTAGAAAAGCTCGGAAAGGACAGGTGTTCGTATGCTGAGCAACCCCATTTACGATCCCTTTTTGATATTGACGAAAGTCTATTCGGACGGAGCACGTGTTAAGCAAGCGATCACGGATACGTACATTGAAGAACAGTACCGTTCCCGTACCGTGAAGATCGTGTACGGCGTGTTGGAAAACGACGGATATTTCGATTTTTGTATTCGCCGTTACGCTCCGAAAGCGCCAAAACTCGCCGTTCGAACGATTTTAAAGATCTCGCTGTATATGCTCCTTTTTATGGGCAAACAGCGGTATATGGTGACTGATTGCGCCGTGAGTCTTTGTAAAAAGATGGGAAAATCGGGCGTGAGCGGTTTTGTCAACGCGTTTTTGCGGAGATTCAAAAAAGAGGAAGTAGACGGGAATTTGCCCAAAGGCGACGAGGGCGTAGCCGTTCGGCTTTCCTATCCCTTATACGCCTATACAATGTTAAAAAAAGAGTATGGCGAGCGCGCGGAGCGTATTGCTTCGGCGAGGTCGGCAGGCGTGTCCGTACGCTTTGAAAAGGGAGCGGAAACGTATTTGGAAAAACCCCATCAAAAGACGCCTTTTGAGGGGAATTATATCTTTGAAAATTTTGTACGCGACGAGGGATACGACGAGGGCGCGTACACCTTTCAATCGGTGGGGAGTATCGCCATTTGCGACTGTGTATCGCCCTGCGAGAAATTGTTGGACGCGTGCGCCGCTCCGGGCGGAAAATCGGTGTTGCTTGCGAAAAAATGCAAGGAAGTAACGTCGTTTGAGTTGCACGCGCACCGTGTAGAACTCATCGGTCAGTACAAGCGTAGAATGGGCGTTTTGAACGTGACGGAGCTTCAAAAAGACAGCTCGGTATTCGACGAAAACTACGAGGAAAAATTCGACGGAGTGCTTTGCGACGTGCCTTGTTCGGGGTTCGGAACGGTGAGTGAGAATCCCGACGTAAAACTTTCGAGAAAGGCAGAAGATTTCCTTTCGCTCGGGAAGATTCAAGGGGAGATTTTGGAAACGTGCAGCCGTTACGTGAAAAAAGGCGGCGCGCTGTATTATTCCACGTGCTCTCTCTTTGAAGCCGAGAATGATCAGCAGGTGGAGGCGTTTTTGAAAAAGAACCCGTCTTTCCGCTTGGCGGAGCTGGACAGTCCGCTCGCGCACGAAAAGAAACGTTGCGGTTTGCAATTTTTACCCGACAACGCCTACGGCGCGGGGTTTTACGTTGCGAAAATGATACGGGAGTGAGAACGGATGAAAAAGGTGTTACAGGACTTAAATTTTCAGGAGCTGGAAACGCTCGTTCTCTCCCTTGGCGAGAAAAAATTCCGCGCGAAGCAACTGTTAGAGGGCTTGACGCAGGGAAAAGCGATCAGCGGAATCACTTCCCTTTCCAAAGCGTTTAAGGAGCGGCTTTTAGAGGAATTCGAGGATCAACCCGTCCGAATTAAAGAGACGTTTTACTCCTTAGACGGAACGGAAAAATATTTATTCGAGCTTTCGGATGGCAATCTTATCGAGGGCGTATTGATGAAATATAAATATGGCTATACGCAATGCGTGTCGACGCAGGTGGGTTGTCGTATGGGTTGCGCGTTTTGCGCGTCTACGCTGGGCGGACTCGTTCGGAATCTGACCGCAGGGGAGATCCTTTCCCAAATCCTGATCGTCAACGCGCTGCACAAAGAGGACGCTTTAGGGGACGGAGCGCAGAAACGCGCGGTGACGAACGTCGTGTTGATGGGGAGTGGAGAACCGCTCGATAACTACGACGAAACGGTGAAGTTTTTACGGCTTGTCACGAGCGGTGACGGCTTGGGGATCAGCGCGAGAAACGTGTCGCTGTCCACGTGCGGGATCGTGCCGAAAATGTATCGGCTCGCCGACGAGGGGATACCGCTCAATCTCACGGTTTCCCTGCACGCCACGGACGACGAAACGCGCGCAAGGGTGATGCCTGTCGCCAAGGCGTATTCCATCGCCGAAATCTTAAAAGCGTGCGAATATTACTTCCAAAAAACGGGCAGACGGTATTATTTCGAATACACGCTCATCGAAGGGGAAAATTGCGACGAGGAGCACGCGCAAGCGCTCGTCGAACTTTTAAAAGGCAAGCCCTGTCACGTCAATCTCATTCGACTCAACGAAGTCAAGGAACGGGATTTAAAGAGTATGGGCGAAAAGGAAGCCTACCGATTTTTGGGAAGGCTGGAAAAGGGCGGACTTTCCGCGACGCTCCGTCGCCAAATCGGCGTGGACGTAGGCGGCGCGTGCGGTCAACTTCGCGCGAGTTATTTGCAGCAGAACGAACAGTAACATACGTAAGAAAAGAATAGGAGAAATAGAAATGAAACAGGTAAAAATAGCTCCGTCGATTTTATCGGCAGACTTTTCAAAAATGGGCGAAGAAGTGGAATCTTTGAAAGCAAACGGCGCGGACATCGTGCATTGTGACGTGATGGACGGCGTGTTCGTCAACAACATCACGTTCGGGATCAAAATGGTGGAGGATTTGCGAAAACGCACGGACTTGCCCCTCGATTGTCATTTGATGATCGTACATCCCGAAAAATACGTGGAGCGGTTTGCAAAAGCGGGCGCGGACATTATCACGGTCCATTACGAAGCCTGTCAAGACAATTTAAAAGAGGTGCTTGAGCTCATTCAATCGACGGGAGTCAAATGCGGCGCTGTCATCAATCCCGATACGCCTGTTGAGAAGATTGCTGACGTAATTCCGCTTTGCGATATGGTGCTGCTAATGAGCGTATTCCCCGGGTTTGGCGGGCAGAAATTTATTCCGGAAGTGATGGATAAGATCCGTCAAGTGCGGGCGATCGTAGATAGCTTGGACAAAGAGATCGACGTGGAGATTGACGGCGGCGTAACGGCGGACAACGTGGCGGAGATCAAGGCGGCGGGCGCAAACGTAATCGTTGCGGGAAGCGCCGTGTTTAAGGCGGCGGACAGAAGGGCGATGATTGAGTCGTTAAAGGCGTAAAAGTGAAAATAAACGGGCTGAGGGAAATCCCTCAGCCCGTTTAAAAAGACAAAGAAACGCAAAAAGCCGACGCAAAAACTGCGTCGGCTTTGTAGGCGAAATCAAGAAGAACTTAGTCTTCTTTCTTAAGGGTTCTAATGCATCTTGCGCAAACGTAACCGTTCGTTTCCTTGCCGTTTTCTACGTAGGAAATTTTCTGTACGTTTACCTTGAACGTTCTTCTCGTCTTACGATTGGAGTGGCTGACGTTGTTGCCCGAAGCCTGACCCTTACCGCAAATATTACATACTCTAGACATATTGACACCTCCGATTTTGGGATTATTTTACCGTTGTTCAAACCGATCCGTTCGGCGCTTGAAAATTCTACCCGACATATTCGGGCAAAAACAAGCATAAATAATATATCATTTCTCGAAAGAAAAAGCAATTAAAAATGAGCCAAAAAAAGACAAAAAATAAAAATTTTCCGAAAAAATTGAAAAAGTACTTGCAAAAAGGCGGAAAATAGTGTACAATGAGA
The DNA here is from genome assembly GCA_017457225.1 of Clostridia bacterium. Classification (GTDB taxonomy): domain Bacteria; phylum Bacillota; class Clostridia; order Christensenellales; family Borkfalkiaceae; genus Scatosoma. The sequence goes on along the minus strand of JAFTHW010000011.1, from coordinate 21,976 downwards.
AAGTAATTGGAGAAAGATTATGTCAGTTAATACAAATAACGCATACGGAAAAATTTCTATATCCGATTTGGCGATCGCGAAAGTCGCATCTCACACGGCGCTGGAAAGCTACGGCATCGTGGAGTTGGTCGCCCGTCGTTTCACCGACAGTTTGTCTACGCTTTTGAAAAAAGACGTGGGCGGACGGGGTATTAAGGTTACAACGTTCGGGAATAGAATTTATATCGACGTATACGTCATTATCAAATACGGCGTTTCCATCAACGCGGTGGCAGAATCTTTAAAAGAAGCCATTAAATTCAAGGTGGAAAGTTTTACGGGTATGATCGTTAACACCGTAAACGTAAACGTCATCGGCGTTAAATTGTAATCTTCGCGCAAGGGTTTTCCCGTTGCGCTGTTTTCGTATATAATTATATATTGTATATAGAAAATGTATCTTTCGGTTCTTTCATTTGCAGCGCGAATTCCGCGCATCCGTTTTACGGAGTTACGAATAAAGAGTAAGGAGCATTTTATCAATGCATAAAGTTATAAATAGTTCCGATTTCAGGAAAATGATTTTGGTCGGGGCAAAACAACTCGAAATCAATCGGGCGAAAGTGGACGCGCTCAACGTGTTCCCCGTTCCCGACGGCGATACCGGTACGAATATGTCGCTGACGATGCAGTCGGCAGTCAAGGAGATGTCCGCTTGTCAATCCAGCGCGTTTATCGAAGTTTGCGACAGCGTTTCCAAAGGCGCGTTGAAAGGCGCGAGAGGGAACTCGGGCGTTATTATGTCCCAGATCCTCAAAGGCATTTGTTCGGTCGTTAGAAAATGTGAAAAAGAAGTGGATACCAAGACGTTTGCCAAGGCGTTGGAGGCGGGTACGAAAGTTGCGTACGGCGCCGTTTCCGTGCCCAAAGAAGGTACGATTCTCACGGTTATCCGTATGATGAGCGAATACGCGGTGAAAATCGCTTCGAAAAAGAAAAATTTTGAAGATTTCTTCAAAGACGTAATTGCAGAGGGCGAAAAGGCTCTGGCGTTGACTCCCGAATTGTTACCCGTTTTGAAAAAGGCGGGCGTTGTGGACTCGGGCGGCGTGGGGCTTATGGTCATTATCAAAGGCTTTGCCGCAACGTTGACGGGGGAAGAGATCGACGAGAGTATTGTGGAAGCCGCTCCCGTGGAAAACGAAACGGAATTCGGCGACAATTCCAGCATTATCAGTATGGATCTCGGCGAAATTCAATACGCGTATTGTACGGAATTTTTCATTATTAACCTCAAAAAGAGCACGACGCTTTCGGCAATCGATAAATTGCGTGAAAAGCTGATGGCAATCGGCGACAGCGTAATCTGTATTGGGGATTTGGAGCTTGTTAAGGTCCACGTACACACCAACCAACCCGGCAAAGCGCTCACGTATGCGTTGGAACTCGGGGAGTTGGAAAGACCGAAGATCGAAAATATGCTCGAGCAAAACCGTCAGATGAAAGCGAAGATGGAAGCGGAAAAGAAAGAGATGGGAATGCTCGCGATCTGTACGGGTACGGGGCTTTCCGACATCTTCAAAGATTTGTTCGTAGACCGCATTATCGAGGGCGGACAAACGATGAACCCCAGCGCAAGCGATATTGCAAACGCGGCGCAAAAGATCAACGCGGAACATATTTTCGTATTCCCCAACAATAAAAATATTATTTTGGCGGCGGAACAGGCGAAGAATCTCGTAGAAAACAAGACCATTCACGTCATTCCCACCAAGAATGTACCGCAGGGCTTTGCGGCGGCATTGGAATTCAATCCCGAAGTCAGCGCGGAAGAGAATAAGACGAATATGATCCACGCGCTCGACAACGTAAAAGCCGGTCAGGTAACGTATGCGGTGCGCAACACTTCCCTCAACGGCTTCTCTATCAAAGAGGGGGATATTATCGGCTTGGACGATAAGAAGATCCTTGCGAAAACGCAGTCGGTAGAAGAAACTGTACTCAAGCTCATCAAACGCATGAAAGAGGATTTCCATCAAGTCATTACGCTGTACTACGGCGAGGACGTTAAGGAAGAAGAAGCGGAAGCGTTATGCGCGACGATCGCGGAAGAATATCCCGATTGCGACGTGGATTTCCACAATGGCGGACAGTCTGTATATTATTACATTTTGTCTTTGGAATAAAGTATATTTATACAAAAATAGAATCATAATAACGGGAAGGACGGGAGGAAAGTTCTTCCCGTTTTTACTCAAAAAACGGTGAGAAAGGATCAGGAAGTATGAAACTGTCGGCGCTGCGCTCCATCGGCGAGAAGCGGGAAAAAGAATTCCATAAACTCGGTATATTCGAGGCGGAGGATCTGGTTAAATTTTATCCTCGCGCCTATCTTGATTTGACCGAGCGCGCTTCTTTGCGTGAGGCGTACCACAACGACGTTTTGCTCGTTGCGTGCGAAGTGACGCGTATTTCCGCGATGGTTGGCGGGCGGCAAAAAATCGTTCGCGCGTTCTGTTCACAGGATGGGTTTCCGTTCACGGCGATTTGGTTCAATCAACCCTATGTCGCCAAGCAACTCAAAGTGGGCGAGTATCTTTTCTACGGCAGAATTCAAAACAAATACGGACAGATTTCCATCGTCAATCCGACGTTTGAGCCGCTGGATAAAAACGTACATTTGAAAGGGATCATTCCCGTGTATTCCCTCAAGGGCTCGTTGAGTCAAAGAGTCGTCCGTTCGGCGGTCAAGGAAGCGTTGCAAAAGACCAACCTTTCCAGCGTAATTCCTTGGCAGATCCGACAAAAATACGGCTTAGAGTCCTTGGAAAAAGCGTATTTCGAGGTCCATAACCCCGAAAGCGAACAATCCAAAAACGCCGCGTCCGAGCGGATCGCTTTGGAGGAGTTTTTCACGCTCATTTCGGCGTTCAAACTCATCAAAGGCGGCAAGGAAGAAGTTAGATTGCATAATTATACAGTCACGGCGGCGGAAGTGAAAGAGTTTTCCAAGCGGTTTGGATTTGAGCTCACGGACGGGCAGAAGCGCGCGGTGAACGAAATTTTTGAAAATTTAAACGCTCCGTCGAAGATGAACAGACTGTTACAGGGCGACGTGGGCAGCGGTAAAACGGCGGTGGCGCTGTGCGGAATTTTTATGGTGGTGAAGAGCGGCTTTAAGGCGGCGTATCTTTCCCCGACGGAAGTGCTTGCCGCGCAGAACTACGCGGTGTTAAAGAAGTATTTCCCTGAATACGAAGTGGGGTATTTGGCGGGCGGAATGACGGCGAAAGAGAAGCGGGAAATGAAACTCCGACTCAAAAACGGAGAGATCGATATTCTTTGCGGAACGCACGCGATTTTACAAGCGGACGTAGAGATCCCGTCTTTAAGTTTTATTGTCTGTGACGAACAGCACCGTTTCGGAGTGGCGCAAAGGAATGCTTTATCCGAAAAAGGCGAGGGGACGGATACGCTCGTTATGAGCGCGACGCCGATTCCCCGTACCCTGTCGTTGATTTTCTACGGCGATCTGGATGTGACGACGATCACGGACAAGCCCAAGGCTCGTCAGGAGATCTCCACGAGCGTGATTCCCGAATCCAAATACGACGATATGTTGGAATACGTGAGAAAACAAGCGGAAAGCGGCAGGCAAACGTATTTCGTATGCTCCAAGATCGATGACGAAGAGGGGAGCGTTATGAGCGTGACGGAACTGTACGAAGAACTCAAGGGCAGACTCCCGACCGTGCGTTTTGGGTTATTGCACGGTAGAATGAAAGAGAAAGAAAAGGCGGAAGTGATGACGGCGTTTAAGGACGGCGCGTACGATTGTCTGGTTTCGACGACGGTCATTGAGGTCGGGGTGGACGTACCCAACGCGACGACGATGATTATTTATAACGCTGAAAGGTTTGGTCTTTCCCAGCTCCACCAGCTCCGAGGTCGAGTAGGCAGAGGAAGTGAAAAGAGCTACTGTTTCCTTTTGATGGGATCGGATACCGAAGCGGCAAAAGAGCGGCTTTTGACGATGAAAACCACAAACGACGGATTCAAGATCGCGGAAAAGGATTTGGAAATGCGTGGTAGCGGCGACTTTTTCGGCACGCGGCAGTCGGGTAAAATGCTGACGGATATTAAGAATTTGCGTTATCCCACACAAGTCATTTTCGCGGCGAAGAAAATGTCGGACGACGCGTTCGAGGCTCGTTTGTACGATGAGGAACTCACACAAGCGGCGCTCAAAAAATACGAGAGTTTGAAAGACGTGGTACTCAATTAAGGATTAAAAAAGTGAAAAAATCAAGAAAATTTTTTGTTTGCTATTGACGAACGGAGAATTTTGTTGTATAATAAAAGTGAGATAATAGCGGGAGGTGTTGCTATGACTACGAAAAAAGAACAAATCGATATCGGTAAATTCCGTTTCAACGCAGACGGCTTGATTCCCGTCGTGACGCAGGATTACGAGAGTGGCGAAGTGCTGATGCTCGTATATATGAACAAGGAAGCGGTCGTAAAGACGTTTGAAACGGGCTACGCGCACTATTATAGCCGTTCCAAGCAAACGGTGACGAAGTTCGGTGAAACGTTGGGAAATACCCAGCGTGTCAAGGCGGCGTTCCTCGATCACGACAGCGATACGTTGCTCATCAAAGTGCAGCAAAACGGCAAAGCCGATCCCGAACGAAAAGAGCATACGTTCTTTCCCGAACAGATCAAAGGGGATTACAAGGACATCGGTGGTGAGATGTTCGGACGTTTGCAACGGATCGTCGGCGAATATAAAAAGAATAGAGAGGACGGCGGTTACACCAGCTTCCTGTTTGCGCGCGGCGTAGACAGAATCTCCAAAAAAGTGGGCGAAGAAGCCGTGGAGCTCGTCATTGCTTCCAAGAACGCGGAAAAAGAAGGCGTGATCAACGAAGCGGCGGATCTTCTGTATCACGTCATGGTCTTGCTGAGCGCGCGTGACGTAAAGATTTCCGAAGTTTGCGCGGAACTTTGCAAGCGTAACCGATAACACTACATAAAAGAATATGCGCGGCATTTCGTATTCAACGAAATGCCGCGTTTTTTATTGATAATCACTCCATTCTACTCACGGTAGAGTGGAGTTTTTCTTTGGTAGAGTTTTTGTTTTACTCGGTAGAGAAAGAAAAATCGGTAGTAGAACGTAACGCAAGGGAAAGTAGACAAAGATTCGCTTTTGTAAGGTTGATTTTCCGTGAAAAACGGTATACAATGACAAAGCTGTGACAAAATCAAGGAAAAAATATTTTCCAAATTTTCTCAAAAAAAACTTGTTTCGGACAAAATCCGCGCACGTAGGTATGGTATGATTGCCTATGCAGTAAACGCCAATGAAACGGAAAAGGAGAGAGCGTGGAAAAGATGGCAAGAAAAATCGTCGTTACGTCGGGCAAGGGTGGCGTGGGGAAAACTACGGTTGCCGCCTATCTTTCCGCGCAGCTTGCAAAACGCGGACAAAGGGTGATCCTTTGCGATGCGGATTTCGGGCTCAATAACGTAGACGTCGTAACAGGCGTGGAAAATCTCGTTGTGTACGACGTCGTGGACGTGATCGAGGGGCGGTGTCGGGCGAAACAAGCGCTCGTGCGGCATCCGCAGTACGGAAACTTATACGTATTGACGAGCAGTCACGCCGCGCCCGAACGTTACGTTTCTCCACAGGCTTTAAAGGTGGTTTTGGACTCCTTCGCGCCCCAGTTCGATTATATTTTCGTGGACTGTCCGGCGGGGATCGAAGAGGGGTTTCACCGAGCCGTTGCGACGGCGGACGAAGCGATCGTGGTGACGACTCCGCGCATTTCCGCCATTCGGGACGCGGACAAGGTGATCACGCTTTTAAAAAGTTACGAGCTGAATTCGGTTTCGGCGGTGGTGAATATGACGCGCGGAGATCTTCTCTCCACAGGGGAAAGTCTTTCCCCCAAAGAGATTTCGTCTCTTTTGAAAACTCCCGTTTTGGGAGTCCTTCCCGACGAGTATTCCATTTATAAAAACGACTTTACGGACATTCACGTAGCGTTTCGGATTTTGGCGAACAATCTGCACACGGGCAAGCGCAGGCTGTACGATCCGACGAAAAAATACGTCGGGTTTTTGGGGAACGTGCGCAGGGCGTTGAAAAGGAGTTTATGATCGTGAGAAGAAAAGCAATCGAAACGGACGCGTTTACGCGGGTAAACAATGTGATACAGGCGGATAAATCGGTAATGAGCGAGGCGTGCAAAGCGCTCGTATTGCAGGATTTTGCAGAGAAATTTCAGGAATATTTCGATTTAACGGGACTTCCCAGAATGTCTTTGACCTGCAAGAACGGAACGTACGGAGTAACGGTATGTTTCGAGGCGGAACGGATTAAGAAATTTAACGTCTTAAAATGACGAAACGATACGATGAAAGGAGAAAAAACTATGAAAGAATTTGCAATCATAACCGACTCGGGTTGCGATATGCCCGAGGAGTGGTTGAAAGAAAAAGGAATTGAATGCGTAAAATTGGGCTTTACGATGAATAACGTGAATTACGAAGGTTCGTGCGGGGAGTCCATCGACGTAAAAGAATTTTACGATAAATTGCGCGAAGGAGCGATGCCCACGACCTATCAAGTGACGTCGGAAATGGCGAAACAGGCGATCGAGCCCTATCTTAAAAAAGGTCAAGACGTACTTGTGATCGCGTTTTCTTCCGCGCTTTCGGGGACGGCGGATAGCTTTAAAGTAGCCGAAAAGGAGCTTTCCAGACAGTACCCCAAACGCAAGGTGGTAGTGGTGGATTCCCTGTGCGCTTCTATGGGGCAGGGATTGCTGCTTTGGTATGCGGAGCAAAGAGCGGAAGAGGGCGCGTCGTTAGGGCAAACGCAAAAGTACATAGAGGGTTTGAAGAAACATATTTGTCACCATTTTACTGTAGACAACCTGTTTCATTTAAAGCGTGGCGGCAGAGTTTCCACGGCGACGGCGCTTGTGGGCACGATTCTGAAAATCAAACCCGTGATGCACGTGAACGACGAGGGAAAATTGGTGGCGATCGGCAAGGCGATGGGGCGGAAAAAATCTTTACATATGATTGTGGAGAATATGTTCCAAACGATGGATTTAGAGGACGGCGACCCCGTATTTATCAGTCACGGCGATTGTATGGAGGATGTGGAGTACGTGAAATCGTTGATTTTGGCTCGGCTTCCGAACGTGAAGATTCACGTCAACTACGTCGGTACGGTCATCGGTACGCATTCGGGTGCGGGAACAGTCGCGCTGTTTCATAAAGGTAAACACCGCTAAACAATCAAAAAAGACGAAGCCGATCGGCTTCGTCTTTTAGTTTTCTTGGATTACTTGCGTGACGCGCAAAACGTTTTCCGCCACCGTAAACTTGATCTCGAATCCGGCGAATCCCATTCCGTAAATACGGCTTGGATCGTCCTGATACGAGGGGCGGGGATCGTCGGCAAGGCATTGGAGTAGCCCCTCCCGTTTCTCCAAAGGGAGTCGTTCTAACCATTCTTGCGGAAATTCCACCTTCAAACGGTGATCTTTGTTTTCGTCGGCGTAGCCGCCCACAGCGTTTGGAAGACAGTCCGCAAACGGCAGATAGGGCTTGATATCGAAAATGGGAGTCCCGTCTAAAAGATCCGCGCCCGAAATGACGAGAACGAGTTCGTCTTTCCGTTCTTCCACCCTTTCTATCTTCACGCAGGAAAGTCCCAAAGGGTTCGGGCGGAACGGGGAACGGCTCGCAAATACGCCCACGCGCTTGTTGCCGCCGAGTCTGGGCGGACGGACAGTGGGGGACCATTCTTTGCGGTGGGACTTGGAAAAATCAAAGATCAACCATACGTGAGAAAATCCCTCGATGCCCCGCAGGGCTTCGGGGTTTCGGTATTCGGGCAAAAACACGATTTCCGAACGGAGCGCGGGCGCTCTGCCGCTTTGGCGCGGAATCCCGAATTTTTCTGTAAAGTCGGCGCGAACGTATGCGATCGGTCGTAGCGTCAGGGAAGTTTCCATACGGTTTCTCTCCTTTTCATATATTTATTATAAGCGATTGAGGAATTTTTGTCAAGTGGAGTAAAATCCTCAGCAGGAAATTCTATAAAGACCGCAAAAAACCTTGAAAAAATTTTTCGTTTATATTATAATGTATAGGTAGGCATTTTGCGTATTTTCGCAAAAATATAAACAAATATACATATTTTATTCAATTATACATTTTATAAACAAAATATTCAATGGAACGTGAGATATTTAAAAAATAAGGGATTAAAAAGGTTTGACAGCCGTTTTTCAGAGTTGTATAATAAACGTATAAATTGAATATAAATACACGTTTGGAGACGAAGCGTGTAGGAGTGACAAGAAAAAAAATTATTCTCAACAAAGGAGAGATTATTATGGATAAAAAAGACATTAAAAAAGTAGTACTTGCTTATTCGGGCGGATTGGATACTTCGATTATCATTCCTTGGCTCAAAGAGAATTACAACAATTGCGAAGTTATCGCGGTCAGCGGCAACGTAGGACAGGCGGACGAGTTGGAGGGCTTGGAAGAAAAAGCTTTGAAAACGGGCGCTTCGAAATTGTACGTAGAAGATTTGACGGACGAGTTTGTAGACGAATACGTCGTTCCCACGATGATGGCGGGCGCGAAATACGAAGAATATCTTCTCGGCACGTCGTTCGCGCGTCCCGTAATTGCAAAACGTATCGTTGAGATTGCGAAAAAGGAAGGGGCGGATGCAATCTGCCACGGCTGTACGGGTAAGGGTAATGATCAAGTGCGTTTTGAGTTGACGATCAAAGCGTTTGCGCCCGATATGCCCATCATCGCTCCTTGGAGAGAATGGTCCATTAAATCCCGTGAAGAGGAGATCGATTATGCGGAATCGCACAACGTTCCCTTGAAGATCAACCGTGAAACGAACTATTCTAAAGACAAAAACTTGTGGCACTTGAGCCACGAGGGTTTGGATCTCGAAGACGCGGGTAACGAGCCGTTATACGAAAAGGAAGGATTTCTCGAAATGGGAGTATCTCCCTTGCAGGCTCCCGATAAACCTACGTATATTACGTTGGAGTTTGAAAAGGGACGTCCCGTTGCGTTGGACGGCAAGAAGATGAGCGCGAAAGAGATTATTCTCGCCCTCAATAAAGTAGGCGGAGAGAACGGTATTGGACTTTTGGATATCGTAGAGAACCGTTTGGTGGGTATGAAGTGTCGCGGCGTATATGAAACGCCGGGCGGTGAGATTTTGTACGCGGCGCATAACTATTTGGAAACTCTTTGCCTCGATAAATACACGGCGCACAAGAAACAGGAACTCTCCGTATGCTTTGCGGAACTTGTGTATAACGGACAATGGTTCACGCCTTTGCGCGAAGCGCTGTCGGCGTTCGTAGACAAGACGCAGGAAACGGTTACGGGTAAAGTAAGACTCAAGCTCTATAAAGGCAATATTATCAAAGCGGGCGCTTGGAGTGATTATTCCCTGTATTCCGAAGAGATCGCGACGTTCGGCGAAGACAACGTTTACAATCAGGCGGACGCGACGGGCTTTATCAATTTGTTCGGTTTGCCCATCAAAGTACAGGCGCAAGTCAACCAAGCCAACGAAAAAAAGAATCAATAAGAAAACAGAGAAAAACGGTTATGGAAACGACGAATAAGAAAGCGGTTTTTTTAGGCGACAGCATCACGCAAGGGGTCGGCGCTTCGGACGAGGCGCATAGATACACGAACGTATTTGCGGATCTTACAAGCTGTGAAATTTTCGTAGACGGGATCAGCGGTACGCGGATTGCGCCTCAAAAAGGAGTAAGTCCCGATCCCGAACAGGATTTGGATTTCATCGGCAGAGTAAACGCTTTGCCTAAAGAAGCGGATTTTATCGTGGTATTCGGCGGTACGAACGATTTCGGGCACGGCGACGCTCCGTTCGGAGAGATGTCGGATCGGGAAGCGACGACGTTTTACGGAGCGATGCACGTACTTTGTCAAAAACTGATCGCGAAATATCCGACGGCGACGATTGTTTTTATGACTCCTTTGCATCGGTTGAGCGAAAACGAAGTGATCAACGAACGGGGGCTTCCCTGTAAGCCGTTGATCGAATACGTAAAAGCGATCCGAGAAGTATGCGAATACTATTCGTTGCCCGTTTTGGATCTGTACAAATACAGCGGACTCCAACCTGCGATCAAGGCGATTCAGGAAACGTATATGCCCGACGGATTGCACCCTTCGGATTTGGGCGCGAAAAAGATCGCGTGTATGTTAAAACAATTCATTCAAAGTTTATAAATAGGCTCTGTGCCTATCCATAAAGAAATTACGTTTGCCTGTCAGAGTTCCCGACAGGCAAAGCGTGCGTTTTAAGCGGTTGAAAAACCGCGGGAGAGAGAACGATGGACAAAATGTGGGCGGGAAGATTTTCCAAAAAATTGGACGAAAAAGCGGATGATTTCAATTCGTCTATCCGCTTTGACAGCCGTATGTACGCGCAGGATATACGCGGCTCTTTGGCGCACGCGGAAATGCTTAAAAAGCAAGGAATCGTATCGGCGGCGGACGTAGCTCTTATTCAACAGGGCTTGAAGAGTATTTTAACCGACCTCGATAACGGCGTATTGGCAATCGACGAAAAAGCGGAAGACATTCATATGTTTATCGAAGCGGAGCTGACAAGTCGCATTGGCGAAGCAGGCAAACGCTTGCACACTGCGCGGAGCCGCAACGACCAAGTGGCGGTGGATATTCGCTTGTATCTTCGGGATAAGGCAGAAGAGATCGTTGCTCTTATCAAAGACCTTGCGACGGTGGTCGCGGACAAAGCGGAGGAAAACGCGGACGTGATCGCGCCGGGATATACCCATCTTCAACGCGCGCAACCCATCAGTTTCGGACATCAATTAATGGCGTACGCAATGATGTTGCTTCGGGATATCGGACGAATCCGCGACGCGGTAAAGCGTATGAACGTTTCCCCGTTGGGTAGCTGCGCGCTTGCCGGGACGACGTATCCTACCGATCGCGCGTTTACTGCGGAATTGCTCGGGTTTGACGGGGTAACGGAAAACAGTATCGACGGCGTTTCCGATCGGGATTTCTGTTTGGAACTTATGAGCGCGTTCGCAGTCCTTATGATGCATTTGTCGAGATTTTCCGAAGAGATTATTTTGTGGTCGAGTTGGGAGTTCAAATTCATCGAATTGGACGATGCGTACACGACGGGCTCTTCCATTATGCCCCAAAAAAAGAATTCGGATATGGCGGAGTTGGTTCGCGGAAAGACCGGCCGCGTCTACGGGAATTTAATGGCGTTATTGACGACGTTGAAAGGGCTTCCGCTTGCATATAACAAGGATATGCAGGAGGATAAGGAAGCGGTGTTTGACTCGGTGGATACGGTCGTGATGTGTTTGGAAGTCTTTACGCCGATGCTTGCGACGATGAAAGTCTTGTCGAAGAACACGTACAAAGCGGCGCAAAAAGGCTTTATCAACGCCACCGATCTTGCGGACTATCTCACGAAGAAAGGAATGCCGTTCCGCGCGGCGTATAAGACGGTCGGACAGATCGTAGCCGACTGCATTGAAAAGGATTTGGTATTGGATACCTATCCGCTGAAAGATTATCAAAAATACAGCGATTTGTTCGAGGAAGATCTCTACGAACAAATTTCTTTGGAAACTTGCGTAGAAAAGCGTAACTCGGCAGGCGGAGCTTCTTCCGCTTCGGTGAGAAAGCAAGTCGCTTACGTAAAAGAGGAATTGAAAAAAGTATGAAGAAAGTATTTATAGACGGCAGCGCGGGTACGACAGGGCTTCGGATTTACGAACGTCTGTCGGCGAGAAAGGACGTAGAACTCGTGCTTTTGCCCGACGAACTCCGCAAGGATACGGCGGCGAGAAAACAGGCGCTTAACAGCGTAGACGTAGCGTTTTTATGCCTGCCCGACGACGCGGCAAGAGAGGCGGTGGCAATGGTGGAAAATCCCGACGTAACCGTGATCGACGCGTCTACGGCGCACAGAACGTTGCCCGATTGGGCGTACGGATTTCCCGAGCTTTCTCCCGCGTTTGAAAAGAAGATACTCTCGTCCAAACGGATCGCTGTTCCGGGCTGTCACGCAGGCGGATTTATCGCACTCGTGTATCCTCTCATCGAGGCGGGTTTGCTCGACAAGAACGCGGCGCTCACCTGTCATTCGATCACGGGTTACAGCGGCGGCGGCAAGAAGATGATTGCCGAATACGAAAGCGCGGAGCGTTGCAAGCTTTTGGACGCGCCTAGACAATACGCGCTTAGTCAACAGCACAAACACTTAAAGGAAATGAAAGGGATTTGCGGATTGGAAAAAGCTCCGATTTTTTGTCCCATCGTTTCGGATTTTTACAGCGGTATGACCGTGACTGTACCCCTGTTTGCAGAACAGTTGAAATCGGGCGGTATGGAAGAGATCAAACGGCTGTATAAGAGCAAATACGACGGCGAGATCGTGCGCTACGAAGAGAAAATCGGCGACGGATTGATCTCGGGGCTTGCCTATTCGCAAAAAGACTGTATGCGGATCACGGTGGAGGGCAACGAGGAACGAATCTTGCTGATTGCCGCTTACGACAATTTAGGCAAGGGCGCGAGCGGGGCGGCGGTAGAATGTATGAATCTGGCGATCGGCGCTCCTAAGAGCGAAGGACTCGTATTATAAAAGGACGACGGAAGGAAAAAATATGTTGAAGAAAATTGAAGGCGGCGTATGCGCCGCAAAAGGCTTTACGGCAAGCGGGATTCATTGTGGAATCCGTAAAAATAAAACGAAGCGGGATCTGGCGCTCATTTACAGCGAAAAGAAAGCTTCGGCGGCGGCGGTATATACCACGAACCTTGTAAAAGGCGCTCCGCTCACCGTTACGAAAAATAATATTGCGGATGGGAAAGCGCAGGCGGTCATTTGCAACAGCGGCAACGCAAACACCTGCAATGCAAACGGATTGGAGATTGCGTATCAGACTTGCGAATTGTTGGCAAAAGAATTAAAAATCGACGCGAAAGACGTGGTAGTCGCTTCTACGGGCGTCATCGGTCAACCTTTGGATATTACGCCGATCGCGAGCGGAATTCCCCAGCTGGTGAAAGAACTCGGGAACAACAGCGATCACGCTTGCGAAGGGATTATGACGACGGACGTATGCAAAAAGGAGATCGCGTTTGAATTCACCGTGGGAGGAAAGGTGTGCCACATTGGCGGTATCGCTAAAGGAAGCGGTATGATTCATCCGAATATGGCGACGATGCTCGTGTTCGTCACGACGGACTGCAACGTATCCTCCAAAGCGCTTGAAAACGCGTTGCAAGCGGACGTACAAAACTCGTTCAATATGATCAGCATCGACGGAGATACGTCCACGAACGATATGGTTACGGTACTTGCAAACGGTATGGCGGGGAACGAAGAACTCACCGAAGATTCTCCCGACTACGCAACGTTCTGCAAAGCGTTGAACGCAGTGACGACGTATCTTTGCAGATGCATCGCAAGAGACGGCGAGGGCGCAACAAAGTTGTTGGAATGTAAGGTAAGCGGCGCGAAAGACGAAAAAACGGCGAAAACGGTGGCAAAATCGGTCATTTGTTCTTCCCTGTTCAAAGCGGCGATGTTCGGCGCGGACGCGAATTGGGGCAGAGTCCTTTGCGCGATCGGTTATAGCGGCGCGGACGTAGACGTCAACCTCGTAGACGTGGTGTTCCGCTCGGCAAAAGGCGAGATCGTCGTATGCGAAAAGGGCGCGGGAGTGGACTTCTCCGAAGAAAAAGCCAAGGAGATCCTGCTCGAAAACGAGATCGAGATTCTCATTTCTCTGCACAGCGGCGAGGGTAGCGCTACGGCGTGGGGTTGCGATCTCACGTACGATTACGTCAAGATCAACGGCGATTACAGAACCTAATTCAAGCAAGCGGAGTTTCCGCAAGGAGTCAATATGGAATTTACGAGAGATCAAAGGGCAGACGTACTCATTCAAGCGCTCCCTTACATTCAAAAATACTATAACAAGATCGTCGTCGTCAAATACGGCGGCAACGCAATGATCAACGAGGAGTTGAAAGAAGCGGTGATGGGCGACATCGTATTGTTGTCGCTGATTGGGGTCAAAGTCGTGCTTGTACACGGTGGCGGACCGGAGATCACGGAAACGTTGCATAAAATCGGTAAGAAATCCGAATTCGTAGACGGATTGCGCGTGACGGACAAGGAAACGGTGGACGTCGTGCAGATGGTCCTTGCCGGTAAAGTCAATAAAAACCTCGTCAATCTTTTACAGCGTAAGGGCGGCAAAGCCATCGGACTTTGCGGCATCGACGGGCATATGATCCAAGCGAAAAAAGCGGACGAGCGTTTGGGTTTCGTCGGCGAGATTACGAAAGTGAACGTCGAGGCCGTTTTGGACGTTTTGGAAAAGGGCTATATTCCCGTTATCTCCACGGTGGGGTGCGACGACGAGGGGAATGCATATAACATCAACGCGGACACGGTAGCGGCTCGTCTTGCCGGGGAGTTGAAAGCGGAGAGCTTGATCTCTATGACGGATATCGTGGGACTTCTTCGGGATAAGGACGACGAATCCACGCTCATTTCTAAAGTCTACGTCAGCGACGCGCCGAAACTTATACACGACGGCGTGATCAGCGGGGGAATGATTCCCAAAGTCAACTGCTGTATCGAAGCCATTCGTCGCGGCGTGCACAAAGTCTTTATCATCGACGGACGGATTCCTCATTCCATTCTCATCGAAATTCTTACCGACGAGGGTGTGGGAACGATGTTCGTATCTGGAAATCATATTTAAGAGGCAGTTATGGACATCAAAGGGATAGACAAGGAATACGTTGCGGGAACGTACGCGCGGTTTCCCTTGCAGCTCGTATCGGGTAAAGGCTCTCTCGTGTACGACGAGAACGGGAAAGAATATATCGATCTTGGCACGGGGATTGCGGTCAACGCATTCGGGGTCGCCGACGAAAAGTGGCAACAGGCGGTTATCGCGCAAATTGGACAAATTCAACATACGTCGAACTTGTACTACAATGCGCCTTGCGCGTTGCTTGCCAAAGAGCTTTGCAAGCGAACGGGATTGAAAAAAGTCTTTTTCTCCAATTCGGGAGCGGAAGCCAACGAGTGCGCCATCAAAGCGGCGAGAAAATACGGCGCGGACAAGAAAGGCAAAGAATACGATACGATCATTACGCTGAAAAACAGTTTCCACGGGAGAACGATCACGACGCTTTCGGCGACGGGACAAGACGTATTCCACGAACATTTTACGCCTATGACGGACGGATTCGTTCACGCAGAGCCGAACGATATCGAGCATATGAAACGGCTTGTCAAAGCGCATAAATGCTGCGGAATTATGATTGAGCTCGTACAGGGCGAGGGCGGCGTAACGGCATTACAGCCCGCGTACGTGAAAGCGGTTGCAGAACTTGCAAAACAAGAAGACCTGCTTTTCATCGTGGACGAAGTGCAGACGGGCAACGGACGTATGGGCGAGTTGTACGCGTATATGGTCTATGGCATTGAGCCCGACGTCGTTACGACGGCGAAAGGTTTGGGTGGCGGTTTGCCGATCGGAGCGACGATGCTCGGGGAAAAGGCGGACGTTTTCACGCCCGGGCTCAACGGCTCGACGTTCGGCGGAAATCCCGTTTGCGCGGCAGGGGCGCTCAGCATTCTTCAGCGTTTGGACAAAACGGTTTTGGACGGCGTGAAAGAGCGTAGCGAATACGTATTTAGAGAACTGACGGGAGCGAAAGGGATCAAGAGCGTATCCGGACTCGGCTTAATGATCGGCGTGGAGTGCGAAAAGGACGCGTCCGCCGTGATTGCAGGCTGTATGGAAAAGGGCGTGCTCGTCATTAAAGCGAAACAAAAAGTAAGACTGTTACCGGCATTGAATATCTCTTGGGAACAGTTGAAAAAAGCGGTAAAAATTATAAAGGAAGTGTGTGCGGAATGAAACATTTATTAAAGTTGATGGATTTGAGCGCAAAGGAAATCAGCGAAATTTTAAACCTTGCGGATCAATTGAAATTTGAAAAGAAAAACGGGATCAAGCACCCTTTGCTCGAGGGCAAAACGCTGGGTATGATCTTTGAAAAATCCTCTACGCGTACTCGCGTTTCGTTTGAAACGGGTATGTACGATCTCGGCGGTATGGCGCTGTTTTTAAGCTCCCGCGATCTACAGATCGGCAGAGGAGAGCCCGTGGAGGATACGGCGCGCGTTCTGTCCAGATATTTAGACGGCATTATGATCCGTACCTTTGATCAAAAGGAAGTGGAGGATCTTGCCAAGTACGGCTCGATTCCCGTAATCAACGGACTCACGGACTATTGTCACCCTTGCCAAGTCCTTGCGGATTTGATGACCATTCGCGAATACAAGGACGGAATCAGCGGCAACAAACTCTGCTATATCGGCGACGGGAACAATATGACGAACTCGTTGATCGTCGGCGGTATCAAGATGGGAATGGAAGTTTCCGTGGCTTGTCCCGAGGGCTATCGTCCGGACGCAGAGATTATGCAGTGGGCGGAGAAGAACGGGAAATTCACCTGCACCGACGACGTATTGAAAGCGGCGGAGGGCGCGGATGTTCTGTATACGGACGTTTGGGCGTCGATGGGCCAGGAAGCGGAAGCGGAAGCCAGAAAGAAGATCTTCAAAGGCTATCAGATCAACGCGGAGGTTATGGGCGTGGCGAAAAGCGATGCAATCGTTTTACATTGCTTGCCCGCGCATCGCGAGGAGGAGATTACGGCGGAAGTATTCGAGGCGCACGCAAACGAAATTTTCGACGAAGCGGAAAACCGCCTGCACGCGCAGAAAGCTGTACTCGTAAAATGTCTTAGTAAATAAGAAAAACGGCTCTTCCGCGTTCGCGGAGGAGCTTTTTTAAGGAGTATGATGGAAACGACGAAAATTAAATTGGGAAAATACCGCCATTTCAAAGGCAAGGAATACGAAGCGCTGGCGGTGGCAAAGAATTCGGAAACGTTGGAAGAAACGGTGGTGTACCGCGCGTTGTACGGCGAGCGCGAGGTATGGGTGCGCCCTCTTTCTATGTGGGAGGAGGAAGTGGAATTTGGCGGCGTGAAGCAAAAACGCTTCACCTATATCGGAGAATAAAGAGAATTCAAAAAGCCCTGCGGCTCGCCGCAGGGCTTTAAAAATACGATGTTATAGGAATATAAAATACTCCGCTAGCGTCAATAGAATCAAGAACCCGAAATTGAATGCGGAGAAGAGCAATACGTACTTGCCCGCTTTTCCCGGGTTGTGTTTGGTGTATTCTCGGAAGGTGATCAGGCTCGCCAGCGAGGAGATCAGCGTACCCACGCCGCCGATATTGACGCCGACGAGGAGCTCGCGCCAATCGGTCGTAAACTTTGAAAGCAAGATCGCGGACGGCACGTTACTGATGACTTGGCAAGACAGCGCGGAAACGAGTAGCGGATTTTTCGACATTAAATCGGAAAACAATTTTTGCACCGCGGGAATCCGCGCCATATTCCCCGAAAAGATAAAGAACGCCACGAACGTCAAAAGAAGTCCGTAATCCACGTCCTTGAGCGCTTTCCGATCGAGGATCAGAAGAGAGATAAGAATGACGATCAAACCGATCCAATAGGGGATCACGCGGAACACGATGACGATGGATAAGACAAATAATATAGAATAGATGACCGTACGGAGTTTGGGGAGGGCGTAGTCTTCTTCCGTAAGCGTTAAAGGCTGTTTTTTCACGAACAGACAACACAGGGTAATGAGCGCGATAGAAATGCAAAAGGGTGGCAGCATGGTCGCGACGAACTCGCCCGTGGGGATATTGAATTTCGTGTATAAGTACAGGTTTTGCGGATTTCCAAAGGGAGTCAGCATTCCCCCTAAATTGGCGGCTATGTTCTGCATAATGAACGTGAACGCCATATATTTGCGTTGTCCGGTGGAGGACAGTACGAAAAATCCGAGGGGTAAAAAGGTCAAGAGTGCCATATCGTTGGCGATGAGCATCGACCCTAAGAACGTAATATAGACGAGGGCGAGGATGCAGGCGCGGGTGTTTTTAAACAGTCGTACGATGGAAGAGGCAAGATAGGAAAAGAATCGGATATTGCGGAACGCGCAAACGACGGCGAGTACGCAAAACAGACAAGTCAGCGTTTTTAAATCGAAATAGGAGAGATATTCCTTGTCGGGTGGTACGATGACAGAGGTAACCAAAGCGGCTACGACGGCGATACATAATACGGCGTTCTTTTTCAAAAACGACGTGATTTTTCCTTTCCGTTCCCCGTGCGTACCGTGTTCAATCGGTTTGCGTTTGGCGATCTGCATACCTTTTCTCCTTTGTTTTCCGTTGCGCAAAAACACTCGTTTTTCACGCGCCGAAAGATATTATAGCACCGCGCGGAGAAAAAACCAACCGTTTTGATACGTTTTTGTAAAATTTTTAAAAATTAAAAAACTAATTATGACAGGAATTGAATACGGGATATTAAAAAACAACAAAAGAACGTTTGCTAAATTTAGAAGCCGAGCAATCTGAACTTGAAAACAAAACAGACGAAGCCTTTACAAGTAGATGAGGTTAAGAAATTTTTGACCTATTTTGCCTATATGAAATACGAAAAAGGCGAAGAAAAAAACGAGTTCTTGAACTCGTTTATAAATCGTGTTATTTTGTATGACGATAAGGTTATTATTCTCTACAACCGCCAAAGCGTTGAGACGTAAACGTCGCTCGCGCGAACCCCCGTAATACGGGGAATCGTGCTACCCTCAAACATATACAAATAGACAACCAACAAGGTTGTCTATTTGTATATGGCGCAGAAAGAGGGATTCTCGCCTTTAGCGGCGCGCCCCGCTCCGCCATTATCAATGGCGTCCTTTGCCGTCAGCTTGATCGTTTTCCGACATCCGTGAGGCAAAGCGTTTTGCTCTCGCAAAACGGCTCCAACCCTCGAATCCCTCTTCAAATCCGTAAGACAAAAATATGGGAACGAAAAATTTCGTTCCCATATTTTTTGGCGCAAGAAGAGGGATTCGAACCCCCGTGGGCTTTCACCCAAACGGTTTTCAAGTTTTATCCCCTGTTTGTTATACGCCTAAACGCCATTAAATTCAATGCAATAAATTATCTTCAAAACGCCTTAAAAACTGTTGGTTTGCTTAATTTTTGGCGAAATTACGATAAATCCATTGATTGTTATTGACCGCAAGTTATTTTTAATTTTTCAAAATTCCCGACTGCTTTTTGTAGAGATTTGTAGAAATATTATACCACAATATCCACTCTAAAACAAGTTGATTTATGTGTAAAAATAAACATAGCTTATTCTTTTTCCAAAAGAAACACGTGGATTACTTCATTTTTTATTTCTATTCTCACTAAATTACTGCAACGTGGACAAAGAATTTCCACCGCCGAGCCATTTTCGGCTTTACATAATTTACGTCCGCAGATAGGACAAGCGGCATACCATTTCCGTGTATTATTTCGTTGCATAATTTTTACCCAATCTATATGTGATTATATAGTTTTTGTTGATAACTATAATTATATTATACCATTAAAAATCAAATTTTACAACTTAAAAGAGCCATAATAATTGAGTGTTATTATGAAAAATGCTATAATTATATAACCCACGTAAAATGGCAATAAATAGCCGAAGAAATCCGCACGAGTTTCGTGCGGATTTTTTATAAATATCGTCAAAAATAATATAAAGGAGATATTATATGAAATATAGAAATTGGTTGGACGATTGGCTTGAAAACTATATCAAACCATCGTCAAAAACAAAAACTTACACTCGATATGTTGAGATTGTCAATCAGCATATCAACCCCAGACTGGGCGAATATGAAATGGATGACCTATCGCCTATTATTATCCAAAAATTTATTACCCAGCTCCTACAAAATGGGAACTTGAAAACTGGTGGCGGTCTTTCTCCCAACTCCGTAAATTCCATTATCAGCGTGATACAGGGTTCACTGGAAACGGCTAACCGTTTGGGGCTTTGCAAGGAATACACCGCAGACAAAATCAAGCGGCCAAAAATTAGTGAAAAACAAGTTACTTGCTTTAACCCTACGGAGCAGAAGAAAATCGAACAAGCCGTATTAGAGCATAAGAAAGTTAAAACATTTGGGATTCTATTATGCTTATATACTGGGCTTCGCATCGGCGAGCTTCTCGCTCTTGAGTGGACGGATATTGATTTTCAAAAAGGCGAATTATCGGTTAATAAAACTTGCCACGACGGCAAAAACTCAAACGGAACATATTGCAGAATTACCGAAAAGCCGAAAACTATTTCTTCGATAAGAGTTATTCCTTTGCCAAAGCAAATCACTCCATTGTTACGAGATTTGCGTAAAAAGACTGATAGTAAATACGTCATAAGCAACGGTAACAAAGAAATCGCTGTTAGATCATATCAAAAAACATTCTCGTCCTTACTCCAAAAATTGCATATACCACATAAAGGATTCCACGCATTACGACATACGTTCGCCACTCGCGCTCTTGAATGTGGAATGGATGTTAAAACGCTATCCGAAATTCTCGGACATAAAAACCCAACAATTACACTGAATCGCTATGTTCATTCGTTAATGGAACATAAGAAAGAGATGATGAATAAGTTGGGTAAATTTTTATAAAAATAAAAGACACCTACTATGGTAATAGATGTCAAATTTATTCTATATTATATCAAAAAATCAATCTAAAGTCAATACATAACCACCCGTGTTCAACTATTTCTTCCGTTACACTATGTTATAGATGAACCAAAAGGAGAAAAAAGTTCGCCTATTACCATAACAGGTGAACTTTTTTCTTTCTTAAAGTTCATCTATAAAACTGGAATTAAATTCCATATTGAACTTGTATTGCAAAGGATAAAAAATGGTCGATATAATTAACAACACAAGTAAATTGCTCGGCGATGACTTAAAAATTGAGTTGAAAAACGGTAGCAGATTGCGTATTGCCGCATCCTGTTTTTCAATTTATGCGTATGACGCTTTGAAAGAAGAGCTTGAAAAGATTGAAGAGTTAAGTTTTTTGTTTACTACGCCTACTTTTCTTTCCGAACAGGTTAGCGACAATATCAAAAAAGAAAAACGCGAGTTCTTTATCCCTAAACTTTCAGAAACGGGTATATGCGGAACGGAATTTGAGATAAAACTCAAAAATCAAATGACACAAAAAGCCATAGCCCGTGAATGTGCCGAATGGATAAAAAACAAGGTTAAAATTAAAACCTTGAAAGCACCTATTTCAACGCAAACAATGATAAACATTACTGCGGACGACGCTCATGTTCACTATACGCCCGTCGAAGGATTCACTACTGCAGATCTTGGATATGAAAGAAACGATAGTAAACTAATCGGAATAATGAAGACCGATATTCCCGAACAAAGCAAGTTTTTTATCTCCGAATTTGACCGTTTATGGAATAACGAAAGCCAACTTGAAGATATTACGACCGCTGTTGTAGATTATATTTCTTCTTGCTATAAAGAAAATTCCCCCGAATTCATCTATTTTATAATTCTTTACAACATCTTCAATGAATTTTTGAAAGACCTTGACGAAGACTTTATGCCAAATGAAGCGACAGGTTTCAAAAACAGCATTATTTGGAACAAACTTTACAACTTTCAAAAAGACGGTGTAGTTGGCATAATCAATAAACTTGAAAGATACAACGGTTGCATTTTGGCGGATAGCGTTGGTTTAGGAAAAACCTTTACTGCTCTTGCCGTTATGCAATACTATTCGCTGCGTAACAAGTCCATTCTCGTTCTTTGTCCTAAACGACTTGAACAAAACTGGACGCAGTATCAAGGCAATAAAACAACGAATATTTTTTATAAAGACAGAAT
>JAFTHW010000010.1 GCA_017457225.1 Clostridia bacterium | reverse complement strand
GAAAGATAAAAAGCAAAAGTAAATCACGGCTTGCTTGTATGCGGTAGGCGAGTTAGTGTGGCACTGGGGTGCCGTGCCAGTATGCACGCACTTTAGTGCGTAAAAATAAAGCCCCCACTTCTAGTGGGGGATATTTACTTGCCCTACCCAGGTGCGAGATGAAATTGTCTTCTGTGGGGACAGGTACGCACTTGTACGCGTGCGTTGTGGGCACGCGTACAAGAAATGTGCGCAAAGCATTGACATTTGGATGGGGTTGTAGTATAATAATTCCATAGACAAAACGGTTTGGTTGGAGGAGAATGATGGTGGAACAAGTAGAGAAAAAAGAAACCGCGGCGGAGGACTCCGTATCGCGTTCTTTTTCGTTGCAAGAACGCTTGCGGTTTGTTGCGCGTAAGATGGCTCCTTGGCTGAAAAAGCTCGTATGGATCTATCCGCCGCTCATCGTTTTGTGTAGTATGTTGCTCACGTTTGCGGCAGAAAAATGGTATCCGTTCGGCGACGGCGTGATTTCTTGGTCGGATATGAGTCAACAGGTTGTACCCTTGCTCGTGGATTTTAAAAATATTCTGCTTGGAAAGGACGGATTTTTCTTCAGTTTCAAGAATGCCGGCGGTATGAATTTCTACGGCGTGTTTTTCTTCTATTTAGCAAGTCCGTTCACGTTCTTGACAATATTCGTCAAAGCGGCGGATATGTTCGCGTTTACGAATATTTTGGTAATGCTCAAAATGTGCGCGATCGCGGCGACGGCTTCGGTCTATTTCCGTTGTAAGTATCCCGACAGACCTCTTTTGAACGTGATCCTGTCCGTACTTTACGCATACTCGGGTTACGTGATGATGTATTACGTCAACGTGATTTGGCTGGACGTAACGTATTTATTCCCGTTGCTTTTGTTGGGCGCGGAGCGCTTGAAAGACGGAAAACGGGGTCTGTTTACGGTCGTTTTGGCTTCGTGTGTGATCGTGAATTTCTATTTGAGCTATATGCTCGTCGTATTCCTGCTCTTGTACGTATTCGTCTTGATGCTGTTGTCCAAAGACAAAACGTACGCGGGAAATTTTTGCCTTTGTTGCTTAACGGCGGCGCTTCTTTCGGCGGTGGTATGGCTTCCGTCGTTGATGCAGTATCTCTCATCGGGACGTACGATTACACTGATGGAAGAGCTTTCTTCCGCTAGTATTTTGGCGTCCTATCAAACGACGCTCCCTACGGTGTTTTCCATTCTGTTTTTGATTCCGTTTGCGTTGGCAAAGGGGAAAGATAAAGACTTTTTGCTCCGTAAAATTCTCTTTTTGGCGACTTTGTTGCCGTTGATTTTAGAGCCTGTAAACAAGATGTGGCAGACGGGAGATTATATGGCTTTCCCTACCAGGTACGCGTTCATTACCATTTTCTTGGGGTTAACGCTTGCGATGGACACGCTGGCAAACTTTACGGAAGTCAAAAAGGCGGAGGAGGGCGCTCCTGTTACCATCAAGGAGCGTTTGCTTGCGTTCAAAGACAACTTTTTGAAAAATTGGAAAACGCTCGTACCCAAATACGTATGGAGTTTGATCGCGATTACGGCGGCGGCGTTATACGTATGGTTCTCGATTAAATACACGGCGGCACATCACGAAGAGATGGACGAATACTCCCACTCTTTGTGGGGAAAAGATCCGTCGTTTAAAGCGCTTTTGAAATTATACGCGTTGGCGTTGCTTGTAGGCGTATTTTTATACGTACTCTACCGTTGCAAGCTCATCAAACCCGTTTGTTTGTGGCTTGCGATCGGGATTATGGCGGTATCCGAGTTGTACGTCGCGCCGGCAACGTATATGTCCGCGCCGGCAAGCAATACCGGCAAAATTGGCAATTATCAGACGGTATTCGAGCTGGAAGATCAAATCGATGACAATACGTTCTACCGCGTGACCAACGACGCGAGTTATAGCGGTCGGGAGTTCCACGTCACGACGATGGGCGCGCTCGGCTACAACGCGCTCGGGCATTTTACTTCTCTTACGAATAAAGAGTATATGACGGCGATCAAGCAATTCGGCTATACGTCCTACTGGATGGAAGTTGGGAATTGTGGCGGAACGCTGTTGTCGGACGCGCTGTTGTCCGTCAAATACCAGATCACGAGAAGCAGCGCGGCGAATCCCGATTCCTCGGCGGTCTTTGAGGGAAGCTATTATAAGATCAACGAAAAGGATTACACTCTGCCCCTCGGCATCGTAGCGAAACAGGATATTATCGCCGAGGCGGAAACGTTTGAGTATGCAGGTAGAGCGGATCTCCAAAAAACGCTGTACGGGGACTTTTTTGGCGGCGAAAACGCGGTGAAAACGTACGGAGTGAACGACGCGGTGCTCAACTCCGTCAAACTCACAAAATCGCGCGAAAAATACGTGCTTACGCCTACGAGTTCGAGCGCGAAAGCGACTTTGAAATTTACCGTGCCCGTGACGGGTACGCAGACATTGTATTTCAATACGTTCGGCGAGAATACGAACGCGTTAAATCAAAGCGTAAACGAGAAATTCGATATTTCCGCGCAAGGATTTTCCAAGACCAAATATCCCGCGCAACGTCAGAACGGATTTTTGAAGATCGGGACGTACACGGCGGCAGAGAATGAAACGAGAGAGATTGTCGTGACGGTTACCGTTCGAGAAAAAGTGACGTTTAGCGAACTAGATATTATCGCCATTAACGGGGAGAAACTGGAACAGGAAGTGGCGAAAACGGAAACGCTGGATCTGCGTGCGAAAGGCAGTACACTTTCGGGTACGTACACGGCGGAGGGCGGAGAATGCGTATTCCTCTCCGTTGCGACCGAAGAGGGCTTGACACTCCGTATCAACGGCAAAAAAGCGAAACTCTACGAGGTGTACGACGGATTCACGGCGTTTTATTTGAAAGAGGGTGTGAATCGGATTGAGATTTCGTTCGTGCCGTCGGGGTTTGTCGGCGGATTATGTATTTCCCTGCTCGGGTTGGGTGTTTGTATTCTGGCGAGAGTCTTCTTTATCCGTAAGCAACGGAAATTTGAGTTGCCTCCCGTGCTTGGAAAGGTCGCTTGGTGGGGATTGGTCGTGGTCGGCGCTGCCGTGGTAGTGTTCATTTACGTAATGCCGCTTTGTATATGCGCGGGATCGGGATTGTTCTAACGTAGGGGAACGGCTATGGAAACGAAAAGAAAACAAACGAAAAAAGAATTATTTTTGGAAATCTTGCGCTTTCTCATCGTAGGCGGTACGGCAACGGTGTTCGACTATATCGTATTTTGGCTGTTTGACGGCGTATTGTTTCCTCTCGTATCGACGGCGGCGGGTTGGAAAACGACTTCGCTTATCGTTTCGACTGGATTGGGTTTCGTCGTGGGTTTGATCGTGAATTGGGTATTGTCGGTCAAATTCGTCTTTCTCGCCGTTCGCGATAAAGAAGAGGCGCGCTCTAAAAAATCCTTTACGTTGTTTACGGTTATCGGTGTAATCGGTTTGATTCTGACGGAAGTGGGCGTGGTGTTGCTCGTTTTAATTTTACCGGAGTTTTCTATGTTCGGAAGAACGGAATTCTTGGATGTTACTTGGGCGAAATGGTTGGCGAAAGTCATTATGACGTGTATCGTGCTCGTATGGAATTACGTGGGAAGAAAACTCTTCGTATTTAAATCGTAAAATTTGCGTTGGAAGATTTGGAAAAATTTACGAAGTAAGAAAACGTCTAAAATCATAAAAAATTAGCATAAAGACTTGACAAAATTCACAAGGTTTGCTATAATGAATGTTGCGAAAAAGGAGGGCGTTTTTCAAACTCATTTTTCGTAACGGCAAACGGGGGGAAAGGTATTGACGGGACGTATCCATTCTTTTGAATCTTTCGGGACCGTGGACGGGCCCGGTATCCGATTCGTCGTGTTTTTGCAGGGTTGTCCCTTGCGTTGCCAATATTGCCACAATCCCGATACTTGGGGTGCAGGCGGAACGGAATACTCGGCGCAGGAAGTAGCGGATAGGGCTTGGAAATATAGAAACTATTTCGGTGAAAACGGCGGAGTTACCGTCACGGGCGGAGAGCCGTTGTTGCAGATCGAGTTCGTGATCGAGCTGTTTACCTTGCTTAAAGAAAAAGGGTTGCATACCTGCGTGGACACGTCGGGGATTACGTTTGATTTTACAAATGAAAAGGTCGTGGAAAAGCACGAACGGTTGCTTGCCGTCACCGATTTGTTTTTGCTTGATATCAAGCATATCGAAGAAGAGGCTTGTAAAAAACTCACGGGGCAATCCAACGAACGGACGTTGGCGTTTGCGAAGTTTTTGAGCGATCAGAAGAAACCTATGTGGATTCGCCAAGTGCTCGTTCCGGGGCTCACGGACGACGAGGAGTCGCTCAAGAGAACACGCGCGTTCTTAGATACGCTTTCTTCGGTGGAAAAGGTGGAAGTGTTGCCCTATCACACGCTCGGCGTCGTGAAGTATGAAAAATTGGGCGTGGAGTATCCGCTCAAAGGGGTGGAAGCTCCGAGCAAGGAAAACTTGCAAAAAGCGAGAAAAATTCTCTGTGGAGAAAACAATGAGTGAATTGATCGGCAAAAAGAATTATAAAGAGAAGTTGCAGGGGATCTGCTGCGTGGAGATCAGCGGGGAGTCGTGTGCGAACTGTCTGACGCTGATGCCCGTTTTGCAAGAACTTTGCGAACAGCGCGATGACGTAAGGCTGGTGCACGTGGAAGCGGACTATTCGACCGTGGAAATGATGGAAGAATGGGAAGTGGAGAAAGTGCCTACGATTTTGCTTGTAGACGACGGCGAGATCTTTGCCCGTTGTTCGGGATTCCAGCCCGAAGAGATTTTAGAACTTTGGATGGACGCGAAGATCGAAGAGCGGAAAGCGCTCAAAAAATAACGACGAAAATAATCGAAAAGGTGTTTTGCAAACGCTTTGTTCGTTTATCATAAAGATAAAAAAATAATATATATACAGGAGTTATTGATATGATGCAATACAAAGGTTGGGAGGGATTTGTTCCCGGTAAATGGTGCAATGATGAAGTAGACGTACGTGACTTCATTCAGAAGAACTATACGCCGTATGAGGGCGACGCGAAATTCCTTGCTCCCGCAACGGAAGCAACGAAGAAGCTCTGGGATATCGTATGTGATCTTACGAAGAAAGAGCTTGCTGCAGGCGGCGTTCTGAACGCGGATACTAAGATTGTATCTACGCTTACTTCGCACGGCGCAGGTTATCTTGATAAAGATTTGGAAAAGATCGTAGGCTTGCAGACGGACGAACCTTTTAAGCGTTCTTTGCAACCGTTCGGCGGTATCCGTATGTCCGAAGGCGCTTTGGAAATGTACGGTTATAAGATCGATCCTCAGGTAAAAGAAATTTTCACGAAATACCGCAAAACGCATAACGAAGGCGTTTTCGACGCGTACACGCCTGAAATGAGAGCGGCTCGTTCCGCGCACATTTTGACGGGGCTTCCCGATGCGTACGGTCGTGGCCGTATCGTAGGCGACTACCGCCGCGTAGCGCTTTACGGCGTAGATTATCTTATTAAGAAGAAAGAAGAAGACAAACTCGCAATCAACGGCGATATGACTCCCGATAAAGTCAGAAACCGTGAAGAATTGGCGGACCAAATCAAAGCGCTTGCAGCGCTCAAAGAGATGGCGGCGATCTACGGTTGCGATATTTCCAAACCCGCTGAAACTGCGCAAGAAGCAATCCAAGCGTTGTACTTTGGTTACCTTGCGGCGGTAAAAGATCAGAACGGCGCGGCAATGTCCATCGGTAGAAACACGACGTTCCTCGATATTTATATCGAACGTGACCTTGCGAAAGGACTCATCACGGAAACGGAGGCGCAGGAATTCATCGATCATTTCGTAATGAAGCTGCGTATCGTGAAGTTTATGAGAACGAAAGAATACAACGAATTGTTCTCGGGCGACCCCACGTGGGTAACCGAAGCGATCGGCGGTATGGGCGTAGACGGCAGAACGCTTGTCACCAAGACGGCATTCCGTATCCTGCACACGCTCGACAACCTTGGCCCTGCTCCCGAGCCTAACCTCACCGTTCTTTGGTCGAAGAGATTGCCCAAAGAATTCAAGAGATACTGCGCGGATATTTCCATCCGTACCTCTTCCATTCAGTACGAAAGCGACGAGCTTATGAGACCTGAAATGGGCGACGACTACTGTATCGCTTGCTGCGTAAGCTGTATGAGAGTAGGTAAAGATATGCAGTTCTTCGGCGCGAGAGCAAACCTTGCGAAGTGCTTGTTGTACGCAATCAACGGCGGTAAAGACGAGTTGATGAAAGACAAGAAGACGGGCAAACCTATGCAAGTTTCCCCCGAATTCTCCGCAATCACGAGCAACGATGCGCTCAATTACGACGAAGTCATTGCAAAATACGACAATATGATGACGTGGCTTGCAGATTTGTACGTGAATACGCTCAACCTCATTCACTATATGCACGATAAGTACAGCTACGAAGCGTTGGAGCTTGCTTTGCACGATACCAACGTACGTCGTTTCTTCGCAACGGGTATCGCAGGTCTTTCCTGCGCGGCAGACTCCTTGTCCGCAATCAAGTACGCAAAGGTATATCCCGTTCGTAATGAAGACGGTATCGTAGTAGATTTCCGTATCGAAGGCGACTTCCCCAAATACGGCAACAACGACGATCGCGCAGACGAAATCGCAGTATGGTTGTTGAAGACGTTTATGAAGAAGGTTAAGAGCCACTACACCTACCGTGACAGCGTTCCTACGACGTCCATTTTGACGATCACGTCCAACGTCGTATACGGTAAGAAGACGGGTAACACGCCCGACGGCAGAAGAGGCGGTACGCCCCTTGCTTCCGGCGCGAACCCTATGCACGGCAGAGACGCAAACGGCGCGTTGGCTTCCTTGGAATCGGTTGCGAAACTCCCTTACGAGTATTCGAGAGATGGTATTTCCAACACCTTCTCCATCACGCCCGGTTCGCTCGGTAAAGAAGACTAACCATCACAAACAACTTCCTTGCGGCGAAAGTCGCAAGGAAGCGTAGATAAAGAATATAATAAAAAAAGGAGAAATATTATGTCGAACAGAGTAGATAATTTGGTCAATATGTTGGACGGCTACGTTAGTGACGGCGGCTATCATCTCAACGTAAACGTATTTAACCGTGAAACGTTGTTGGACGCGCAAGCGCATCCCGAAAAATATCCTCAACTCACGATCCGCGTATCCGGATACGCTGTAAACTTCATCAAATTGACGAAGGAACAGCAGGACGACGTTATTTCCAGAACCATTCACGAATCTATGTAACAAAGATTCCCTCGGTGGGAAATACAACCTAGTGTAGACGATTGCCGCCGATTGAATCGGCGGCAATTCTTTTCAAACCTATGAAACGAAATTTTCTTTTAAAATCATTCATCGCGTATATGCTCCTCACCTTTTTCCCCGTCGGCGCTTCCTGCTTCGGCGGAATATCCTTTGAATCTTCGGAATCGGAGAGCTTGCGTTCGGAAAGTGTAGAGGATTTGGAGTCTTCGACAGAAAGCTCGGGAAGTGAAAATATAGAAAGCTCGGAAACGGAAAACTCTTCGGCGGAAACGCTTGTTTCAGAGGAATTGAGTATTCATTTTTTGGAGCTGGGGAATCAATATACGGGAGATTGTACTCTGATCCAGGTAGGGGATACGGAAGTATTGATCGACGCGGGGTCGCGCAAGGGCTCGGCGGCGACGATCGTACCGTATTTGCAAGAGTATTGCGCGGATGGGGTTTTGGAATACGTCGTTGCAACGCACGCGCATCAGGACCATATCGCAGGCTTCGTCGGTACGACGGCGGTGGACGGTATTTTCGAGAGTTTTGTTTGCGAAACGATTATTGACTATCCTTTGAGTAATTCGGATTCCAAGATCCGCAAAGACTACGAGACGTTGCGAGACGAAGAAGTGGCGTTGGGCGCGAAGCATTATACGGCGCTGGAATGTTGGAACAACGAAAACGGCGCTCAGCGCAGTTATACGCTCGGCGAG
This sequence comes from Clostridia bacterium, assembly GCA_017457225.1. GTDB lineage: Bacteria > Bacillota > Clostridia > Christensenellales > Borkfalkiaceae > Scatosoma. Next base: position 72,285 of record JAFTHW010000010.1, on the reverse strand, counting down.
GGTGTGACGATGAGCGTGCTTTATCAGCGTTTTTACAAAGAAAAGACCGGCGACGAGAATGATTATTCGGTATGCTTGCTCGTGTCCCAAAACGGCGAAAATTACCTGTTTACAGGCGATTTGGAAAAGGAGGGGGAGCAATCGCTAATCGAGAGCAACGCGCTTCCTAAATGCACGCTGTATAAGGGCGGTCACCACGGCAGCCCCACGTCCTCCACAGCCGAACTTTTGGAGGTTATTGAGCCCGAAGTCGTTTGCGTTTGTTGTTGTTGCGGGAGCGACGAGTACACGGACAACGTAGCGAATATGTTCCCTTCGCAGGCGTTTGTGGATCGGATTGCGCCGTACACGGAAAAAGTATACGTAACCACGGTGGTAACGGAAGACGGAAAGAGTTTCGAGTCTATGAACGGAAATATCGTCTTTTCAACGAGCGATGGGGAGTGGTCGATCCAATGCTCCCACAGCGACGCGGTATTCAAGGATACAGAGTGGTTTAAAAAGAACAGAATTTGCCCTAAGGAATGGGAAGAAGCAACGGGAGAATGACTATGGAACGGTTTTCCAGAACGGAATTATTGATAGGAGCGGAGGGCGTTGAAAAGCTTTCTCGCGCCAAAGTGGCGGTGTTCGGGATCGGCGGAGTCGGCGGCTACGTCGTGGAGGCGCTAGCGAGGAGCGGCGTCGGGGAATTGCACCTTATCGACAACGATCGGATCAGCGAGTCTAATATCAACCGTCAGATTATCGCGTTGCAGTCCACGATCGGGGAATGGAAAACGGAAGTGGCGGCGCGTCGCGTTAAGGAGATCAATCCCGAAGCGAGAGTGTATTGTCACAACGTCTTTTATTTGCCCGAAACGGCGGATTCATTCGATTTTAGTTCGTTCGATTACGTAGTGGACGCCATTGACACGGTATCGGGCAAAATTGCGATTATCGAGCGCGCAAAACAGGCAAACGTTCCCGTCATCTCGTCCATGGGTACGGGGAATAAGTTGAATCCTATGGCGTTTGAAGTGGCGGACATCGAAAAAACGTCCGTTTGTCCGCTTGCAAGAGTGATGAGAAGAGAACTCAAAAAGCGTGGAATCGAGCGTGTAAAAGTGGTGTATTCCAAGGAAGAGGCGATCAAAAGCGGAGCGGAGTTCACAAGCGCAGGCAAACCCGTCCCAGGAAGCGTTCCGTTCGTTCCGTCGGTGGCGGGCTTGATCCTTGCTTCGGAAGTTATCAAGGATTTATTGAAATAAGAAGAAAAAATCAAACGCCGTTGCGGTAAAACCGCAACGGCGTTCTTATATATTGTTTTTATAAAGAGATAGGGCAGGTATGCGTTTATTGCACTTTTTCAATGTCGTAAGGCGTGCTTTGATATACGAAATAGTTGAGCCAATTCGAGAATAACAAATGCGCGTGAGCTCGCCAAGTAACGAGGGGGGGCTTCGTTTCGTCGTCGCCGGGAAAATAGTTCTCGGGGATCTTGATGGGCTTGCCTTGCGATTTATCGCGCAAATACTCGTTTTTCAAGGTGTCGGCGTCGTATTCCGAATGCCCCGTAACGAAAATATTTTTACCGTTCTTGGTCGCCATCGCGTAAACTCCCGTTTTATCGGAAGAAGCGAGGATTTTTAATTCTTTTACCTTTTCGACGTCCTCGCGAAGAACGGTCGTGTGCCTAGATTGAGGGACCATAAACACGTCGTCGAAACCGCGGAACAGCATAGAAGATTTATGTTCTACAACGTGAGGGAAGATGCCGAACATCTTTTCAGGTACGCCGTATTTTTGGATTCCGTAATGGTAATACAGTCCCGCTTGCGCGCCCCAACATACGTGGAACGTACTGTGGACGTGCGTTTTGCTCCACTCCATAATCTCGCAAAGCTCTTGCCAATACTCCACTTCTTCAAACGCGAGATGCTCCACGGGCGCGCCCGTGATGATCATACCGTCGAAATTGCGGTGTTTCACGTCCTCGAACGTCTTATAAAAGGCGAGCAAATGCTCCTCGGCGACGTTCTTGGATTGGTGGGAGGAGGTGTGGATTAGCTCCATTTCCACCTGCAAGGGGGAGTTGCCGAGCAGCCGCGCGAATTGCGTTTCCGTCTCGATTTTTTTCGGCATGAGATTGAGTACGAGGATCTGCAAAGGACGGATATCTTGCGTGATCGCGCGATGTTCCGTCATTACGAAAATATTCTCGTTCGTCAACGTCTTGACCGCAGGTAAATTGTTGGGAATTTTAATAGGCATAGCAAAGCCCCTCTTTGGTATGGATTACAACGCGCTGAGCGCTTGCTCGATATCAGCAATCAAATCTTCGTAATGTTCGAGTCCGCAGGACAAACGAATCAAATCGCCGGGGATTCCTGCAGCGGCAAGTTCCGCGTCCGACATTTGTCTATGCGTTGCGTTTGCAGGGTGCAAACAGCAAGAACGTGCGTCGGCTACGTGCGTTTCGATTGCGATAGTTTTCAAAGCTTTCATAAACTTTTCCGCCGCCGCTCTACCGCCTTTCACGCCGAAGCTGACGACGCCGCAAGTACCGTTGGGCATATATTTTTGCGCGAGCGCGTAGTTCTTATTCGAGGGAAGGCCGGGGAAATTTACCCAGCCGATCTTGTCGTTGGATTCAAGGAATTCCGCCACTTTTTGCGCGTTGAAACAATGTCTTTCCATACGCACGTGCAAGCTCTCCAAACCGAGGTTGAGATAGAACGCGCTCTGGGGGGATTGCGAGCAGCCGAAATCACGCATCAGCTGCGCCGTCGCTTTCGTGATATACGCGCCTTTTCCGAACTTCGTCGCGTACGTGATTCCGTGATAGCTCTCGTCGGGAGTGCAAAGTCCGGGGAATTTGTCCGCGTGCGCCAACCAGTCGAAGTTGCCCGAGTCCACGATACAGCCGCCGACGGCAACGCCGTGACCGTCCATATACTTGGTGGTGGAGTGGGTTACGATGTCCGCGCCGAATTCAAAGGGACGGCAGTTGAAAGGAGTGGGGAACGTATTGTCTACGATCAGGGGAACGCCGTGCGCGTGCGCCGCTTTTGCAAACTTTTCAATGTCGAGTACCGTGAGCGCGGGGTTTGCTACCGTTTCCCCGAATACCGCTTTTGTATTGGGCTGGAATGCCGCGTTGAGTTCCTTTTCCGAGCAATCGGGGTCGACGAACGTGAACTCGATTCCCATCTTTTTCATAGTAACGGCGAACAGGTTATACGTACCGCCGTAGATACTTGCCGAGCAAACGACGTGATCGCCGCAGCTTGCGATATTGAATACGGAGAAAAAGGAAGCCGCTTGTCCCGACGAGGTGAGCATTGCCGCCACGCCACCCTCCAATTCGCAAATCTTCGCCGCGACGGTATCGCAGGTGGGATTTTGCAAACGGGAATAGAAATATCCGCTCGCTTCCAAGTCGAAAAGTTTTCCCATATCCTCGCTCGTTGCATATTTAAACGTAGTACTTTGTACGATGGGAATTTGACGGGGCTCGCCGTTTCCGGGAGTGTATCCGCCCTGTACGCATTTCGTTTCCAAACGCTGATTCTTCATAATTGCCTCCGAGCCCCGTGGCTCTTTCGCGCACGCGACCTTATAAATAATATTTTGTTCAAGCATAAGAATACCACAAGGCGCGCGGTTTTGTCAAGCATTTTGGGCAGGGGATCGCACCAGAGGAGTATAAAAAGAAAGGCTTGGGACAAACTAGAGAATATGGAAAAGAAAGTGAAAACAATTTGTGTAATCACGGGCGCGCTCGCGCTTACGTTTACGGCGTTCGGCTGTCGGAAAAAGGGGAGCGGCGAGCTTTGGCAAGACGTAGTCACTCGGGAAAATTACGAGTCCGTCTATGAAAAAATCGGCAAGCAAGTGACTCTGGATTCCGTAACCGAACGGGCGGGAAAAGCCTACGCGACGGTGGGGGGAGTCGAATACGAATTGGGAATGGATTTTTTATCGATGGCAATGGTTTACAATGCCACGCCGACGGCAAACTTTCCGACGGCAACGGATGCGTATAACGAGTGGTGGAGACTCTATATCCAGCGTTGGAATCTGCTCGCGCCCGAAGTGCCGCTGTATTCCAACCAATACTACGACGTTTACAACGCGAAGATCGAAAACCTGCAAACCAATCCGTATTGGGGAGTAGCGGACGCGATCGTTTCCGCGCGAGTCACGACGTCCGATAATTCCGTAATTTTAGGTAGTCATACAGAATTGACAGGGAATTTCAGAGACTCCTCGTTCGGCAAGTCCGCGCCGGGGTCTTCGGATTTGGATATTCAGAATTTAACGAGCGGATATTCCACGGTCGTTGCAGACATGGGTGGGGTGTTTCAATGGGCAGGGGCGGATATTTTGCGTTCCCATACTCAAACGGAAAACGCGGACGGAACGCTGACATTTACGATGACGGTGGCGGACGATCTCACGTTTTCGGACGGTACGCCGATCACGGCTGAAAATTACGTGGTTTCCACGCTTGTGGGTAGCAGTAAAGTGATGCGGGAGGCGGGCGGCTCGGACGCGGCGGGATTGACGCTTGTTGGCTACGAAGCCTTTCACGCGTATGAGGGGGGCGGTACGCCCGTTCCGTTTTCGGGGATACGGCTGCTCGATACCCATACGTTTTCGGTGACGGTGAAGCCTGAGTACGCGAATTACTATTACGCAATCCGTTACGGCGCGTTTACGCCTGCGCCGCTTGCCTTGTATCTCGGCGAGTATCGGATCAAAGACGACGGACAGGGAGCGTATATCGAATCGGGGTTTTATGAAAAAACCGACAGAAACGGCGTGAGCGCTTACGTGACTTCGGAAACTTTGAAAAACAATATCCAAAGCGTTTCGAAAGACGAGTTTCCCTATTCGGGGCCGTACGTTGTGGAATCGTACGACGCGAGCTCGAAAGTGGCGACGTTGAAGCGCAACGAACGTTACAAAGGGGACTTTCGCGGCAAGGCTTCCATTGATAAAATTTCGTACGTGAAGATCGTGGCGGAAACGCAGCTCGATCAGTTAAAAAAAGGCAGAGTGGACGTCTTGGCTTCGATCACAGGCGGAGAGGAAACGAAAGCGGCACTCGCCGTTGTGGATAACGTCCGCTTTAAAGAAACGCATTACGATCGCGCTGGGTACGGCAAACTCGCCTTCCGTTGCGATTTCGGGGCGGCGCAATTTGCGGAAGTCCGCAGGGCGGTCATGTATACCATTGACCGCAACGAGTTCGCGCAGACGTTTACGGGCGGCTACGGGAGCGTAGTAGACGCGCCCTATTATACAGGCTCGGCAACGTATCAGGCGGTTAAGGATAAATTGCAACTCAACAAATACGAATACAGCGTGGAAAAGGCGAAAGAGAGTCTTCGTCGGGGCGGTTGGCTGTACGACGAGGACGGGGAGGAGTACGACGAGGACGACGGCGGCGTACGTTATAAAAAACTCTCGGGTTACGAGCTCACCTACAACAATCTTTCCTATGCGTCCACGGACAATAAATATAAGACGGTTAAACGGAACGGAAGCTATTATATGCCGCTCGTGATTAATTGGATGGGTACGCAACCCAACGCGGTGACCGATCAACTCATTACCGCTTGGCAGAATAACAAGAACGCAGGGGAAAAGATCGGTATGTATATCACGTACGCTTCGGGCGATATGGCTTCGGCGCTCTACGGGGAGTACAATCAGATGCCTGCGTACGGATTCACGAAAGCGCGCTATAACGCCGTGAATTTTGCGACGGGATTTACGAGCGCCGTGTACGATCAATCCTTTGCTTGGACGATCGATCCGGATATGTACGACAATTACAGCAGTAACTATTTAATGGATGAAGCGGATTTCTGGGTAAAATAACCGAATGGAGAAAACGGGAGGAGGGAATGGCGAAATATATCCTTAAGCGAATTTTCTATATGGCGGCGGTCTTGCTTGTATTGTCCTTTTTGATTTTTGCCGTTTATAATTTGCTTCCCGTAGATAAGGCGGCGGATATGGCAATGCAAGAGATCGCCGCCAACAAACATCTCGTCTATGCAGAGCGGTATTTGTATTGGCAACGCCGCTACGGTTTGGACGGCGGACTTTTCAGACGGTATTTGCGTTGGATGGGGCTCGTTCCCTTTTACGACGGATCGTTTAAAGGACTCTTGCAAGGGAATTTCGGCACGTCCGTCGTCTATGGGAAATCCGTACTTTCGGTCGTAAAAGAGCCTTTGCTCAACACGTTGTTCCTCAATTTTTTCGCGACGTTTTTAGCCCTTTGCATCACCATTCCGTTGGGAATCTTTTGCGCGACGAAAAAAGGCAGTAAACGGGATTTGGGAGTACAGGTCGGCACGATCGTCGGTTACAGTATGCCCGTGTTTATCATCGCAATCCTGTTTATTTGGCTGTTTGCAGTACAGCTCAACTTGTTCCCCGTGTCGGGTATGACGTCGGTAGGAAAGGATTATACGGGCTTTCGCGCGTTTTTGGATAAACTGTATCATTTCGGATTGCCTCTGATCGTGATGACGTTCTGTTCGCTCGGCGGAATGACCCGTTACGTCCGTGCGGCGATGATCGACGCTTTGAGTATGGAGTGTATCAAAACCGCCCGAGCCAAAGGCTTGGGGGAACGTTTGGTCGTAAAAAGTCACGCATTCCGAAACGCGTTGATTCCCGTCGTTTCACTCGTAATCGGTTGGCTGATGGGAATTTTTTCAGGCTCGATTATGATTGAAAATATCTTCGGGATTCATGGCATCGGGAAAGTATATTTCGACGCGTTGACGGCGAGCGACAACGACGTCGTGCTGGCAATGCAGATGTTCTATATCGCGCTTGCACTACTTGGGAACTTGTTGGTGGATTTGGCTTACGGAGTGGTAGATCCCCGCATCCGTATTGGGGAATAGGAGTAAGGTATGGCAAACGGAGAAAGGGAAAAAGGCGGAGCGGGTCCCTCGCGAGGTTCTTGGTGGAAACGGCTGTATGAGGGTACCGTGTCTGCGTTGAAACGGGTTTTTGGTTGGATAAAACGGGGCTTTTGGGGAGTTAAAGAGAATGGTTTGGGAGGGGCGCGCGAGGAGAGCCCGTCGGGGCTTCTTCGAAAAGAATTTTTCCGTAGAAAAACGGCGGTGGCGGCGCTCGTATTTCTCGCAGGGCTGTTTTTATTTGTATTCATCGCGCCCTTGTTTATGCCGATGGACGTCAATTATACCGATCCACTGCAGCAAAACGTTGCACCGTGTTATTCGATGCGTTCGCTTCCGCGCGGTTTAAAAAAAGGAATCCGTTCGATTGACGGATTTTCTGATTTCACGGTCGGCGTTTCTACTTCGGGCAAAGTCTACGTTTGGGGGAACACTGAAAACGCTTTGACGAAAAAGGATATGAAAGATCTTCCCAAAGAATTGCAAAGCGGAGTCGTTACGGCGGCGGCAGGCAAAGACCACGCAATCGCCGTGACGGAGGAAGGGCAAATCGTAGGCTGGGGGGACGACAGTTGCGGTCAGTACGGCGAAAAACAAGTACTCAACGCCATCACGATGCCAAAAGAACTTGCGTTAGGAATAGATCCGAGCCAAGTCAAAGGGCTGTCTTGCGGCTATCAGGCAACGGCGCTGGTAAAAACTGACGGAACGGCATATCTTTGGGGGAACGTGAATACCGTACGTAACCTCGGGGATTTACAGGGCTTGACGAACGTAGAAAAAGTTGAGTTTTCCAATGCGGCGGCGGTGGTTCTTTTGCAGGACGGAACGATTACGACGGGCAGGGATTGGCTGTTTACTTCCGTCGTCACGTCGAAAGGAACGACTTCGCAAACGTTGCAGGATTATCTTGCGAATAAACGGGTGGTAGAGATTGCCGCCGCCAACAAATGTATTGCTCTTTTGACGGACGAGGGGGAACTGATCGTCTCAGGCGTGTTTGAAAACGACGAAGAAAAATTGCCTGTTTTCGGAGAAGAAAGACTCGTGAGTCTATCGGGCGGAACGCGGCATTTCGTCGCGGTTTCGGAGTCGGGAAACGTGTTCGCTTGGGGACATAACGCGTACGGTCAATGCGACTTGAAAAACGTAAAAGGAGCGCAAAAAGCATACGCAGGTTCTTTGCAAACGTACGCGGTGGACGGAGAGGGAAAACTTCTTAAAAGTGTCGGGCTCAAAGGCTACTTGATGGGCACGGACGGTAGGGGCAGGGACGTGTTCACGCGGATTGTGCACGGCGGAAAAATGACGCTTACGGTCGGCGGCGTTGCGGTGATCGTGTCTTCGCTGATCGCGGTGATCGTGGGCAGTATTTCGGGATATTTCGGCGGTTGGGTAGATACGCTTTTGATGCGGATTACGGAAATATTCGCCTCTATGCCCTTTCTTCCGTTCGCGATGCTGTTGTCGCAAATTATTCGACATTACAGCATTTCCGAAACGATGCGAATCTTTATCATTATGCTCATTTTAGGCGCGCTCTCGTGGACGGGGCTCGCGCGAATGATTCGAGGACAAGTCCTTTCCGAACGGGAAAAGGAATTCGTTACGGCGGCGAAAGCGATGGGGGTCAAGGAAAGCAAGATCGTGTTCCGCCACGTACTCCCCAACGTAGTTTCCGTGATCCTCGTAAGTATGACGCTCAATTTTGCGAGCTGTCTTTTGACGGAGTCCTCTCTTTCGTACTTGGGGTTCGGAGTCCAACAACCGCAGCCGACTTGGGGGAATATGCTCAACGGCTGTAACAACAGTACGGTGATTCAGAATTATTGGTGGCAATGGTTGTTTCCGTCGTTGTTTTTGTCGTTAGCGACCATTTCGATCAACGTCATTGGCGACGCACTCCGCGACGCGCTGGATCCGAAAAGCTCTTCGGAGAGATAAAGGAGAACGACGATGCCTCTTTTGCAGGTCAACAATTTACGGGTATGCTTTCAAACACGCAAAGGCGCGCTGACGGCGGTCAACGACGTTTCCTTTTCTTTGGAGAGCGGAAAAACACTTGGGATCGTCGGGGAATCGGGCTCGGGAAAAAGCGTTTCGGCGATGAGTATTTTGCGGCTTTTAGACTCCAACGGCTATATTGCAGGCGGGGAAATTCTATTTGAAAAGGACGGAAAAAGAGAAGATCTCGTCACGATGCCGATGGCAAAATTACGTTCCGTTCGGGGGAATCGGATTTCCGTAATCTTTCAAGAGCCGATGACGAGCCTGAATCCCGTACTGAGTATCAAACGACAGCTCATCGAGCCTTTTCGGATTCATCGTGGTATGAAGAAAAAACAGGCGGGAATAGAGGCGTTAAAAATGCTTTCGGCGGTACGAATTCCCAATCCTGAGCGGGTACTCGGGCAATATGCGCACCAACTTTCGGGCGGAATGCGGCAACGCGTGATGATTGCGATGGCGCTTGCGTGCCGTCCCGAAATTTTGATCGCAGACGAGCCTACGACGGCGCTCGACGTAACCATTCAGGCGCAGATTTTGTCACTGATGCGTGCGTTGCAAAAAGAGCGCGGGACTGCGATCCTGTTCATTACGCACGATCTTGGCGTCGTTCGGGAAATGGCGGACGACGTTGCCGTAATGTATTGCGGGCAAATCGTGGAACGCGTGACGAAAACACAACTTTTCACGGAGTCCGAGGTGTCTCATCCTTATACCGAGGGCTTGATGCTGAGCGCACCCAGGTACGCAACGAAAGGGGAAAGATTGGATACGATCGAGGGCGCTGCGCCCCATCCGTCCGAAGTTCCCAAAGGCTGTAAATTCGCGCCGAGGTGCAAATACCGCACGGAGAGATGTTTAAAGGAAGAACCTGAATTGTACGAAACGGGGAACGGTCGGAAGATCCGTTGCTTTTATCCGAGAACCTCGGAAAGGAGGGGGAAAGATCATGCCCAAATTGTTGTCCGCAATCCGTCTTAAAAAATATTTCCCAGTCGGGAAACAATCCTTTTGGAAAGAAAAAAAATTTTTACGGGCGAACGATGGAGTCTCCATCGAAATTGAAAACGGGGAAACGTTCGGGCTTGTGGGGGAGAGCGGTTGTGGAAAATCCACCTTGGGCAGAGTGATTTTACAGCTTTTACCCCCAACGGGCGGCTCGGCGACGTATTACGGTCGAAGCCGTAGCGAACTTGCGCCCCGTTACGAGGGAGAGATTCTCAAAAACGCGGAGCGTTACCGCGCGGCGTATCGGGAACGGGATCCGTCCCAACCTTTTACGGACGAACTTTTATCTGCGGCGAGAGTTCTCGGTGGATTTTTAGCCACGACGGACGGGGAGAGTTTACGGCTCTTCAAAAAGAGATACGAGGCGAATCGGCTCAAGAAAAAGACGAACGACGAAGAAACGAAAAAGCGACTCAACGCATACCTGGACGGGCTTAATGCGGAAATTTTGATTTTAAAAAAGTCGTTTTCCGACTCGCAAGAATTTCGGGAATGCGAGGAGCATTTTGACGAGGGCGTGGATCTTGCCCGTTTGACTCCTTCGGAAATGCGTTTTTTGCGAACCGATTTACAAATCGTGTTTCAAGATCCGTATTCCTCGCTCAATCCGCGTATGACGGTGGGACAGCTCATTGAAGAGGGAGTGGCTACGCACGGGTATTATAAAAAAGGCTCTCCGCAGATGCGCAAGTACGTGCTGGAAGTGATGAAGAACTGTGGTTTGCAAGAGTACGCGTATTACCGCTATCCCCACCAATTTTCGGGCGGGCAACGACAGCGGGTTTGCATCGCCCGTGCGCTTGCGGTGAAGCCGCGTTTTATCGTTTGCGACGAGTGCGTATCCGCGCTTGACGTTTCCATTCAGTCCCAGATCCTAAACTTGTTGTCCGATCTGAAGAAGAAAGAGGGTTTGACGTATCTGTTTATTTCTCACGATTTGTCCGTCGTGCGGCACGTTTCGGATAAGATTGCCGTGATGTATTTGGGGAAGATCGTAGAAACGGGGGAAGCGGAAGAAGTATTCCAAAACGCGCGCCATCCCTATACGATCGCATTGCTTTCCGCCGCTCCCGATTTAGAAGACGGGGAGAGGGAGCGGATTTTATTGGACGGGAATCTGCCCAGCCCCGTGTCGCCGCCGAGCGGCTGTCCGTTCCACACTCGTTGTTTTATGGCGCAGGAGTGTTGTAAAAGGGGCGAAGTACCGATGATAGAAATCGAGAAAGGGCATAAAGTCGCCTGTCATTTTGCGGAAAAGACCAAGGCGGAAAAAGAAGAAATTTACAGAAAAAATCGCGGAGCGGAAGAGTCTGCGTCCGAAAAAAAGGAAAAAACGGGTCAGTAAGAGCCGTTTTTTTCGTATAAATTCATAAATATCCTTTCGCTTTTGAGCGGAAAGCCTTGACAAAGCGGCGGGAAAAGTATTATAATGAATAGAAGAAGAAAAATCCTAAAGGATTTTCTGAAAAATAACGTTTGGAGGATATGAAAACAAACTATGGATCCCCTGCCCCTATCTATTATTATCGTAGTGCTCGTATTGATGTCGGGATTTTTCTCGGCGACGGAAACGGCGTATTCCTGCGCGAACCGTATCAAACTCAAGAGTATGGTGACGCTCGGCAAAAAGAATTCCAAAGCCGTCTATAAATTTGCGGACGAAAACTACGATAAATTGGTCACGACCATTCTCATCGGTAACAACATTGTCAACTTGACGGCATCTGCGCTCGGCACGATTCTGTTTGCCAAACTTTTGGTAGGTACGGGCGTTGACTCGACGACAATCTCCACGATTGTTTTGACGATCGTCGTATTGCTGTTCGGTGAGATCACGCCGAAATATTTCGCAAGTGTGTATCCCGAAAAATGTTGCTATTTGTTCTATCCGTTTATGCAGCTTTTCTATTGGATTTTGTTCCCGCTTGGAAAAGTGTTCGATTGGTATAAAAAGGCGCTTGCCAAAGTATTCAAACTCAAAAAAGACGCCACCGTTACCGACGAAGAGTTGATGACGCTTGTGGACGAAGCGGAAGAAGACGGTACGCTCAAAGAAGACGAATCGGAGCTTCTCCGTTCGGCGCTGGAGTTCGACGATTTGAAAGTAGAAGACATTCTCGTCCCCCGCGTAAACGTGTACGCCGTCAATGAAGATTGGACGATGGATGAAGTGAAAGAAGTCTTCCAAAAAACGGGCTATTCCCGTTTGCCCGTGTATAAAGAAACCATTGACAACGTCATCGGTTTGATTCACGAGCGTGACTTTTTCAACGGCTATATCAACGGCGAGAAAGAGATCGGACATCTCGTACAGGACATCGTATTCACGTCCGAGTACACGAGGATATCCACTCTTTTGAAACAGTTGCAGAAGCAAAAGATTCATATGGCGGCTGTTTCCGACGAATACGGCGGCTTGGTCGGTATCGTAACGCTTGAAGACGTTCTCGAAGAACTCGTAGGCGAGATCTGGGACGAGCACGACGAAGAAGAAGTGTTCTACGGCAAGACTTCGGGTACGGAGTATTGGGTAGACGGTAGATGTGGTTTGGACGAATTTTTCGCCTTGTACGAAATGGAAGACGAGGGCGAGAAATACGAATCGAACACCGTCGGCGGTTGGGCTACCGAAAAATACGGCGGAATCCCGCCCATCGGCGAAGTGCTCCGCTGTGAGCATTTGGAGATCAAGGTCGTCAAAGCCACCAAACAAAAAGTTCTCAAAGTCCTTTCTAAATGGGTGGAAGAGGAGGCGGAAGAAGAATCCGCAAACGAATAAGACAAACAAATAACACGAAAAAATAAGACGAAAAAAAGAGGTGTAATTATGGCTAAAATTTTGGTAACGGGCGGTTGCGGCTATATCGGTTCACATACCGTACTCGAACTTCTCAACAAGAATTACGAAGTCGTCGTAGTAGACAATTTCAGTAACTCCAGCTTCGAGAGCTTGCGTCGCGTGCAGAAGATCACGGGGAAGCAAGTGACGTTCTACGAGGAGGATATTCGCAACGAAGAAGCAATGGAAAAGATCTTTTCCGAGCATACGATCGACGCGGTAATCCATTTTGCAGCGTTCAAAGCCGTCGGCGAGAGCTGTAAATTGCCTTTGAAATATTACGAAAACAACATCAGCGGCACGGTAGGGCTCTTGAAAGTGATGGATAAAGTCGGCGTAAAGAAGATCATTTTCTCTTCCTCCGCAACCGTTTACGGCAATCCCGAACGTTTGCCTTTGGATGAAACTTGCCGTCTGTCTACGACCAACCCTTACGGCAGTACGAAACTGATGATGGAAGGGATTATGCAGGATCTTTATAAAGCGGATAAGGAATGGAACATCATTCTTCTGCGCTACTTCAACCCCGTCGGCGCGCACGAAAGCGGTTTGATCGGCGAAGATCCTAAAGGCATTCCCAACAATCTGATGCCTTTCGTAGCGCAGGTTGCGAGCGGTAAATTGCAATGCATCAACGTCTTTGGCAACGACTACGACACTCCCGACGGAACGGGTGTTCGTGACTATATTCACGTCGTTGACTTGGCGCTGGGGCATATTGCGGCGATCGAGCGTTGTACGGATGCAGGCGTACATATCTACAATCTCGGTACGGGCCACGGTTATAGCGTTATGGATATGATCCACGCATTTGAAAAGGCGTGCGGGAAAACGCTTCCCTACAAGGTTTGCCCTCGCCGTGACGGCGATATTGCGGCTTGCTACGCTTCTCCCGACAAAGCGGAAAAAGAACTCGGCTGGACGGCGAAATTCGGCATTGAAGAAATGTGCGAATCCCAGTGGAAGTGGCAGAGCGGCAATCCCAGAGGCTACGAGGCGTAATTCCGTTGACGATTCAACCCGATGCAATTATCCGTTCTGGACGCAGAACGCTGGCAATCACCATCGACCCGTTTGGTCGGTTGATCGTACGCGCACCGTATTCCTGCTCCCAAGAACGGATTTTTGATTTTTTACGTGAAAAGAAGAGTTGGATTCTCCGCAAAAAATCGGAAACGATGGGGGCAGGTATCGAACTGCCGCCCGAAAATCTCGACGGATATACCTTTTTATTGCTTGGAAAACACTGTTTGATCCGTCTGACGGAAGAAAAAAGTATCCGATTTTGCAAAGGGCATACGATTGACGAACTGTTTTTGCCCAAACAAAACGCAAGAGCAAAACTCGTCCGTTGGCTTAAGGAAAACGCAAGGCGGATTTTTGCGAGCGTAACGGAGGAAAAAGCGCACGAGATGGGTGTAGCGTACGCTTCGGCGAGCGTGTCTTCGGCAAAGAGCCGTTGGGGCTCTTGCTCTTCGGAGGATAAAATCCGATACACGTTCCGCCTTTTGTACGCGCCGAGGGAAGCGATCGAATACGTAGTCGTGCACGAATTGGCGCACGTAAAACACAAAAACCATTCCGCCGCGTTTTGGGAAACGGTGGAACGGTACGTTCCCGATTGGAAGAAGCGTAGAAAGTGGTTAAAAACCCACCGTCTTTTGATGGAAATTTTTTAAAAGGCGATAAGGAGAAAGAATGAAAGAGACTCGAAAACAAAAACGACGTTCCCTCGTTTGTTTCGTGATCGCGCTAGCGATGGCTCTGCTGCCCGCCTGTGAGATCGGTTTCGGTGTGGAAAGCTCTTCCGAGCCGTATTCCGCGTATTCCTCCTCGGAGTGGGAGAGCGAAGAAAGTTCTTCTAAGCAAGAAAGTTTAGAGGCGGAAGAAAGCTCGTCGGCATTCACGCCCAACGAGCCCGACTCGCAAAAAACGGTAGAGAAAGAAGAAACCGATTCCATCGGTCATAAAGTCGTGTATTACACCGACGGTACTTACGAGGATTTAGGAAGAATTCGCGCGCTTGATTTTTCGTCGCCTGCGCCCGAAACGCAGTACAGCCGCGAAGCGTTCGCAAAAGAGGAGAACGGCGAGGGCTTGAACGGTTTTTATGTGGATTTATATCAAGCGGCAACTTCGTTCCACGCCTCGAAACAGGACGTAACGGCGGATAAAGACGGGTATTACACGGCGGCCCAGCTCGATTTTTCCAAACGTGGCATCACGCAGGAGCAGGCGGTTTCCGTATGGAAAATGTTCGCGGCGGAAAACCCTGCGTTCTATTGGATCAGTACGCAAGTCGTATACAGCAGTTCCCGATTGTACTTGCTCGTAGACGAGGCGTATCTCTTGTCATCAGAGCGCCAAAAGGCGCAAACGGCAATCGAAAAAATGGCGTTAGAGTGCGACAGTTATTTGAGCGGCTTAACGACTTTGACCGAACGCGCTTTGACGATTTACGATTATTTGATCTATAAAATCGAGTATGCCTACGAAGAGGACGGCGTGATTCCCGAAACGGAGAGTTGGGCGCACAATCTCGTCGGCGGAGCGACGAGAGGGGAAGGCGTTTGCGAAACGTACGCAAAGACGTTTGATTATTTCTGCGGCTTGTTCGGTGTGGACTGTCTGATGGTGTCGGGCGTAGCGGCGCAGGAGGGGGCTATGGGCGCGCACGCGTGGAACTTGGTCTATTTAGAGAACGAATGGCGCGCAGTAGACGTCACTTGGGGGGATCAAATTTATCTGATGAGGAGTTGGTTTGCGATGGGAGAAGAGGAGTTCTCGTCTTCCCACGTCGTCGATACGACTTTGGAGTGGGGAATTGATTATCAATACGAGTTACCCGACGTATCGCTAGAAAGTTTTTGTCCCGTCAGCGTAAAAAAGGACGGTGGAGCGGCTACGTTTTACCCTTCGATAGACCGCTTGTTTGTGGCGGCGGACGAGGGTAGCAGGTACGAGATTACGCTCTATCCCGACACGAAATTGACCGATCGGGAAAAGGTGGAGATTTATCCGTTTGGCGCAAAGTTTACCTCCGTGCTTCCCAAAGTGGAACATCTCTCTTTTATTGGGAAACTAATTTACGTGGACGAAACACAGACTCGGTTTTATCTTGCGGAATTGACGAGTAAATTGCCTGTAAAACTCCTTTGCAGCATAAAGATGCAAAACGTGAATTTTAAAACTCCGTTTACGGACAAAAACGGATATTATTTAACGATCGTCAATCCCTAAAAACGGAAAAAATCCGTTTAAGAACGGGATATTTGCGGTATATAATGATAAAGAGAAAAAACAGGGAATCTTTCAAACGAGGAAAGTATGTTAGAACTGAAGAATATAACTTATAAAGTACAAGACGAATTAGGCGAAAAAACGATATTAAAAGACGTAAACTTAACGCTTAACGAGCGTTTCGTGGCGTTTACCGGCCCGAACGGCGGCGGTAAATCGACGCTTGCGAAAGTGATCGCGGGGATCGTTACGCCCACCGAGGGTAAGATCTATCTCAACGGCGAGGACATCACGGCTCTGTCGGTGACCGAGCGCGCGAATAAGGGTATCTCGTACGCTTTCCAGCAACCCGTTCGATTTAAGGGAATGACTGTGCGGGATCTGATTAACATCGCGGCGGGCAAACAAATCAAAGTAGCGGACGCCTGCGCGTACTTATCCGAAGTGGGCATGTGCGCTCGCGATTATATTGACCGCGAAGTAAACGCTTCCCTTTCTGGCGGCGAGTTGAAGCGTATTGAAATCGCGACGATTTTGGCGCGCTCCACCGCGCTTTCCATCTTTGACGAGCCGGAAGCCGGCATCGATTTATGGAGTTTCGGGAACTTGATCAAAGTCTTTGAAAAAATGCACGAAAAGACGCAAGGGAACATTTTGATTATATCCCACCAGGAGCGTATTTTGAATATTGCGGACAAGATCGTGGTGATTGCGAACGGGCAGGTACGCGAACAAGGTAAAAAAGAAGACGTTTTACCCAGCCTTTTGGGCACGGAAGCGTGCCGGCGTCTGACGGACAAACTGTAAGGAGGAAGAGCGAATGGACGCTATTGAAAAAGATTTATTGTTAAAGATTGCCGACCTTCATTCCACTCCCGAAGGCGCGTACAATATCCGTGGTAACAGCGAACTGAAAGGCCGTAACACGACGGCAAATATCGATATCGTCAACAGAACGGACGGAAAATCGGGGATCGACATCATCATCAAACCGTTCACGAAGAACGAGAGCGTGCATATTCCCGTCATCATCAGCAAAGCGGGTTTGCAGGAGGTCGTCTATAACGATTTCTATATCGGCGAGGGCGCGGACGTCGTGATTGTCGCAGGTTGCGGCATTCACAACTGCGGAGGGGTGGACACCACTTCCCGCCACGACGGCGAGCATACCTTCCACGTCGGTAAGAACGCGAAGATCAAATATGTTGAAAAACACTACGGCGAGGGGGACGGGAACGGTAAAAACGTGATGAACCCCACGACGGTCGTGTACTTGGACGAGGGCGCGAGAATGGAAATGGAAACCACCCAAATCAAAGGCGTGGACTCCACGAAGCGTTTGACGAAAGCGGAAATGAAAGCAGGATCGAGCTTTATCGTCAAAGAAAAATTGTACACCCACGGCGAGCAGACTGCGGACACCGATTTCGTAGTGGATATGAACGGCGAAAAGTGCCGCGCGGACATCGTTTCCCGTTCGGTGGCGGCGGAACGTTCCCGTCAGAATTTCGTATCGACGATGAACGGAAACGCGCCCTGCTACGGGCATACCGAATGCGACGCGATCATTATGGATGAAGCGTCGGTAACCGCGGCGCCCTGCCTTTCGGCAAACCACGTGGACGCGGAACTCGTGCACGAAGCGGCGATCGGGAAGATCGCAGGCGAACAACTCGTGAAACTGATGACGCTCGGCTTGACGGAGAAAGAAGCGGAAGAACAAATCTTAAAAGGATTCTTACATTAAAACATTTCAGAAGGAGTATCAATTATGAGCGAATTGGCATACAAAAGAACGAACGTTTATGAAAAAGCGGACGAACAGCTTTTAAAGGACATTTTCAGTTACGCCGAGGGTTACAAGACCTTTATCGACGAGGGAAAAACCGAGCGCGAATCCTGCGCGTGGGTGGAAGCCGCAGCAAAGAAACAGGGCTATAAACCTTTCAAATTCGGCGATAAACTGAAAAAGGGGGACAAAGTATATTATAACAACCGTGGCAAGAATATTTACCTCATCAAAATCGGGGAAAAGAACGTGGCGGAAGACGGAATCCGCATCATTGCTTCGCATATCGACAGCCCGCGTATCGATTTAAAACAAGTCCCTTTGTACGAATCGGACGGCATCGCGTTTGCGAAAACCCATTACTACGGCGGAATCCGTAAATATCAATGGGCGGCAGTTCCTCTTGCGCTCCACGGCGCGGTAGCGCTGAAAAGCGGCGAAGTCCTTAACGTCAAGATCGGCGAGGACGAAAACGATCCTGTATTCTACATTAGCGATCTGCTTCCCCATTTGGCGGCGAAACAGAACGCAAAGCCTTTGGGGGAAGGTCTGGCGGGTGAGGACTTGAATATTTGGCTCGGCAACATTCCCTACACGGCGGCGGCGGACGATAAAGATAAAACGGTCAAAGAAAATCTTTTGAAGATTTTGAACGACAAATACGGTATGTCCGAAGAAGATTTCCTTTGCGCGGAGCTTTCGTTAGTTCCTGCGTATAAAGCGAAAGACATCGGCTTTGACCGCGCGCTCATCGGCGCGTACGGCCACGACGACAGAGTATGCTCCTATCCCGCGTTCACGGCGCTGTTCAACGAAGATTCTTCCGCGCATACCGTGATGGTTATTCTCGCGGACAAAGAAGAGATCGGCAGCGAGGGCACGACGGGTATGCAATGCGCGCTCTTTACTGATTTGATCGATGCGATTGCGGATTCGTTCGGCGTTTCTTCGGCGGCAGTTCGCGCGAATTCCAAATGCCTTTCCGCAGACGTCAACGCAGGCTATGATCCCAACTTCCGTGACGTATGCGAGCCTTTGAACTCGGCATACGTTTCCTGCGGCGCGGGAATCACGAAATTCACGGGCGCGAGAGGTAAGGGCGGCTCGAACGACGCGGATGCGGAGTTCGTCGGCTTCTTGCGTAGAATCTTTGCGGAAAACAACGTGATTTGGCAAACGGGCGAAATGGGCAAGGTAGACGTCGGCGGCGGCGGTACGGTCGCGAAATACATCGCGAAAAACAACATCGATACCATCGACATCGGCGTTCCCGTGATCTCGATGCACTCGCCTTACGAAGTGATCTCCAAGGCAGATCTCTACGAAACGTATCTGGCATTTAAAGCATTTATCAAATAAAGTGCGGTAGGTACGCATTTCATTCAAAAAACAAAAACGAGCGGTTTCTCGAAAGAAACCGCTCGTTCGTTACTTAAGTGTTTATCGGATCGTGACCGAGCCGTTTTCCATTGCAATATCCGAAGAATAGAATGCAGTCAACCCGTTGACCATTTCCACGTAATCGGAGTACGCAAAGCTCTCGCAAGCGGAGTGCATCGCAAGTTGAGCGATTCCGATGTCCGCGCTCATAACGCCGACGTGCGAAAGGGAGATCGCGCCCAGCGTACCGCCGCTGCGGAGATTGGAATGGTTAAAAAAGCTCTGCCGCTTTACGCCCGCTTTGTCGAGAATGGTTTTTACGACCGCGCTGGATACCGCGTCCGTCGTATAGGCTCTGTTTGCGTGCGCCTTAATCACTACGCCGCCGCCGAGCAGCGTCTTATTCGTAGGATCGCTCTTTTCGGGATGATTGGGATGCCGCGCGTGCGCGTTGTCCACCGAAAGCAGGAAGGACGAGGCAAGCGCTTTGTAATATTCGTTATCGTCGAAGCGAAGCGCGTACGCAATTCTGCGCAATACGTTTTCGAGGAAATCGCTCCCCGCGCCCTGCAGCGTACCGCTCCCGACTTCTTCATTATCCAACAGCGCCGCCACGCAAATCCCGTCGCTGTTTGCGTGGGATACGAGAGCCATCAAAGAAGCGTACGCACTCGTGAGATTGTCGATTCTGGGGGAAGCCAAAAATTCGTCATTAAGCCCAAACGAATAGGGCGTGTCCGCGTTGACGAGATATAAATCGTACGATACGGGCGTGTTTCCGTTGGCGATTGCGGAAAGACAATCCACGCCGTTTTCGCTCAAAGCGAAAAGAGGGCGCATATCCGTTTGCACTTTCACGGCAAAACTATCGTTAACCTCGCGGTTCATATGCACGGCAACGGAGGGGATCGTGACGTTGAAATCCGATGCCACCGTTTGCGCCCGCAACGTACCGTTTTCGCAGAAGATCATTCTTCCTGCAATTTTCAAAGGTCTGTCGAAAAACGAATACCAGATTCCGCCGCCGTAGGACTCCATGTTCAGCGTAGCGTATCCGTCTCCTTCCATCACTGCGTTTTCCTTAAGCTTCAACGCAGGGGAATCGAGGTGAGAAGCGGTAATTTTATAGGAAAAGTTATCCAATCCGCCGATGCAGAACGCTATTAACGCGCTCCCGTTTCTCTCCACGAAATATTTTCCGCCCTCGCTTAAATCCCAATCCTCCGTTTCTTTCAAAAGAGTAAATCCGTTTTCGAGCAAAAACGCTTTCGCATTGTCACACGCGTGATAAGCGGTGTAGGAGTTTGCCAAGTATTCTTGTAAAGCCTGTTTCATATCCAGCTCCGTAAAAATAATTTTTTTCGTCGTTTACATTACAATAATATTACATAGAATGTTGCTGTTGTAACGACTTCGTTTTCTATACACATTGTAACATTTTTATCCACGTTTGACAAGCTTTTACAATCGATTCTCCAAAAGAACTTTTATTAAACGCGCACTACTTCATAAAAATGAAGAAAGGTAGGAAAGATTGCCCTGCTGTTCTTGTATAAAAATTTTAAAATTTCACACGGATTTTAAAAATAAAAATATTGTGAAATTATAACGCAAAGTTTGTACTGCACTTGACAAAGTGTTTGAAAGATCGTATAATAAAACAAAAACGCCTTAGGGCAAGAGGATGGAAAATGAAAGGAATCAAATCTACATTTACAGAAGAACAAAAAAACGACTACCTTGGAAAAATCTTGATGCTTTTGCAAAAGCGCGAAGGGCTTGTTGTGAACGACAAAAAATTGCATTTTAACAATACCGAGCTCAGAATGATCGGCGAGATTCTCAGCGAAGGTTATCAGGGCAAACGCCTCATCTCCACGCGGCTTGCAACGCGGCTCGGGATCACCCGTTCAGCAGTCTCGCAGATCGTAAACCGTTTAGAAGCTCGTGGAGTGGTAAAACGCGTTCCCGACGATACGGATAAGAAGATCGCATATATCGAATTGTGCCCTTCGTATTTTCAAATGTACCAAGAGGACGTAACTTGTTTAAAGGAAGGAATCGCGTGCCTGATTGAGCGTTTTGGGGAAAAGAAGTTCAACGAGATGTATTCTCTGTTTATATCTTTTGCGGACTTAGTCGAAGACGCAAAAAAGGAATGTACGGCAAAAAATAAGGAGCGAAAATGATCAAGGATTTCACTTTACAATCGGAGTGGGACGGTCTTAGACTGTACGGATTGGTTTACGAGCCTGAAGCAGAGCCTCGCGCAGTTATTCAACTCGTACACGGTATGTGCGAATACAAAGAAAGATACCAAAAAACGATGGAGTATTTTTGCTCGAAAGGGTACGTGGTAGCCTGTCACGACCAGCGCGGACACGGGCAGAGCGTATTTTCCGAAGAGGATTCCGGGTATTTCGGGGACAAGACGGGGAATGCGATCGTGCAGGACGCCGTGCAAGTCACAAAGTATTTAAAGGCGGAATATCCTTCGCTTCCTTTGATTGTATTCGGACACAGTATGGGCTCTATGATCGCCCGTTGTATGCTTCAAGGGAACGAGGAACTCATCGACAAGCTCGTGATTTGCGGTACGCCTAATGACAATGCGCTAGTGGAGATTGCGATTGCGCTCACGAAAACGATTGCGCTGTTTCGCGGTAAAAAGCACAGAAGCCGAATGCTTGCAGAACTTTCCGTCGGCAACGGTGATAAGCGTTTTCCGGGCGAGGGCAGAGGCGCGTGGTTGAGTAGCAATCGAGAAAATATTGCCGAATATTTTGCAAATCCCAAGAGCAGTTTTATTTTCACTTGCAACGGGTTTGAGAACCTATTCCGACTGATGCGTCGCGCGTATAACAAGAAAAAATACGCGGTGACAAAGCCCGATTTGCCCGTGCATTTCGTTTCGGGCGGGGACGATCCCGTGATGGGCAACGAAATCAAATGGTTTAAAGCGGTGGAGGCGCTCCGCGCGGTCGGCTATACGAACGTTACGGGCAAGCTGTATCAAGGACTCCGTCACGAGATCCTCAACGAAAAGGACAACGAAGAAGTGCTTTTAGACCTGCTCGCCTTTTTTGAAGCGTGACCCTTTTGATTTGAGCTGTATAAAACGCAAAAAGCGGCACATACTGCTTGCAGGAGGGAAAAATTATGCGCATTGTGAATATCATCGCTTATATTCTGGTCATTGTCGGCGCGTTGAATTGGGGTTTGTTCGGATTCTTTAATTTCAATCTGGTATCCTCGATCTTCGCAGGCGCAAGAACGGCGGGCTCGGTTATCGTGTACACGCTGATCGCGCTTGCAGCGTTGTGGCTGATTCTTTCGCCCTTCATCACGGACGGCGTTCTGTGGTTGAAGAACAAGCGCGCGGAATAACGCGTTTCGGAAAGTAAGCAAAAAAAGAAAAACGGATTTTTCATACAGCGAAAAGTCCGTTTTTTCACGTTAAAAAAGAAGTATAAAAAATTTTTTGCGGAGTATTGACTTTTTTCCTTTCGCATAGTATAATAAAGTCAAGAATGCATAGGGAGTTTTCGCTCCCGAAAGGAGACAAACGATGTTAAATTCCTTGTTAATCAAAACAGGTACGCTCGTGGCGATTATCGTAGCGGCGGTGCTCGTAGTTTTGGCGATCGCAGTCGTTGTATGGTGGATTAAGACGCGCAACGGATTCGTACGGTTAAAGAATCGGGTAGAAGAAGCGTGGGCGACGATCGACGTTTACTTGAAGAAGAGATTTGATCTCATTCCAAACCTCGTAGAAACGGTCAAGGGTTACGCCAAGCACGAGAGCGAAACGTTGCAAAACGTGATCTCTGCGCGCAGCGCCGCGATGAGCGCGGGTACGCCCGAAGAAAAAATGAAAGCGGCAAACCAGCTCTCTTCGTCGTTGCGTACGCTCTTTACGGCGGTGTCGGAAGACTATCCCGACCTTCGCGCGAACACGAACTTTTTGGACTTGCAAGGCCAACTCAAAACCATTGAGGGCGAATTGGAAAGCTCCCGCCGTTATTATAACGGAGTCGTCAAAACGTTCAATACCAAGCTGGAAATTTTCCCTGCTTGCATCGTCGGGAAGCGTATGGGTAGCGAGTACGTAAAACGTTCGTATTTCGAGCTGGACAACGAAGCGGAAAGACAGAACGTAAAGGTGCAATTTTAAAAAGGTGTTACGATGAAGAATGTTTCCATTCGTTTTAAACGACGGAAAATTCAAACGTGGAAAAGCGCGCTGCTTGCCGTTTTGGCGGCGGCGTTCTTCTTCCTTTTGTTTCAATTTCCGCAAAAGGACTTAGGCAGGTGCGGGTTGACTGCGTCTGCATATAACGCCGATCCAATGACGATCGAGTGTTACGACGTGGATATGACGGTACAAACCGACCGAAAAATCGTGGTGGAAGAAACGATCACGATGCGCGCAAACCAAAACGGCTCGGTATTTACGCGTAGTTTGCCTCTCGAGGGGGATCGCTATTATAATATTGAAGCGGAGTGCGATCAAACGAGCGGTTTTTCCTACGAAGTTCTAACGGACGAAGAAGATATTTACTTAAACGTAGAATGTCGTTTGCCCGTATCGAAAGGGGAAACAAGGAAGTATACCATTCGCTACGTAATGGAGATCGGCGCGGACGACGTGAAGAACGGAATGCGTTTGGACGTGATCGGTTACGGCTGGCCCGTAGCGCTCCACAACGTCAACGCAACGTTGCATTTCCCTGCGCGCGCAACGGTCAACGAAGCGTATCGGGGTGGGTACGGCTCGCAGGGGAGTTTGTCGTACGAACTCTCCGAGGACGGAAAAACGCTCTTTTTCCACGTGGATACCCTTGAAAAAGTCTACAACTCGTATTATTACGAGAGTATGGCGGAGGGCGTAACGTTGCAATTCACGTTCGAGAAAGGAGTTCTGGACTCCTACGCAAAAACGCGGATCTTCACGGACGATATGTGGAAGATCGCGCTCTTCGGCGCGCTCGTGATCGGAGCTTCGGTGGCGGTGTTGATGTTGACCCGTAGCAAGCGGGAGTTGATCTCGGTTGTGAACGTAAAAGCGCCCGACGATATGGATCCGATGAAGATGGGTAAAATTTTAGACGGAACGGTGGACGGCGAGGACGTAACGTCTATGATCTACTATTTCGCGCGCAAAGGCTACCTGATCATTCATATGGAAAATGAGGACGATCCCACACTCATAAGAAAGGTGGTGGAATTGCCCTCCGATGCACCCGTGTACGAGAAGACGCTCTTTAAAGGACTCTTTAAAAAGGGCGAATCGGTAAAAGTTTCCGACTTAGAAAACAACTTCTACGAATCTGTTCAAACGGCGATCGCGCAAGTACCGCCGATGAAAATGTACGATAAAAAATCCGTCGTCGGTTACGTATGCGGCGGCGTATTGGGCGCATTGTTTGCGATGCTCGTTCCGTTTTGTATGGGATTTTTCAAAATCGGCGGCGGATATACCTACTTGTTAGGGATCGTCTTGGCGATTCCCATCGTAGGAATTTTGATCCTCGGTCTACTTCGGGAGAATTACCGCTACAAATGGAAATCATCCGCGCGTACGGGCGTTTTGATTGCGGAGCTTCTCCTTGCGGCATTGTTTGCGGTAGTCTTTATCGTGTTGTTCGCAAACTTCCTGATGACGGGGTATGAAAAAGCGGTGGTGTGCGCGGTTTCGTTCAGCTGTACGTTTATTACGACGAAAGCGCTTTCACGCACCGAAAAATACCTTCAAGTTTTAGGCGAGATCGTGGGCTTTAAAGATTTTATAATCGTCACGGAAGAGGAAAAAATCAAATTTATGCTTGAGGAAAACCCCGAGCTGTATTATAAAATCCTCCCTTACGCGCAGGTTTTGGGAGTCACAAAGGAGTGGGAAGAAAAGTTCGCAAACATTCTGTTAGAGCCTCCCACGTGGTACGTGAGTTCGTCGAGTGTATTTGATTATCTGCTTTTGCGCCATTGTATGACGCGGACGTTCGTGCGAATGATGGCAGCGCCCAACGGAAAAGGCTCGTTTGCAGGCTACAGCGGCGGAGGCGGTGGATTTGGCGGCTTCGGCGGCGGTGGTCACGGCGGAGGCGGCGGCGGGTTCCGTTAAAAAAGTAGAAAAGCTCTTTCCTACAGTAAAAAAAGGATAACGAAACATTTTCGTTGTCCTTTTTTGCTTTACAATACACACGACTGTAGTGCGCTATACTTTTGAAAATATTTTCCACAAATTAAAACAATTCAATAAATTAGAATTTTATTTTATGGATCTATATATTTCGTAATGATTTCATTCCACGGTATATCGCCGATGTAATCACTGTGGTCTTGCTTGTATCTTTTGTTGCCTTTATCATCAACCGAATAATAAAACTGGCTATTTTTGGCGATTATGTCATAACCGTTACTGTAGACAATGGATACGACATATCTTTCATACAAATACACCCAATCGACAGGTAAAGGAAAATATAAAACTTCCTGTCCGAAAATCAACGAGGAAAGATCTTTAATGAAATTAGAAATAACTTGCTTATCACTGATAATAACAAAAGCTTCGTTTTCTTCTCGAAGATTTGCAACATCCGCATTTGTATATTGCTTATCCAAAGAATATAGCTCGATGCACTCCACTAAAGAGGTATCATCTGATGATAAATAAATATTCTTTTCTTTGACAGAGCAAGAAACTATAGATAGCATCATAATACAGCATAACAATAAGGATAATATTTTTTTCATTTGGAGTCTCCGGTCGACAAATTCTTATTTATCGTTGAGTTTATTATATCAAAAAGATATGTATAATTCAAGCGGTTATATGTAGATAAAAGAAAACTCGACTTGTGAAAAGTCGAGTTTTGTAAATTATTCCATTAAAATCCCAATTTCTATGCTCGAAACAAACTTATTTCTTATGAGCGGGATCGGTGAGAACGGGGGAATATTTTGCAAAGCGTTTGACCGATTCCACAGCGTTTTGACAACGGCGTTTGGTCTTATAATGCTCCCCAAGGCACAGCAGCTGTCCGTTGCCGTTCAAAAGCTTGTAGATATAATCTCCGCGTTTGGTGAGCGTGATACGGAAATTGCCCTTGTCAATGTTGTTTTTATGAGTCGTGATTCCGTTGACCGCGCCGATATACGTCGTGTATTCTTCGCTGGAAAGGAGCTTTTCTCCGTTGTTGGCAAACAGCTCGAAATAGAAGACTTTCTCGCCGTCTTCGCCTTCCTTGCTATCGATCACCCATTTCCCGTTATAGCCGTCGGGCAGGGGAATCACTTCGTCGTCCTCTACGGGGAGTTTGACGACGTGATCTTGAATATTTTCGTCGATAACGGCGGTTTTTGCAAAACGTTTCGCCGATTCGATGGCATTTTCACATCTCGTTTTCGTGGGATAATTTTCGCCCATACAAAGGAGCATATTCTTTCCGCTGAGCAGTTTAAAGATATAATCTCCCTTTTTCGAGAGGGTAATTTTGAAATTATCTCTCAAAATATTGTTCTTATGCGTTTCAATTCCGCGCAGAGCGCCGTTATACGAAGTGTATTCTTCGCTGGAAAGGAGTTTCTCACCGTTGGAAGCGTGCAACTCGAAGAAATACATTTCTTCTTCGTTTTTCTCGTCGGTGACTACGCGGCAAATAATCCACTTACCGCTGTATTTCGCAACGGCGTCGATCGCTTCGTCGTCCAACTCGTTGGATTCTTCCACCATATCTTTCAATTCGTCCAGCAACATACCTTGTTCTCCTTTGTTCGCAGGGGTGTACTCGTTCTTCTTCGGGGATTTCGGGTTGGATTCTTTTTTGAGCGACTTCTTTTCGGATTCTTTTTTTACGTCCGCCGCGGCAATCTTCTCCGCGATCGCTTTTTCGTCCGCTTCCTTTTTCGCTTTCTCAGCGGCGAGCTTCTCCGCTAAAGCCTTTTCTTCTGCTTCTTTTGCGGCTTTTCCCGCCGCGAGCTTTTCCGCTAAAGCGTTCTCTTCCGCTTCTTTTTTCGCCTGTTCCGCGGCTTTGCGAACGCGATCCGCTTCGGCTTTTTCCACAGAGGCTTTTTCCGTTTCCTGCGCTTGTAACAGCGCGGCGGCTTTGGCTTTTTTCGAGCGCGAGCAAGCTAGTGCTATAATCACTACGACGGTTACGAGTACGAGTGCGAGCGAACAAATCAGCACGTACGCAAGGGTAGGATGATTTTTTAAATATTCGATCAAGGATTTGATAAACATAACGACACTCCTTTTTTGATGTTTTATGAACGGAAACCGTATTTATTGTATGGGAGAAATCCTGTGATAATACGTAGAAACCATTTCTTATGTATATTTTAATATAAAATCGAGAAAAAGTCAAGACAGCTTAAAAATTTTTTCAACCAATTTTTTAAAAAAATTGACATTGTCAAGAAAATGCGGTACAATGTAAGTATGGAAAAAATTACAATGGCAATCATCGGCGGCGGCGCATCGGGACTGATCCTCGCCTCCTTCATACAAAACGCAGGCAAAACGGTCGTGTTCGAGCGTGGGGACAGAGTGGGCAAAAAACTCTCCGCGACGGGCAACGGTCAGGGCAATGTCACGAATACGGGAGTGCGGGATTCGGACTATTTTTCGTTCTCCGAAAACGGAGTCCGTTTGGCAAAATCCTGCATACAGGTATTTGACGACTCGTCGTTTGCTGCGTTTTTAAAGGAGCTAGGGGTGCTCCTTTCCACGGACGATCGCGGCAGAGTCTATCCCTCGGGCAGACAAGCCTCCGCGTTGACGGACGCGTTACGCTTTTATTTGGACTTTAAAGGCGTGAACGTTCGTCTTTCACAAAAGATCACGGACGTAAAAAAAGTAAAAGACGGGTTTGAACTCACGGTATCTAGCCCCGAGGGCGAATATACGGTTTTTTCGGAAAACGTTGCGCTCTGCGCAGGCGGAAAGGCGGCGAAAAATTTCGGCACGGACGGCTCGGCGTACCGCTTAGCGGAAAAATTAGGGCATACGTTGACGGAGTTGTATCCCTCCCTCGTGCAAATCAAAACGGAAACGCAACATATTAAAACGCTCAAGGGGATTCGGGTAAACGGCGCAGTCGTGACCGTCCGTTTAGGCAAGACTTCCAAGCGTGTGCAAGGGGACGTCATTTTCACCGATTATGGGCTTTCAGGCGACGCGATCTTCCGTCTTTCTCCGTTTATTACGGATAAAATCCATTCTTCAAGCGTAGAACTGTCTATCGACTTTTTACCCGAATTTTCCGCGCAAGAATTGCAAACTACGCTTGAAAACAAGCAAAAAACGCTCCCGTCGATCGCCGCGCAAGAGCTTCTTTTCGGGATCGTCAATAACCAGATCGGTCGCGCCGTTATGAAGCGCGCTGACGGAGAAATCAAACGCGCGGTATCGCTCATCAAAGCCTTTACCCTTCCCGTGACAGGCTCGTTGGGGTTTGATTACGCGCAGGTCACCAAAGGCGGGATCTCGATGGACGAAGTGAGTCAAACGCTGGAAAGCAAGCTTATCAAAGGACTGTATTTCGCAGGTGAAATTTTGGACGTGGACGGCGAATGCGGCGGGTACAATTTGCAGTGGGCATACTCGTCCGCGCGCGTTGTGGCGACGGCGATTAACGCAAAATGCGAGGGGCAGGTATGAGCATAAAAGTCCTCTCCGACGTAAAACTCGCCTTAGGGGAGTCTGAATCTCGACTCGTCGCGATTGCAGAAAAAGCGTTGAAACGCAAGGCGGCGTATTTTGCGATCAAGAAAAAAGCGTTGGACGCAAGGGATAAAAACAATATCCGTTACGTCTACACGATCGAGTTTTCCGCGCAACCTAAGGTCAAAAAAGAGGAAAACATCGAAACGTTACCCAAAGAAAAATTCCCCCACAGTCCCGTTCTCGTCGTCGGGAGCGGACCTGCGGGTTTATTTTGCGCCTTGCGCCTGTTGGCGCGTGGAATTCGCCCGATTGTCATCGAGCGCGGCGAACGGGTGGAAGAACGTGAGAAAAGTATTCGTATTTTCACAGACGAGAGGCGACTGAATACGGACAGCAACGTACAGTTCGGCGAGGGGGGAGCCGGCACGTTTTCAGATGGAAAACTGAACACGCAAACGCACAGCCCTCTGAATCTCGAAGTGTTGAAAACGTTTGTCAAATTCGGCGCGCCCGAAGAGATCTTATGGCTCTCTAAACCCCACGTGGGAAGCGATAAATTAAAAACCGTCGTCAAAAATATGCGAGAATACATTTTCCGCGAGGGCGGCGAAGTGCGCTTTTCCACAAAACTCACCGATCTCGTCGTGAAAGACGGAGCGGTAACGGCTGCCGTGATCACCGACTTAAAAACAGGCGAGGAGCAAACGTTGCCCGTATCGGCGCTCGTGCTTGCCGTCGGACACAGCGCGCGGGATACGTTCCAAACTCTGCTCTCGCGCGGAGTAAGTATGCGCCAAAAAGATTTCGCGGTGGGGGTTCGGATCGAGCATTTACAAAGCAAAATCGGACTTTCGCAATACGGCGAAGCGTATAAAAAGTTGCCTGCGGCGGAATACAAACTCGTATCCCGCGGCGAAGAACGCGCGTCGTTTACTTTCTGTATGTGTCCGGGCGGTTACGTAATGCCTGCGGCGAGTGAAGAGAGCGGCGTGGTCACGAACGGTATGAGCAACTATGCGCGCGACGGAATGAACGCCAACAGCGCGTTGATCACGCAAGTCACGAGAGCGGACTTTTTAGACGATTCCCCCCTGGCAGGTATGCGTTTTCAACAAAAATTGGAACGCGCGGCGTACCTCGCCGGCGGCGCTTCATACGCCGCGCCCGTACAACTTGTCGGAGATTTTTTGCGGGATCGGGAAAGCTCCTGTTTTGGCGAAGTCACGCCCACATACGCGGCGGGAACGTCGTTTGCCGATCTTCGGAGCGTCTTGCCTCCGCCTATCGTCACCGCGTTAAAATCCGCGTTAACGGATATGGATCGTCGCTTGAAAGGCTTCGCAAATCCCGAAGCCGTCTTAACGGCCGTGGAAACACGTACCAGCTCTCCCGTGCGCATCGAGCGCGGGGAAGATATGCAATCGGTCAACGTCAAAGGCTTGTACCCCTGCGGCGAGGGCGCAGGTTACGCAGGCGGAATCACTTCCTCTGCGGCAGACGGGCTTCGCGTTGCCGACGGCGTATTTTTAGCGTTTTTAAACGCATAAACCTATCGTTTTCATTATACTATCACAATCCTATCATATAGTTTTCACAATTCAGGCATACAATAAACGCGAATAAAATTTACAGAGAAATGACAAAAACGACTATACAAAACTTTTTTCATATTCTCTCACTTAGTATGAGGTCTGCGAAATGCAGACCTCATACGCTTTTTCTATACGGTTTTTTAGCTTAATAATGAAATTTTTTCCGTTTCAACACGAGGAAGAATACGGAAAAGACGACCGCCATCACTTCCGCAACGACGACGGAAATCCACACGCCGTTGAGATCCCAAAGAAGAGGCAGGAGCAAGACGGCTCCTAATTGAAATACGAGTGTTCTTAAGAAAGAAATGATCGCCGAGGTGAGTCCGTCGTTGAGCGCCGTAAAAAAGGAAGAGAAGAATATGGCGAAGCCCATAAACAGAAAAGACACGGAGAAAATTCGGAGTCCGCGCACGGTCATATTCGTCAACGTTTCGCTGTAACCGACGAAGAGTTTGGATAGGGGAGTGGAGAGTAATTCGGAGAAGATCAGCATCAAAATGCTGTCAATCAACAAAATCAAGAGGCTCTTTTTTAGAATTCCCTTTTTCTCTTCGTGATTGCCTGCGCCGTCGTGGTAACTGATGATGGGGGAAACGCCGATGGAGTACCCGATAAAGATGGTGGAGAAGATCATACTCACGTACATCATTACGCCGTACGCCGCAACGCCGTCGTCGCCTGCGTACTTTAAAAGCTGAAGATTGTATAACATTCCGACAAGGCTCATAGAAACGTTGCTCATAAACTCCGATGAGCCGTTTGCGCAAGCTTTCCAGATCGCCTTTCCGTCGAACTTGGTTTTTCCGAGCCGAAGAAAACTGCTGTTTTTGCAGAAGAAATAGACGAGGGGAATGCAACCGCCAATGGTCTGACTGATCGCCGTGGCAATAGCTGCTCCCATAAGTTTCAACCCCTGCGGCAATAAAATGACGAGAACGGCGTCGAGCGCCATATTCGTACAGCCCGCCGCAACGATGACTCCGAGTCCGAATCGGGGTTTTTCGGCGGCTACGCAAAAGCTTTGGAATAAGTATTGCAGAATGGCAAACGGTAGGGAGCACATCAATACCCGTCCGTACAATACGCAACAATCAAGAATCTCGCCCTCCGCGCCGAGTAAGGCTCCGATCGGGCGCATTAGGAAAAAGGAAACGACGGCGAGGATCACGCCGAGCGCAAACGCCACGTATACAAACAGAGAAAAGTATCGGTTGGCGCGTTCTTTATCCCCCTCGCCGTAGGTATTGGCGACGAGCGCCGTCCCGCCCGAGCCGAACATAAACCCGACGGTGGTGACGATCATAATATAAGGATAGATGAGGTTGATTGCCTTGAACGGAATATCCCCTGCAAAATTGGATACGAAAAGCCCGTCTACGATCCCGTACACGGAAGTGAATACCATCATCAAAATAGACGGCAACGTGAATTTCAGTAGTTTTTTATAGGAAAAATGATCGGAAAGTTGAATGCTCATAAACTTCTCCTATGACTTTGTCCAAATCCATACTTGCCTATTATAGTAAAAACCTCCGCAAAAGTCAACTGTTCCAAAGAGGAAAGAGGGAGTAAATTCCACAAAAAACGGATTCCAAAGCCGAGTTCCTATAAGGGAAAACAATCCGTAGTGCAAAAACACTACGGATTGTTTTATTTTTTCTTTTTTGTTGTAGATTTCTTTTTTGCGTAATAGGCTGCGATTGCCGCTTTTTGGCGTTTTCTCGCTTCGGGTGTTTTGGCTTTGACGTAACCGCTTTTCTTTTTTTCTTTGTTAAAAAACATTTTCGTCCACCCCCACGCTTATTTCTTCTTCAAAATCGCAATTGTCTGTATATGATTGCAACTGTTCTATCAATCGCTCACTCGGTTTATATTTTTGCTTAATCGTATAAATATCTTGTATTTGATATAACGGTATTGCTTTTATCGTTTTATTATTTATGTCGTATATAATACAATAATTTGTTTGGTCATATAAATATCCGTAATAATATCCAAAAGCAAACGCTTTATATCTCTCACTTGTTTCTTTATCTCTAAAATGTAAAATTTGTCTTGTTTCACAAGCGTCCGCAAAAACGCCTAATTCCCTATTAAATGTTAGTATTTCTCTTTTATATTGTGGCAACTGAGAATATTCATTCAAAAGCCCACGAATATAAACGGGAATTTCTTGTGCTGTTATAATCGTTTCACTTGTTTCTATTTCGTCGTAGGTGGGAATCGTTTCTTTGGACGGACGAATCCAAATATATTCTTCTAACACGTTTAATTCTTCGTCTTCAAAATACACCCTGTCAATAACCGTATTCACGGCGCTATAGATATTTTCGCTATCTTCTCGATTGTATTCGCTTTTTAGAATATATTCAATTTCATTACGTCGTGCTTTTCTAACTTCTACAAGCGTTGGAATAAGCTTGTTTAGCAAGGCGTTTTTGTTTGATTTTTCATTTTTTAAAAAACCAAAACGTAAAGCGTCGTTTTCTAATATATTCGCTACAAACGACGATACTTTTATCTTGATTTTATCCGTCATAAATACGCTCCTTTTGTTATATTATACAAAGTGTCTACTCGAAAGTCAAGCATTTTGCGAAAAAATATATTATATTGTCTACTTTTCGAGGTAAAACAGGGTAGACAACTATTTTTCAAAAGCGCTTTGATTAATTACAAACTTATGGTATAATATAAAGGCAAGGGGAGTTAAGCGCGCATTTTCCTTGACGAATGATCAAGGAGATGATATAATATGAGTATACTTGGTTGGTTTTTAAAGCCGAAAAAGAAAATGGCAAAAAAGAATACAAAATACGTTCGCATTAGGAAGTACACAGTAACTTCGCACGCTCAAAATAGAACTGCTGACCCGTCAAGAAACCTAAAGAAAAAAGATATGGTTATAAATCTCTTGGGGAAAGAAAGTAAAAATTCAGAAATTTATACCCACAAAGACGAAACGACACAATACGATAGAGTTAATAACAAGAATAGAACGGTTACTCACATTACAAAAAAAGATAACCACGTAACAACTATTCAAAGATACCACAATAACAAGAAGGGTGAAAAAGAAGCTTATAAAAATTTCAAATAGGAGAATAAACTATATTATTTTTTAAAAAGAAAAAGCCAAAACAACTAAAAATTGAAAAATTTGTATTAAGTGAAAACGCTATAACATTTATTAAAAAATTTGTTTTTTCCGAGATTAATATTGTTTCCCCAATCAATGAAGAGATGTTAGACGGCATAATCGATTTAGCAACACAATGGGAAATTGATATGATAGACCCGTTAAGTGCGGATGGGTGCGACAAAAATTACGACTATCCAGAACGTGAACGCAATGAATTAGCCGATAAATTTGTAAGCGAGATTACGGGAAAATGGAATGACGACGTTCTTGTCCCTGATTTCGACGATTTAAACAAAAGACTAGGGCTAATTTAATGGCAATATTCACTTACTAAATGTAGCGCACGATACGCCACAAAGTAAAGTCATGCGTTTTTGCAAAGCAAAAAAAGGGCCAACGAGAATTTCGTTGGTCCTTTATGCTGTCAAAATCCTTTGTAAGGACTCCTTAAAGAATCCGTTTTCAATCGAATGAATTCAAGACTCAAAGCGTATTCCAACGAGTCTTGATCGTCGCCATACGAATGGGTTTTTCGGGCTCGCAAACCGCCTTGATGGCGTTGTAATAAATCTCGCTTAAGAAGCGGATACGGTCGAACGTAATATACTCGTTCGCCTGATGAATGGTATCTTCTTCCCCGCAGATTTCAGGGCCGAAGCCGCAACCTTGTTTGAGCGCTCTCGCGTACGTTCCGCCGCCGATCGCGATAGGGGTTTCTTTTCCGCCAACCGCTTCGTTGTAAACTTTCGTGAGTTTAGAAATCAGCGTTCCTTTCGGATTGTTGTACAGGGGAGCTTGGTAATTGTCAACGGTATATTCCGCGCCGAACGCGTCCAATTTCGCCGTCACGGCTTCCAAAGGATAGGTGGCGGGGAAACGGATATCTGTCGTGATTTTCAAAACGTTGTCTTTAAAGGACGCTACGTCGGGGGACATCGTGAGTACGCCCGTTTTATCCTGTAAGGTTTTGAGTCCCGTGACGTCGTTAAAAAGCAGATCGTACGCTTGTTTGCAACCGTCGTGGAAAGAGGCGAGGAAGCAAAGGAGCGCCTGCAACGCGTTCGCGCCGCGGTCGGGCGTAGAGCCGTGCGCGGATTTTCCGTCTACGCGCAAAATATTCGTCGTATTGTCGTAGGAAAACGAAGTTCCCGCTACGGGATTTTCGTAGCCGACGAGCTTATTCGCCGCTTTTCTCGTGAGGATCGCCGTGGCTTTATCGCAGACCATATTCGCCCGTTCACCTGCTTTCAACGCGGACATGGGCGGGTTGTCGAGAGCAAACGAAGCGGTAAAATGCAAAATTCCTTTCTCCGCGTAAATGACGGGGAAGTTGGCGTCGGGCGTAAACCCTTCTTCGGGCATCACGGCGACTTTGTTGTAATGTTCGATGCACTTCCAACCGCATTCTTCGTTGCAGCCGACGATGAGTTTGATTTTACGCGTGGGAACGAATCCTTCGTCTTTGAGCGCTTTCAACGCGTAAAGACAAACAATCGCAGGGCCTTTGTCGTCCATTGCGCCCCGTCCCCAGATTTTTGTGCCTTGTACGCCGCCGTCGGACGGATCGTCGTTGATCACGCCTCCGAACGGGGGGTATTTCCAACCGTTGCCGGCGGGGACGACGTCAAGATGCGCGAGAATGGCAAACTCCTTTCCCTCGCCGAATACGACTTCGCCGATAAAATTGTCGTAATTATGCGTTTCAAACCCGAACTCTTCGGCGAGTCCCAGGAAAAATTGTAAACAATCCGCCGTTTCCTTGCCGAAAGGATAGTCCCCCTCCGCCGCTTTGAGCGAAGAATCGAACTTAATAACGTCCACGATGGATTGCACGGTTTGATCAAAATACGGATGCATTGCGTGAGCCATAAA
Source organism: Clostridia bacterium (assembly GCA_017457225.1). Classification (GTDB taxonomy): domain Bacteria; phylum Bacillota; class Clostridia; order Christensenellales; family Borkfalkiaceae; genus Scatosoma. Next base: position 36,814 of record JAFTHW010000010.1, on the reverse strand, counting down.
AACACTCCCAAAAATATTGCGGATAAGAAATCCACTACGATATTATTATACACGATTTTTTCTTTCAGGTAAACAAAATAAGCGCCCGAAACGGAAAAAAAATAAATTTTGTCATAAGCGGGCTTTGACTTTTGCGTATAAATATGCTACAATAAAGAAAAAGTAGGGGAGGCGCGACGATGTCCGAACACGACGGTCACAGATTACGTCTGATTGAAAAATTGAATAGTGGCGCTTTACAAGAGCACGAGATCCTCGAAGCCCTGCTTTTCAACGCGATCCCCAGGCGCAACACCAACGACTTGGCGCATCGGTTATTGTCGCAGTTCGGCTCGATCAAGAGTATGTTCTCCGCAACGCTGGACGAGCTTTGCGCCGTGAAAGGAATCGGGCTTCAAACCGCGGCGTATCTCAAGTGTATCGGAGTCTTTTACGAACGTTATTACGCGCCGACCGAATTTACCTACGAGGGTAAATACGATTCCGAACAGTTCGTAGCGTTCGTCAAGGAAAAATACAAAGATCTCTATAACGAAGTTTTGGACGTGTACTATTTGGATAAGAACTCGGTCGTGTACGATAAAAAGCGTTTTACGACGGACAGCTTGTTCAACGTATCTCTCGAGCCGCAAGCGTTTACGAAAGCCATTGTCGAAGACCAGCCGGCGGGCGTAATTCTCGTGCACAACCATCCGTTCGGCGACGCCAAGACCTCGAGTTTGGACGATAAAATGACCGTACAATGCCAAATCATTTGCAGTATGCACAATATCCTTTTGTGCGAGCATATTATCTATTCTGCGCAGGGTGTTTACAGTTACTATTTGAGCGGTAAACTCAAAAAGATCAGCAAGGAATTTTCCGCCGACCGCGTGTTGGAGTCCGCCGCGTGGAAGTTGGACTTGGAAAAACCCGTAAAAGGCAACGAAGGAGCGGGGCAAGTATGAGCGGACGGAATGAAAAACAGCTTCGCGGAGAGAAAAAATACCGCCTTGTCCGCTTGCTTGGACACTACAATTTAAAGGACGAACAGCAATTTTTACGGTTTTGGAAATGGATGATTTTCGCCGTATTATTGCTCGTAGAAGGGCTCATGTTACTCGGGAAAGTGGAGTGGCTTCTTTTGGGGCGTTGGTGGGACTTTTTTCCTTTGCTCGGAATGGCGACTTTATTAGCGGTAGCGGAGGCGATCAAGCTGTTTTGTATCAAAAACGATCGGTGGCGATTGGCGTTTTGCGTACTTTGCGCATTGCTTGCGTGCAGTATGTTGTGGGTAACGACGGGTACGTATATGCTCGTCTTATACGCGCTCATTATGACGGAATTTTATATGTCCACGAAAAAATTCTGGCCCTCGTTTTTACTGTTCGTGGCAAGCGCGTGTATATTCTCCGTTTGTAATATGGTGTTCCAATATTGGCTCAACGATACCACGAGCGGATTTTTGCAGCCGTTCACGCAGTCGTTCGGTATGATTTCCGCACTTGCAATCTATTTCGTAGTCATTCGTATCGCCGTTGCGTTTTATCGGCAATTCGTTCAGCTCGATATGACGCTCAACGAGCTCGCAGAGAGTAAAGAGGAGTTGCAGGAAGCTTACGATAAGCTTGCGGAGGTCACGGCGCTCAAAGAGCGTCAGCGTATTGCCAAAGATATTCACGATACGGCAGGGCACTCAATCACGACCGTCATTATGCAGACGGAAGCGGCGAAACTCATTATCGACAACAATCCTGCGGACGCGAAGAAAAAGATCGTCGCGGCGAACTTGCAGGCGAAACACGCTTTGGAAGAACTCCGTAACAGCGTGCATCTGTTGTCCGATCACGACTCGACGGCGCTGTTAAAGGACAAATTGGAACGGGTTTTGCAAGAAACGGCAGACGGCACGGGGATCAAGATCCGTTCGGAGATCGAGAACGTACTCGTGGATTCGGAACGCCGGCGGTTTTTGTGTAATACGTTAAAAGAGGGGATTGCTAACGGAATCCGTCACGGCGGCGCGACGGCATTTTGGTTTGAGTGCAAACAACAGGGCAGAGACGTGCATTTTCTTCTCTCCGACAACGGTAAAGGCTTGGAGAATGGCGGGTTGCATTTGGGATTCGGATTGACTTCGATGCAGGCAAGCGCACAAGCGCTCGGCGGAACGGTGCGGTTTGAGTCCGAAGAAGGTGAGGGGTTTGAAATTCAATTAACCTTACCCGTGGACGGAACGAATTAGAAAATAAGGAGGAGAGCGGTATGGCAGAGGAAAGAAAGATCAAGGTCTTGGTCGTAGACGATCAAAGAGAACTTGCGGAAGAAATCGCGAGCGTGCTTCAAACGGACGACGAGCTCGAAGTAACGGGTGTTGCTTTGGACGGCTTCGACGCGCTGGACAAAATGAAAGAAAACTTGCCCGACGTAGCGCTTTTGGATATTCGTATGCCGAATATGAACGGAGTAGTGGCGACTCGTCGAATCAAAGAGGAATATCCCGACGTCAAAGTCGTCATCTTAACGACGTTTGACGATAGCGATTATATTTTAAGCGCGATTAACAACGGCGCGAGCGGATACTTATTGAAAGATATGGGCGCGGCGGCGATGGTGAGCGCGATTAAAAACGCGTACGTAGGCGACACCATTTTACCCTCGAAGATTGCACGTAGAATTACGGCCGCAGCGCAACACGTGGCGGCGGACAGAGAGATCAAACTTGCCCGCGCGTTCTCCCTTTCCGATCGTGAAGTGGAAATTGCGCTGATGATGTACGAGGGCTTTACCAACCGTCAGATCTCCTCGGCGTTGAAACTCTCGGAAGGAACGACGCGTAATTACGTTTCGTCCATTTACGAAAAAACCGATAGCGAGAACCGAGCCGAAGCGGTGCAAGCGATCAAAAAGGTACTGTGAGGAGAGTATGTATAAAGCCGTTCTTTTTGATTTAGACGGAACACTCCTGGATACGCTGGACGACTTGACGGACTCCGTCAACGCAGCGTTGAAGGGATGTGGATTGCCGATCAGAACGAAAGAGGAAGTTTGCGCGTTCGTCGGAAACGGGATCAAGAAACTCATAGAAAGAGCCGTTGGGGAGCGTAGGGATTGCTTCGACGTTGCGTTTGAGGCGTTTAAGCGCCATTACGCCGAGCACTGCGCGGACAAAACGCAGCCTTACGAGGGCGTCTTGGCGTTACTCTGGGGCTTAAAAGAGGCGGGCGTGAAGATCGCCGTCGTTTCCAATAAAGCGGATTTTGCGGTGCAGGCGCTTTCCCGTCGCTATTTCGGGGATTTGATTGACGTTGCCGCAGGGGAAAACGAGAGCTTGGGAGTCTGCAAAAAACCTGCGCCCGACGCGTTGTTTACCGCGTTGGAGACGTTGCGAGTGAAAAAAGAAGAAGCGGTGTACGTAGGGGATTCGGACGTGGATATCCAAACGGCGAACAATGCGGGAATAGAATGTATTTCCGTTGCTTGGGGATTTCGCAGCGAGGCGTTTTTGAAAGCAAACGGCGCAACGAAAACCGTTCAAACGACGGAAGAATTAAGCGAGATTTTAGAAAAAAAGACAGAAAAACCCCTTTCGCAAAGGATCGGGAATACGCCGCTTGTCGAATTGAAATATCTTGAAAAAGAACTTGGATTAAAGGCAAAAATTTTTGCAAAGACCGAGTACGTGAACGCAGGCGGCTCGATCAAGGACAGAGTGGCGGCGGCGATCTTGGACGAGGCGGAAAAATCGGGAAAGATCAAACAAGGCGGCGCGGTGGTGGAAGCGACTTCGGGAAACACGGGGATCGGGCTTGCCTTGGTGGCGGCGGCGCGCGGTTATCGCGCGGTGATTGTGATGCCCGAAACGATGTCTGTAGAACGGCGGAATTTGTTGCAATCGTATGGCGCGGAGATCGTGTTGACCGAGGGGAGCAAGGGTATGCGCGGCGCGGTGGAAAAGGCGTTGGAGATTGTCGAAAATACGCCCGATTGTTTTCTCGCCGATCAATTCAACAACCCTGTGTGCGTATCGGCGCATTATCAAACGACGGCTGTGGAGATCGAAACGCAGACGGACGGAAAAACGGACGTGTTCGTGGCTGGAGTCGGTACGGGAGGCACGTTGACGGGAGTTGGGAAATATTTAAAAGAAAAACATAAAACCGTAAAAGTAGTGGCGGTCGAGCCGTCGGCTTCTCCGATGTTGACCAAAGGCGTTGCAGGCCCGCACGGAATTCAGGGGATCGGCGCGAATTTTATTCCCGCTATCCTCGATGTGGGTATATACGACGAAGTTGTTACGGTGACGGACGAAGAGGCGGTGGAAATGGCGAAGCTCCTTAGAAAAAAAGAGGGGTTATTCGTCGGGATCTCGTCGGGCGCGAACGTGGCGGCGGCGATCCGTCTTGCGAAACGAGCGGAAAACGAGAGGAAAACAATCGTCACGGTTTTGCCGGACGGTGGGGACAGGTATTTGTCTACTGCGCTTTTTCAGTAAAAAAAGAAAAAATAAGAACGGATTCGGGAAATTCCGAATCCGTTCTTTTATGCGTGGATTTACAACGAGCCGAGTAGCGCAATCGCGAATAGACAATAGATGCTCAAACTCAATACGTCGATGATGGTCGTAATGAACGGGGAGGCGACGACTGCGGGGTCGAGCTTGCATTTTTTTGCGAGCAAGGGAAGCAACGCGCCGATAAGTTTTGCGAATAGAACGGTCACAAACAACGACAAACATACGACGAGGGAAACGAGCAGTCCGTCCGGAGTGTAGAGTCTGTCTACCACCATCAATTTTGCAAAGCAAGCGACGGACAACATCGCGCCGAGCAGAACGGATACGCGAATCTCTTTCCATACGACCCGCCAAAGGTCGGAAAATTTGACTTCGTTCAAGGCGATTCCGCGAATGATCATCGCCGAAGCTTGCGAGCCTGCGTTTCCGCCCGTGCCCATCAGCATCGGCATACAAGCCGTGAGAATGATCCCGAACGTCGGCATATTCAAAGTCGCTTCGTTCGCGGAAATGATGAGCCCCGTAAACGTAGAGGATACGAGCAGTAACAAAAGCCAGGGGAGTCTGTTCATACAGATTTTCCAAACGCTCGTTTTGAGATAGGGCTTATCGGTAGGCGTGACAGCCGCCATCTTGGAAATATCTTCGGTGTTCTCCTCTTGGAGGACGACCATTGCGTCGTCTACCGTGACGATACCCACGAGCCGCGTTTCGCGATCTACGATGGGCAACGCCAAGAAACCGTAGTCGGAGATCGTCCGCGCAACGTCTTCTTTGTCGTCTTCGGTGTGCGCGTAGATCACGTTCTCGTTCATAATGTCTTGAATCAAAGCGCTTTTGGGGGCGAGCATCAGATCTTTCGCTGTCACCAGACCAATGAGTTTGTTCGTCGGATCGATGACGTAACAGGTGTAAATGGTCTCTTTGTCGATTGCCGTACGACGAATGCGTTCAAACGCTTCGTCTACGGTCATAGACGGGCGCAAGGACACGTATTCGATGGTCATAATACTGCCCGCGCTGTCCTTGGGGTATTTTAAAATTTCGTTGATATACGCCCTCGTTTCGCTGTCGCTTTGGGCGAGGACTCTCTTGACGACGCTTGCCGGCATTTCCTCGATAAAGTCTACCGTATCGTCAAGGAACAATTCATCCATAACGGCGCGGAGCTCGCGGTCGTTGAGTTTGTTGATCAGCTTTTCCTTGATGTCGCTGTTGATTTCGACGAACGTTTCCGCCGCAAGGTCTTTGGGCAGAATTCGGAATAAGAGTACCAAATCTTTATCGTCGATCTCTTCGAATACTTCGGCAAGGTCGATGGAGTTCATGGACTTGAGCAAGGGTTTTAAGACGGTGAAGCTCCGTTCTTCCAAGAGCTTGATAATCTCTTCCGTTTCCGCGATACGGCGGACGATCTCCTGCGGCATATCTTCGATGATATCAACCGTGTCGTCGACGGAGATCTCGTCTAATACCTTTTCCAGCTCGTCGTCGCGCAGACTGTTGATGACGTCTTCTTGCAATTCGGGCTCGAGCAAAACGAGCGCGTCAGCAAGTTTTTCGCTATCTAGCGCGCGGCAAAAAGCGGTCAAGTCCGCTTTTTCAATTTGGGTAAGCAGCTCTGCCAATTCTTCTTGGGAGAGCTTGTTTGCGAGGGCTGCCGCGGATTGGTAATCCTGCGCAGCCAAAAATTCTTTCATTTCGTTTTCCATACGTGTCTACCTCCTTAAGCGTTCTTGGTAAGGTAGCGCAAATGCGGTATGGTTTAGCAGGGCATAGAACGACCTATCCCCACGCTTTTCCATAGCGGGTCTGCGCTGATGCTACTGTGATAATCGCTCATAGATCGTTCCTCCTTGTTTTTTTGTTTTTTCGGCATAACGCCTATTTTCAGATTCGTTTCCATTAGTCCGAATCGTCTTTGCGTTTTCTTAAAATCAGGCAATCCACCAGCACGCAAATCGCCAACGTGCCGAGCAGTAAATAGAACAGCCGCCATACTTCCAGCGAACGGTTTTCCTTGCCGTAGGTATGGACTTCGGTTTGCGGGGGCGTTCCGTCGTGATCGGAAACGTACGCTTGCGGGACGTAGCCTGTTTTTTCTGCGCCCGTTTCGTCTACGTATTTCACGAGATAGTACGGGTAGTCCAGCTCGTTGATTTCGCCGAGCAGGGTGATTTGCGTTCCCCGTTTTAACGTATCCACTTTCAAAAGAGAGGTGAGGTAGGGGAATTTATATAAGTTTACGTTGTTCGTCAAATATCCCGTTCGGGTTTGCTCGCCGTAGTCCGTTTTATACTCGTCCTCGCCAAGTTCTTCGCACGAGGTTTTGAGAACGAGATAGGTAAAATAACGGTTTTGCGCTTTGTCGAAATAGGCGAGGATATCGTATTTTTCGCTCTCGCCCAAACGGAGTGCTGTCCGCTCCTCAGCGTATCGTTGGAAAGAGAGATAGGGGAACGTTTCCGCGCCCTGTAAACTCTCCACGTCGAATTCCACGAACAGGGAGTAGGGTTTGGTCTTAACGACCGTGACGTTGACGCTCTCGGCGTTGAAAATAATCTCGTCCGCGTTTTGGACGGGGATATTTTTGACTGTGGGCAGGTGTAAAGCCGTCGTTTTGACAACGAACGAACCGTCGTAAAGAAGATACGTCGCGTTGTCCTCCACCCCGAACGTGAACGAATACAATTCGCCTTTATCCGTGTGGACGGGGACGGGATCGAGCGCAAGCGGCTCGGTGGAGTCGTTTTTATAAAGTTTTCCGCCCGCGAGGGAGTACAGATTCCCCTCGTAATCCACGAGGAGTTTTTGCGTGGCGTGGGAAACGTCCGCGCGCTCTTCGCCCTTTTCCGTCAATGAACGGAATGCGGATTCGCTAAACGTATACACTTTATTATCGTTGCATACGACGTACAGCGTGCCGTATACGTCCGAGGCTAAGAGTTTCGCGTAACGGCTGGAAGTCTTTTTGACTCCTGAAAGTCTCCACGCTTCTTGGGTGAATTCAAGACAATGGTATGCGTTGACATCGGTGACGAGATAGTACCGATCGTCCACGTTTGCAACGCCCACGATGTTCCCTTCAAATGTTTCAAACGTTTGAAGGACTTGTCCGTACGTTTCGGACTCCAGAGAATACAAGGTCACTTTTGTCGGGCTTGCCGCCAGCGCGGTGTTTCCGTCCGAAGCCAAAAACGTGAGTTCCGTTGTGGGAATGGGGGCGAGAAATCCGTTCGTTTTTAAATCGAGAACGGAAATTCTTTGATTGTTCGAATCTGCAAGCAGGAGAAGATCGCCTGCAAGGCACGTATCCGAGCCTCCGTCCAAACGGTGCGTGGAGTTAGAGGTAGAGCAGATCTCGTACTCGGTGAACGCCATTTCGTCCACGCAATACTGCCGAATTCGATCCTCTTCGACAACGTATAAATATCCGCCGTCCGCGGTCAACGCGGAGAAATTGCCTGCTTGGGTGAACACGGGAACGGCGCGGCTGCCCAGCTCGGACAACTCCGAAAGGGCATACACGGAGAACCTTCCCGTGAGGTCGGTGTAGGCGAACAGTCCGTTTGCCAAAGTCATCGAAACGATTTCCGAGGAGAAGCCCGCCACCGAAACGTCCGTGGTTTCGGGATTATCAACGGTGGGATTCAGCTTCCATAAATTTCTGCCGTTGTCGGTATAATACAGCTCGTTTTCCCAAAACGCGATGGTGGGTTTGGAAGAGAGCCTGCTCTTGACCGTAACCGCGTTTTGCACGTCGGGGGCGTTTACCGCAACTTTGGAAATGTTGGTCGTCGTCGTGACGTTCGTAAAATACAGTGTGTCCCCGAAAATGGAGAACGTACTGCAAGAAAGTTTCGTTCTCGATCCCGATTCTCCCTCCTTAAGCGATTCGGGCGCGACGCAATAGAGGGAAGTCGAGGCGTCGAGGAAATATAAATTCCCACTCTCGTCAAATTGGAGCTTGGTTACGTCGTTGTAGGACGCTTCCGTATTCTCGTCGTGGACATATTCAAAATATGCGTTCGCTTTCCGATCGTATAAATAAATAAGGTTTCCGTCCGCGATCGCCGTGTAATTGGGCGCAACTGCAATATCCGAGGGATCGGTCAACTCCAAATACTGTTCGTACGAGGTAGGTAAAAGCAGTTCCGCGTTCGTTTCCGTCGTTCCCGCTTCCGCCGCCGCAGTCGCTTGTTGTTGCGCGACCGAAATCCCCGCGCCGACAAACGTCAGTACGGAGAGTACGCACCATATTAAAATTTTGCGGCTCATTTTTCTCATACATAATTATTATACCACGATTTCTTCAAAAAAGCAATAAAAAAAGGGAAGTTTTTCTTCCCGTCTACGTTTTTTAATCTGTTTGAAAATTTTTCCAAAAAAACTGATAATTTTGCAAAAAATGGCATAATGTTGTCATATTTAAACCTTTATACTACTTAAAAACACGAACAAATGTTCAGAAAACAACTCAAAAAGTGACAGTCGACTCTTGCAAAATGGCGAATCCGTGACATAATGGGTGCGCGTTGAACGGGAGGCGAGGAGTGATGAGAGGACGAAAAAGCGAGGTGAATGAAATTGGAAGAGTTCGTAAAGACGATTTTATACGCGTATCCGTTGTTGAAGACGGTGGGGAAAGATTACGAGGAACACATACGGAACAAGGCTTTGTTGTCTTACAGGAGCGGGGGTTCGGCTGAAAATCTTGCCGAGTATCTTGCCGAGGAGATTCTTTGCAAACGGCGTTTGGAATGGTTGAAAGAGAAGATAGATTGTGTGTTGGACAAGCTGGATCAAGTGGAAAAAACACTCGTGAAGATTCGGTATTTCGGGTTGGAGAGAAAAATCAAAAGACCGATGGATCACGCCGCAGGCGGGGAAAAGAACCGCTATGGGGAATGGAGCGAGAGTAAGTATTTCAGGCGACAGAACAAATTGCTTTCCAAAATGAAAGGATTGTTTGTAGCGGCGGGCGTTAACGAGGAAATTTTTTTGAAAGAATTTTCTATTCTCGAACCTTTCCGTGAAATTTACCGTTTTGTATCCGATGGACGGGATCGAAAAATCTCGCTTCGAGAGAGACGGTGGTTGCGGTTTTAGTACATAAATTATATCCGTATTATTCTTCCGCTTCGTAGGGCGGACGGCGGGGCGGTTTTAAAATGAGCGCAGCAAGGACGGGCACGAGAAGACAGAGTGCGACGAGGATCGCGATCTGCGCCGGTGAAGAATCGGACGTGGCTTCATCTTTTTTCTCTTGCTCGGCGGAGGCGTTTTCCTGCTCAATGCGCGCTAGGTATTCGTCGTATTCGGGGTTGAGGGGGAAATACAGAGAAACGGGTTTGGGAACGTAGCCGAACGTGTCGCCGCGCAGGACGTAACAATAGGTCTCCGAGCCGATTTTATAGTCGCCGTAGTAGGCGCAGGTGACAGTGAGCGTGTCCAGAAATGCCGAGTCGTTGACGAAACTCTCGTCGATGCGATAGTTGACGTCGAATAAATAATATAAGTAAGGGGTTTGCGGGACGTACTCCACAAACGTTAGATCGGAGGTTTTTGCATAGCCCGACAATTTCCGTACGTTTGTATCGTCGTAGAGATACTCTACCCGGCAGAAGGTCGCGCCGTATTCGAGGACTCGGACGTAATACGTTTTCGGGAGTAAGAACGCGCCTCGACGCTCGTCGGGGGAGGTGTAGAAATAGGTTTCATCCGAAAGGATACAGGCGTAGCCGCTGGAAGCGGGCGCGGAGAGGACGGAGGAAGAAGTTTCGGCGGCGGCGGTGGTTTGCGGTATGCGGAAAATGCCCGTCCCCGATACGAGGAAGAGCGCAAGAAGAAAGCCTATTAACCATTGACGTAAGAACTTTTTCATAGATGTTTCCGCGGTGGGCGGCGTGTGATAAAATACAGAGTTTCATTCGCCCACGCAGAATAAGAGTATAAGGCAAAAACGGGAGAGAATTTTGGTCGATTATAGGAGATTATGAGAGATATCGTAGAAAAGCTCCGCAAAATCGAAGAGGAGCAAAAAAGACGGAAAAAAGAGGATTTTCTGGCGGCGTACAATACGGGGGAAGTCCGACACGAAAAACAAATCGCGTTTCATCGATGCAAAAAGAGGAATCGATGGGTGTTCGGGGGAAACCGTTCGGGGAAGACGGAGTGCGGCGCGGTAGAGTGCGTGTATCTGGCGAGAGGGATTCATCCGTACCGTGAGAATAAAAAGGACGTTTGCGGTTGGGTGGTTTCCCTCTCCGCGCAGGTGCAAAGGGACGTGGCGCAAAAGAAGGTGTTGCATTATTTGCGGCGGGATTGGATCGAGGAGATCGTGATGCTCAGCGGACGAAAAGACGCTCCCGAAAGCGGCGTAATCGATTTGATAAGGGTTCGGAACGTGTTTGGAGGGATCTCGGTCATCGGGTTTAAAAGCTGCGATCAGGGACGGGAAAAGTTTCAGGGGACTTCCCTTGATTTCGTTTGGTTTGACGAAGAGCCGCCCAAGGATATTTATACCGAATGCCGCATGCGCGTGATGGACAGGCAGGGGGATTTATTCGGGACGATGACTCCTTTGAAAGGGTTGACGTTCGTTTATAACGAAATTTATATGAATCGGAATCACGATCCCGAGGTTTGGTACGAGTTTATGGAGTGGAAAGACAATCCGTATCTCGCGGAGTCGGAGATTGCTTTGATGGAATGCTCTTTAGACGAGCAGACGTTGCAGGCGAGAAGATTCGGAAGGTTTGCAACGGCGGAGGGGTTGGTGTATCCCGAGTTCGACGAAAGGATACACGTCATAGAGCCCTTTCCCGTGCCTAAGGATTGGCAGGACAATATTTCCATTGATCCAGGGCTCAACAATCCGTTATCCGCGCATTGGTACGCGGTGGATTTCGACGATAACGTGTACGTCGTGTACGAGCATTACGAGGCGGGGAAAGACATCGATTATCACGCGGAGGCGATCAAGCGGATTTGCGGGATCTTGGGTTGGAAAACGGACGAGAGGGGGAGAGTACGCGCGCTCATTGACAGCGCGGCGAAGCAACGGACGCTCTCCAGCGTCAAAAGCGTTGCGGAGTTGTTTTACGAACGGGATATTCTCGTGAATCCCGACGTGGAAAAGGATTTGTTTTCGGGGATCGCGAAGGTCAAGAGTTATTTGAACCGTGAAAATGGGTTGCCCAATCTCTATATTTTTAATACTTGTCCGCATTTGATTTCCGAACTCAAAGGATATTTTTGGGGGAGCGGGGATACGCCGAGAAAAGTGAACGATCATAGCTTGGACGAGATGCGGTATTATTTGATGTCTAGGCCGAAAAAGTTGCCGACTTTGCCCGAAAAGACTGCCGTACAGAAAGACAAAGAGCGTTTGCTTCGGAGAATGACGAGAAGGAAATTTGAAAGCTGATGTAACCCGAAAAGGATGGGGCAGGTACGAGATGAAAAAGGAGGATCATGTGGGAAGGAGAGATAAAATCGGCGACGCTTTGCTCAAAGTGGCGCTGGGGTGCAGCGTTGCGGAGGTGACGGAGGAATACGCGGAAGTGGACGGCGCATTGAAACTCACCAAACGCAAACGGACGAAAAAAGACATTCCCCCCGATCTCAAAGCCGTACAGATTTTGTTGGCGAGCGGAGAGGGAGAGTACGGGAGAATGTCGGATGAGGAGTTGGAGGCGGAACGGCAGAGATTGCTGGCGGAACTGCGAAGGCAAGAGGACGATTCGACCGAAAACAAAAAAGCAAAAACGGATTCGTGCTCGGAGAAAAAGACTTCGGGAACGGAGCGGAAAAACCGATCGGAGGGTGAGAGCGCGGTGAAGAGAAAGCCGCGGGCGAAGCCGAGGAAACGGGTGGTTAGAAAAATCAAGACGGAGGAACAGGAATGATTGTAGACGAACAGGGATTTCCCGTGAACGAAGAGTTGACGGCGAAAGAACGGGCGGCGGCGAAACTTGCCGCGGAGGTGACGGCGGATTTCGAGCGCCGAAGAGAGGAGCGTAGATCGACGGAGTCGGGCTGGCTGTTGAATATGAATTTCTTCAGCGGAAACCAATACTGCGACGTATCACCGCTCGGTGGAGTCGTAGAGGAGGACAGTCGGTTTTATTGGCAGTCGCGCAGGGTGTTCAACCATATCGCGCCGACCGTGGATTCCCGTGTGGCGAAGCTGGAAAAAATGAGGCCAAGTTTAAAAGTGCGCGCGTTCTCGGACGAGGACGGGGATCTCAAAGCTGCGAAGCTCGCGACTGGCGTACTCAGTTACGCGCAGGAGAGGATTGATTTCGGGCGGACGGTATCCAACGCAACGATGTGGTCGGAGGTGTGCGGTACGGCGTTTTATAAAATCGCTTGGAATGAAAAAGGTGGCAGGCAGGTAGGCGTTGACGAGAATGGAACGCCTGTTTACGAGGGGGAAGTGAGCGTGGACGCGGTGTCCCCGTTTGAGGTGTTCCCTGACCGATTGAACGCAGAGGGGTTGGAAGAAGTCAACAGCCTGATTCACGCTCGAGCGGTGTCGGTGGATTCTATTTACGAGCGATTTGGTGTCGAAGTCGAGGGGAAAGAAATTTCTGAATTTACGTTCGCGGGATACAGCGAGCCGTCGGCGGGGAAATTGCCTCTTGAAAAGATGGGAATGGACGGAACGGTATTACACCGTTCGGAAATTCTCATTGAACGGTATACCCGTCCGACGGAGGAGAACAAAGACGGGAGATTGGAGATCGTCGCGGGCGGAAAATTGTTGTACGAAGGTCCGCTTCCTTACGAAAACGGCGAAAAAGGAGAACGCGAGTTTCCGTTCGTAAAACAGGATTGCTTGCGTATGCCCGGCGCATTTTTTGCCGGGAGTGTGGTGGATAGACTCATTCCCATTCAAAGGGCGTATAACGCCGTGAGAAATCGTAAACACGAGTTCTTGAACAGACTCTCGTTGGGAGTATTGACCGTAGAGGACGGCTCGGTGGATACCGACGAGCTGAGCGAGGAGGGATTGACCCCAGGGAAAGTACTCGTATATCGACAAGGCGGAAAAGCGCCTGAAATGCTCGATTGCGGCGGGATTCCTGCGGAATTTGCACAAGAAGAGGAGTGGCTAGAAAAAGAGTTTTCGCTGGTGAGCGGCGTGAGTGATCTCGTGCAGAACTCCACGCCCGGGAGAGTCACGAGCGCGACGGGGTTGCAGCTCCTGCTTTCGCAAGACGAATCTAGATTGACGCCGACGATTGGGAGTATCGAACGCGCGATGCGGCAGATCGGGAAACAAATCCTGCGGCTGTATCGGCAGTTTGCCGGAAACGCGCGATTGATGCGGATTACGGGGGAAAATAAAAAGACGCAGGTGTATTATTTCAACGCCATCGATCTGTCCGTAAACGACGTACAGTTTGAATCGGAGGAGGCGGCGACGCCCGAAGAGAAGCGCGCGACGATACTGGAATTGTATAAGGCGGGGCTTTTGAGTGATGAAAACGGACAACTCTCCACGGAGAATAAGAACCGTATTTTGGAGGCGTTCGGGTTTGGGAGTTACGAGAATGCAAGGGATATTTCCGCGCTCCATATCGCCAAGGCGGGAGAGGAGAATCTCGAAATGCGACAGACGGAAATTTTGCCCGACAGCTACGACGATCATTCGTTGCATATCGCGGAGCATACGAGATTCCTCTTGTCTGCGGAGTTTAAAAAATTCCGCGACGGGGAGGCGCTCAAAAGGAGATTCGTAAAACATATGGAAGAACATAAAAAGTTTTTAAAGAAAGAAACGAACGTTGCCGAATTCACGGAAAAAGGCGGCGAAAATCAATAAGGAGGAAAGAAGATGGATAAAGAGGAGAACGTTGACAAAAAGAATGGGAGCGCGGAAGACGGCGCGGAGGCGCAAGAGAATGCTATGGTGAATCGGACGGAAATAGGTAAGATAGAAGCTTCGGCGGTGCTCGGAAAATTCAAGGACGTGGACGCCCTCGCAAAAGCGTACGGTTCTTTACAGGCGGAGTTTACCAGGCGTAGTCAACGCTTGAAGGAGCTGGAAAAAGAGGCGGAAATCTTGAAAAGCGGCGCGGAGACGTTGCATTCGGGGGCGGAAAAGCTTCGTAAGAATGCGGCGGCAAGAAGAGCGGAGAAAAAGGAATTTGATGAATTCCTTTCCGACGTGGAACGCGGCGCGGAACGGGAGACGACGGAAGAGGAGGAAGCGTGGAAAAACGACGCGGTTTCCCCCAAAACGGAAGTCGCTCAAAGCGAGGAGGTTGATGAGGGCGATGCTTTGCGAAAAGCGCAATCGCAAGACGATTTGTTCGTGGAGAGAGAAGCCAAGACAGCGATCGAAAACGGGGAGAAATCCGACGGAAAAACGCGCGCGAACTTGAACGGGGCGAACGGGGGCTTGGAGGAAAACGTTCATACGTTGGAACGGGCTGGAGGTTCGGTTACGGATACAGGGAGAAAGGAGATTTCTCCGAGCGAGCTGTTCGAGCTCGTCAGACAGAACGAGGACGTGCGGCTGAAGATCGTCGGAGAGTATCTCGCGTCGGTCGGAAAAACGGAAGCGCCTTTGATGCGGGGTGGGGCGGGTACGCTTGTCACTCCTCCCGCGCGGGCGAAATCTATTGGAGATGCGGGGAGTATGGCGCTTCGATTCTTCAAAAATAAAGCGCAAGAAGGCTTTTAACTTCTTGCAAACACAAGCGTAAAATTTAAAATTAAGGGAGAAATTATTGTATGGTTACTATTGAAACTGCGGATAACGCATTGAAAACTTTTTATTTGGACGCCGTATCGGATGCTTTAGATATGAAAGCCAACCCCTTGTTGGCACAATTCTCGCGCTCGACTTCGGACGTCGCGGGGAAAGACGTTAAAAAACTCGTGAGAGTGGGAATGAACGGCGGTATTGCCGCGGGAACGGAAACGGGGGATTTGCCTGCCGCCAAAGGTAACGATTACGTCACGTTCACGGTGCCGCTCAAAAATCTTTACGGCACGATCGAGATTTCCGATAAGGCGATCCGCGCTTCCTCCAACAACGAGGGCGCGTTCGTGAATTTGCTCAACGACGAGATGGAAACGCTCGTGAAAAGCGCTTCGCTCAATTTCGGCAGAATGTTGTTCGGGGACGGAACGGGCGCACTCGGTAAGGTCCTTTCTTATAGCGGTACGACCGTGAAATTCGATACGGTGAAAAATATCGTAGAGGGTATGGTGCTCGAATTCTATATGGACGGTTTCCCCGTGCCCGATAATCCCGGCAGACGCGTTTTGAGCGTGGATAGATCGGTGACGGGTTCCTCCGTTACTTTCGAAGGGTCGGATTTCATACCTGCAAGTATGGTAGAGGGCGCAATCGCGTATTTGAAAGGCTCGAAAGACAAGGAAATTACCGGTCTCGGCGCGATTTTTGCAGATACGGATACGCTGTATGGCGCACAGAGAACGAAACTCATGACGCCGTATAAGAAAAAGAACGTCGGTGTACTTACGGAATCCGATTTGCAGGCGGCGATCGACAGCATTGAGGAGTGCACGGGTAGCAAAATCAATTTCATTGTTTGCTCCAGCGGCGTACGTCGTGCGCTTGCGGAAGAATTGCAAAACAGACAAATGTTCACAACCGAGGAACTGAAAGGTGGACATAAGTGTATGACGTTCAACGGCATTCCCATCGTTTCGGATCGATTCTGCCCTGCCGGTACGATGTACTTGCTCAATACCAACGATTTCAAGATTCATCAGCTTTGCGATTGGCAATGGTTAGAAGGCGAAGACGGAAAGGTGCTTAAGCAGATTCCCGGCAAGCCCGTATATACGGCAACGCTCGTGAAATACGCCGAACTTATGTGCGAACGTCCCGGCGGTCAGGGCGTCTTGCTCGGTATCAACGAAATTTAATTTAATAAAAACCGTCTAAAAGAAATAGGGATACCGTGTATGCGTTGAATGCGACGACGTGGAAATTCCCACGGGCGGAGAATCGCAATTCTCCGTCCGTAAGACGGTGAGAAAGGAGGTAGTGGAATGACAGTAAAAGAATGCATCCTTGCCACGGCGGCGAAAGTGGGCGTATTAGACGAGGTGCAGAAGTATTTTAACGGAACGGACTCGACGGGGGAGAACACCGCAAATGTTTTGTTGCAATGTTTCAATTTGGTGCAGAACGAGCTTGCGCTCGATTATTTGCCCTTGATCAGAGAAGACGAAGTGTATGTTTCGACAGGCGTGGTGCAGTTCTCCGCATTGACGAAATCGCCCGTAAGAATTGTCGACGTGACGGACGGCAAGGGGGAGTCGGTGGAGTATTCCGTTTTTCCCGAATACGTCAAGGCGCAACCGGGGAAATTGAAGATCGTCTATACGTACATTCCCGAGGATAAAGAATTTAACAACGAGGCGGAGGCTGCCGCGCAGGCTTCAACGAGATTGTTTTCTTACGGAATGGCGGTGGAGTATTGTCTTGCAAACGGTTTGTTCGAGGAGGCGAACGTTTGGGATAAAAAATACAGGGACGCTATTCGCGCGGCGTATCGGATTAAGCCGTGCAAAGTGATTCAGTCCAGAAGGTGGGTGTGATGAAAATATTTCAAAAGAGAGCCGTGAATGCAAAATCCAAACGCTACGTCGTGGAATATTCTTCATTTCATCACGGCTTTACAAAAGACAAGGCAGCGCTCTATTCTACGCAAGCGAAAAACAGCGATGTAAAGGGCGGAAGATTGAAAACGGGGGTGGGACTCGCTGATTTCCGTCCAGGGGGGAGTTCTGTCTATGTGTTGGATTTCCAAACGCCTTTGCAGGAAATTCACAGAGTTCCGGTCGTGGTTAACGAGAATGCGGGCGAATTGTTTTTTTATACCGATGCGTGCGGAGCGTTGTGCGTTTACGACAATACTGCGCAGGGATTTAAGAAAATTGGATCGTTTGGCGGGATCGGACGGTTTATCGCTGCGGTAAATGAAACCTATCAAACGAGATTCTTTTTTGCGACCGAAAAAGGCTTGTACGAGTATGGGACAGATGGAACGCTGAAACGAAAAACTACGAAGAATTCTCCCTCGGGCTGCTTTTTCAAAAACCGACTGTTTTTGGCGGAGCCGCCTTATACGTTGGCGTTCAGTACTCCGTCGAACTTTGAAGATTTTGCCGATTCCGTAGACGACGGCGGGCGAATCCAATTACCGTCTTCAGATGGAAAAATTGTTTTGTTGCAGGAGTTTAAGGACTGTGTTTACATTTTTCGCGAACACGGGATTTGGCGGCTGAACGCGAGCGGAAATGCTTCCGAGTTCGCCGTCAAGCGGTTGCCGTATCGCGGTGAAAAGATCGTTGCCGATTCGATCGCGGTGTGCGGAGAATCTATTTTCTACGTGGCGGGAAAAGCTCTGTATGCATTTGACGGGGAAAAGATCCGCCGAGTATGTGAGCATTTGGAAGTGGACGTGGATTTGAACAAGCCTTGTAGTCACGCTTCGGGCGGCGGTAGATATTTTTTTCGTTATACCGATTCTCAAGGGGAGAAAAAAATGGTCGTCGTCGACGGGGATGGAGAGAACGGATATTTTTCTCTTTCGACCGACGGACTTGCCGGCGGCCCGAGCGAAGTGTTTGCAATGCTGAACGGTCAGTTGTTTTTGGTGGAGGACGGCGGTTTTTTGTCGGGGGATAACCGTTATGAATTTCCCGTTCGCAATCTGGATTTTGGCATATCGGGACGAAAGACGTTGCGTACGTTGAAAGTAACGGGGAGAGGCGCGGTGACGGTGACTGTGCGTACCGAGGGGAGAGGAAAGAGCTTCGATCTAGACCTTTCCGACGGGGAAGCGACCGTCCGTTTCGATCTTTATGGAAAGATTTTTTCGTTGGACGTTACTCTACACCGCGATTCACACGTAGATAAGATTTCCGTGGAAATAGAAACGTTGCGAGGTGGAACGAATGACGATTGATATTATTGATTACGCCGACGAGCAGTTCGCGGCGTTGAGCGAAGAACAAGTGATGGAAGTGCGCTCTGCGCAAACTAAGAAAAATAAATTGGAACTTGCGCTTCAAAATAAACTCAAAAAGGAAAAGAACCGTTTGATCGAAAACGGGATCTTCCTGTCCGAGATTTGGGCGCAGATCCAACAGAAATTGCAGACGGAGCACGAAGCGGAGATCAATCATTTGCGCGAAGCGTTGCTATTCTATTTGCGCTTTACTAAGTCGAATTCGCAGCAGGCGCAACAGGCGCCGTATACCGTCGATTATTCGCTTTCTTACGAGGAGCGTTATTATATTGTCAGGGATTATTACGAGGAGACGTATTCCGATCCCATCGAAAGGGTGCGGGTACTCCGAGAAGACGAGGTTGCCGCACAATATCTCGGGGAGTTTTATAAAACTTTATACGATTACTTTTTGGAGGATATTCCTTCGGAATAAAGGTGAGTTTTCGTCCGTTCCGTTCGCGGGGCGGGCGATTTTTTTGCTACGCAGTGATATTTTGGCAAAGCCAAAGTGATATTTACCTGTGGCAAGTGATATTTTTTGCTTTGCAAAAAGTGATATTTCGGCTGTGTCGAAGCGGTGGAATTATAAAAAGTGTTCCGCAGAGATTCCGCCGCTGGGCTACGCCTCGCGCTTTTAGGGCTTTGCCCTCAAAGTTCGACAGGCTCAGAATGACAGCGGCGGAACGAAACTCCTCATCCACCGCAAGCGGTCCCCCTTCTCCCACAGGAGAAAGCGGAGGGGGATTTTTATTTGGTTAAAAATAGAAAAAACGTCCAAAAAGCAAAAAAAGATAAAAATTTTCTAAAAAAGGATAAAAAAATGACTATACAAGTTTTTTGGTTGATGTTATAATATAGTTATCATACGCGGAGTATGGATTTTTTACTGCGTTTTTGAGAAACTGTTGCGAAAAAATCCACGAAAATGGTAAAATAATTTTTTTCTTTTCAAAAAGAAAAATTTTTATTGCTTTTTGAGCGGCGGTTATGATAAAATTGAAGAAGAAATAAATGGTAAAGGAGAACATTATGAAAAAGACGAAAAAATGGTTGACGTCGGTGTTTGCTTGCTTTATGGCGAGCGTAACGGCGCTCGGCACGGGTTGTCAGCTCTTCGGCGGCGCTACGTCTTCTTCGTCGGAGTCTTCCAAAGCTGAAGAAAGTAGCAACGTTAGCAACGTCGATAGTAGCAGCGACTTTCAATGGGAATGGGAAGGCGGCGAGGATTCGAGTAGCGAATCGGTGGAAGAAGAAAAGCTCGAAACGGCGGTTTGGGCGGCTTACGGCTCGGAGAAATTCCTGCGTGAATATAATTATTCTAGCCGTTACGACTCTGACACGATGAAGATCGCTGCGTTCCGCAACGATATGGAAGGCGGACAGATCGTGATTTCCGCGGGCGAGGACGGCGAATATACCGTGAAAACGAGCGATCTCAAGACGGCGAGCGGCGACGTTTTGAAAAAAGAAGACATCGGAGTTTATCACGCGAAGTTCATTACGCTCACGGAGATTTGGGACAAAGGTGTTCCCACCGGTGCGGGCGATTATACCGACGCGTTGGTGCCTTATGAAAATATCGTTGCTTACGGCGAAAATAAAGTGACGAAAGGCAGCAATCAGCCCATTTATTTTGAAGTGCAACCGAGCGAAAATCAGCCGGCGGGTACATACACGGGTACGTTTGAAGTAACGTTCGCGGGTAAAAAATACAACGTGCCTGTAGAAATTGTTGTTTACGATTATACGCTCAGCGAGACGACGCATTTGAAAGTATCGTTCCAAGCAAAACACGAGGAGTATCAGTACGGTGAATTGGACGGTACGGTCGAGATGGCGCAAAAGTACAACGATTTCTTCCTCGATCACAGAATCGGCCTTGGCGGTAACGTAAAGGATATTCTCGGGGATTATAATATGAACTATCCCATCTACCTCGAAGACTACGTGGCGGCGGCAAAAGATCCTCGCGTTGCGTTGATCAGAATCCCTACGACGCAGAGCAACGATGCAGTCAACGAAGAGACTTCGGTAACGCTCAATAAAACGCAGTTCTCGCAATGGGTGATGGAAATTGCGATGCTTTGCTTGGACGAGAATATGGACCTTCTCGAAAAAGGCTATACTTATATGAATTGGTGTGACGAGTACGAACGTCAGGAAAACGGCGCGGCGAAAGTTTATAACTCGTTTACTGCAATGAAAGAAGTTTGCGATGAATTGGCGCAATGGGTTACGAGCGGAAAATCCAAAACGGTGAGCGGTAAGTCGTACGCGTTTAAGAAACCTTCGAGTATGAGTCAGGAAGATTTCAACGCTTTGAAAGCGGAGGTTGCGGACAGTATTCTCAATATCACGCATATGTTAACGTGTACGAGCTTGGTAAGCCTGAACAGTTATTGTGAAATGAAAGGGTATGAAACGCCGACCGTTACGCCCATTCCTCTGATCGATAAGTTTACGTCGGAAGCGGCTAGAAAGGAGTACACCGATTATATCGAAGAATTCGGCGGCGAGTTCTGGACGTATACGACGATCAACCCCTCCGCTCCTTATCCTACGTATCATATGGAAGACCAAGCGGTTTCCGCAAGAGCGATGGGTTGGATGTTGTATGAATACGGCTTCGACGGATATTTGTTCTGGTCGAGTACTTTCTACAGCTACATCGACGTAAAAGATAAGAACGAAAACTACGTGTATCAGGTACAGGATTTCTATCAGGAACCCATCCGTTATCCCGGTATGAACGGCGAAGGTTGGTTGACCTATCCCGGTAGACCTTACGGCGTAGACGGTCCCGTAGCTTCCATCCGTTTGAAGGCGATTGGCGATTGTAACGAAGATTACGATCTGTTCTACGAACTTGAAGAGTTTTATAAAGAGCGCGGCGCAAGCGAAGCGGATTTCGACAGCGTCTTTAAATATATGTCGCAGGGTATTTACTATGCGGGAGACGTGCGCATCGATTATAACGGCGATCCCGTAGGCGCGTTGCACGAAAACCGTAAGAAACTCGCAGGGGCTTTGGAACTCGCTTCCCACGCAGGTGTAATTGTGGAAAGCATTGACAAGAACGCAAACGACGTTACCGTAAGGATTTCCGCTCCCGAAGGGCAGGCGGTTAAGTTCAACGGCAAGACGCTTTCGGGCGGTACGACGAACGACGGCGTAATCGTTTACGAAGAAAAATTGACACTCAAGGGCGACAACACGGCAGTTGCGGTAGAGACGACGAAAGACGGAAAAACCTATTCGATGGCGTTGGATTTGGGTGTCGAAGCGAAGACGCTCAAGACTGCTCAACTCAACGGTAAGATCAGCGGCAACACGTCTTCGACGAAAGTGACGGTGACGACCGAGAAGAAAGACGGCGTAGATCTTTTGAAAGTGGACGCGAAGAACAGTAGCGGCGTTCCTTCCGTGAAGTTCAATTTGTCGGATTTGTCTGTAACAGCTCCTTACAATTATATCACTGTAAAAGTGTATAATTACGGCGAGGCAACCGAAATGATCATTCGCGGCAAAGCGAAGAAAAATAACCTTTACAACGAGCTTGTGACCCTTGAATTGACGGAAGGCTGGAACGAATTGCAGATTCCTTTGACGGCGCTTTTGATGGCGGTTAACGGGGATGCGGAGGCAATCCGTTTCGATACGACCGGCGATATGTCTCTCGGCTTTGGCGAATTCTTGTTGGAGGAATAAGACGATGAAAAAGATTAAAAAGTTTTTATTCGGTACGATTCTTGCGGCAGTATGCGCGTTCTCCGCTTGCGGCGGTATCACGACGAACGCTGCGGAAACGGCGACTACTCCCGTGGTTGTAAACAGTTTTGAAAATCAAAGCGATTTGAACTATGTAATGATGCAACAACTCCTCGGGAAAATTACCTTGCAGGAAGAGAAAGAGTACATCACCGACGGCGATGCAAGTATGAAGGTTTGGGTACAGCCCAATCTGTTTGGCGACGTAGCGCAGTACGACGCGCGCGTTCCTGCATTTATGCATACGTTGAATTTGAAGAAAGCAGGAAAGAATTATACTTCGTTCAGAAACGTTGCTTCGGTCAAGATTGACGTGTATAACGCGGAGACGACCGAGCAGCAGATCGGTGTAAACCTTGCGTATAAAGAAGTCAACCGTGGCTTCCAGACGGGTAGAGCTACCTTTTATACCCTTGCGCCCGAGGCTTGGACGACGGTTACAATGGAAATCACGTCGTTGTCGATCCCTCAAGCGTATAACAAGAAAGCGGTTGCTATTGGCTTTGTTTTCGACCGTCCTACTTCTAAGGAAACGGCAGGTAGAACGTTCTACGTGGATAATTTCCGCTTGGAAATGAAAGAAAGTTAAGCGAAACTCGGAATACCGCGGACGTTTCCGTCCGCGGTATTTTTTAAACGGACGAGGAAGAATGGAGAAGGTTGAGAAATTTGAACAGACTCCGTTTTTCCGCTGGATACCAAGATATTGATTCTCGGACTTTTGCATTAGAGAGATAAAAGGAGTATTATATGAAAAAAATGAGAAGATGGTTGGCGACGTTGCTTGCCCTGATGACATTGGGCTCGGTGGCGACGTCTGCCGTAAGTTGTGAAGACGACGAGGTCAGGGAAAGTTCTTCTTCGGCTTTGGAGAGTTCGTCGGTGGAATCTTCTATCGATTCGTCGGAAAGTTCGTCGACCCTGGAGAGCTCGGAGGAGAGTTCGGAAACACCTGCCGAGCCGACTACGGCGGTGTGGACAGCTACGGGTGCGGAAAAGTTTTTGCGTGAGTATAATTATTCCCAGTACTACGGAAATACTACGTTGAAGATTTCTGCTGTGAGAAATGAAAAAGAGGGCGGACAGATCGTGATCTCCGCCGAAGAGGACGGAGAGTACGCGATTGCGCTCAACGATCTTACGAACGCAAGCGGCGACGTACTGAAAAAGGAGTCCTTTAACGTTTATCACGGGAAATTTATTACCGTCGATACCATTTGGGATAAAGGCGCGCCTACGGGCGCGGGGGATTATACCGATGCGTTGATCCCGTACGCGAATGCGTTGGAGTACGGAGAAAACAAAGTCAAAGCGGGGGATAATCAGTCCGTTTGGATCGAACTCATCGCGGATAAGACGCAGGCGGCGGGTACGTACACGGGCTCGTTTAACGTGACATTTGCCTCCAAGAGTTACGACGTTCCGGTAGAGATTAAAATCTACGATTATACGCTGTCGGATACGGCATATGCAAAAAGCTGTTTTGAGGGCCTTTATTGCGAGATCCCGTACGCGGAATTGGACGGCTCGTTGGAGATGGCGCAGACGTATTACGATTTCTTCCTCGATCACAGAGCGACGATTAATTCCGTGCCTACCACGCAACAGTTGTTGCACTCCTATCATCTGGGGCAGGCGGACGATTATTTGGATAAAGTAGTCGCTTCGCATAACAATCCTAGATGTACATTGTATGAGTTGCCTGTATTCGCGACGGGTTCAAGCGTGGGAACGACTTTGAACGTGCAGGAATACAAACAATGGTTGATGGAAGTCGCAATCCGCAGCTTGGAAGTGAAGCAAAACTTATTTGAAAAGGCATACACGTATATGACGTGGTGTGATGAGTACGAACGTCAGGAGAACGGCGGGGCGAAAGTATATTATAGCTATACGGCGGCGAATCAAGCGGACGAAGAGGTTGGGGATTGGATCTTGAGCGGAGAAACTTCGACCCTTGGGGATGTGGAACGGACGTTTGCGAAACCTGAAGATATGAGCCAAGAAGAATTTCAAAGCTTACAAATATTGATCTCTGATGGTGTTCGGAATGTTCGACACTTATTGACAGGTACGAGCTTTAAGGTGCTCGACGACTACTGCGCGAAAAATGGATTGACTCCTCCTGCGGTTTGCTTCGTTCCTACGATCGATAAATTCTCCAACGAACAGGCGACGGAAGAGTTGATTGCGTACGCGGAGAAAAACGGCGGCGAGGTATGGTGTTATTCCACGGTCAATCCAATTCATCCTTGGCCTACGTATCATATCGAAGACGCGATGATAGGCTCGAAACTTATGGCTTGGATGATGTACGATTACGACATCGTTGGACAGCTCTATTGGAGATTTACGCAGTACAGTTTTGCAGGTTACGCGGATGTCATACGTGACGACGAGCATTATCAGGTACAAGAATACTACGGCGAGCCTTTGCGATTCCCGTTTATGAACGGCGACGGTATGCTCTGTTATCCTGGAAGAGAGTACGGCGTGTACGGACCGGTGGCGAGTATTCGACTCAAAGGGATTTGCGACGGGAACGAGGAATACGATATGCTTTACGCGTTGAAAGAGATGTATAACGCGCGGGGTGTGGACGACGACGGTTTTGATAGCTTCTTTGCGTATCTCGTTGAAAACTTGTACTATAAAGGAAAGACGATTATCAATTATTACAACGACACCGTTGCGGAGTTTTACGCAAGCCGCAAACTGTTGCTCAGCGCATTGGAACTCGGAGAAAGCGCAGGCGTGATCGTGGAAAGTATCGACAAAAACGGACATACGGCGACGGTGCGTATCTCTGCGCCCGAGGGCAGAGAAGTGAACGTGAACGGAACGTTACTCATGGACGGCGTTAGCAAAAACGGAGCGGTATTGTATTCCGTGAAGATTGCGTTGTCGGGTGTAAGCAATCCTTTGAACATAGCGACGACGGTGGACGGAAAAGCGTACGGGCTCTCTATGGATCTTGGCGAGGATTCCAAAACGCTCACGGTGGCAGAATTGAGCGATAAACTGGTCGCGCATTTCAAATCGACGACGGCTACGGTGACGACGGATACGGTCGAGGGTGTGGAACTGATCAAAGCGGAAATGACCGATACGAAAGGTGCGCCGTCCATTCGCTTCGACGTCAAAGATTTCGAACTTTCGACGAACTACGCTTCTGTCACGTTCAAAGTCTATAACTACGGCGAGGCAACAAGCGTGTTGCTCCGCGGGAAAGGCAAGAAAGCGAATACGTACATAGAAATGAGTACGGTGGAGTTGCAAGCGGGTTGGAATGAGATCGAAATTCCCGTATATCTTTTGAATCTCGGTGAAAACGGCGTGTTGGACGCGATCCGTTTCGATGTGAATGGAAACGCAACGCTCGGGTTTGGCGAATGGACGTTGGAGGATTGAGAAAATGAAGAATTGGAAAAAAGCCGTTTTGGCAGTATCGTTGGCTGGGGCATGCGCGTTTTCGGCGTGCGCGGGTATAAGCTCGCGGGCGGAAGAACAAACGACTTCGTATATTACCGTAAACGATTTTGAAACGCAGAGAAGCCTCAACTATCTTATGATGCAAAACGCGTTGGGGATCGTGACGTTGGAAAAAGATGCGCAGTACGTAACGAGCGGTAACGCAAGTATTAAAATGTTCGTACAGCCCGATCCGTTCGAGGGGTATTACCGCAGCTGGAAAAAAGAGCCGTATATCTTCCACGCGACGGAGTTGCGTCCCGAGGGTTTGGATTATACCGATTATACGAACGTCGTAGCTGTGGAGATCGACGTCTTCAACGCGCAGGATACCGTCGAGTCGATCGGATTCCAACACGTATACAGTACCGCGTATTATTCGTTTACGGGTCTTGCGTTGGAATGGGTGGAAGTCGCGCCGCAAGCTTGGACGACGGTCGTTTTGGAGATTAATCTCGCGGAGATGGAGATTCCCGAAAAGTTTGGCTCTCATATCAAAGGGTTGGGAATTCAATTCGAGCGTCCGGCGCACGATAGCGAGGGAAAGACGTTCTATATGGATCACTTGCGCTTGAAAGTTGTAGAACCTACTGAAGAGGAGTCTTCGGAGGGGACGGAATCGGCGGTGGAGTCGGTTATAGAATCGGCATAAAGAAAAAACAGCAATATACCGTTCGTTTTACATTTTGTAAAACGAACGGTATATTTTTTATGCAGAAACGACCGCGCTCATAATACGCGGTCGTAGACGCCTCCCTGTTATGTGATATAATCTTAAAAGTTAGACAAACTTTTGGAGGAGGATATTTACTGAGGAGCGGGAAAAGAAAAAATAATACCTTCTTTTCTTGCTTTTTTCGACAAAATTTGTTATAATGGAATGGAAAGAGAGAGGCGGTATGCCAAAAACGAGGAAAATAGTATGAAAATTGCCGTAAAAAAATTGAACGAGAACGCCATTCTGCCTACCTATGGCTCGGAATTCTCCGCAGGCGCGGATTTGTATAATTTGCCCGAAGAGATCACGATTGCGCCCGGGGAAACGAAATTTATCCATACGGGGCTTGCGATGGAGATTCCCGTCGGATACGCGGGACTCATTTATGCGAGAAGCGGACTCGCCTGTAAACGCGGGCTTGCGCCTGCCAATAAAGTAGGGGTTGTGGACTCCGATTATAGAGGCGAGATCATGGTCGCGCTGCACAATCATTCGAGCGCTTTGCAAACGGTAGCGGCTGGGGAACGCGTGGCGCAACTCGTCGTAGCTCCGTTTTTGAAGGTGGAGTTCGAGGATACGGAAGAGTTGTCGGATACCGTCCGCGGTGAGGGCGGCTTCGGCAGCACGGGAAGAAAGTAAGTTCGGAGAAGACATATGTCGATGAGAATGAGAAGAAAGCGCAATTTTGACGCTCGAATGGAAGCTTGCGCGGATTTGTTGCTTGCCAAGGGCGCGAACGGGATTTTGAATATGAAAGAGGCGGCGGAGAATTTTCGCGCGTTGATCGATTTTAAAAGCGTATTCCAAAACGACAATCCCGTGGCGTTGGAAATCGGCTGCGGGAAGGGCGGCTTTGTGCGAGAACTCGCAAAACGCAATCCAGGCGTCAACTATTTGGCTTTGGAAAAAATGAGCAACGTGATTTTGACTCCGTTAGAGGATGTGAAAAAAGAGGGCGTTGAAAACATCCGCTTTCTCAATATCCGTGCGGAGTGCTTGCCTTGCTATATTCCCGAGGGGAGTTTGGACGCGATTTATCTTAATTTTTCTACTCCGTTGCCCAAGCTTGGGTATGCGACGCAACGACTCACGCATCGGAATTTTTTAGAGGTGTATAAAAAACTCCTCAAAAAGGGCGGGAAAGTGTTGCAAAAGACGGACAATCGGGAATTTTTTGATTTTTCCTTGGAGGAGTTTGCGTTTTGTGGGTTTGATTTGCAAAACGTGACGTACGATTTGCACGAAAACGGGAATCCCGAATGGAATATCGTGACGGAGTACGAAAAGAAATGGGTGGAACAGGGTTTGCCCATTCACCGTTTAGAAGGGGTTTGGAACGGGTAAAAGATAATAGAAGGAATTTGTCCGTTCACACATATGCCCGTCTTGCCATTTGCCGTAAAAAGACAAAAGGTGAGAAAAAAGGAGAGGAAACGACGTCGTTTTTGCTCGAAAATGAAAGAAAACAGTTTTGAAATTTGAGTCGAAAGAAGCTTCTGACGGCGAAAAGAGTAAGGCAAAAATCGTTCGATGACGGGAGCGTTGTCGAAAATTCGGTTTTTCAAAAGTCAAGGATTACTCTTTCGCTTTCTAAGGCGGAGGAGTAAATTTTTTTATAAAAGGAGTAGGCAGGTACGAGATGAACGAAGAAACAATACAAGGAAATAAACGGATTGCGGTGGTGAGTATTCTGATTTTCGATCGGGCGGTGAGCGAGCGTGTGAACACGTTGTTGTCTGAATATGGGGAGTATATTTTAGGGCGTATGGGGATTCCGTATAAAGAAAAGAACGTAAACGTTCTGTCGGTCGTTTTAGACGCTCCGATGGAAGTGACCAACGCGTTGACGGGTAAGCTTGGGAAGATTCCCGAAACGTCGGTGAAGGCGTTGTTTGGAAAGAAATAAAAAGGAGAATAGTAAAATGAAAAAGAGATTTAGAGGATTGACTTTGGTGATCGCAGGGCTTTTGGCGAGTTTTGGGTTCGGGGCTTGTAAGGGCGGCGCAGAGACGGTGACGGTGTATATGCCCGACGGCGCGCCTGCGTTGGCGTTTGCGAAGATGATGAGCGTTGGACGTGAGGACGTGGAGTTCCGCGTCGTGAATGCGAGCGTGATCGCAACGAAAGTCACGAATACCGATATGGATAAAAACGCGGATTTTTGCGTGATGCCCGTGACGGCAGCGGCGAAAGTGCTCGGGCAAAAGGACGATTACCGTATGCTCGGGCTCGTCACGCACGGGAATTTATATATGATCTCGAAAGATACGACTTCGTACACAAAAGACAATCTTTCTTCCCTTTTGGGAAAGACCGTGGGCGTTTTGCAGATCAACAGCGTACCTGGATTGACGTTTAAGACGGTACTCAACCGTAACGGAGTGGCTTGGCAGGAACTCAAAAACGACGTGGCGGTATCCGAAGAAAAAGTGAATTTGCGCGCGGTGACGGACGCGAATTCCATCGGGACGATGACGGACGTGGATTGCTTCGTGCTCGCCGAGCCTGCCGTGACGGTGCAGGTGGCTAAAAACGGATTTACGATCGTGGGGGATCTGCAAGCGTTGTATGCGCAAGAGGGGCAACAGAGCGGGTATCCGCAGGCGGCGCTCGTGGCGAAGAAGGAGTTTGTGGAAGATAAGAAAGACTGGACGGAAAGCTTTTTGAAAGCGGCGGCGGTGTCTATGACCGAAGTTGTGACGATGAGCGGCGAGCAGATTGTTGCCGCCGTCACGGCGAACTTGGAAGATACGGGCTATGAAACGACGTTGAAAGCTCCGTTTTTGACGGCGACGACGTTGAGCCGTTGCGGAATTCGTTTTTCGCAGGCGGCGGATTGTAAATTTGAGGTGCACAGCTTTTTGACGGAGATGATCGAGGTACAGGCGGACAGTACGAAATTGCCGAACGTTTCGTTTTACGATTCGACGGATTGGGGTTTATAAATTTATGAAAAACAAGGTTTGGAAAAACGGAATACAAGCGCTCGTGTGGGCGGCGTTTCTCGTCGGCGCGTGGTGTTTGGCATACGTATTGGCGGGGAACGAGCTTTTGATCCCGTCCCTTTCTTCCTGCCTTAAAGAATTGGGTTTATTTTGGGTTTCGGGGAGCTTTTGGAGAGCGGTCGGCTCGACCATGGGCAGGACGTTTTTGGCGTTTTTGCTGTCATTTGTCCTTTCGCTCGTGGCTGCTGTCGCCGCATACCTGTTGCCTTGGTTGAGGCGGTTTTTGACTCCGATTGTGGCGATCTTCCGCTCCGTTCCGACATTGGCGGCGATGCTCATCATTCTCGTATGGACGGGCGCGGCAGGCGCTCCGATTGCGGTGGCGTTTATGGCGTTGTTCCCGATGCTTTACACGTCGTTCCTTGCCGCTTTGATGCAGGTGGACGGGGAGCTTTTGGAAATGAGCCGCGTATATAAAGTGCCGCTGATGCAACGGATCACGCAGATGTATTTGCCGCTCTCCGCGCCGTATGCGTTGCGGGAGTCGGGCGCGGCGTGTTCGTTTGCCGTGAAGCTCGTCGTATCCGCAGAAGTGTTGGCGGGAACGTTCGGGAGTCTTGGCGGAATGATGCAGGATGCGAAAGCGTTTTATGAAATGCCCGCGCTGTTCGCACTCGTGATCGTCGCGTTCTTAATCGGGCTTGCGATCGAGGGAATGTTTGCGCTTTTTTCGTCCCTTGTGGAAAGGAGGGTAAAATGAAGATACGCATTTCAAAAGAATACGACGGGCGCGTGCTGTTCGACGATTTTTCCTTGGAGATCGAAGAAGGGAAAATTTTGTGCGTTTTGGGCGCTTCGGGCGTGGGAAAGACGACTCTTTTGAATGCGCTTTCGGGCCTTGCTCCCTTTCAAGGAGAAAAAGAGGGAGTTCCCGCTTCTGTTGGGTACGTGTTTCAATCGCCGAGGCTTCTGCCAAACTTGACTGTAGAGCAAAATTTGCGATACGCAGGGGGCAGGGACGAGGATATTGTCAAAATTTTAGAAAAAACCGAGCTGACTGCGCATAAAGCTAAACGTCCGAAACAGCTCTCGGGCGGGGAAAAACAACGCGTGGCGATTGCGCGGGCGTTTTTGCAAAACGCACCGCTACTGCTTCTTGACGAGCCTTTTTCGTCACTCGATACCGCGCTCAAAATCCGTTTGTCGAACGTACTTGCAGGGCTTTGGAAAGAGTTGCGTCCGACGACGGTGTTCGTGACGCACGATTTGGAGGACGCGTGTATGCTGGCGCATCGGATCGTTGTTTTAAAGGACGGAAAAATTGCGGCGGACGTTACGCTTAAAGAGGGAGAACTCCCGAGAGTGTACGGAGAGGAGTCCGCGCAAAAGGCGGAAATTTTGCGGGCTTTGTTGGAGAGTTAAACTCCGTAAAAAGGAGCGGGGAAACGCTCCTTAAAAAAGCTTGCAAAAAATAATGATTAAAAGTTCGTTTTGGCGGTTCATTCGCTTGCTTATTTGAAACGGGAGTGGTAAAATAGTCCTCGAAAAGCGGAAGTTTTTCAAATACGGACGGACAGGTGAAACGCGATGCATCATACGTCAGTGAAGGGCAGAATCGATTTTACGGAAGGGAAATTGCTGAAAAAGGTATTGTTTTTCGCGATTCCTATGGTTTTGTCCACCTATTTACAGCTTCTTTTCAACGTGGCGGATATGGCTGTCGTGGGGCGGTTTGCCGGTACGGTGTATCAGGCGGCGGTCGGTTCGACGAGCTCTGCCATTCATCTCATTACGAATTTGGTGATCGGGTGCTCGGTCGGGGCGAACGTGGCGATGGCGACCGCGTTCGGGGCGAAGGACGAAGAGGGGCAATCTCGAGTCGTACATACTTCGATGGCGCTTTCCGTGGTCAGCGGAATTCTCGTGATGATTGTAGGGCTTGCGGTCACGAAACCCTTACTCGTGGCGCTCCATACGCCGAAAGAGGTGCTACCTTACGCCGTGACGTATATGCAAATTTATTTTTTAGGCGTTCCCGCAAACAGTATTTATAATTTCGGGGCGTCGTTGTTCCGTGGGATCGGCGAAACGAAAAAACCTTTGTTTTATCTGTTCGTTTCGGGAGTGATCAATATCGGAATCAATATCGTTACGGTCGTGTTTTTCGATATGCACGTCGTTGGCGTGGCGCTCGGCACGATCATTTCGCAGTACGTGGCGGCGGTGTGGGTCACGATTGATTTAATGAAAGAAAAAAGCGCGGCAAAATACTCCTTAAAAAAGACTCGTTTTTATAAAAAAGAATTGTTGGAGGTCTTGCGGTTGGGAGTTCCGACGGGGATCAATTCTTCGTTGTTTTCCGTGGCGAATATACTCATTCAATCGACCATCAACTCCTACGGGGATATTGTTATCGCGGGCACTGCCGTGGGTGTGCAAGTGGATTCGTTTATCGACGGGCTAAACGGATCGTTTGGGCGCGTCGTCGTGACGATCGTCGGGCAAAATATCGGCGCGAAAAAACCCGAGCGGGTGAAGCGAACGCTTGTGGACGGATTGGGGCTTTGTTGGGCGTTCCAACTCGTATTGATCGGGGTAATTGCGTTTTTCGGGCAGTATATATACTCCCTATTTAACGCAGATCCCGAAGTGATCGCGCAAGCAATGATCCGTAGGCGGTACACGTCGTTTTTCTATATGCTCGCGGCGACGATGGAGATTTTTAGCGCGACGTTGCGGGGTATGGGATATTCCCTGTTCCCGATGTTTATCAATATATTCTTTACGTGTGTATTCCGTGTGGTGTGGGTTTTGGCGATTTATCCTCTGTTTCCGCGCGTGGAAATGGTGTACGTGGCGTATCCGATTACTTGGACTTTGTCGAGTATCGCGCAGATCGTCGTGTGCTTGCTCGTTTATCGGAAAAAGTACGGGAAACGCCGAGAAAAAACGGAATTGCAAAACGGCGAGATTGCTTCGCAGTGATATTTGCCTACGGCAAGTGCTATTTTGCCTATGGCAAAGTTGTGGTAGGATTTATAGAAAAAAGGGCGTAACGAAGGGAACCTGCGATAGAGCAGGTTCCCTTCAAACTTTGTTGATTGGTTTGGATGCGAGGATGAATTGTAGTAAAATCAAAATCTTATTTTGGAGGATACTACAATGAAAAAGAACTTTGAATCCCTTTACGAAAACCTCGGAGGAACCTACCGCGAGGAAAGCGGACACCTTATACCCAATATTGCACTTCCCGAACAGACCGACTATCAGATTGGCAA
Source organism: Clostridia bacterium (assembly GCA_017457225.1). Lineage (GTDB taxonomy): Bacteria > Bacillota > Clostridia > Christensenellales > Borkfalkiaceae > Scatosoma. The sequence goes on along the minus strand of JAFTHW010000010.1, from coordinate 4,130 downwards.
GTATGGACGGATACACCTTGATTTCATCAAACAGCACCGTCGCGGAAGGTACACAACGCTGCTGACTGAAGGCAAGTTGAATGTTCGGTTGCACAAAATCGACCTTGAAGCAAACAAAATGCTTGATAGCATCATCCCCCGCCTCGTTGCCGAAAGAGGTATTGACGAGAACTTGAAGGCTCGCGATATGCTCCGTTGGATTGCCGAGATGAACAACATCAAGACAAGCGCGGAAGAAATCGTTTTATGGGAGGTGGTATATCAATGAAATCCGTTATAAACGAGTTTTGGCACGGGAACATCATACCGCAAGAGGATAGCCGAACTAATTCTAAAGAAATGAAAGAATTGCTCGGATATATGTCACGGCATCACGAGGACTTAGAGAAAAGCTTTTCTGATGAGCAAAAAGAAGTCTTTGAAAAGTTTCACGATTGTTGGAGCGAGTATATGAGCTTGGCTGAAGCGGCAATCTTTGAGTACGCTTTCAAGCTCGGGATGCAGATTGCCATTGAAACATTAACCGAGTAGAACCAAACCGCCCTCGTTCCGAAATAGAGCGAGGGCTATCGTATTTATTTTAATGCTTCTTCCTCAAACTTCGTCTGACTCGGTTGATGTGACGTTCAAAGTCTCCGCTGTTAATAAGCTCTGCAAGAACAAACTGCTCAAAGGTTGGCACTGTGCATGAATAGAAGCCGAGCTTTTTATCAAATTCGCTCACAAGGCATTTGGGCAGAACCATATATCCAACGCGGAGCGCGGGAGAGATAGTCTTGGAAAAGGTGTTCATATAGATTACGTTGTCATAGTTGGAAAGTGAAAACAGCGTATCCTCCGGTTTTGAGGAAACAGAAAACTCAGACTCGAAATCGTCTTCAATAATGATGCGCCCATTTTTGCTCGCCCAGCGGATATATTCGTGGCGTTTGTTGGCGGACGCAGTAATGCCCGTCGGAAAGCTTCTGTAAGGTGTTGTATGAATGACATTTGCCTTTGTTTTTGTAAGAGCTAAACTATCAATGCCGTCGTGAGATAACGGCAACAGCTCGTGCTCCACATCAGCCGCGCTGTAGATTGGCTCGATCTTTTTGTATGACGGTGACTCAATACCGTATACGTGCTTTCTTCCGAGCATTGTGATGATAAGCCCGTAAAGATATTCCGCACCCGAACCAACGATGATCTGACTACTCTCGACGTTCATGCCTCTGTTTCGAATGAGATAATTTTTTATTGCCTCACGAAGCTCGGGGCACCCTGCATTCGGGGATCTCTCACGGAGCACATCGGCATCATCGGAAAGCACCTTACGCATCGTCTTTCTGAGGACGGAAAAAGGAAATTCGGGATATGTATGATAGCTTTGCGGTACGATGCTATGCTTCGTGTGGGTTTCAGCAGGTGCGGCAAAGCCGTCCGATTCCCGAAAAATCACGACGAAGCCGCTACGCTCACGAGCTTCCACGTATCCCTCATCACAAAGGAGCGCATAGGCGTGCTCGATCGTAACCGTGCTTACGCCAAGCTCGTCGCACAGCAGACGCATAGAGGGAAGCTTAGATAGATATGGGTAGATTCCGTCAATTATGTCTTGTCTGATCTGTTTGTATATCTGAAGATATACAGGACGGCTGTTTTTGTCAATTACATATTTCATCTGTATATATAAAATTCTCCTAAACTGATTATTTTAATATCGACAGATTTATTATATAATAATATCATTAAATTGTCAAGGAGCAACGATCAAATGTCTCATAATCATCAAAAAAAGATTGCGGTGATCAATGATTTCTGTGGTTTCGGACGTTGTTCGATCTCGGTATCGTTGCCAATTATTTCCGCAATGAAGATACAGTGCTGTCCCTTGCCGACCTCCGTCTTTTCCAATCATACGGGATATGAAAGCTATTATCGCACCGATTACACCGAGCATATGAACGCCTATATGGATGAATGGGAAAAGCTTGACCTTCACTTTAACGGCATACTTACAGGGTATTTAGCATCCCCCGAGCAGATCGATATTGTAAAGTACTTTATCGAGCGATTTAAGAGAAACGGTACGGTTACGGTTGTGGATCCCGTGATGGGCGATGACGGCAGGCTGTATCCCGCATATTCACCGCTTTTGGCAGAACGCATGAGGTCGCTGGTTGCTTATGCGGATATCCTGACTCCCAATCTGACCGAGGCTTGTATTTTGACCGATACCGAGTACCGTGAGGATATGCGCGAGGAAGAGCTATTTACAATATGTAAGCGTCTCTCTAAGCTTGGACCGAAGAGAATCGTTATTTCCGGCTTGGAGTGTGACGGGGATCTCGAAAACTATGTGTACGAAGCGGGCAAGGAGCCAAGACTTGTCCGAGAGCATAAGGTGGGTCCGTGCCGAGCAGGAACGGGAGACGTTTTTTCGTCGATGATCGCGGCAGACGCGGTAAACGGGAAAAGTCTTGTAGAAGCTGTAACGCACGCCTCGGCATTTATTGCCAAGGTACTGCGCCGCACAGTTGAATTAGACATACCCAAAGCAGACGGAATCTGCTTTGAAGAATTTTTGAGCGAAATAGAATAGGAGAAAATCAAAATGCAAAACAAACATACACGATTTATGTGCATTGCAGGCGTATTTACGGCATTGGTATTCGTTGTTACCGCTTATTTGCATATACCGACAAACAACGGATACATACACGTTGGCGACGGTCTTATCTATCTTGCCGCGTGTATTCTTCCTTGGCCGTATGCAATGGCTGTCGGAGCGGGCGGAGCGCTTCTTGCCGACTGTCTTACGGGATTTGCTATATGGGCACCGGGATCCGTTGTGATCAAAGCGGCGACCGCATTGCTGTTTACAAATAAAGGCAAAAAGATGATGAGTCTGCGTAATTGGTTGGCAATGATACCCGCCGCTGTTATTTGTGCCGGAGGATACTATCTGTATGAAGCCTTGCTATATGGCAATTTTGTGGCTCCCCTTACAGGTATTCCTGCGTCGATCACGCAGTCGGTGACGAGTTCAATTCTGTTTGTCGCTATAGGATTGACCGTTGATAAACTGAATTATAAATCTAAATTGACCGGAGGACTTTAATTATGATGACCATAACCTATGCCGGAAGAAACGGAATATATGTAAACATTACCAACAGATGCCCCTGCGCTTGCACCTTTTGCTTGAGGCATCACGACGATCACGTGTTCAATTCGGGTTCGCTTTGGCTTGAAAGAGAGCCTACCGTAAAAGAAATTTGCGATAGCATTGATACGTGGGATCTTGCCAAATACGAAGAAATCGTATTCTGCGGCTACGGTGAGCCGACAGAACGCTTGGAGGATCTTTTGAAGGTAGCAGAGTATATCAAGTCGAAAAGCAGTATTCCGATTCGTATCAACACAAACGGTCTTGCCGACCTGATTGCCGGTGAGAAGGTTGCACATAAGCTTGAGGGATTGATCGACACGGTATCCGTCAGTCTTAACGCAACCAACAAAGAGGACTATCTGAAGCTTGTTCGTCCTAAATTCGGCATTGATTCATATAACGCAATGCTTTCATTTACCCACGACTGCACGAAATACGTTCCAAACGTTATCATGACCGTGGTTGATAAGGTAACGACCAAGGAAGAGCAGGAAAAGAGCAGAGAAATCTGCGAATCGGTAGGAGCAACCTTCCGTGTCCGCCCCTATGAATCTTAATCTTTAATTTTTCAAAAAGGTATTGCAATCTGATAAAAAAAGGTGTATAATATACTCACAACTGAACAAACGGGAGCTTGTATACAGGCTGAGAGGAAGGTGTGACCTTCGACCGAGAACCTGATTTGGATAATGCCAACGTAGGGATGCCTGATACGAGAATATTGGGAGGAACAAGAGATTTTTTTGGAGTTACCGAATCGGTAGCTCCTTTTTTGTTGCAATTTTTGTGGAGGTGTGAAATGGTAAAGGTAAACGGAGAACCCTTGGATATTGCAGGTAAGACCATTGCTGAGTATCTTGCGACAACCAACTACGATATGAAGCGGATCGCGACCGAGCTGAACGGCGACATCGTTCCGAAAGCTACTTACGCTGATACCGTATTGAAGGACGGCGATAGCATTGAGATCGTCAGCTTT
>JAFTHW010000020.1 GCA_017457225.1 Clostridia bacterium | reverse complement strand
GCCGACGCGGAGGCATACAAAAAACGCGCCGATGACTTCACGGCGCGGAAGAAAGCGGCGGAGAACAAGGCAGAAAGCCTTGAAAAGTATCTTTCGCGGCAGCTTGACGGGAAGGGATGGAAAGACGTTGATTTTTCCGTGTCTTTCAGAACGTCGAAAGCAACGGACATTCTCGACGAAAGTTTGATACCAGTGGATTATCTCAAGCCACAGCCCGCGAAAATCGACCGTGACGCAATCCTGCGAACGCTGAAAATGGGCGTGGCGGTACCGGGGGCGCGGCTGATTGAACGGCAATCAATGACGGTGAAATGAGGAGGGAAAAAGCATGATACAGACGCGAAACGAAAATATAAAGACGTTTGCCGATTTTGTGGAGCAAATAAAGCGGGACGGGCTTTATGATTCGTACTATTGCGGGACGGCTTTATTTATGAGAGTTGTCAAAAATGACGGGAAAGAGCGCGTAGAATCGAATTATTACAATACAGCGATGGACAATACAATTATTGAGATGCTGGCGAAAATTGAAAATTAGGAGGGGCAAGCATGATAGCGAAACTTTGCAAGATCCAGTCAGCTTTGAAAGCCCCGAAAAACCAATATAACAAATTTGGAGAATTTCATTATCGAAGCTGCGAGGATATTTTAGAAGCCGTGAAACCGCTATGCGTGGCGGAAGGATTGCTTTTGACAATCTCGGATGAAGTAGTTGTCTTGGGGGATAGATATTACGTTAAGGCCGTGGCGAAAGTTACGGACGGCGAAAAAGAAATGTCAGTCACTGCATACGCAAGGGAAAGCGAAAGCCGCCCGAAAATGGACGCGGCACAGCTTACTGGAAGCGCGTCCAGTTATGCGCGGAAGTACGCATTGAACGGGCTATTCTGTATCGACGACACGAAAGACGCTGACACGATGAAGCCGGTAGACGACATGACGAAGCCCGTGACCGACACGACGAAGCCCGTGGATGAAAAGCCGAAAGCTAAATCCAAAGCCAAAGCGAAAGCCCCGACGAAAGCGGAGATTTGGGAACACGCACAGGCACAAGGCTTGTCGGGTTCGGACGTTACGGAGATTCTCAAACGGCATTTCGGCGGCAAGGGGTTCGGTTCGCTGACAGAAGCAGAACTATTTGACCTCCAAAACAATTTGGAGGATTACGCGGTGGAAATTATCAACGACGAGGCGTTAATGATGGGGGAGGCATAAACATGAACAAAGTTATTTTGCACGGGCGCATTGCGCGAGATGCGGACGTTCGGACAACTCAAAGCGGGCAGACGGTCGCGCGAACTTCGATAGCCGTTGACAGGGGCAAAAGCAAGGACGGAAAAGACAACGGCGCGGACTTTATCCCCTGCGTGGCGTGGGGAAAGACGGCTGAATTATTGGGAAACTATTTCCCGAAGGGCAAGGAGATTCTCGCCGAGGGCAGAATCCAGACGGGAAGCTATGAGAAGGACGGGAAGAAAGTCTATACAACGGACGTTATTCTTGATCGCGTGGAGTTTTGCGGAAGCGCAAAGAAGCAGGAGGAAAGCGACGATAACATTCCGTTTTGATGTAAGTGCAGGGGCGGCAAACGCCGCCCATATCCCAAAATGAAAGGCGGTAAACATATGGAAATAGAAATAAATTTCAAAAAGCTACAAAAATGTTTGGGCGATTCTATGCCGCTGAAAAGGAATGAGAATGGCAGCGTGAGCCTTTCAACATGTAATAATGAATGGGCTTCTCGTAGGCTATTTTGCAGTGAGAAAATGTTTATTGAGGAAATCGAGGACTACATTAAAGACAAAGGAATTGAAGAGTTTATTGCGTCCCATATGCTGAATACGCAGTTTATATTTCCCAAACATTGATGGGGTGTCGCTATGGATAAACCTATGGAGCACCTGAAACAATGGCATAATCTGTTCGCGGGCATCTTGAATCCCAGTGAGACGGCTTTGTATATCCATCTTTTTATGGTTGCAAACTGTCGATTCTGGCCGGACTGGATCGAGCTTACGGATTCGCAGTTGGCGTTGGGTACGAACATAAGTATAAAGCGGATTCCTGACACGATAAATTCTCTTGTCCAAAAGAAACTGATTGAAAGCGAGAGGGGCAAAGGGAAAAATCCATCAAAATATAACATTTGTCCATTCCCTAATTACACCCAAACGGGGGTAATAAACGGGAGAAAAACGGGAGATAAACGGGAGATAAACGGGAGAAAAACGGGAGATAAACGGGAGATAAACGGGAGATTAGAGGAAAACTCGCCTTGCGGGAGTAGGGACGGAAAGCCCTCTAAGACACAACTAACACAACACAAAGACAAGGACATAAAGAATACTATTGGCGCGCGCGCGAATTTTGTCCCGCCGACGCTTGACGAGGTAAACGCTTACATCATGGAAAAGGGCGTGCACGTCTCGGCACAGGAATTTTGGGACTATTTCACGGAAACGGGATGGGTAGACGCGAAAGGGCAACG
>JAFTHW010000002.1 GCA_017457225.1 Clostridia bacterium | reverse complement strand
GTTCTTTCTTCTATGGTAAAATGATGGTAGCAGTTCATATATTTCTCCTGTTATTTTTGTTGTGGTAAACTTATTATAACACAGATTTATATGAACTGTCATTTTTTTATTAGGGTGTTGCACTTGATAGTATAATTCACCCGTATGATAAAAGAGTTTTCCGTTTCAATCGGAAAACTCTTTTTTGCAATAAACAAAAATTGTGAAACGCTTCTCCCCTACCGCTTTGCGAGTTAGCCCTTTCATACTGACCGAGCGTAAGCGAGTGGAACGTATCTTAAAAAAGTAATAGGTAAGAGTGAATAGTGAATAAGTAAGGAACGATTTATAAGAGATACGTTCGACTACGGCTGTCGCCTCCGCTCAGTATGACACAAACGCTTTGGCAAAACTGCCTTCTCCTGTCGGAGAAGGGGGACCGCTTGCGGTGGATGAGGAGAAATACAAATCCTACCATTGAAGAAACGGAAAGCGCCGTATCGTAAGAAACGGCGCCCGCATAAACCGATTTTTATGTTAACTGAGCCAAAGATACGCGAATACGATCATCAGCGCCGTTACGCCAACGACGATCCCGATCATAGGCAACGCCGCCGCAAACGCGCCTTTTACCATCGCGCGGTATTCCTTTTTGGTCACTTTGCCAATGTCGCTGTTTTGACCCTTTTTCTTGCCGGGATTGTACCAACGAAATCCCTCGACGTTCATATCCGCAACCGTCGTCGTTTCGTCGATCTCCTCCCGCTTTTTCTTATCAGACATACTTACTCCGATCTTTACTTCTTGCTTCTCTTTTTACTCTGTTTTTCTTGAAGCGCCGCAAGTTCCTCTTCCGTCGCGTAGAGATGGCAAGCGCAGAAATGACCTTCTTCCACTTCTTTATACATAGGCGCTACGTTTTTACAAATCTCCATACATTGATCGCAACGGGTATGGAATTTACAGCCTTTCGGCGGATTGACGGGCGAGGGAATATCCCCTTTCAAAATCACCCTGTTCATCTTCACGTGCGGATTGGGCACGGGAACTGCCGAGAACAACGCTTTCGTGTACGGATGCAACGTATTGGAGAAAATGCTCGCTTTCGGGCCGTACTCTACCATACTCCCCAAATACATAACGCCCACTTCGTCGGAAATGTGTTTTACGACCGACAAATCGTGTGAAATGAAAATATACGTAAGCCCAAGCTGTTTTTGCAGGTCTTTGAGCATATTGATAATCTGCGCTTGAATGGATACGTCGAGCGCGGACACCGGCTCGTCACAGATCACGAGCTCAGGTTTTAATGCCAACGCGCGCGCAATGCAGATACGCTGGCGCTGACCGCCCGAAAATTCGTGAGGGTAACGGTCGATATAATGAGGCTGCAAACCGCACATCTTCATCACTTCAAGAACGTAATCGCGGTAATGCGCTTTATCCACCAAACCGTGCTCTCTCGCCGCTTCGCCGATGATCTCGCCCACCGTCAAACGCGGGGAAAGACTCGCGTACGGATCTTGGAAAATCATTTGCATATTAGGACGGAGTTTATCGAACTCCTTTTCCTTGATCTTGGAAACGTCCTTGCCCTTGAAACGGACTTCGCCGCCCGTTACGTCGTAGAGCCGCAAAATCGTTCTGCCCATCGTCGTCTTGCCGCAACCCGATTCGCCTACGATCCCGAGCGTTTTGCCCTTTTCCAGCGTAAACGAAACGTTGTCTACCGCGCGCAAAAATTTATTCGGACGCCCGAAAAAGTTCGTACCGACTACGAAATGCTTCTTTAAATTGCGGATCTCCAAAAACGGAGCTTCCTCTTCTGGCTCTTCAGGCGTTTCTTTCACGTCTTCTGTGACCGTCTCCGTTTCGTCTGCAATCGCTTCGGCTTCTTGTATAGGAGTTTCTTGCTCTAGAGCGTCCTCCACGTCTTCTACGGAATCTTCTTCCGCAGGCTCTACAACCGTTTCGCTAACCGGCGTTTCTACGCAAGGCTCTGTTTTTGCGGGAACTTCTTCCGCCGCCTGAATCGGTTGCATAACGCTATACGGCGAACACGAAGGTTTTCCCGAAAGATCTTTCACCTTTCTCGCGTGTTTTTTAATACTCAAAATGCTGTTGCAAGCAGGACAAATATACGCCGTCGCGCCTTCGTTCACCGCAAGCCCCGTTTGACACATCGGGCAATATACGACAAATTTCTTCCCCGATCCGTTCAACGCCATATTGCTGATCGGAGAGTTCGCCAACATCGGGCGAGTCGCCTTATACGCCGCGTCCATTTCCCGAGCTTTTTGTTCTTCGATACTTCTTTCCATTTAATTTCCCTCCCGAAAACGAATGTTAGGATTGATTAAGATTCTTCCGTGTTTTGAGGTTTATACAGATAACAGGAAACGCTGTGCGTATCCGTTACTTTGACCAATTCGGGATATTCTCCCGCGCATTCCCGCTTACATTTATCGCAACGATCGCGGAAATAGCAGTAATTGGGCATATTGATAGGGTTGGGAACAAACCCGGGAATGCAATACAGCGATTCCACTTCCCCGTCTACCGTGGGTTTGCTCTTTTGCAAACCGATGGTATAGGGGTGCAAAGGACGGTCGAAAATGTCCTCCGCCGTACCCATTTCAATAATTTTACCCGCGTACATAACGACGACGTAATCCGCCATTTCGGCGACCACGCCCAAATCGTGTGTGATGAGCATAATCGAACCGTTGATCTTGCCCTTGATCTCCCGAAGCAGATCAAGAATCTGCGCCTGAATGGTTACGTCGAGCGCCGTAGTCGGCTCGTCGGCGATAATGAGTCTGGGATTGCAAAGCAACGACATCGCGATCATAACACGTTGCCGCATACCGCCCGAGAGTTCGTGGGGATATTTTTTATACACACCCTCGGGATCGGCGATCCCGACGAGCTGTAACATCTCGATACTGCGCGCTTTCGCGTCTTTTTTGGAGATCCCTTCGATGTGCAAAAACGCCACTTCGTCCAACTGATTCCCGATCGTGAATACGGGGTTGAGGGACGTCATCGGCTCTTGGAAGATCATCGAGATCTCGCGGCCGCGAATGGAGCGCATCGCTTCGGTGGGCATCTTGGCAATATCGTAGACTTTTTCGTCCATTTCGTACAGGTTGCCGCCCAGCTCGTTTTTCTTATGGATCGGCTTGCCTTTTTTGTCCTTTTTAAAAACCGTTTTGCCGTCCACTTCTTCCGTTTCATACACGGGGATCTTTTCCCCTTTCTGGTCGCGGCGGAACGCGTTCGTACGGAAACGGATAGACCCGTCTACGATTTGACCGCTCGGGCCTTGTACGAGTTGCATCAAGGACAGGGAAGTTACGCTCTTGCCGCAACCCGACTCCCCAACGACGCCCACGGTAGAGCCTGCGGGAATGGAAAACGTAACGCCGTTGACAGCTTTGACCGTACCCGTGTCCGTGTAGAAATAGGTGTGAAGATTCTCGAACTCGATAATATTGTTGGGATCTTTCATCTCCGTGAGATATTCCGCTTCGACGTTCTTTCTCTTCTTTTTCTTTTCAAATTCTTTGGTAACTTTCCGATTGTTTTTCGCTATGCGGCGAGATTCTCTCCCCGAGATATAATGTGATTTTTCTTTCGCCATCTTATCACCTCTTCATCTTGGGATCGAACGCGTCGCGCAAACCGTCGCCCACAAAATTGAACGCCAAAATCGCAAGCGTGATGCATACGCCCGCAGGCAACCAGAAATTGGGGAAGTTCTGCAAATATTCGATTTCCGTAGCGTATTGAATCAACGCCCCCCAAGTAGCCGTATCGAGCGGAGCGCCCAAGCCCAGGAATCCGAGCGTCGCTTCCGTCAAAATGATACTACCAAGCCCGAGCGTCATCGAAACGATGAGCTGTGGCATTACGTTGGGAATCAAATGGGTAAAGATCTTTCTACGCGTGGAAAGTCCCGCGCACTTCGCCGCCAACATAAACTCCTGTTCGCGCAAGGAAAGGATCTGACCACGAACGAGTCGCGCCGTCCCCGCCCAACCGAACAGCGTTAGAATCAACATCAAATAATACAACCTTTCAATGCCGAGCATTCCGTTTTCCTGTAAAATTCTCGACAGAATCAACATAATGGGAATGGTTGGAATGCAGTTGAGGATATCGACGATACGCATAATGAGCGAATCTACCCAACCGCCGAAATAACCCGCCAATCCGCCTAAAATCACGCCGATCAGCGTTTCCAAAATAATGACGACAAACCCGATCGTCAGGGAAATTCTTCCCCCGAGCATCAGTCGGGTAAACAAGTCCCAACCCTTTTCGTCCGTACCGAGCCAATGATCGGAGGACAACTCCCCTTTTTTATTGACCGTAGGGATTTGAATGCTGACGTCGATGACCTCAAACGTCTCGCCGTCCGCCGTTTCAAACTGAATGGTTTCGGAGTCCACTCTCGCCGTGATATTGGTCGTGTCCTCCACTTTACCTTTCCCGTCCGCGCCCGTCCAAGGCGAGAACATAGGGCCGACAAACGAGAACAGAAACAACCCGATGAGCATAATCAGACCGACGACGGATAATTTAGAGCGGAAAAACCGCTTTACGACCAATCTCGTAGGCGACAATACCTTTACGCGATCGTTCAAGCTCTCCCCGTGCAATTCCTCCTGCGTCAAAACCGTTTCGGAGGTGTTTTCCGTATCAAGAATCTTCTTTTCTTCCATAACGCCCCTCCTTTATTTCCCAAGCTTGACGCGAGGGTCTACGATCCCGTACATCAAGTCGGTGAGCAGAACGCCGATGACGGTAAGCGTTGCAATGAACATATTATAACCCATTACGAACGGAATATCACCGCTCAAAACGCGCTGATACGCCAAGTTTCCGATACCGGGCAAATCGAATACCGTTTCGGTGATCATAGAACCGCCGAACAACCCGGGCAAAATCCCCGCGAGCGTAGTCACGAGCGGAATCATCGTATTTCTGAATACGTGTTTGTAAACGACTTTGTTTTCCGAAAGTCCTTTCGCTCTCGCCGTACGGATATAGTCCGCCGTCAATACTTCCAAGGTATTCGTACGGGTGTATCTCATCATCGAGCCGATGGAGAGAATGACGAGTACGAACATAGGCAACACGAGATGGTGTAACATATCGAGCGCGCGTTCGAATCCGCCCGTGGAGGGAGGCAACGTCGCGTCTACAAGACCCGACGACGGGAACCAACCCAAATCCACGGCAAAGAACTTAATCATCAGGCTTCCGAAGAAGAACGACGGGAAAGAAATACCAATCATCGTCAAAACGGTCGCCGTATAGTCGAGCTTTCCGTATTGATTGCACGCGCATTTGATACCCAAGGGAATGGAGATCAAAAGTTGCAAAATCAACGAAACGAAAGAAATCGCGAACGAAATGCCCATATTTCTGAAAATATCTTCCTGTACGGGATTACCGGAGATCCAGGACGTACCCATATCCCCTTGCACGAATTTCGTCAACCAATCCCAGTAACTTTTCAAGATACCGATAAAGCTCGAATCGCTCATTCCGTATAATTTTTTCAAACGTTCCAATTCCGCCTCGGGGTCGGCAATGCTCGTATTCCCGAGCACTTTATCCTCCAAAAAGTCAATGGGCATCAAACGAACGATGAAATATAAGAGTACGGAAAAGCCGAACAGAATCAGAAGCGCTATAAGAATTCTTTTTATACAGTATTTTACCATCTGTGTCTCTTCACTTTTCTTTTATTTAGGGTTATGCGGATCGGGAATGTCAAGTACTCCCGCTCCGCTCATTTCAAAAAATCTTAGTTATAATCGATCGCCCAGATCTTATCCGTTACGCCGGAAGTTGCCGATGCGTTACGGTTCAGAGTAGACGTGTCGATGACTTCTTTGTTGTACGTCGTCAAATCGTTTCTCTGATAGGTGGGCAGCTCTACCGCCAATTCCATAATCAAATCCAACGCCTTGCCGTATTTTTCTTTACGAACGTCAGGGTTGATAGTTTCTCTCGCTTCTTCGATAATCGTACTCAAATTATTGATTACCGTCTGCTCGAACGAGAATTGACCGGTCGAATCCGCGAAAATTTCTTTATAGCCCCAGTTCTTGATGCTAGTCGCTGTACTGTCTTTGTGGTAAACTTGATACAAGTCAGGGTCTACGGGAGACGACCAAGCCGCCGCCCATACGGTAAGCGTACCTTTCGCAAGATCGCTGAGCGCCGTAGGAGAAGTCGTGACCGTAATATCGAAACCGCAGCTATTCAAAATATCCGCCGCCGCTTCAAACATCGCGTACGCAGGGTGGTCTTTCGTTTCGCCTGCGATCGTGAATACGTACTTGAGCTTATGTCCGCTCAAACTGTTCACGTATACGCCGTCGCTTCCTTTCGTGTAGCCGACGCTTTCTACCAAATTTGCGATATAGGTCGTATCGGGGTTATACGCAATAGAGTGCGTAGGATCGGACGTTCCGTCGTAGGAATTGTTGCCGTTGTATGCGGTAACGCCCGTCGGGTACGCCCAGTTGGTAATGGACAACGAACGGTAAACGGGCTTCGCCAATTCTTCACCGTAGTAGTCCGTGATAATGAGGTTGGTATTCATCGCCGTCATAATGGCGCGCCTTACCTCGATGTCGGGCACGTACTTGGGATTGATACCCACGTAACCGTAACCGTTGGTTTCATATCTCTGATAATCCAAGTGACCGATCTTACCGATCGCCGCGATATTTTCAGGCGTTGCACTGGGATTTCCGAGGTCGATTTCTTTCGTTTCCAACGCGTTAATGATCTTGTTCGAGCCAACTACTTTATAACGGAGATATTTGATCTTTGCGTTCGTGATCGTATCGCCGCCTACCGTATCGAAATACGTGTTGCGCTCAAAGTAAATAACGTTGTTCTTACAGAACGTATCCTTATTGACGTTGGATTGATCCCCTCTGTCGTTGGACGCTTTATACGTACCCGCGCCTACGGGCAAACCGTTCTTTGCAGGATCTTTGAGTTCGGAAGCAAACCAGCTTGCATCGCCGAGTTTGACACCGAAGTTATTGACGCCGTTGTAATTTTGCAACGCGTACTCGCCGCCGTAGTACGCCATAGGCGCAACGGTGAATGCAAAGTTCCAAATCGCCTTGGGGTCAACGCCGTTGATCTCAATCTTGAGGGTATCGTGTTCTACGCCGTCTACCGTCTTCTTCCCTTGGGAAATACCGCTGATGTTGGGTACGCCCTCCGTCAAGGAAGCGTAATATTTCGTCTTTTCGTCCGCAGCGAACTTTTCAAGCGCTTCGCCGCCCGTCGCCCAATAATACAAGACGTTGGACAACGCTTTGCCCGTCGTATTGCTATTGTAGACCTGCTCGATAGCGTAATCTCTTACGATATACTCTTTCGCTTGCGCTTCGGTGCAATCGTACTGCGTCATATATTGCGCGATCTTCGCCGCGTCGTTTCTCGCCCCTTCAATGCCCTGACGGAGCTGATTCCCCTCTTCGTCCAAAGTGGTTTTGAAGAACTGTTTGGGATTGCCGTCCTCGTCGAGAATGACCTGACCGTTCGCGTCCAATTTTGTGGTAGTTTCCTTTTCGTAGTTACCGCTCTCGTTCAATTTTCTGGGAACACTGATAATCCCCTCTACGAAATAGAAGACTTCCCAATCCTCCGTAAACAGGTATTCGTCCTGATACGATTCCAACGAGCCTGCGTTTGCGTTCCAGTCGGATTTTACTTCTTCCAAGAACAACGCTTTTACCGTTGCGATATCCGCCAAAATTTCAGCGGTTTCGGATTTTTCACCTTCTAAATACGCGTGAATATTGCTGATTCTCTGGTTTGCGAGCGTATAGAAGCGGCTGAGATAGTCCGCGTTGCTGTCATCGCTCATTTCGGAATTTTGCGAACGGTACGCTTTTAAGCCTACGATATCCGTTGAATAAATGGTCGCTGAGCCGTCGTATGCAGGATCGAGGTATACGTACAAGTTGAACAATACGTCCTGGATCGTAAGATCGGTGCCGTCGCTGAATTTAATTCCGTTTTTAATGACGAACTCGTATTCGGTCGTAGCCGCCGCCGCGCCGTCAGTCGTTGCCTGACCGCCCGCCGTTTTCATCGTCTCCGTATAGCTGAGCGCTACCGTAGGTTGATCGTCGCCGCAGACGGGATTGCCCGCCGCGTCCATCGTGATCATACCGATTTGCGTCATTGCGGCAACCGTACTGTCGCTCTGCGACGTTGCAAAGAACGGATTGAAATTCTGGTCTACTGCGTCGATGCTCATAACCAAAGGTCTGGTTTCCGCATCGTACGTCGAACCTTCGTCATCGCAGGCAGCCATCAACGCCGTAGGCGCAACCGTACAGCCCGCCAACAATAAACTGATGATCTTCTTCCAAGTTTTTTTCATATATATCCTCCGTTAAAACGATATTTTTAAATTAAATCGACTTCTCCGCTATCCGTCGTCAAAACGAAATCGCTTACTGTAACGTCCCATTCTTCGGATTCAAACGCGTCGTCCGTCGCGTATCCGCCGAATTTACAGTTCTCCGCCGACCAATCGCCGTTCTTCCATAAATTCGCCGCGAGCATATTGCTTGTAGTTTCCACGAGCAAACTACCCGTGATCTTTACGTTCTCGATCTGCGCTTCCGTTGCAAGGGACGTGAATGCGAAATACGCTTCAAAGCCGCTAAACTGTTGCGCGGAGAAAGGCGTTACTTTGACCGTTACGTTCTCAAACGTCACGTCCGTGATCTTTGCCGTTGCGGTGATCTCACCAAACAGCGCCGTCTTGGTCTCCGATTTTACGCCCGTTCGACTCGCCGTCAAATTACGGATCGTATATCCGTTGCCTTTGAGCTCGGTCGCAAATTTAGCAGCTGTCAAAACGTTTACACCCGAACAATCCACGTCATTAGCCAGATAGAATTTCTTCAAGGTACTTCCCGCGCTGTTGAACATATCCGAAACTTGGTTCGCCGTACGGACGATCGTCCAAGTCCCTTCAAGATATTTCGCGTAAATGACGATATCCGTAGCGTCCTCGTTTCTCTGAATCGGCCATTGTACGGGTTGCGTACACGCTTCATCCGCATAATAGGCAAGGAACGTATGCGATCCGTTTTTCGGCGTAATCGGCTGCGTCGTCGTGCTTTGCACCAAATCGTTTTTGAAATTGAACGCGCGCACCGTATCTCCGTTTGCGTACTGTTTATCCGCTTGATCTTCCGTCACCGTAATCGCAGAGCCGTTTTCGCTGACGAGTTTGACGAGCACCTGACTTTGCTTGATCCAAACCGCGCAAAGGTAAACTCTATCCCCCTCTTGCAACACTTTGCTGAAATCGAAAGGGTCGCCCGCTTTCACGATCCGTTGCGCCTCGTCGAGATACACGGGATTGCCGCTATCGTCCAGCTCCACTTCGTGCCAAGCGACGAAATCGTAACCCGAGTACGAAACCTTTACCGTCGGTCCGCCCACGATCGCATTTCCCGCTCCGTTCGGATTCTCGAGCGTTACGCCGGGTACGTTAAACACTTTCGAGCCGACTTCGTGGTACATATCCTTTTTATAGACCGAAGCGCTGAACTCACCCTCGTTCGCGTAATAGGTAACACAAATCGTATTGTCCCCGATCTTATCCTCCAACGTCTCTACGGTCACGCAACCCGCGAATGCGAACAAAGACGCAAGCATCGATAAAACGGTAATCCATATCCACTTGATTTTTTTCATAAATCTGTTTTTTCCTCAATCTTTCTTCAACGGTTTCTCAAATCCCGCGCCTTCATTTTGACGCTAAGACCCAATTTACCCAATAACACAATTATCATTTTACCTTATAAAATAAATTTTGTCAATCATTCTTTCACGCCAATACGAATTATTTTCTCTTTTTATGTAAAATATATATTGTAACGAATGAAATCGATTTTTTCGATAAACTCGATCGATTCTTCGGTTTTTATAATAAAAAAGCCCTCTTTTCTTCCCGAAAGAGAGCTTATTTTTCGTTTCTGAATCCACTCCAAAAGCGCGGATTATTTCGTCATTTTTTCCTGTTTGACTTTGTGATCGATCACGTGGCGGGAAGCAAGTTCGTCGCGCACTTCGTCCACGGTGATTCCCATTTGTACCATCAAAACGAGTACGTGATAGGCAAGATCGGCAATCTCGTAAACGGTCTCTTTTTTATCTTCCGCTTTGCCTGCGATGATCACTTCCGTACTCTCCTCGCCCACCTTTTTCAAGATCTTATCCAAGCCCTTTTCAAACAGGTAGGTCGTGTACGAGCCTGCGGGACGTTCTGCGTTTCTGTTTAAAAGGAGTTCGTACAAACCGCGCAAACGGAATTCGGATTTCTCTTCGTTGATGTAAACGGGATGAAAGAAACAAGTTTCGTTGCCCGTATGGCAAGCAGGACCGTCTTTTTCCACTTTTACGATTAAAGCGTCCTTATCGCAATCGGCGGTGATGGAAACGACGTGCTGATAATTTCCGCTCGTCTCCCCTTTGAGCCAAAGCTGTTGACGGCTTCTGCTCCAAAAACAAGTCAAACCCTTTTCCATTGTGATTTTCAAGCTCTCCGCGTTCATATAGGCAAGCGTGAGCGTTTCCTGCGTTTTCGCGTCTACCACGATCGCGGGAATGAGTCCGTCTTTATCAAATTTCAAGTCTTCGATTTTAATCATACCATACCTCGCTGTATTTTATAACCGTACGTTTACGCCTACGGTTGCAAGCGTTTGTTTTAAATGGGAGATCTCCACTTCCCCGAAATGGAAAATGGAAGCGGCAAGCCCTGCGTCAATCGTCGGAACTTCTTTAAAAAGCTGAATAAAATGCTCTTCGTTGCCCGCTCCGCCCGAAGCGATCACGGGTACGTTGACCGTCTTACAAACTCGTTTCAACAGTTCGAGATCGAATCCGTTTTTCACGCCGTCCGTATCCATCGAATTGACCACGACTTCGCCTGCGCCCTCACCGACGCAACGGCGAATCCACTCGATCGCCTCTTTGCCCGTGTCCTCTCTGCCGCCTTTCGCGAACACGCGGAATTGTCCGTTCACACGCTTCACGTCCACCGAAATGACTACGCATTGATCGCCGTATCTTTTCGCAGCTTCGCCGATGAGCTCGGGATGTTTTAATGCCCCCGAATTCACACTCACTTTATCCGCGCCGCAGTTGAGTACTCGCTCAAAATCCTCCGTCGTATTGATGCCGCCGCCGACCGTGAGCGGAATAAACACCGATTTCGCCGTTTCCCGCAAGACGTCCGCGAACAACGAACGCCCCTCCGCCGACGCCGTAATGTCGTAAAACACCAACTCGTCCGCGCCGTTCTCGGAGTAATATTTCGCTAAATCTACGGGAGAAGCAACTTCGCGCAATGCGGCGAAGTTCACGCCTTTTACCACTTTCCCGTCCCTGACGTCTAGACAGGGAATAATTCTTTTCGTGATCATTTCGCCTCCTTGACAGCCTCTTCCAAATCGATCGCGCCGATATAATACGCCTTGCCGATGATCGCGCCGTACACGCCCATCGCCGCCAACGCTTTCACGTCCTCGATCGTCGAAACTCCGCCCGACGCCACGATGTCCATCGCGTATTTTTCACTCATTTCCTTATACAAAGGCAAGTTCGTTCCCTTCATCGCTCCGTCTTTGGAGATGTCCGTACAAATGACGGTTTTCACACCCAAAGTTTGCATCTTTTGAAAAAACGAGTCCGCCGTATACTCGGATTTCTCCAACCAGCCTTTGATGGCGATCTTCCCGTCCGCCACGTCCGCGCCGACGGCGATTTTTTCACCGTATTTCGCAAGCGCCGCTTTCAAAAAGCTTTCGTCCGTTACCGCCGCCGTACCGAGAATCACCCGATCCACTCCCACGGAAAAATACGTTTCGACCGTTTCCATATTACGGATTCCGCCGCCTACTTCCACGAACAAACCCGTCGAATTCGCAATCTGCTCCACTACGGAAAGATTGACGGGATATCCCGCTTTCGCGCCCTCCAAATCGACTACGTGAATGTACTTTGCTCCCTTGCTTTCAAAATCCCGCGCAACCGATAAAGGATCGTCGCTATACACGGTCATTTGGGCGTAATCGCCCTTATAAAGCCGTACGGCTTTTTTATCGTATAAATCAATCGCCGGAAAAACGTTCATTTTTCTTTTCCTTTTTCCTTTTTTCTTACTCTCGTTTAAGCGGATCAAAAATCGCAAAACGCGCGTAAAATACGCAAGCCCGCCTCGCCGCTCTTTTCAGGATGGAACTGGCATCCCATCACGTTGTCTTTCTGCACCGCCGCCGTCAACGGTTTTCCGTACTCCGTCGTAGCCACCACGCTGTCCTCGCAATCGGTTGCAAAATACGAGTGCACGAAATAGACAAAATCTCCCTCTTTGTTGTATCGGAACAAAGGAGAGGGTTTAGTAAAGCGCAACGCATTCCAACCGATATGCGGGATCTTCAGGCTCTCGTCCAAATACCCCTGCATCGGCACTACGTTTCCTTTCAAAAGTCCTAAGCCCTCGTGCTCGCCGTATTCAAAACTCTTTTCAAACAGGAGCTGCATTCCAAGACAAATCCCCATCAAGGGTTTTCCCGCCTTTGCCTGTTGACAAACCAGCGCGCCAAGCCCCGTCGTCTTCAATTTTTCCGCAGCATCCCGAACCGCGCCCACCCCGGGCAAGATCAGTTTATCCGCTTTGCGGATCACTTCCTCGTCCGACGTAATCACCGCTTCCGCTCCGATTTTCTGAAACGAACAGGAGAGGGAAAATAAATTCCCCACGCCGTAGTTCACGATCGCTATCATTACAAAACTCCTTTCGTGGACGGAACTTCGTCTTTACGCTTTTCGTCGATTGCTACCGCCTGTCTAAGCGCGCGCGCAACCGCCTTGAACGTACACTCGATAATATGGTGAGCGTTCTTTCCCGCGAGCTGGCGCACGTGCAAAGTCAGCTTTGCCTCTCTCACGAACGCGAGCCAAAACTCCTCGCAAAGCTCGGTGTCGAATTCCCCGACTTTTTCCGCCGCGATCTCCAAGTTCACAGAAGCGTAATCCCGCCCCGAAATATCCACCGCCGCCATAACAAGCGACTCGTCCATAGGCAGGACGATATCCCCGTAACGGACAATGCCTTTTTTATCGCCGAGCGCCTCGAAAAACGCTTTCCCGAGCGCGATCCCGATATCCTCCGTCGTGTGGTGATAA
This sequence comes from Clostridia bacterium, assembly GCA_017457225.1. Taxonomy (GTDB): domain Bacteria; phylum Bacillota; class Clostridia; order Christensenellales; family Borkfalkiaceae; genus Scatosoma. The sequence goes on along the minus strand of JAFTHW010000002.1, from coordinate 22,557 downwards.
TCCACCTCCACGTCCCCTTTGCAAGTAACGCTCAAATCGAATCCCGCGTGCTTGGAAAAGAGGGTGAGCATATGGTCGAGAAACCCCGAACCGCTGTTAATCTCGCCCCTGCCTGCCCCGTCCAAATCCAGCGTTAAGAAAATATCCGTTTCTTTCGTCGTTCTTTGTACTTGCGCTTTTCTCATTGTTTTTGCTCCTTTAAGATCTCTCTCGTCTTTTCTAAAAAGACGTCCATTTGTTCTTTCGTTCCGATTGTCACACGGTTGAATTGCGCGATGCGTTCCGCCGTGAAATGCCGTACCAATACGCCGCGTTTTTTCAATTCCGCGTACAGTTTCTCCCCGTCAATCTCCTCCGAGCGCACAAACAGGAAATTAGTTTTGGAATCGAGCGCCGTAAAGCCCATTTTACGGAGCTCCGCCGCCGTATATTCTCGTACTCGACAGATCTCCGCCAAGTTCTTTTCAAAATACTCCGTCGATTCCAGCATTGCGATCCCCGCCGCCATCGTCATTCGGTTGACGTTGTAGGGATTGGTGGAGTATTTGATGGTATTGAGATCCGCAATCAGGCTCTCGCAGGCAAACCCCATACCCAATCTCGCGCCTGCAAGATTACGGGATTTAGAAAACGTCTGCGTGACCAGTAAATTGTCGTACTTATCAATGAGTTTCACCGCGCTCTCGCCCCCGAAATCCACGTACGCCTCATCAATGATCACGACGTTGTGGGGATTGGAAGCCACAATCTCTTCCACTTGCTTTAAGCTCAAACACAGCCCCGTGGGCGCGTTGGGATTGGCAATGACGATATTCTTTCCGATCCCCACGTACTCGCGATGATCGATCGAAAAATCCTCTTTGAGCGGAATCGTCTCGTACGGAACGCCGTTGAGTTTTGCGAATACGGAGTAAAATCCGTACGAAATATCGGGAAATACGATCGGATGCTCGCGATCGCAAAACGCCATAAACGCGAAATTCAAAATCTCGTCCGAGCCGTTGGTCGGAAGCACCTGCGTCGGTTTCAATCCGTACGTTTCGGCCAATTTTTCCACGAGCGCTTTACACTCGGGATCGGAATACAAATGCAGCTTTTCCGCCTCGCCGCGCACCGCTTCCAACACCGCAGGCGCAGGCGGAAACGGGGATTCGTTCGTATTCAGTTTGACGTACTGACAATCCTTGGGCTGTTCCCCGGGTACGTACGCGTCAAGCGAATCGTATTTGTTACTGAAAAATCTACTCATAGTTTCTTTCCGTTCCCTTTTGATCGGGTTAATTTTTTATTTCTTACAACGGACCGTCGCGCTCAAAGCGTGCGCGCCCAATCCCTCTTGGTTTGCAAAATAAGCAACGCTGTGCGATACTTCTTCCAACGCCTCCGCCGTGTAATAGGTGAATTGCGACTTCTTCACGAAATCGTCCACCGACAGCGGAGAGGAAAACCGAGCCGTACCGCTCGTCGGGAGCGTGTGATTCGGACCTGCAAAATAATCCCCCAACGCTTCGGGGCAATATTTTCCCATAAACACCGAGCCTGCGTGCTTGACTTGATCGAGATATTGGAACGGCTCGTCCATACAAAGTTCCAAATGCTCGGGCGCGATCTCGTTGGAAATCTCGATCGCCTGCGAAAGATTCTCCGCGATGATGATTTTGCCGTTGTCGTCAATAGATTTTCTGGCAATCTCTTTTCTTGCAAGCAAAGGAATCTGTTTTTCCAATTCCTCCGAAACGGCGTACGCCAATCGTTCGCTGTCCGTTACGAGCACGGCGCTCGCCATTTTATCGTGTTCCGCTTGCGACAGAAGATCCGCCGCCACGTACGCGGGATTACACGTCCCGTCCGCCACGATCAAAATTTCACTCGGACCAGCGATCATATCGATCGATACTTTGCCAAAGACCTGTTTTTTTGCCTCCGCAACGTACGCGTTACCCGGACCTACGATCTTGTCCACTTTGGGAATACTCTCCGTACCGTAGGCAAGCGCCGCAATCGCCTGCGCGCCGCCCACTTTGAAGATTCTGTCCACGCCCGCTACTTTCGCCGCCGCCAACACCGCCGCGTTCACGCTCCCGTCCTTGGCGGGAGGCGTAACCATTACGATCTCTTTACAGCCTGCGATCTTTGCGGGAATCGCGTCCATCAACACGGTAGAGGGATACGCCGCCGTACCGCCGGGAACGTACAACCCCGCCTTGTCAATGGGAGTCACTTTTTGCCCAATGACCACGCCGTTGTCCTTGCGAATCGTAAATCCCTCGCGCTTTTGCTTACTGTGGAATTCTCTTATGTTCTCCGCCGCGCGTTGTAAAATTTCCACGAATTGCGGCTCTACCGTTTCAAACGCGTTTTCGATCTCCTGCTCGGACACTTCCAAGCTTTTCAAATCCACTCCGTCGAATTTACGCGCGTACGCTTTCAACGCCTCGTCGCCGTTTTTTACGACGCTAGCTATGATCTCCGTCACCACGCCCTCTACGCTCGCCGTCGGATTGAAGCGCGCAAAAATCTCTTCGGCGGATACTTCGCCGTATTTGTAAATCTTAATCATATGCTTACCTGTTGAGTTGCGCCGCGACCCCCGTCGTCAACGCCTCGATTTCTTTGGTTTTGAATTTAAAACTCGCCTTATTGGCAATGAGTCTTGCACTGATGTCAAACACCGTTTCCACCACGTCCAAATCGTTTTCCTTAAGAGTCGTTCCCGTCTCCACGATATCCACAATCACATCCGACAAGCCAAGGATCGGCGCAAGTTCGATCGACCCGTTGAGTCGGATTACGTCGATGTCTCTGCCTTTTTTCGCATAATACGCTTTCGCAACGTTGACAAACTTCGTCGCCACTTTCAGCGTGTTTTGACCGTCGTCGAAATACCCTTTTTTCGCCGCAACCGCCATACGGCATTTGCCCGTCTGCAAATCCAACAGCTCGTACACGTCGGGACGGTATTCCGCAAGAATATCTTTTCCGCACACGCCCACGTCCGCCGCGCCGCGCTCTACGTAAATGGATACGTCCGAGGGTTTTACCCAAAAATACCGCACTCCCTTTTCGGGGTTTTCAAAGATGAGTTTACGGCTGTTCCCCAAAAGCGCAGGGCATTCAAAACCCGCTTTTTCAAACATACCGTACACTTTTTCGCCCAACCGTCCTTTCGGCAACGCTACGTTAATCATCGTTTCCCTCCCGTCAGATCGACGATCTCTCCGTATCGGAAATCGCCCTTTTCTTTCCGCGCGTTCACGCTCTTGCCCGTTTTCGCCAATTCTTCCACGGTATCCAGCACCGTTTTCAAAGGCGTATTTTCATCGTAAAGTACCAGCGTGTCTGCGTCGAATTCACGCTTTTTCGCATACAGTCCTTCCAAAAGATCAAGGTAGACCGCAAACCCGATCGCCTTTGCTTTTTTGCCCATTTTCGAGAGGAGTTTATCGTACTGTCCACCCGACAATACTCCCTCGTAAACGCCGTCTACGAAACCCTTGAATACGATACCGTTATAGTAATTCATATCATTGATAAGGGAAAGATCGAAACGAATCTTGTCTGCATACTCCGTACCCGACAACAACTCGCCAAGCGCTTCCAATTCCCGATACGCATCCAACGTTTTCCCCGTTTTGCAAACGCCTTGCAAAGCGGCGAGCACCGTCTTCATATCCCCGTACGAGCGGAGTAGCAACAAAAGCGTTTTACAATCTTCCGCTTTCACGCCGTAGCGTTCGCACACCGCCGCTGTTTCGTGGGGATTCTTTTCCGCCAGACAACGAGTGATTTCCGCGTTAAATTTCTCGCCTTTCCCGATCTCTTCCAAAATAGCGGAAACGATTCCGAGGTGGGATACGTCGAGCGCAAAATTCGGAGAGATCTCCAAAAGGCTCTTTGCCGCGAGCAGTACTGTTTCCAATACGTCGTAGCCGTCCACGTCGCCGATACACTCCACACCTGCTTGCATAATTTCTTTATACTGCTTGGTCGCGCCCGAAATACGGTACACGTTCTCGTGATAATATACCTTTCTCTTCTCCGTGGTATCCCCTATGTTCTTCACAATGGAAAGAGTCACGTCGGGCTTGAGCGCCAAAAGCTTTCCGTCCGTATCGTTGAACGTGATGACGCCGTCGGAAACCAAAAATTCCTTGTTCCCCACGTACAGATCGTATTCCTCGAATTTGCTCATTTTATAAGGCAAATATCCGTATCTACGATAGAGCGAACGGAGCTGAAACGCCACCCGTTCCTCTTCTTTCAAAATCGTTTCGGACATAATCTTTTCTCCTTTATAGTTTGTGAATGAGGATTCCGCTTCTGAGCTTCGGCTCGAACCAAGTGGATTTGGGCGGCATTATCTCTCCCGCGTCCGCAACCGCCGTCAATTCTTCCATCGAAGTCGGATACATTGAGATCGCCGCCGCCATATCCTCGTTACAACGTTCCTCTAAATACGTAAGTCCGCGGATCCCGCCTGCGAAATCGATTCGGTTATCCGTGCGAGGATCGGTAATCCCGAGAAGGGGCGCAAGCAAATACTTTTGCAAGATCGCGCAATCCAAGCGCTCCGCTTGTTTTTCCGCTTGACATAAAGCTTCGTAGAACTCCACCGAGTACCATTTCTTTTCCACGTACAGCCCGACGACGTGCCGTTTTTCAGGGCGATACGCGCCCGCGCCCGTCCAAGGCGTCACTTTCCCGACGTGCTTTTCCACCGCCGCCAAGAACGCTTCCCCCGTCATTCCGTTTAAATCCCGCAAAAGACGGTTGTAATCGAAAATCTTCAAACTGTCCGCAGGGAAGATCACGGAAAGGAAATACTGATATTCCTCCTCGCCCGTATGCAAGGGATTTAAACCCTTTCTCTTTTGCCCTACCCGTACCGCGGAAGCGGCGCGGTGATGCCCGTCGGCAATGTATAGAGCGTCCAATTCCCCGAACGCTTTTTCAATCTCTTCGTCCACCGACTTGGACGAGCTTACCCAAACCGTATGTCGAATTCCGTCGTCGGACGTAAAATCGTACAACGGCTCGCCACTCGTTTCCCGATCTAGGATTCGATCGAGCATCTCGCTCTTTTTATACGCGAGAAAAATGGGTCCCGTCTGCGCCGAACAGGTATCTACGTGACGGACTCGGTCCTCTTCCTTGTCCGCGCGCGTGAGTTCGTGTTTTTTGATTTTTCCGTTTTGATAATCCTCGATCGACGGACAGCCGACGATCCCTGTCTGTTCTCTGCCGTCCATCACTTGGCGGTAGAAATAGAATTTCTTTTCTTTTTCTTGCACGTACACGCCGTCTTCCTCAAAGCGTTTTAAATTTTCCGCCGCCTTGCGGTACACGCGCTCGTCGTAAAGGGAAATCCCTTCGGGAAGATCAATCTCCGCTTTATCAATATGTAAAAAGGAATACGGCTTGCCTTGCGTTTCCGCCCTCGCCTCCTCCGACGACATCACGTCGTAGGGAAGCGCCGCGCATTCTTTCACGTATTCGTTTTTCGGGCGTAACGCCGCGAACGGTTTGATACGAATCATAGTCTACTCCGCCTTTTATCCGAACGTCCGCAAACCAAACACGCCGCGGATCGCCGACAATTTTTCAAGCACCTCCGCGCTCGGCATCACGTTCGTTTCCACGATAGTATACGCCACTTCTCCCTTAGAGCCGTTGGCAAGGTTCTCGATGTTGATATTTTCCGCTGAGAACGCCGTCGTGATCTGCGAGAGCATATTGGGCACGTTCTCGTTCATAATGCAAACGCGCGGTTTTTCCGAGCGGGGAATACCCACCGTCGGGAAATTCACGCTGTTTTTAATGTTTCCGCACGTCAAGAATTCATCTAATTCCTGCGCCGCCATAATCGCGCAATGATCCTCCGACTCCACCGTGGACGCGCCAAGATGGGGAATGGCGATAATGCCCTCTACGCCCACCGTCTCTTCGGTCGGAAAATCGGTCACGTACACCGCTACTTTTTTCTCCGCAAGACTCTTTTTAAGATCCGCCGCGTTAACGAGATCCGCCCTTGCAAGATTGATAATGCGCACTCCCTCTTTCATCTGCGCGATGTTCTTTTCGCAGATCATATGTTTGGTCTGCGGAGTCGCAGGTACGTGCAGAGTGATATAATCACAATGTTTAAAAATATCCGCGTAATCGGAAGCCTGTCGAACGGAGGGAGCAAGACTCCACGCCGCTTTCGCCGTGATATAGGGATCGTAACCCATTACGTTCATACCAAGCGAGATTGCCGAATTCGCCACCATCCCGCCGATCGCGCCCAAGCCGATTACACCGAGCGTCTTTCCTGCCAATTCGTGCCCGACAAACGCGCCTTTGCCCGCTTCCACCGCTTTCGCAACGCCTGCTTCCCCTGCGTTTTCCGAAAGCCCTTGCGCCCAACGGATTCCGCCGACAATATCTCTGGAAGCCAAAATCAACGCCGCGATCGCAAGCTCTTTCACTGCGTTTGCGTTCGCCCCGGGCGTATTGAATACGACGATTCCCGATTTTGTGCATCTCTCTACGGGAATGTTGTTGACTCCCGCGCCGCACCGCGCAATCGCGCGGAGATTTGGATTGAATTCCATATCCAATAACGAAGCGGATCTGACCATTACGGCGTCCTCGTTCGTTACGTTTTCACCTACCTCGTACGCTTCCGAACGCAATACGTCCGTGCCTACTTTGGCTATCTTATTCATCAATTTTATTTTTAACATATCCGTTACCTCACTGCTCTAAATGATACGTTATTGTTTTTTTGGATTCCGCGCCGCGAACGCTCGCATAAACGAAACCAACTTCTCGACGCCCTCGCAGGGCATTGCGTTGTAGATAGAAGCGCGCATACCGCCTACCGAGCGGTGTCCTTTCAAATTCTTCAACCCCTGTGCCGAAGCCTCGGAAGCGAACTTTTTATCCAGCTCCGCATCCCCTGTTACGAACGTCACGTTCATCATCGAACGGCTCGCTTTCTCTACGGGCGCGGAATAATACTCCTGTCCGTCCAGATAATCGTAGAGAAGCTTCGCTTTCTCTTCGTTGCGTTTCTTCATTTCCGAAAGTCCGCCAAGCTCAAGGATCCATTCGTACACGAGTTTTGCGATATAAATGGCATAGCAAGGCGGCGTATTGTACATCGAGCCGTTGTCCGCCATCACTTTCCAATCGAGCATCGTAGGAGTCGATTTTCTCGCTTTCCCAAGCAAGTCTTCCCGTACGATCACGACGGTGAGCCCCGCCGCCGACATATTCTTTTGCGCCCCTGCGTAAATCACGCCGAACTTGGAAACGTCCACCGACTCGCTTAAAATGCACGAGGACATATCCGCAACCAAGGGAATCTCGCCCGTATCGGGAATATAGGGGAACTTTGTTCCGTAAATCGTATTGTTAAAGCAGATATGCACGTAATCCGCATCCGCTCTGAACGACGAACGGTTGGTTTGGGGTACATAGGAAAACGTACTTTCTTTGGAAGAAGCCGCAACGGCTACATCCCCGTATTTTAAAGCCTCTTGATAAGCTTTCGTCGAGAACTGTCCCGAAAGGATATAATCCGCTTTTCCGCCCTCGGACAAAAGATTGAGAGGCACCGCGGCAAATTGCGTAGAAGCGCCGCCCTGTAAAAACAATACCTTGTAATTATCAGGAATATTCATAACCTCGCGGAGCAAACGCTCCGCATCCCCGATAATCTCTTCGTACACGGGGGAACGATGGCTCATCTCCATCACCGACATACCGCTGTCACGATAACACAGCATCTCCGCCGCCGCCGTTCGCAAAACCTGCTCAGGCAACATCGAAGGTCCTGCCGAAAAATTGTACACTCTTTCCATATTCTATCTCCTCACAACAAAAAATTGAATACATAGGACTTTTTATCAAAAATCTAGATTGATATATTTGATTGATATATATTGTAGCACAATTCCTCGCAAAAAAGCAAGGATTTTAAAGAAGTTTTTGGGGAAAAAGTCCTTTATTTTCCGCCTTTGCCGTATTTTATAACAAACATTCCCCGATTATGCAAAAAACGGACGCAAACCCTTCGTCGTTTCGTCCGTTTTTCCTATTCTTTTTCTATGCGATTTTACAGTACCGTCAGTCAGAATCCAGCATAATTTTAATGATCTCTTTATCCGTTTCTTTCATTCCGTAATGCGCCAGACGGGAAACGCTCTTGATCGTATTCTCCACACCCTTTTTCACAATTCCGTCGCCTGCGTAGAACTCGTTGCCATTGTAGTACATATTCAAGCCCAAAAGTCCGCATTCCACCGCCGTAGCGATCTTCGCCGCGCAACTCGCTTTCGCGCCGTCGCAGATAATCCCCGAATCGATCGCCAACGCATTGACGAGGGTATGCGCGATACTCTCGCCGTCCCCCCCGAGCAAATACGCCACGCCGCAAGCCGCGCCCGCCGCCGCGGAAACGACTCCGCAATACGCCGACAGCGTACCGATCCCCACTTTCAAATGAATGGTGACGAGATTGGAAACGCACAGCGCGCGGTACAATTTCTCTTTCGATAAATGCAAGCCTCTCGCGTAAACGATCACGGGTACGGAAACCGTAATGCCCTGATTCCCGCTCCCCGAATTGATAATAACGGGGAGTTCGCACCCGTTCATTCTCGCGTCGCTCGCCGCCGCCGCGTACGCTTTCGCCGTAATCTTGATATCGGGCTGATAGGAACGGAGCAATACTTTGCCGATATTCGCACCGTACTCGTTTTTGAGTCCCTCTTCCGCAATCGCCATATTATACTCGATCTGCCGATCGAGCGTTTCTTTTATGTCCTCTACGTTCACTGTATCCGCGAACGCAACGATATCCGCCACGTTCAATACGCTTTTATCCGTCTTGACTTCCGTTTGAGGCAAATTCTCGTACAGAGTCACCCCGTCTTTTTGCACGCAAACAACGTTGGTGTGTTTATCCGCGATCCGTACGTACGCCGTATGAGCTTTGGAATAGAGCGTCACGCCAATATCGAAAATCCGTGCGTTTTCAGGAATCACGATCTCCACGTCAAACGTTTCTTTGATCTTTTGAATTTCGGGGAGTTGCTCTTCCGTCAAAGCGGACAAAACCTCCAGCTCCGCGTTAGGCCTACGGGATACGAGCCCTGCCGCAAACGCCGACTTGATCCCGCGCATACCGCCCGTATGCGGAACGGTAACGCTTTTGGCGTTCTTGACGATATTTCCGCTCACTTCCAGCTTCGCCTTCAGCGGTTCTTCTTCGCCTAGCGTAGCCCGCGCTTTCGCCACCGCGTAAGCAATGGAGATCGGCTCGGTACATCCCATCGCGGGCACGAGCTCTTCTTTTAAAATATTTATGTATTGCCGATAGAGTTCTCGCATAAGCGCCCCTCTTTATCCACCTCAGTTTTCGTAAACCGAGCGTTTCAACACACCCACGTAAGGCAGATTTCTATAATCTTCCGCGTAATCCAAACCGTATCCGATCACGAACTCGTCCTCGATCACGAAGCCCGTATATTCCGGCTCGATCGGCGCTTCTCTGCGGTCGGGTTTATCGAGCAGCGTAACGATATTCACGCTGGCAGGCAAACGCGCGTTGAGTAATTTTTTGAGGTTGTAAAGAGTATTGCCCGAATCAATAATATCCTCCACGATCAATACGTCTCTACCCTCGATATCCGTCGTGAGATCTTTCTTGATCGTCAGTTCTCCCTTAGATTTCGTACCGTTTCCGTAGGACGAAACGCTCATAAAATCGATCGTCAGCGTCGTTTTCATATTGCGAATGAGATCGGAGAAAAATACTACGCTCCCTTTCAAAATACAAACGACGACGGGACGTCTGCCCTCGTACAGTTTATCGAGCTGCGCCGCCAATTCCTTGACGCGCTTTGCGATCGCCTCTTCCCCCACCATTACGTACGCTACGTCGGGATGTAATTCCACCATAAATCAAACTCCTTTTTTCTTTCGTGTAATCATATACAACGCGTTTTGCGTTTGTTCCGTAATTTTGACGGTTTCGGAAATCTCCACGCCGCACACGACGTACACTTCCTTTCCCGTTTTCGACGCCACGAGGGGCAAATACGCCCGCTCCTCCACGTCCAATTTCTTCTCGTTGAAGAATTTTTTCAAGCTCTTTCTTCCGCCGCCGAACTTCTCAATCTCGTCCCCTTCCTTACGGAAACGGAACACGGCGTCTTTAGGGAGTTTATCTTTATCGATCTTCAAAACTCTCCACCCGTTTCCATCCTCTTCCACGGGCGTTTTGGACACGGTGATCTCGTACATACCCCCGTCGAATCCTTTTTCCGAAAATTTCATCTCTTCTGCGAGCGGTACGTATTCACGCTCTTTTTTTCGATAAAAAACAATCCCCTCTAATCGTTTTTCTGCCTCCACGCCGCGAGGTAAAACCAGCTTCGCGCCACGGGATAAATTTTGCAAAGCGAACGCGTCCGAAAGGTGCGTGGACGTGTAATCCTTTTGAACCCCCAACCCCTTGAGCGCCGCAAGACACGCGCGCGTAAAAAGCGGTTTTTCTTCGCTGAACGCTACGGTAAATTCAATGTCTTCGCCATCGCCTTTCACCGTTAATAACACTTTGCTCAAACGGTACAAAAGCTCATCGTCCTCTTCCGCGCGTTTGGCAAACCGAGCAAGGTTTTCCCCCGCGCCTTTCACCGCGTTTTCCAACGCAGGCAATACGTCTAAACGGAGTTTGTTCCTCGTCGCGTCCTTTTCAAAATTCGTTTGATCCTCTCGGAAAAGAATGTCGTTTTTTTCTACGTACTGCAAAATCTCCGCTTTCGTCCACGCCAAAAAAGGACGAAGGATGTATCCGCTCTCCTCTTTCATTCCCGCCGCGCCCGACAGCGCCGAGCCGCGCGCCAAACGGAACAACACCGTTTCCGCTTCATCGTTTTGATGATGCGCCGTTGCAATAAAATCCGCTTTTCCCGCTTGGATCAAAGTTTCAAAACACTCGTTCCTGAAATTTCGAGCCGCCGTTTCCAAGCTACATTTTTCCCTTTGAGAACGACCGATACAATCCTCGGCAAATACCGTGAGCGGCACTCCGTACTGCTTGCAGGTTCGTTGCACGAGCCGCATATCTTGCAAGCTTTCTTCTCCGCGAATTCCGTGCTCGCAATGCACCGCGGAAAGAGAGAAGCCGAACCGTTCCCGTTCCGCGTTCAAAAAATGCAACAGCGCCATCGAATCCGCTCCGCCCGATGCCGCCACGCAAATGTTTTGTTGTGTGTATTTACTCAAATCCAACATAAGACAAGTATATCATATCCACCCAAAGATTGCAAGGTTTTTCCAAACGTTTTTATTCTTCAAGGGATTTTATATACGAGCGTCTGCGCTTGTGTTGAATGGACTCGAAATGCTTCCATTGCGCCTGAATGTTCGCATTCGTCTCCAAATTCAAATTGGTTTCCAGATATTGCACTTTGCCGTCGGAAAGCATTCCTTGCAACGTCGTCATAACCAGCGCGCTGATTCCCGACTTTCTATACTGCGGCAAAATCCCGACCAATCCTAAATCAATGGTTTCGGGGTGCTTGATCGCTTTGAGCAAGCGGATCAACGTCGCGGGCGTCAATCGACCGCCGCTCTTTTGTACCGCTTTCCCGATTCCGGGCAAACAAATCCCGAACGCCACGACGTTTTCCTGTTCGTCGCAAACGACGATCAAAAACCGTTTATCCAGCATCAGTTTGAACTGCCCGATCATCTGCTTCATCATTTCGGGCGTAAACGGCACCACGCCGTAGAGATCTTTATAACACTCGTCAATGCACTTGAAAATGCTGTTCGCGTATTTTTTGATATACTGCGAAGTACTGAGTCCCTCGCCGCCGATATGCAAATTATTTCTCGTCAACGCGCGATTCGCCAACATATGCAACCGCTCGTCCTGTTGGGGAGTGGAGAACAAACGGGATTCCACCCAATCTACGTCTTTGACGTAGCCGCAATCCTCAATGAGTTTCGCATAATATTCGTAATTGTACTGTTCTTCAAACGTCGAAAGATAATCGAACCCCTCAATGAGCAAGCCCTCTCTTTCCAGATCGCTGTATCCGAGCGGTCCTACCACTTCTTTCATTTGATTGTCTTTCGCCCAAGCCTCCACAGCGTCGAACAACGCCTTTGCCGTTTCGGGATTGTCCTCGCAGTCAAAACGGGTAAAGCGTACCTGTTTCGTATTGTGGATCTCGTTATATTGATGCTGAATAATCCCCTGAATGCGTCCTACCGTTTCCCCGTCGCGTTCCGCAAGGAAAAACACCGAATCACAGGTCTTGAAATAAATATTTTTCGGAGTAAACATCTTCATTTCGTCCCCGTACAAAGGCGGCACAAAATAAGGATTCCCCTTATATAATCTCAACGGATATTCCACGAACTCTTTTCTCTGTTTACGGGTTTTCACCTCGACGATCTTCAACATTCTTCCCTTTCTCCTTGTACACGGTATTCACGGCGTTACTATTCGCCGTTTTTCGACAATGTTTTCTTCCCGTATTGTATCACAATTTTCCCTTTAATGTCAAATATCTTAGCGATATTTTATAAAAAAACGGAGCCTTTCCTGCAAGGAAAACTCCGTCTAAGGTATTTTTACGACCGCCCGCCCTGTCTTCTCGCCTTTTCGCGAAGCATCATCACAAGGGGTAACGCCACGCCTCCGATCACGTTTCCGACGATCGTCAACAGAACGTAGGCTACGATCTTCCAAGAAAACTCGCCGAGGTAATAAAAATACAACATATTCGCAACCGAATGATCGAATCCGCAGAACGCGAACACGATGATGGGGAATACCACTCCAAGCGTCGCGCTCAAGCCTTTTTCCACCACGTGATAGGGAGAGCGCACGGACGTCGTGATCAATACGCCGCAAAGCATAGACGAGCATACCGCCACGAGCGGCCATTTCTCTAAATCCAATTTCCCTGCGATCAACGCCGCGCCGTTTTCCGCCGCAACGCCACCAAACGGCGTATATTCCGAAATCGCGCCGACGAGCAAAACTCCCAAAGCATTGCAAAGAAAACAAACGACCAACTGCCACAAATGTTTCACACTCATCGCCGGAATACTCGCGACCATGCCCGTAAACAACTTCATTTCGAACGCCATAATCGCAAAGATGGCAAGGGAGAATAAACACGCCCCTACGAGCCGCCCCCACTCCCCCATCGTAGAGATCGCTACCAGTGAAGCGATGCCGCCGATGCCGATCATAATTCCCGAAAATACCGCCAACAGACAGAAAACCGCAAACTGCGTTTTCGTCATCTTTTCAAAATCTTTCATAATTCTTCCTCTGTTTCCCCTTATGCTTCCCCGTTTTTATCCTTCCTGTTCGGATACTCAAACACCCTTGAAAACACTTTGGAGCGCGATGCTTTCATCACTCCGCCAACGAGGAACAACCCTTGGACGGGCATCCATTTCGTACAAACGTTCATAAGTTTTGCGTCCATGCCCAGCACCGAGCGACGTTTCCGTTTTAAAATCCGTTTTGCAATCTTCATCGCCATTTTTTGTGCTGGAATCGCAATGCGCTGTAGCGCGCTGTTTTTGGTATTCTCGTCCCCGTCAAACAACTCCGTTGCCGTCGTCCCGGGATGAATGACCCCGACGTATTTTTTACCCTTTTGCTCGACCGCAAGCGCTTCGGTATACGCTTTCACAGCCGCCTTACTTGCCGAATACGCCGCCGTCCCCGCCACCGCGCAAAGCCCCGCGGAAGAACTGACGTTGACAATTCCGCTCTTATTCTTCTTGTCCCCTTTCAAAATCGGCGACAACACCTCAATTGCGTAAACCATCGACAAAAAATTCGTTTGAAGCACCGACTCCACCGTTTCCGATGGAGTATCCAGCGCCTTTCTAAAGTACGGAAACATACCTGCGTTATTGATTAAAAGCTTGGGATGTATTCCGTTTTCGGAGAGCCATTTTTCGAGTTCAACCCAACCCTGCCTATCCCCTACGTCAAAAAGACGATAGAAAAAGGAGTCCTCTTTTTCGCCGAGCTCTTTTTGAAGCGAGCGCATTTTTTCTTCGTTTCTACCGATACCGACGACTTTGGCGTCGTATTTGGAAACGAGTATTTTACAAAGTTCCCTACCGATTCCGCCGGACGCTCCAGAGAGCACGACGTATTCATTTTTCAACCAATTTTTCATAATCCCGACCTCTTCCACGAGACATTATAAAGCAAACGGATATAAAAATCAAGTCAAAAACGGAATTTTCGCAAGAAATAATGAAAAAAAGCATAAAAAAAGCGTTGACAAACGAAAAAAAAAGTTATATAATAGGAAACGCGAATGGGGATATGGCTCAGTTGGTAGAGCGATACGTTCGCAACGTATAGGCCAGGGGTTCGAATCCCCTTATCTCCACCACAAAAGGACGGCAAAACGCCGTCCTTTTTTCGTGGAGATAAGAAGTTGCTCGAAAACCTGTATTCTCAGGGGTTCGCGCGACGAACGAGAAGCGGATTGCCCAATCATACGAAACCGTTCGCTCTTCAAAAAATTTGAATTCTTTTTATAAATTGCCTTTCTATAATATTTGACACGACCGAAAAAAAGAGTTATAATAAGACCGTAAAAAATTCGGAGGCATAGTCTCAGTTGGTTAGAGCGCTCGCTTCACATGCGAGAGGTCGCAGGTTCAAGTCCTGCTGTCTCCACCACAAAAAGGACGGCAACACGCCGTCCTTTTTCTTTCGTTATTGATCTCTTATCGTTTATTCTTGTTTTGCTTTTTCTGCGGGTGCATTATGCTTGACATGAACCAAGAAAATATCCACTAGCAACGCAATTACATACATAATTATCGTAAAGATAAGAATGTTTTGATAGTCCCCCGTTTTTGCCACGATCAAGTCGGCTATTTGATTACCCGTCAAGCCCGCAAATGCCCATGCCGACAGCGCAATCCCGTGCAAAGAAGAAATATTTCCAATGCCGTAAACGTCGGAAAGCAGCGTAGGAAGATTGCTAAATCCGCCACCGTACCCTAAGTTGACCAAAATTAACAACGCAACGCAAATCACAACGATTTTATTAGAAACTGCGCCCGTTGCCAAAGCAAGTACCGAAAACGCAAGCTCGCTGATCAGAATGATTTTATACACATTGTTTCTATCTTTCATATGGTCGCCCAAGGTGGAATACCCCAAACGCCCCGCCGCGTTAAAGAAGCCTGTTACCGTACCTAAAAGAGCCGCCGAGCCTGCAAGCCCTATCGCAGTATAAATGGCTTTCTCGTGAGAAATCAAAGCAAGTCCGCAGGTGATATTGATATAGAAAACCAACCAAATACCGACAAATTTAACATCCGCAAAAATTTTGAAACGGGCGAAAAACGTTTTAAAATCGAATTTTTCGTGGGTTTCTATCCACCCATCAGGCTTTTTTAAAAGTAAATGCCCGATGAACATCATAACGAACCAAATTGCCGCAAGGATATAAAGCGCAAATTCCACCCCTACTGCCTTCACAATCGCAGTAATAATGGGCGCGAAGACCATTTTAGCTGCGCCAAACCCCGCTACTGCAAGCCCTGTTGCCAGTCCTTTGTTATCCTTAAACCAAAGCATCAGCGTCTTTACAGGCGAAAGGTATCCAAGCCCGAGCCCAATACCCATGACAACACCGTAAAAAATAAGTAGCAGCACCATACTGTGCAATCGAACTGCCAATCCCGCACCTGCTACGCCCGCAGCGAAACAAATGGTACCGATAAGACTAGCCTTATGTATATCTTTTTCAACAAAATTCCCTAAAAAAGCGGCGCTCATCCCCAAAAAAAAGATGGCTAAGGAAAACGCCCAACCGAGCGCGCTTACGCTCATATTTGCGTTTAAAAAAACCGTTTTAATGGCATCTTCCAGATACGACCAACAATATACGGTACCGATACTGCAATGCAATAATAAAGCGGGAATCGCCGCGCGAGTCCATTTGTTGCTGAGATTTTTCATAATACACCTTCTTCCTATTGTAAAAATTTAAACTTAAAACCCTTGCTTATTATAGTCCTTTTATTTTAAGATGTCAACCAATACAAACGTCTTTTCGTTTTATTTATTTTTTCTAATGTTCTATAAATAGAAAAATTCTACGAATAAAAATGTGCAATGATTGAAATTGGCTGAAAATCCTGTATTCTTCTCTCTTCTAAAAAATTTTTCTGAAAATGCAAAAAACTCTTGACAAGTAAACTTGGCAATGCTATAATGAGTTATGCCAAGTAAACTTGGCAAGGAGGTTCTTATGGAAAGAGAAGAAATTTTAGAAAAGAGTCGTGAAGAAAACGCAGGAAAATTTGACGAGCGGGAAACGGCGGCGTTTGGGCTGGCATCGCGAATTGGAATGTTGGTCGGGGCTTTATTATGCGTAGCGTTAATTTTAGCGAGTGAATTTCTTTTTCACGTTCCCGAAATTGGTCTAGTCGGCTGGCTTGTCTATTTTACCATGCAGGGTAGCAGCAATATCACTCTGTTTGTCAAACTCAAAAACTGGAAAAAGTTTACTTACGGTATTTTTGAGCTTCTTATCGCCGTTGCGTTTGCCGTAGCCCTCATTATCAAGACTTTGGTGTAATTATGGACGATAAACTTATCTTAAAAAATAATGTAAAAGCCATTCGTATGGAAAAAGATATATCCCAACAACAACTTGCGGATATGGTGGGCGTATCCAGAAATACGATCAGTTCCATTGAAACAGGGCAATTCAATCCCAGCGCAAAATTGGCTCTGATCTTGTGTATCGCATTAGATAAAAAGTTTGAAGAAATGTTTTATTTTTAAGTTCAAATATCCCCTCTTTTAATTTTTAATCAAATCCTTTGTTTATTCGCTATAAAACCATTTTAAGATTTTAAGTATAACGAGCCAATTATTTCAAATAATAGGATTATGTTTGGAATCCCTAAAATCTATTGGATCTTTATCAATTCTTTTTCCTCGTTCGTCTTTTTGTTTATCATATCCAAGCTGCTTGGCAAAAAACAAATCGCGCAATTGGAATTTATTGATTACGCCGTGGGGATCTCCCTTGGCTCTATCGCGGCGGAATGGTCTTTTTCCGACGACCGACCGTTTTATTATTATTTAATTGCGATGTCTATCTTCTTTGGTTTGGCGTTCCTCGTTGCGCTCGTGGGCAGGAAAAACAGTTTCTTAAAACGTTTATTCAAAGGCAAACCCGTTCCATTGATCTACGAGGGAGAAATTTTATCCAAAGGATTAGACAAAAGTAAGATTGACGTCAACGATTTACTCTCTATGTTACGGGAAAAAGGATATTTCGATCCCCAGGACGTCGCCTACGCAATTTTTGAAACGAGCGGTCAGTTATCCGTCTTACCCAAAGGCGAGCAAAAGCCCATTGTGATTGGAGACGTAGATAAGCGAAAGATCAAGAAAGCGTCTTTGACGAACGTTCTCGTCGTAGACGGCGCTATTTCCAAATCGGGATTAAACGAAATTGGAAAATCAACGTCTTGGCTTTTTAAAAAATTGAAAATCAAAGAAAAATCCGAATTGAAAACGGTTATTTTAGCCACTTATGAAGACGAAAACGACAAACTCAACGTCCATTATAAGCATTAACCATATCAAATAATCTTAAAACGCCACAACCTCCTTATGCCCACGCATATAATACCATAAGGAGGATTAACTATGGATTTTAACGATTATCAAAACAAGGATTTGGGCGCAAAACCTCAAGTCCTGCCTATACATAACGAAGTGTGTCTCAACCATACTTTTCGCACGACGATTTGGACGGGAGAACGTTTACAAGTCACGGTGATGTGTATCCCCGTAGGCGGGGAAATTGGCTTGGAATATCACGAAGACGTAGATCAGGTTTTGCAAATTGAAAGCGGTTGCGCGCGCGTATATATGGGAAAAACAAAACCAACCGTCCGTTGCTACGGATTGGCGAATCACAGCAGCTTAATTATTATTCCGCAAAAAACTTGGCACAACGTGATCAACGTAGGCCACGAGCCTTTAAAACTGTATTCCGTCTACGCTCCTCCTCAACATCCGTTCGGAACAATACACGAAACAAAATTAGATTCGGATTTAGAGGGAGATTGAGTCATCAAAATTTTTAAAAACTCGCGGTGATTTCCATATGAAATCACCGCCTTTTTTGTCGCATTTTTTACACAACTTACATATAGTACAGTATGAGAGTGATTCCGTATAACCGAACTGCGGCGGTAGCCTACGCGCGCCGCTGGGCATTTGCCCGCAATCCTGCTTATTACGATTTTTCCGGCATCGGCGGGGACTGCACTAACTTCGCCTCCCAATGCCTGTTCGCAGGCTGCAACGTTATGAACTATACCCCCGACGTGGGTTGGTTTTATAACTCCCCTACCGATCGCGCCGCCGCCTGGACGGGCGTAGAATTCTTTTACCGCTTTTTGATGAATAACCGCGGGAGTCCAAATACTCCCGTCGGCGTAGGCAACGGAGCAGGTCCGTTCGCTGAAGACGTCGGCATAGAGCAATTAGAGCTTGGGGATTTCGTTCAATTCGGCAGACAGACGGGAGATTTTTATCATACTCCCATCGTCGTGGGATTTTCCGGCGGCGAGCCCTTGCTTGCCGCGCACACGTACGACGCGTTTGACCGCCCCCTTTCCTCTTACCGTTTCGATCGCCTCCGCTGTCTGCATATTCTCGGAGCGAGAACAGATTGATTCTTCATAAAACGCCGCCCGACGGACTCCCGTCGGGCGGCGTGCTTTCGTGTTATTTTTGCGTATTTTCTTTTCCGTAATACGCGCGCAAATACAACTCTCGTATTTCTTCTACGAGCGGATATCTGGGATTCGCGCCCGTGCATTGATCGTCAAACGCATCTTTGCTCATTTTATCCAAGGAAGCAAGGAACTCCTGTTCCGTACCATTCTCCCCGATTGCTTCCTTTATCGTCAGCGGAAGCTCCAACGCCCTTTGCAACTCCTCTATCCGTTTGAGGAGATTGTCAAAGGATTCTTCTTCCGTCTTTCCGCCAACGCCCAGATATTGCGCGATCTTTGCATAGCGCGAGAGACAATCGGGATACGCGTACTGCGGGAACGTCCCCATCTTCGTCGGTTTAGCGGAAGCGTTGAATTTCATAACTTCCAAAAGCAGCAAGGAGTTTGCCAAACCGTGCGGCAAATGCCAATACGCGCCCAATTTGTGAGCCATAGAATGACACAGTCCCAAAAACGCATTCGCAAACGCAATCCCCGACATCGTAGCGGCGTTCGCGACCTTTTCGCGAGCGATCAAATCCCCTTTTCCTTTCTCGTACGCCCTGGGCAGGTACGTGACGAGCAAGGAAATTGCCTCGTAGGCAAGCCCGTTCGTAAAGTCCGAAGCCATCAAAGAAGCTACCGCCTCGATTGCGTGCGAAAGCGCGTCAAACCCCGCAAAAGCAGTCAAGCGCTTGGGAATATTCATCATCAACTCTACGTCGCAAATCGCCATCGTCGGCAACAGCGCGTAATCGGCAAGGGGATATTTCTCCCCCGTTCGCTCATCCGTAATCACGGCGAACGGAGTCACTTCGCTCCCCGTTCCTGCGGTAGTCGGAATCGCGACAAACGCTGCCTTTTCTCCCATTTTCGGGAACGCATACACACGCTTTCGAATATCCATAAACCGCATAGCAAGATCTTGGAACTCCACCTCGGGATGCTCGTACATCACCCACATAATCTTCGCTGCATCCATCGGCGAGCCGCCACCCAGCGCGATCACGACGTCGGGTTTCCACTCTTTCATTCTCTCCGCACCCGCTTTCGCCGTCGCAAGCGTAGGATCGGGCTGTACGTCGAAAAATTCAGTATGCGCGATCCCCAACTCCGTCAAAATCTCCGTCACTTTTCCCGACATTCCCGACGAATACAAGAAACCGTCCGTCACGATAAACGCGCGTTGTTTTCCATACACGTCCTTAAGTTCCCGAAGCGCCGTTTCCAAGCATCCGCGCTTAAAATAGACTTTCTCGGGCACACGAAGCCACAACATATTTTCCCGTCGCACGGCAACCGTCTTTACGTTGACGAGTTCGCTAATCCCGACGTTCTCGCAAACGCTGTTTCCACCCCACGATCCACAACCGAGTGTCAACGACGGAGTCAAACGAAAATTATACAAATCCCCGATCCCGCCTTGCGCGGCAGGAGTATTGACGAGAATCCGACACGTTTTCATCTTTTCGCAAAATGCGTCGAGCCGCCCGTTTTCGGCACGTTCGTCGATATAGATCGCCGCGGTATGCCCGAATCCGCCGCCGCGCACCAACCGATCCGCCTTTTCCAGCGCGTCCTCGAAATCCACTGCTTTATATAACGTTAACACGGGCGAAAGCTTTTCTTTGGCAAACGGCTCGTCTTCTTCGACCGACTCCGCCTCCACCAAAATCACCTTGGTATCCGCTTTCACGTCCACCCCTGCAATCTCCCCGATTCTCTGCGGAGTCTGCCCCACGACTTGGGCGTTAAGCTTCCCGTCGCGGAACATACACTCTTTCAATTTACCGGAGTCCTCTTCACCGAGCAACTGTCCGCCCTGCGCGATGGCTTCTTCCAAGAACTCTTCATACACGTCGCCGAGCGCAACGACCGCCTGTTCTGAAGCGCAAATCACGCCGTTGTCAAAAGTTTTGGAGTGAAACACCGACGCCACCGCAAGCCGTATATCCGCGGACGAATCGATGACGGCGGGGGTATTCCCCGCGCCCACGCCGATTGCGGGTTTTCCCGAAGAATACGCTGCGCGTACCATTTGCGGCCCGCCCGTGGCAAGAATAATATCTGATTCTTTCATCAACTCGGCGGACAACACCACACTGGGCTCTTCAATCCAGCCGATGATCCCCTCGGGCGCGCCAGCTTTGACCGCCGCGTCCAAAACGACTTTCGCCGCTTCGATCGTACATTTTTTCGCCCTCGGGTGCGGAGAAATAATCAACCCGTTCCGCGTTTTCAGGCAAATTAGACATTTAAAAATAGCCGTCGACGTAGGATTGGTGGTCGGAATGACCGCCGCCGCAACCCCAATCGATTCGGCTATACGCACGTAGCCCGACTCCTCGTCGCGCTCGATAACACCACAAGTTTTTTCGTTTTTATACCGGTTATAAATATATTCCGCGGCGTAGTGATTTTTGAGCACTTTATCTTCAAACACACCCATACCCGTTTCTCGAACAGCCAACTCTGCAAGCTGAATTCTCGCCGCATTCGCCGCCGTAGCCGCCGCTTTAAAGATCTCATCCACCTTTTCCTGTGGATAGGACGAAAACTCCACCTGCGCCGCCCTAACTTTATGCAGGGTTTCACGGAGCTTCTGCTCCTCGCCAACTTTTAACTCTTTCATACTCCTCCCTTCCACGCCGAGTCCAAAGCGTAAAAAGGAACGGCGCGATTACTGTTCTTTCGTACCGTCGTGCAGTCTATACAACTTCCCTGCGAGTATGGCAAGCGAAGCCGCCAAGTCCTCGGTTTTGAGTACGACGTCTTTCGGGACGCGCAAAGGCGCGGGCGCAAAATTCCAAACGGCTTTGATCCCCGCCTCCACCATGGCGTTGAGCACCTCTTGCGCGGCGTGTTTGGGTACGGTAATAATCCCGATTTTCACACTGTGTTCTTGAACGAACGTAGCAAGTTCGGACATCGGCAGGATCTTTTTCCCTGCCACTTCCTTTCCCTCGAGCCCTTTCGCCGCGTCAAACGCCGCAAGAATGTTGAGCCCATTATTCTTAAACCCCTCGTAGCCCAAAAACGCCCGACCAAGCCCCCCTGCGCCCACAATCACGGCATCGGAGAGATTATCGTAGCCTAAGAACTTTTCAATATCCACGATCAGCCTACTGATCGCAAACCCGAGTCTAGGTCGCCCGGCTTCCGAGGACACGAACGCAAGGTCTTTCCGCACGAGCACCGACGATACGGAAATATTTTGCGCAATAACCGTCGAAGAAATGTATTGTTCGCCCTTAGAATTTTCTTCCTGTAAGAACCGCAAATACAGCGGCATTCTGGCAAGAGTCGCTTTTGAGATCTCTTTTTTTTCCGTTTCTTTCATACCTGTCCACCTCGTTTTCTTATAGTATACCCCTTTTATCGATAAAAATCAAGCGATTTACACAAAAAAAAGCGCAACCCTCGGTGCACCTGCGATAGAGCAGGTACACCGAGGGGCGTGCTTTCAATCAGAAACGGTATAACATTTCGGTGTTATGCCGTTTTTACTTTTATATTATCTTTTCTATCACGTAAATGCTCTTGGAACATTTCTTCCACTTCCTCGGGCTCGGGGATAAATACATATCCAATGCCGTGGTAGTAGATGTCAATTCGCTGATGCCGCTGTTTGTTTTCGCGGTACGGAGCATATACGTCAATTCTTGAAATAAATTCGCGGACGATTTCGGGAGTAAGCTCTTGTATATCGGTGATTGCTTTCACCTTCGCTATGAACTTCTCAATGCCGTC
>JAFTHW010000009.1 GCA_017457225.1 Clostridia bacterium | reverse complement strand
TCCTTTGTGCTAAACTAAATGTACGACTCGCAAACGTACACAAGTAAGCATAAAGGAGGACATTGAAATGAAAAACCAAAACAATGACACATTTAGTTTAGCACACACAAGGTGGAAATGTCAATATCATATTGTGTTTACTTAAGCAAACCTCAATCGAGAGGAGAATAGGCTTGCGTCCAAGCCTTTTTGCCCTTTTCATCGATGACGCGGATTCGGAAAAATCCGTCGTCCTCTCGCAACGAAAACGTCGCATGGGTAAGGTTCGCTCCGTTTTCTGCGGTCACTGTTTGCGTGCGTCTGCCCTTTGTCGTAAGGCAGATTTTCTGGCAAGGCGATGTTTCAATGCGTACCTGCTCTCCGTCTTTTTCCAAAGCGAGAATGCTCGGTCCTGTCGAAGCGTAGAAATTTCCCGACTGTAAAGCGTTCATCACCGCGCCGTATTCCAACTTTTCAGCATTGATTTGTACCCAACCACCGAACGAGTCGTCGCCAGGGGAGTCCAAGCCGCGTAAGTTATGATTGTCGTCGGCGGCGGAGCAAAAAATCCGCTTGCCCGCGCGCAAAAAATCGTCGAAAGCGTGCTCGTCGTCGATCCGACCGCCCAGCACGCAGGAATGGTTATAGATCTCTACGGCGAAAAGGTTTTCGTAGTGGATATAATCCGTTGCGTTTTCCAGTGACCACGTAGGGTGGTTATACGCCACGAGAAAACCTTGCTCGTTGGCGATTTTGATCATTTCGTTGATCCCGTCCTTGGAATACGTGCGTTCATAGTCCTTTTCGTAGCGAACGAGAGAACGAATGGAATCGTTGAGGAAATGATCGTACGTGGAAGAATAGCACGGCGTTACGACGTTGTGTTGATCGAGCGCGTAAAAATTGAGATGGCATACGCGCATATCCAATTTCTTAAGAGTAGAAAGATTCGCAAACTCCTTAATCGCGACTTCGCAAGACGTAATGGTAAGAAACTCCCGATCGTCAAGATGGGAGTTATCGATCAAATGCTCGTGATCGGTGAACGCGACGATGGAATAGCCGTGTTTTTTATACGCTTCTTTGAGCGTTTCCACCGATTGCGTCCCGTCCGACTGCGTGGAGTGCGCGTGTAAATTTGCCTTAAAAAAGGGCTTGTTTTTGTCGAGTAATACCGTCATTTCTTCCCTCGTATATAGTTATCAAGCTTATTATACAGCGCGAAGAAAAAGAAGTCAAGTAAACTTGAATTAATGTTTTTTTGAGTTGATGAGCTTGATTAAATCGAAAATTTGTTTTAATTCCAAAGAATCCAGCTGATTCAGTTCTTGAATCAGCTGCTTATATTCTACGGGATAGGAGTAGTCTTGTTCAAAAAATTCTCCGAGAGAAATCTTGAAATACTCGCAAAAATTGAATAATCCTTCTAACGACGGCATATTTTTTCCGTTTTCGATTTGATTGATGTATTCCGTACTTTGCCCAAGTTCCAAGCTCAATTTTCGCGCAGATATATTGTGCGCAAGTCGAATTGTAGCGTATCTATTTTTTACAAATTGCTTATCCATAATATTATTTTAAAATATGTATGTGAAAAAAGTAAATATTTAAACTATTAAACGCTTGACATACATACTGAAAATATGTATAATTTTAATATACAAACCAAGGAGGAAAGAAAAATGGCAGAAGAAGTTCGGCAAATGGACGTTGCAACGAAGATAAAGTTGGAAAGTTTAAAAAAGATTTATCAAATTTCTTTATTGACGCAACTCTATTGCGATAATAAAAAAGTGCTCAAACAAATCAAAAAGATTGTTGTATGGGAACAAAAGCGATTTAAAGGTTCTCGATTTTCCGTTACGGAGCCGTCTTTTGACGAAATTGAAATTTTTTTGATTGAGACAAAAAGTATTATTCGCGATTTTTTAGCGGCAAAAATGCCTGAAGAGTTCAATCGCGCTAGAAAAGCGTTGGAAACGCATATCGGAGTATTGAATGAAGAAATGAAGCCCGATTTTCTTGGAGAAGTCGCGCAAAATATAAAGGGAGTGATTCAACACGCCAAACATACCGTAGCGTCGGTTACTAGTGCGGCGAAAGAGGGTCTTTCCAAGATCAAAAATAATATATGCGAAACGAGCGACAAAGATTGCGAATAGGAATTGCGTATTCGGGCGGTGTCAGTAAATGTGCGTATCAAATAGGATTCACAAAAGCGTTATTAAAATTTATTGATAGAAGCGAGATCAAAGCTGTTAGCGGATCGAGTATGGGGCTTTTTTCGGCGTACGCGTTATCTGCAAACCGTTTGGATCGAATTGAATGGATATATCGCAAAATGGACATTGAAAGTCCCGTCAAGTTGTTTTGGGAGGTCGCGGCGAAAGGATTGATGACAAAAACGCTTGACGAATTTATGAATATAGAAGATAGGTTGCAAATACCCGTTTGTTTTCCCGTATGTTATATTCCGATTTTTTCTACGCGTTATTATTGGCTACGGGGAGAATATAACCCGATTTGGAAGAAGTACATAAAAGCGGCGGCGTATTTCCCGAGTTTGCACTTAACCCCAATGTTTCAACGCGGTAGATTGGTGTTGGACGGAGGGGCGGTAGATAATATTCCCATTTATCCTTTGCTAAATTTTTGCCGTCCGTTTGCAACGGAACAACCGTTGGATTTGATTATTGCATTACATTTTGATGCTCGTTACGACAATCGACGATATTTTTTTGGAGAAACTCCGATTCTAGATCTAGACGTGTCTATTTGTAATGATTTTAAGAAAAATCATTTTGATTTTTCTTCGGAGTACGTGACGGAAATGCTCAATTCCGCAGAAAAATACGGGGAAAAAATTTGTGCGATCTTATTCGACGGAGATTGTTCAAAAGAAGGCATAAAAAGAAAAATCGACACCATATTTTTAATGGAACACGAACAGCGCGAACGCAATTCTTCGGCGGATGCGTTGGTGAGTTTGTTAAACGTTTTAGGTAGGACATTTCGGAGTAAATCCGATTGTAATAAAAAATTATTTTAACGATGGAGGTAACAAAATGGCAAAGAAAAGAAGTGTCGGATTGGCAATTGTATTTTCCCTTCTGACTTTCGGTATCTACGGCTTGTATTGGTTTATTTGTCTTACGAACGATTCCAATAAATTGTCGAAGATCAAGACGGCGGGAGGCGTAACGGCGATCTTATTCACGATCATTACCTGCGGTATTTATTCGTACTATTGGTTTTATATGATGGGTAAAAAGATCGAAGCGTTCGATAATTCGTCTAGTGGACTCGTACATTTGCTTTTGGGCTTTTTCGGCTTGGGGATTATCAGCTATGCATTGGCGCAAGGAGCAATCAATCGATTTGCAGAAAGCCAAAAAGCGGTAAAATAAAAAATAAATTTACCATAGAAAGTAAAGTCGGGAGAATTTTTTCTCTCGACTTTTTCTATACGGTTAAAAATACGGTCTCGTTTACGCCTGTTCGGGGCGGATGCACTCTCCGCTTGCCGCGCTTTGAAAAATGACGAAAAATCCCACGTCCTCGTCGTACGGAGAAGAGGGGACGAACGAGCAGACGTTCTTGATCTCTTCGGGCGGATTGTGACGATTCTCCGCCGCTAAGGCGTAACAAATATACTTGGCTTTCCACTCCTCGTAGATCACGCCGACGAGGTATTGCGGATTTTTTTTGTCACCCTTGATCCGCACCCATTCCCCGCAGGAAAACGCGCCCTTTAAGGTGTTGTCGCGCGGATAGCGTTTGAAGAGTTCGTCAAGCTCGCTTTTGACGGAGAGATAGTATCCGTCCGTGTCCTTTGCAAACGGATGGAGTACGTCCTCAGCATCGACATTCTGCGGAGCGTCAGCCCCCTTTTTCGGGCTTTGCTCTTGAGCTGGGCTTTTAGCAAATGCATTTTCGCCAATTTTTTCAGACAGCTGCTGTTCATAATTTTCTTCCTCTTTTCGATAATAGTTTTCCATCGCTACGGAATCGTCGTTGTAGCGGGAGTTTTCTGGTTCCGCGATTGTTATAGGCGGCTCTTCCGTCGCCGTCGGCGTTTCCGCTTCTTTGATCGCGGGAGTGGGCTCGCTTTGAATGGGAGTTTTAGAGGGCGGCGTTTCGGGTATTTTAGGAGTTTCAGGGAGCGGCTCTGCCGTTGTAAACGCTGTATTTTTCGGCTCGGACGGATAAAAGGTAGGAGGCAGGGTTGCGTTGAGTATGCTCCGCCAATCGTACGTTCGGTTCCCGTTCACGCCGTAGGCGATGGGTACGATGTCGTTTTTTACGTAACAGATAATGCCGCAAAACCCGCCGCTCACGTCCAGGTCGGAAAGGATATTAAAAAGGCTCTTTCCGCGTAAGGAAAGCATTTCCGATTTTCCCTCGCTGTCGGCGAGGATACAGTAATACTCCCCCGAAACAAGGGGCGCGAAATTGATGACGGAAACCTCTACGGCGAGATTTTTTCCGTATTGTTCGACTTTGATGAGTCCAGAAAGGGACTTCCCGTCCCCCGAAAAGCCTTGCTTGAGTTGCCGCAAAATACACATTTTTTTAACGTAATTCATAATCACCTGCGGAAAGAATATATTTACTAACAGTAGTATATCGGGAGAGGACAGAGCGAAAATTGACGGATATACGTTAGAATTGACTGATTTTGCGGAATATTTCTTAAAAAAAGTCAGCTTTTTTCAATGAAAGCATTGACCGAACGTCACTTTTGGAGTATAATAGAAAAGTGGAAAGGCGGAAAAGCTCCGCTATTTCCAATGGGAAAAAGTGAGAAACCGCTTTCAAAAGGGCGGTAAAGGAAAGGTGTTATGGGACGGGAAAGTTTGGAAATCGCTTTGATCAAGTACAACAAAAAGACGTGGTGCAAAAGCGCGTTGCTCGGGTTTTTTATCGGGCTTGCCGTAATCGTGCCGGGGATCAGCGGTTCGACGGTGGCGATCATTTTCAAATTGTACGATCAATTCCTGTATGCGATCGGGAATTTATTCAAAAAATTCAAACAATGCTTCATTTTCCTGCTCCCTATCGCGCTGGGACTGCTCATCGGAGTATTGCTCGGTTTCGTTGCGGTGAAATCGTTGCTTGAAATTTTACCGTTTGCGATCGTATGTCTGTTCGCCGGATTAATGAGCGGCGCGTTTCCTGCGGTAAAAGACGAACTGAAAGGCGCGGAGCGGAATGCAAAACGGATCGCGTTGTTCGTGGCAGGACTCGTCATTCCTATTGCCATCGGTTGCGTATCGGCGGTGCTGGCGGTAAATGGCGGCGGCTTAGGCGGAGCGGATCAATTTGCAAACGTCGAATGGTGGCAGATCGTATTGGCGCTCGTCATCGGTTACGCGATCGGGATCACGCAGATCGTACCCGGCTTGAGCGCAAGCGCGCTATTGATGGCGGTGGGCTGGTTTGGCAGTATTATGAACAGCGTGAGCCGTGATTATTGGTCGGTCAATCCCCAGATCTTTTGGATATACGGCGCGCTCGCGATCGGATTTTTGATCGGTTTGTTCACCTTCTCCAAACTTCTCACGTATTTGTTCGGCAAAGCGCGGCATACGTCGTATTCGATGATCGTGGGGCTTTCGCTCGGTTCGATTGTGTCGATGTTCTGCAACGGTGACGTGATCGAAGTGTATACGTCTTGGAAAGTGAACGGTGCGGAGTGGCTGGATATCGTATTGGGAATTGCGTTGTTTGCGATCGGAGTCGTGGGTTCTTATTTACTCGTACGGTATCAGCGTAAAAAGGACGCGGAAGCGACGGCTGCGGAAGCTCCTATAGAAGATTGATAAAAAGAGAAAGCGCGCGACGGAATTGTTCCGTCGCGCGCAACTTGTTTTAATACCGAAGAGGAATGTATGAGTTTTTGGGAAAGGATGAGAATAAAACTCCGCGGGAGAGATTCCGCGCGCGGTTACGTTTGCGATTGCTGCGGCGCGGAAGTTTTCTATTATCCGTTGCAAAGACTTTGCGGCGCTTGCGAAGAGTCCTTACAGCGTAACGAGATTCGCGTGTGCAAAAAGTGCGGAAGAAAAACGGTAACGGAAGGAGTCTGTCTTTCCTGTAAGCGCAATCTTCCGAAGTTTTCATTCGGGCTCTCTCCGTTCGTCTATCAAGGCAAGACCGCTCTACTCGTCAATAAAATCAAAAACGGGGATAGGCGGCTTGCGTTTTATTTCGGGGAACGTATGGCGGAACGCCTGATCGACGCATCTTGGGAAGATACGGGATTGCATATGGGCAGGTATGCGTTGAACGAAAATTCCCAGGAAGAAAATCCCGAGAGATCGTTGCTTGTCTTGCCCGTGCCTTTGACAAAAGAACGGCAGACGGAGCGCGGCTATAACCAAGCGGCGGAGCTTGCGCGTGTGGTTGCGGAAACCCTGCAAACGAGAGGCTTTTCCGCCGTGTACGACGAGGACGTTTTATGGAAGCGCAAAGAAACCCTTTTGCAAAAGCGGTTGGGGTTTATCGCTCGTTCGGAGAACGTTGCGGGCGCGTATCACGTCCACAAAAGAAAAGAATGTCGAGGAAGAACGATTGTGCTTGTTGACGATATCCTGACGACGGGCGCAACGGGAAACGAGTGCGGAAAACTCCTTTTATCCGCAGGTGCTCAGCGGGTAATTTTCCTCGTCGCCGCTTCGCTCCCCGAAAAGAAACCCAAATCGAAAGAGTAGAATTCAGATTTCAAAGCTTATAAACTCACAAAAACCGTCTGGCTTCGATGTAAAAACTCCAACGCTGGGCGGATATTTTTTCGATGCGCGCGTAATCGGACGCCGTATGCAGAATATAATTGTTACCAAGGTAAATGGCGACGTGTCCGACGCGTTCCACGCCGGTGTTGTATTGCCGTTCTTCGTTCGTGAAGAAAATACAATCCCCGCGTTGCAGATCACTTTTCGCAACGTATTTACCCTGTTTGACTTGCGTTCGGGTGGTTACGTCTAGGAGTTTGTTCGCTCCCTTATAAAATACGTATTGTACGAGTGAGGAGCAATCGAATTTTTGCGTGGTGAATCCCGCGAGCAGTTTCCCCTTGCCGTTGTGCACTCTCACCGCGCCGTACACGTAGGGAGTCCCGAGCAGTTTGTACCCCTCGGCAATCACGTTTTCGACGTCTTCATCGTCACTCTTTTCCAGAGTAAAAACGCTCACGTACGAAGCGGAAACGTACGCCGTTTGATTGCGGTAGTAGGTCTTGTACCAATTCCCTGATTTTCCGATTACGGCATAGCGGGTGTTCTTTTCCGCGCTACCGAGTACCGTGTAAGAAGTACCCGCGCCCGAGCGAATGTTTACGTTATTTGCACTACATTGTATGTATTGTGCGTATGTCGGTTGCGGAGTCGGGGGCGTCGCTTCGGGTTCGCTGGAAGACTCAGACGATTCAGGGGGAGGAAGAGAAGACTCTACGTCCGTGCTTTCCGATGAATCCGTAACGCCTGAGTCGATCTCGGTGGAGTTTTCCGTGTTCGGATTCGAGGCGGAATCCGAACACGCCGCCAACGCGATCGTGGGGGTGATAAAAGAAAAAGCCAAAATGAGCGCCAATAATTTTTTCATATCGTAATATCCTTTATGTCGTATTCGTATCGGAGCGTTTGGCTGCCGACACGTCTCTACGATTGTAAAGGACGAAAAGCGAAAGAGTCAACGGCTAAGACGGGGGAGAAAAATGGAAAGAGAAGAAAGCTTTGGGAAAAAGGGAAAAATATAGGAAAAAAAGCCAGTTAACGAGGTGAAAAACGGTAGGATTCGGAAAAGAAAGAAAAATTTTACAGTTCCGTTCTTTCCGTTTGCTTGCGGCGCGGGAAAAAAAGTGTTATAATAAAGTCAAGAATAGGAAAAAGGTGAAAAAATGTCGGAATTTATTTTGGATTTACATACGCACTCCACGCATTCGTTCGACGGGAAAAATTCGCTCAAAGAGATGTTGGAGGCGGCTCGGGAACGCGGATTTTTATTCTACGGCGCGTCCGAGCATTATAATTATGATTTAATTGCGCTCGATCCCTCCCAACAAGCGGAAGTGGGAATGGACGAGCCTGCCTATTGGCACGACGCGCGGCATTTGCAGGAGGACTACGCAGGCGTATTGAACGTCCTCGTAGGCGTGGAGTTCGGTTATACTGATCATCCGCTTGCCGTCAGTGTCTATCAGGACGCCGTGGAACGCTATCAGCCCGATTTCATCATCAACAGCGCCCATTCTAAGAACGGACGGGATTTTTATTTGGAACTTCATAACGGCGACAGAAAGGGCGGCGCGTATAAAGGCGGACGCACGAAACGGGAACTTTACTCCGACTATTTACAAGTCGTTCGACAAAGTTTAGATGCTCCTTATCCCTACGACGTAGTGGGACATTTCGGCTACGTGACGCGTTACGTAGATTTCGGGAACATCACGATGGCGGAGTTCGGGGAAGAGATCGACGATATTTTAAAGACGGTCATTCGGAAAGACAAAATTTTAGAGCTCAACACGTCCAACGGCGGAAAAACGGACGAAGTGGGCGTACCGAGCGCGGAGATGCTAAGAAGATATTACGAGCTGGGCGGACGGAAAGTCACGTTCGGATCGGACGCGCATAGTATCTCCCGTTTGGCGGAGAAATGGGAAGAGGCGAAAAAACTCCTCAACGAGATCGGCTTTACCCATCTCACCGTACCTTGCCGAGGCGAAGAGATTCAATTACCTTTATAACAAGGGGGAGCGTATGTCGGAGTTGGATTTATTGAAACTGTTACAAACCTACGGCGACGAAACCGAGCTTGCGGACTTTTCCCCCGAGGAATTACAGGAGCTGTTAGAGCGTATGGCAAACGGGGACGAGCCGTTGCCGTTGACGAAAGAGGCGTTTAAACAAAAATATTTTGCCTATTACGACGACGTGAAGGATAAAACCCTCAAAAAGCAGGATTGGTAATGAAAATGAACGGGAAAACGAAACGCTACGAATGTCTTATTTTCGACGCAGATCATACTTTATTGGACTATATCGCGGACGAAATGGCGGCGTTTACCGCTCTGTATCAAGAGCTTGGAATGAAGATCACGCCTCCGCTTTTGGCGCTCAGCCGAAAGATGTCGGAGGAGAATTGGACGGCGGCGGGCTTGTACGACGTGCACGATAAGACCGTGCAAAAAAATTATCACAAGCTCTACCGCTCGCACGTACAAGGGATTTTTGAGAATATCTTTTCGGTGTTTCCCTGCTCCGCCGATCCGTTTTCGACAGGCAAACGGTTTTTGGAGCTTTTGGAAAACGACGGACATTTGTTCGAGGGAGTCAAAGAAACGCTTGGCGCGCTGTCGAATAAAACGGGTGGACGGTACGAGATTTGTATCGCAACGAACGGTTTAAACTCTATTCAAAAAGGACGTTTGAAAGCATTAGAGCCGTTTGCAAGCGCGTTTTTCGTCTCCGAACACGTGGGCTACATCAAGCCCTTGCCGCAGTTTTTTGAGCGGATTTTAAAAGAGCGGAATCGAACTTCCGACGAGTGTCTGATGATTGGAGATTCTCTTTCTTCCGACGTTGCCGGCGCTCGCGCGGTGGGAATGGACAGCTGTTGGTTGAATCCCGAGCGTAGGGAGAATACGACGGAGCATACGCCCGATTACGAGATTGCTGCATTACCGGAACTCTTGAATTTTTTATAAACGCATACCTGCCCCTATCGAAAAGAAACAAACCCCGACTCAATCGGGGTTTTTCTTATTGTGTAGGCGAAAAACGGGGAAACTTTACGGAATGAAAGGGGAGAAAAAGGAGAATACTGTAACAAAAGAGCGGGGCAGGTACAAGGCGAAAAGGAGAAACGGTATGCTCAACAGGCGGGAAAGCGAAGTGATGGGCGTGGTATATTCCCTTTGTAACGAAAAGGGAATATGCCTGATTTCCCCTGCCGAGCTATTGTCGCTGTTGCCCAAACGAAAATACACGGAAGAACAGATCGAGAACATTTTAAGCGAGTTGGCGCTGGACGATTATTTCGAGCTGCTTTCCTCCGAGCGAAAGGGTGAGAAAATGTACGTCATTTCCCTGCATACGAACGGTTATGCGTATAAGCGTTGTTCCTTGCAGATGAAACGGGATATGACTTTGAAACTCTGCTATGCGGTTGCGTCGGCAGTGGTGGCGTTTTTGGTCGGGTGGTTGCTCAAGAGGATATTTTAAAAATCCTTACGGATTTTCTTTACTTTTTCTTGGGAAAATGGTATAATACAAACGAATGTTTGCAAAGGAGCTTCGAGGGGATACAAAATGGAATTCAGATTACACGCTCCGTATTCGCCGACGGGAGATCAACCGCAGGCGATCGAAAAACTGACGGAAGGGATCTTGGACGGA
The DNA here is from genome assembly GCA_017457225.1 of Clostridia bacterium. Classification (GTDB taxonomy): domain Bacteria; phylum Bacillota; class Clostridia; order Christensenellales; family Borkfalkiaceae; genus Scatosoma. The sequence goes on along the minus strand of JAFTHW010000009.1, from coordinate 21,620 downwards.
ATGCGTACGCAGGTGCTCGTCGGCGTGACGGGCAGCGGCAAGACGTTTACAATGGCGAACGTCATTCGCAATATCAATCGTCCCACGCTCGTGATCGCGCACAACAAAACGCTTGCGGCGCAGCTTTGCAACGAGTTTCGTGAGTTTTTTCCCGAGAACCGCGTGGAGTATTTCGTTTCCTATTACGATTATTATCAACCCGAGAGTTACATTCCCTCTACCGATACGTACATTGAAAAAGATTTGAGTATGAACGACGAGATCGACAAACTCCGCAACAGCGCGACAGGGTCGTTGATGGAGCGCAAAGACGTGCTCGTGGTGGCGTCGGTTTCGTGTATTTACGGCTTGGGCGCGCCCGAGGAATATTTCCGTTTGTCCCTGTCTTTGCGGCCGGGTATGGAATGGGAGAGAAACGAGCTGATTCGGAAACTCATTGAATTGCAGTACTCCCGTAACGACGTAGATTTCAAACGCTCCACGTTTAGAGTCCGCGGCGACGCGTTGGAGATTTTTCCCGCTTCCAATTCGGAAGTGGCGATCCGCGTGGAGTTTTTCGGGGACGAGATCGACAAGATCTACGAAGTGGAGGCGTTGACGGGGAATAAGCTCAACGAACTTTCTCACGTCGCGATCTTCCCTGCCAGCCAATACGCGGTGGGAACGGAAAAATTACGTTGCGCCCTTTCGATGATCGAAGAGGATCTCAAAGGCGAAGTCAAGGCGTTCGAGGACGAGGGGAAACTGTTGGAAGCGCAACGCTTAAAACAGCGTACCGAGCACGACTTAGAAATGATGCGTGAGATCGGCTATTGCAGCGGCATTGAGAATTACAGCCGCTATTTCGACGGCAGAACGCCGGGCGAGCCGTCTTTTACGTTGCTCGATTATTTTCCGTCGGGGGAATTTTTGGTGTTTATCGACGAGAGCCATATGACGATTCCGCAGATCCGCGCGATGTATCACGGGGATCTTTCGAGAAAGAAAAATCTCGTACAGTACGGATTCCGTATGCAGGCGGCGTATGACAACCGCCCGTTGACGTTCGACGAGTTCGACGCGCGCGTACCGCAGCTTGTCTGCGTGTCCGCTACGCCTGCGCCCTACGAGCTGGAGCAGGCAGGTCAAACGGTGGAACAGTTGATTCGCCCGACGGGTCTGCTTGATCCCGAAGTCACAGTCAAGCCCACGAGAGGACAGATCGACGATCTGTTGTCCGAGATCCGCACCGTGGTTAGCGGCGGCGGCAGAGTCCTTGTCACCACACTCACGAAAAAAATGGCGGAAGAACTCACCGATTATTTAAAGGAACACTCCGTCAAAGTCAAATATATGCACAGCGACGTGGAGACGTTGGAGCGTATCGACATCGTGAACGGGCTTCGGCTTGGGGAATTCGACGTACTTTGCGGTATCAACCTACTCCGCGAGGGCTTGGACTTGCCCGAGGTCAAGCTGGTAGCCATTCTTGACGCGGACAAGGAGGGTTTCCTGCGTAGCGACACGTCGCTCATTCAAACCATCGGCAGAGCGGCGCGAAACAGCGAGGGGCGCGTGGTGATGTACGCCGACGTGATTACGGACAGTATGAAACGCGCGATCGGGGAAACCGAGCGCAGACGAAAGGTACAAAGCGAATACAACGCTCTGCACGGCATCGTACCCAAAACCATTATCAAAGAGGTCAAGTCCACGCTCAATATCACGAAGAAGAAATCGTTTGCGGACGATATAAAGATGCAGGAGATTCCCGACGAGATCGAAAAACTCAAGGCGCTGATGAAAGTGGCGAGCGGACAGCTCGACTTTGAGCGCGCGATCGAGATTCGGGAACGGATCGCGGAGTTGAAAGCCAAGCTCCGCAAAGCGCAAAAGAAATAGTCAAAGAAAGAGGCGGATTATGCAAGAAGAGATCGTCGTAAGAGGGGCGAAAGAAAACAACTTAAAAAATATCAACGTAACCATTCCCCGCAACCGCTTGACGGTATTTACGGGGCTTTCGGGGAGCGGTAAATCGACGTTGGCGTTTGATACCATTTTCGCAGAGGGACAGAGAAGATACGTAGAGAGTTTATCTTCGTACGCGCGGCAGTTTTTGGGACAAATGGAAAAACCCGACGTGGAGAGCATCGACGGACTTTCTCCCGCCATTTCCATCGACCAAAAAACCACTTCGAGAAATCCCCGCTCCACGGTGGGCACGGTCACGGAAGTTTACGATTATTTCCGTCTGCTGTTCGCTCGGATCGGGATTCCCCATTGTCCTCAATGCGGTCGGGAGATCCGCCGCCAGACGGTAGACGAGATCTGCGATCGGGTGATGGCGATGCCCGAGGGGAGTAAGATCCTCGTCAACGCGCCCGTCGTTCGCGGCAGAAAAGGGGAATACATCAAGGAGTTAGCGGGCTTTAAAAAGAGCGGCTATGGCAGAGTCAAAATCGACGGAATCGTGTACGATCTGCAAGAGGAGATTAAGCTCGAAAAAAATATCAAGCACAATATTTCGGTAGTCGTAGATCGATTGGTAGTCAAACCCACCGTGCAAAAACGCCTCACGGACAGTTTGGAAAGCGCGTTGAAATTGGCGAATGGGCTCGTGATCATTGATTGCGAGGGGAAAGAGGATTTATATTCCGTCAACTACGCCTGTCCCGATTGCGGCGTATCGCTCGAGGAGATTGAGCCGAGAATGTTCTCGTTCAATACCGTGTACGGCGCTTGTCCCAAGTGTTCGGGGTTGGGCTTTCGGCATTTCGTCGATCCCGATCTCATTTGTCCCGACAAAACGAAAACTCTCCGCGAGGGCGCGATGCGCGTGACGGGCTGGAATTTAGGCTCGACTTCGATGGCGCTTATGGAACTGACGGCGCTTTCCAAAGCCTACGGCTTTTCTTTAGACGTACCCGTACAGGAGCTTTCCAAAGAAGTGTACGATATTTTGATGTACGGCAGCGACGAGCGAGTGGATATGCAGTACCATACCCGTTCGTTTAGCGGCAGTTTTAAAAAGACGTGGGAGGGGTACGTAAACAACCTGCAACGACGCTACGGCACGACGACTTCGGACGGAGTCAAGAGCGACATCGAGCGTTTGATGCGGAACGCGCCTTGCGACGGCTGTCACGGAAAGCGTTTGAAGAAAGAAGCGTTGGCGGTCACCGTTGGAAATAAGAATATCCACGAAGTTTGCGATATGACGGTGGATAACTTATGCGAGTTTATGGACGAACTTTCGGGAACGCTCACGCATACCGAGCATTTGATCGCAGACGCGATTTTAAAAGAGATCAACAGTCGCTTGGGCTTTTTGAGGAACGTGGGACTCAACTATCTCACGCTCACGAGAACGGCGGCGACGCTTTCGGGCGGCGAGAGTCAGCGTATCCGTTTGGCAACGCAGATCGGTAGCGCGCTCACGGGCGTATTGTATATTTTGGACGAGCCGAGCATCGGGCTTCACCAACGGGATAACGAGAAATTGCTCAATTCCCTCAAAGGCTTGCGGGATCTGGGGAATACCTTGATCGTCGTCGAGCACGACGAGGACACGATGCGCGCGGCGGATTATATCGTGGACATTGGTCCGAAAGCGGGCGTACACGGGGGCGAAGTGGTAGCTTGCGGTACGCAGGAAGATATTATGAACGAGCCGTTGTCCATCACGGGCGACTACCTTGCGGGCAGACGAAAGATCGAAACGCCAACGGCGCGGAAAACGCCGACGGATAAGTGGCTCAAAGTCCGCGGTTGCCAACAAAACAATTTAAAAAATATCGACGTGGAAGTACCCGTTGGACTCATTACGGCGGTTACGGGCGTTTCGGGGAGCGGAAAATCCAGCTTCGTCAACGAGATCGTCTATCCCTGTCTGGCGAATAAACTCAACGGCGCGAAGCACGCTTGCGGCAACTTCGATACGATGGAGGGCGTGGAGTATTTCGACAAAGTGATCGGGATCGACCAATCCCCGATCGGGCGTACGCCGAGGAGTAATCCCGCGACGTACACGGGCGTATTCAACGCCATTCGCGATCTGTTCGCGATGACTCCCGACGCCAAGGAGAGAGGATATAAAGCGGGGCGGTTTTCGTTCAACGTTTCGGGGGGCAGATGCGAACATTGTTTCGGCGACGGCATTATCAAGATCGAAATGCACTTTTTGCCCGACATTTTCGTACCCTGCGAAGTGTGCGGCGGCAAGCGGTATAATCGGGAAACGCTGGAAGTCAAATACAAGGGCAAGAGCATTTCCGACGTTTTGGAAATGACGGTGGAAGAGGCTTGTGAGTTCTTTCAACCCATACCTGCTATCTACAATAAGATCAAAACGCTCAACGAAGTGGGCTTGGGCTATATCAAGCTAGGACAGAGTTCCACGACTCTTTCAGGAGGCGAAGCACAACGCGTGAAGCTCGCAACCGAGCTCGCCCGCCGTTCCACGGGAAAGACGTTGTATATTTTAGACGAGCCGACGACGGGATTGCACGCGTACGACGTAGAAAAGCTCATTAAGATTTTATTGAAATTGCGCGAGGGCGGCAACACGGTGCTGGTCATCGAACACAACCTCGACGTCATCAAAACGGCGGACCATATCATTGATTTAGGACCCGAGGGTGGCGACGGCGGCGGCGAGATCGTGTGTCAAGGCACGCCCGAAGAAGTGGCGAACGTCGAACGCAGTTACACGGGACGGTTTTTAAAGAAAATATTGTAAAGAACAAAAACGCCCGCCCACGCATTCACGCGTGGGCGGGCGTTGACGATAGAGCGTTACAGGCGTTGGATTTTTACGTTTCCGCAAAGTACGTCCGAATAGGAATAGGCGGTTTTGCCCAAAAAATCCTCGTCGTCGGGTTTGACGGTGAATAAGGCGGGATAAATTCCCGAAAGCACGCCTGAAAAACTAACGCTCTTGTTTCTGCCGAGATTGACTCGCACGGCGACCCGTTGCGCCGAGCAATCTTTTACCATTTGTTTAACGTCTGCGATATTTTTACTCGGTTTGATCATAGTACGAGTATTCCCGAAAACGGAGTTTTTTATGCTTTCAAAAAGGGAAAAACTCCCAAAAAGAGAGAAGAGTTTTTTTGTTTCGTTCTATTTTTTGCGCTTTCTTCATACGATAAAAGGCAACGAAATCGAAAAAAGGGAGAGCAAAATGTCAATCAAACCGCAATATGAAACTTATCGTTATACAGGCGAAATTTGCCGCTTGCAAAGTCAATCCATTGTAGAATGCCGCTTGCCGGGTAGCGAGATCAACGGGATTCTTGCCGTGTACGCGAAAGCGATCCCGACCGAGTGTTCTTGCGCGGACGGCGAAGCGCGCTATAAAGGCAAACTGCTTCTGACCGTCGTTTACGAGGACGGCGAGCGTAAAATTTGCCGCGCGGAGCGCGGCGCGGAGTTCTTTCATAAAGCGGAGGGCTCGGACGTTACGCCCGCTTGTTTTGCCAAGGTATTTTTGCGTTCGGAAAACGTATCGTACCGCCGCGAGGGCTCGGGATTGTACGTGTCCGTCATCATCGGCGCGGACGTGTTCGTGTACGGCGGGAAACAGATAGAATACCTCGTCGGCGGCGAGGGAATCGTGGCGAAAACCGAAGAAGTCAAACTTTGCAAAACCGTCTGCGTTTCAGGTGAAACGGAAGGGGAGGACGAATTTGAAACGGACTACGTCGGGGACGTACTTCTCCACAGCGAAAACGCCGTGGTTACGCGTGTATCCGTGAGCGTAGGACAGCTGGATATCGAAGGGGAAATCAATCTCAATGTGTGCGTGTTGAAAAAGGACGAAACGGTTTGCTCGTACGAACGGCTGATTCCGTTCCGTATGACCGTTCCCAGCGAGGACGTATTCGGCAGCGTATCCGCGTGCGCCGTCGTGAACGTAAAATCCGCCTTTTTGTCGGCGGGTACGGACGAGGAAAAGGGCAGGAGCAAAATGACGCTCTCGTATTGCTTGTCGGCGGATTGTTTCCTGTATATCCAAGATAAGTTTGCCGCGGTGAGCGACGCGTTCTGCACGGCCGCAGAGCTGACCTTGAAAACGGTAAACGACAGGGGCAGGTATTTAATGAATACGACGAAATGCGTGGAGCGTGTCAGCGGTCTTTCCGCGCTTTCCCCTGAAATTGACGGAGAGTATTTGTTGCAGGCGGCGGTATTGCCGCGCGCGGAGATCGCTTGTAAAAAAACCGAACGCGGTTTTGAGGCGGAGGGCGTATTACAGGCGGAAGTCCTGCTCCGCGGGCAAGAGGGTGGATATAAGGCGACGACGTTGTCTTTGCCGATTGCGTTCCCGCTCGATATAGAGGGTGAGGAAGCGGAAGCGGATTGTATGGTCTGCGGACTCAACGTCCGTCGGAAAAAGAACGGCGAAACGGAGGCGGAAGCGACGGTAAAAGTTTGCGTCCGCGCGTACGGAACTTCGGAATGGTCGTACGTTGGCGAAGCGATCGAGGGGGAGGCGTACGGTGAGAACGACAGCGCGGTGTCGGTGTTTATCCCCAAGGCAGGCGAAGATCTTTGGCAAGTGGCGAAACGGCTTTCCTGTACGCCCGAGAGTTTGCAAAAGAGCAATCCCGAGCTGGAATTCCCCGTCAAAGAGGGCGAAAGAATTTTTATTTACCGCCAAATCGAATAAAATCTTTGCAAATCATTGTCATTTGCGAAAAAATGTGGTACAATAGAATAGAGCGAACCAAAGCGGCGGGGAGTTCCCCGCCGCAATTTTCAATCTACGGACGGAGACAAGAGTGGTAAGGATCAAGGCGTACGCAAAAATCAATCTGACGTTGGAGATCGTGGGCGAAGAGAACGGGTATCACCGTTTGGACTCCCTCGTGGGAAGCGTGGACTTATTCGATCTTATCACCTTGAAAAAGCGTAAAGACAAGCTCTCGGCCGTGACGATGAAAGGAATGGGTAGCGAGCAAATCCCGCCCGAAAACAACAACGCCTTAAAAGCGGCGGAAGCGTTTTCGAAAAAATACGGTAGCGGGGGCGCGCAAATCACGGTCTATAAAAATATTCCGATGGGCGCGGGGCTTGGCGGCTCGTCCGCGGACGTTGCCGGCGTACTGCTCGGAATGGCGAAGCTGTATGGGATCGACGACGAAAAAGGACTTGCGGAGCTGGCGGATACGCTGGGGAGCGATTGTCGGTATATGCTGTCGGGCGGTTTTGCCCGTATGCAGGGACGGGGAAATCTCGTCACCCCGCTCGACCTATTTTCGGAGCTGTATTTTTTGGCGATCTGTCCGCAGTCAGATGTGTTGACGAAAGAGTGTTACAAACGCTACGATCAAATGGGAAAACCGCAATCGCGCATAGAAAACGCAACGGAAAACTGTATTGCGGCGCTCTCTAAAAACGACGTAAACGCAGCGGGCAGGTACTTGACGAACGATTTATTCGCGCCTGCAACCGCGCTCAATTCCGACGTTTTGAAAGCGTACGAAGAAGCGTTGTCGTTCTCGCCGCTCGGCGCGGTGATGACCGGCTCGGGCAGTTGTGTTTTGGCGTTGTTTGAAACGCGGGAGCTGTGCGATTGGGCGAAGAGTCGCTATAAAGGAAAATTCCGCACGTACGTATTCCGTACGGTAAAACGCAAAGACAAAAAACTGTCGCTAAAGAACCCGTTCGTATTATCGGACGAGGAAATCGAAAGCGCGATAGAAAAATAAAAAGAACTCCACGGAGGGAAAAGAAAAAATGGAAGAAAGAATTATCGACGACGAATACGGAAGAGGAATTCGCTTAAAAAAGACGAAAGACGGTTACGTAGACGCCACGGACGAGCTGGCGGAGGACGTTTCCGAAGCAGAAACGGAAAACGCCGTTGAGACCGACGAAGCGGACGAAATTGATTTGAAATTCCCCGTGTTTGCGATGGACGAGGACGACGAAGAGTTGGTGGGCTTAAGCCCCGAAGAAGCGCTTGCGTTGATCCAAAAACGCGAACGGGAAGCGGCGGAACGCAAGGCGGAGTATGAAAAAATCTGTAAAGAGGGCGAGGAGTTACTCTCTTTAAGGAGTTTTCACGCGGCGGAACTCAAATACGAAAAAGCGTTGCAGCTGGACGGGATTGCAACGGAGGCTTCCGTCGGGTATTGGCGCGCGAAGACGGCGGACTTTACCGAGCCCGACGTTTTGATCGAAGAATACGCCGAAGCAGGCGCGGAGAGTTTGGAATACGACCTCGGAACGGAAGCGGTGGAAAAAATCCGTCAAAAGTATTCGGACGTATTTAAAAAACGCTTGGAGGAGTTGACTGCGGAAGAAACGCCGCTTGCGGAGGAGTTGGAGAGAAAAACTACGTTGCGCCGTGAAATTTTGAAAGGGCGTCGAAAAGGCTCGTTTTTGCGGCTTGCGATCGCCGCTGTTCCGCTCATTGCAGCGCTCGTATTCACCCTCGTATTCGGTTTAAAAATTTCTTCGACGAGAACGAACGAATACGTTTTGCCTACGATTATCGCAGGCTCGGTTTCCTTCGTGTTGTTTATCGTGAATTTGATTTTTGCGAATAAGTATATCAACGATTGGAGAATGTATAAAGCCAACGAGCGTAAGACCTCTACCGAGGACGGTCAGAGATTGGAAACGATCGGGTATTATAAAGAACTTTACGAGTTTTTGTCGGTGAACGAATAAACCCCGATGGCTCAAAAATATCCAAAGAACGGAAGAAAGGGAATTTTTTCCGTTCTTTTTTCGTTTTTTTGACGCTCTCTTTTTTATAAGGAAGTAAATTTTCTTGCTTTCGCGCGTTTTTCGTGGTATAATATCAAAGATATGAAGAAAATTTTGACCTATTTCAAACCGTATAAATGGCAGAGCCTTTTAGGTCCGTTTTTCAAATTATTGGAGGCGACCTTTGAACTGCTTGTGCCTATTATCGTCGGGCTGATCGTGGATAAAGGACTCGGCGAACGCGTAGGGGGAGCGTACCCGTACGCAAACAAACCGTACGTTTTTAAAATGTGCGGCGTACTTGGTTTGTTCGGGTTGTTGGGTTTTGCCTTTGCGGTCGCGGCGCAGTATTTTGCGGCGCGGACGGCTACGGGCGTGTCGGCAGGGCTCAGACGGGATCTGTTCCGCAAGATCCAATCCCTCAGCTATAAAGACGTCGATACGTTGGGCTCGGCAACGATGCTAACGAGAATGACGTCGGACGTGGATAAATTGCAATCGGGCATCAATTTGACGCTCCGATTGTTTTTGCGTTCCCCGTTCATCGTGTTCGGCGCGATGCTCACGGCGTATTTCGTGTCCCCCGACTCCATCGGTATCTTTGCGCTTACAATCGTGGCGCTCGCCGCGGTCGTGTATGCGGTGATGTTTATCTGTATGCCCTTGTATAGGCGAGCGCAGGAAAAGCTGGACAAAGTACTTCTTTCCACGCGTGAAAACCTGACGGGCGCAAGAGTGCTCCGCGCGTTTTGTCTGGAAGACGAGGAGCGAAAACTCTTCTCCGAGCGCAACGACGAGTTGACGAAGAGTCGTAAATTCGTAGGCGGAATTGCGAATATTACCAATCCGCTGACGTACGCGATCGTGAACGCCGCGACGATTTGGCTCATTTGGTCGGGCGCGATTCAGGTAGAAATGGGCTCTCTTTCGCAGGGTAGCGTACTCGCGCTCTATAATTTGATGGGGCAAATTTTGATTGAGCTGATCAAGCTTGCCAACCTGATCGTGACGGTCACCAAGGCGGCGGCTTGCGGAAACCGCGTGGAGGCGGTTTTGAATATGCAATCCTCCCTTTGCGTAACGGAGGATCAAGCGGCGATACAAGAGGATTTCGTCGTATTCGACAACGTGACGATGCGTTACGTCGAGGGCGCGGACAACGCTGTTGAGGGAGTGACGTTCAGCGTTAAGAAAGGAGAAACGGTCGGGATAATCGGCGGTACGGGCAGCGGCAAGACCACGCTTGTCAATCTCATTCCCCATTTTTACGACGTAAGAAGCGGGCAGGTACGCGTTGACGGCAGGAGCGTGCAGGAACAAGGTATGCAGCGAATGCTTCGGGAACGTATCGGAGTCGTACCGCAAAAGGCGACGCTGTTCAAAGGCACGATCCGCGAAAACCTGCTTTGGGGCAGAGCGGACGCGACGGACGAAGAGTTAATGGCGGCGGCGAGGATTGCGCAGGTGGCGGAAGTCATTGAAGAAAAGGGTGGGTTGGACGCGCCCGTAGAACAGGGCGGAAAGAACTTCTCGGGCGGACAAAAGCAACGGCTCACGATCGCCAGAGCGCTGGTCAGAAATCCCGATATTTTGATTTTGGACGACTCGTCCTCCGCGCTCGATTACGCGACGGACGCGGCGCTCCGTAAGGGTTTAAAAGAATTGAAAACGACGGTGTTCATCGTTTCCCAACGCGCGTCGTCGGTACGGGATTCGGACAAGATCGTCGTGCTAGATGACGGAAAAGTGATGGGGATCGGTACGCACGATACACTTTTAAGTGGTTGTGAAACGTATCGCGAAATTTACGATTCGCAATACGACGAAAAAGCGGGAGGGCAAGCCGTATGACAAACCGTTCTTCCGTGAAAAGCACCCGCTTGGGCGGAGTGCTGAAACGCATTTTACAACTTGTTGGCAAATATCCGCTTTCGCTGATCGGCTCGCTGCTGTTTACGGCGGCGGCGGTGGCGGCGACGTTGCTCGTGCCCATCTTTTTAGGGGATTCGATCGACTGTATCGTCGAAAAGAACGCCGTTTTTTGGGATGAGCTGAAAGCTTTGTTTGTAAAAACGGGGATTGCCGTAGCGGCGGCTGCGGTATCGCAATGGCTGGCGAGTCTTTGCAACAATCGGATTTCCTGTAACGTCGTACGGGATTTACGAAAAATCGCGTTCGACAAAATCGGCTCGTTGCCGTTACGATACGTGGATTCCCATTCGCACGGGGATACGGTGAGCCGTGTGGTAGCGGATGCGGAACAGTTTTCCGACGGACTGTTGATGGGTTTTACGCAGTTTGTAAGCGGTGTATTGACCATTTTTGGCACGGTGGCTTTGATGCTTTTGACGAATTGGAAGATCGGGCTCGTCGTCGTGTTGGTATCCCCCGCCTCGTTGTTCGTGGCGCGGTTCGTGTCTACGCACACGTATAAGTTCTTCCAAGAACAAGCGCAGCGCCGAGGGGAGCAGATCTCGTTCGTAGAAGAGGCGATCTCGGGGCTCAAGACCACGCAGGCGTTCTCGCACGAGGACGAGAATCAGGCGATGTTCGACGAGATCAACGCAAAGCTCGAAAAAGCGGCGCTCAAAGCGACGTTCTATTCCTCTATGACCAATCCGTCTACGCGCTTTATCAACAACCTCGTGTACGCGTTGGTGGCGCTGCTCGGCGCGTTGTCGGTGATCGGCGGTGGATTTACCGTCGGCGGATTGACAAAGTTTTTATCGTACGCAAATCAATATACGAAACCGTTTAACGAGATTTCGGGTGTCATTACCGAACTCAAGAGCGCGTTTGCCTGCGCGACGAGAATTTTCGAACTCGTAGACGAAACGGAAGAGGTTTCGGACGAGGGGAGAGAGGAGCTTACAAACGCCATCGGCAACGTCGAGCTTGCCAGCGTAGATTTCTCCTATTCGCAGGATAAACCTTTGATCGAGGACTTGTCCTTGACGGTAAAGCCGGGACAGCGGATCGCCATCGTCGGACGGACGGGGAGCGGTAAAACGACGCTTATCAATCTACTGATGCGGTTCTACGACGTGACAGGCGGAGCTGTGAAAGTCGAGGGCAAGGACGTGAGAACGCTCACGAGAAGATCGTTGCGGAAAAATTACGGAATGGTCTTGCAAGAAACGTGGCTGAAAAAGGGCACGGTGGCGGAGAATATTAAAATGGGCAAGCCCGACGCAAGCGACGAGGAAGTGAAAGCGGCGGCGAAAGCGGCGCACGCCCACGGCTTTATCAAGCGTATGGAAAGCGGGTACGACACGATGCTCGGCGAAGAGGGCGGAAACCTCTCCGAGGGACAAAAACAACTCCTTTGTATTGCGAGAATTATGTTGGCGTTGCCGTCTATGCTCATTCTCGACGAGGCTACGTCGTCGATCGATACCCGAACGGAGATCAAGATCAGCGACGCGTTCACGACGCTTATGCGCGGAAGAACTTCGTTCGTCGTGGCGCATAGACTCTCCACGATCATACACGCGGATAAAATCCTCGTGATGAAATCGGGCAAAGTCGTCGAACAGGGTACGCACGCGGAGCTTCTGGCGAAAAACGGGGAGTACGCGCAGCTCTACAACGGACAGTTTTCTTAAACGGAGTATCTCAGCTGTCATATCTTTTTCCCTTTTCACATATACTGAAAAAGGCGGAAAAGGAGAAAGAGATGCGGTTATACGACGAGATTTTCAAAGACGTTGAAGGAATGTCAACGGCGAGATATACGGTTGTCCCGAACGGCGGCGGATATTTCGAGGGCGTGAAAGCGGTGGGAGATTTTTCTCCGCAGAGCGTCGTCGTGTATTTTCCCAATTCGAGCGTGATCGCCGAGGGGGAAAATTTACGCATCAAAAAATATTACGACGGAGATTTGCAGATCGCAGGCAGAATTTTTTGCGTGAGAAGCGAACTCCACGGCAGCGAAAACGTTCCTAAAAAAGGAGGGAAGTAACGGTGTCGTGGTCCTTCCGAGACGAAATCAGTATCGAGGGTTTATCTCCCGAGCGCGCGCTACTGCGCCTCCGTCGCGCGGGGATTCCCGTCTACGACGCGCGGAAAGTGGAAAAAAACCGTATCCTTTTACGCGTGGATAAAAAAGATACCGAAAAAGTTTTTGCAATTTATCCGAATGTGTGTTATAATGGAGCTGTATATAGTCCGTACGTCGTCAAAAAAATAGGCGCGGTCGGGCTTGGAAAAACGATAGAAACGCTACGTTCTCGGGTGGGCTTGATCCTTGGCGGACTCCTGTTTTTGGCGGCGACGACGTTTTCGCAAAGCTACGTCTACGGCGTGGAGTTTACGGGTTCTACGGTCTACGCAAGAGAGGCGGCGATGGCGCTTGAAGAGGGCGGAATCGCGCCGTTTCAGCGTTACGAAAGCAAGAACGTGGATCTGATCTGCTCAAAAATTCTATCTTTAGACGGCGTGGAGTTCTGTTCGGTCAAAAAGACGGGGAGCGTGGTCAAGGTAGAGATCCGCACGAACGAATTCGCTATTTCCAAACGTGAGCGCGGGGAGATGCGCGCTTTGCGTAGCGGAACGCTGTTGAGCTTGACCGTTCTTTGCGGTACGCCATTAAAAAAGGCGGGCGAGACGATTCAAGCGGGCGAGCCGCTCGTAGGGAATTATTTCAAGACCGCTTCGGAAGAAAAAATTCGGGTGGAAGTCATTGCACGCGCGCGTATTGCGTGTGAGTACGAGGCGGAGATAGAAGCGTCCGATGCAGAAAGCGCGTTCGCGCAGGCGTACTTGGCGCTAGAACTTGGGGACGGCGACGAGATTACGGAAAAGAGCGTAACGGAACAAGACGGAACGTTTCACGTAAAAATCCGCTATACGGCGGTGGAAAAAATGAATTTGTAAAGAGGACGGAAGATGACGTTGTCAAAGAGTAAGACAAGCGAAAAGATAGACGTGAAGTCGTTGGACAAGCTGACGAAAATTTTGGGCGCGTACGACGAGAATTTGAATTTTCTTTCGAGGGAGCTCGGCGTCGTTGCGTACGTGGACGGCGTAAAGATTAAGCTCGAGGGCTCGGAAGAAGGAGTCCAACTCGGAATGAAAGTATTGTCGGCGCTTTTAAAACTCGTGGAGAGCGGGGAAGAGATCGACGGCGGAAGAATGGCGTATTGTATCGAGCTAGCCAAAGAGGGCAGAGCGGACGAGATCGCGCTGTTGACGGGCGGCGTGATTGCGGTCACTTCGCGAGGAAAACAGATCAAGTGCAAGACGGTCGGGCAAAAAAATTACGTGGAAGCGATCAAGAAGAACACGGTAATTTTCGGCGTAGGGCCTGCGGGAACGGGAAAGACGTATCTTGCCGTTTGTATGGCGGTTGCGGCGTTTAAAAATAAACAGGTGGAAAAGATCATACTCACCCGCCCCGCAGTGGAAGCGGGCGAAAAGCTCGGGTTTTTGCCCGGGGATCTGCAAACGAAAGTCGATCCGTACCTGCGTCCCTTGTACGACGCCTTGCAAGAGCTTTTGGGCTTGGAAACGTACGGAAAGCTGATGGAGAGGGGAGCGATTGAAGTCGCGCCGCTTGCTTATATGCGAGGCAGAACGCTGTCGAATGCGTTCATTATTTTGGACGAAGCGCAAAATACGACGAAAGAGCAAATGAAGATGTTCTTGACGCGTATGGGCGAGGGTAGTAAAACGGTAGTGACGGGCGACGTCACGCAGATCGATTTGGACGGCAAGGCGAGCGGACTCGTCCACGCCACGAAGATCTTAAACGGCGTAGAGGGGATCGCGGTATGTAAACTCACGGCGAAAGACGTCGTAAGACATCCGTTGGTTATGCGGATTATCCGCGCGTACGAGAAAGACGGCGAAGAGGCGGAAAAACGCAAGGGCAAGCCTACGGACAAACGAGGCGAAACGGACCGCGTAACGGACGCGGAAGGAGAGTAAACCAAAGATGGCTGTAAAAGAATTCGGCAAAGAATGGACGAGAAAGGACGCGTTGAAGAGCGCGTGGCTGTTCTTTATGCATTTCGTGATTCTGATGTTGATCACGGCTGCGCTGTTGTGGGGCAACCGATTGTCCAAGCTGGGCGAGATTATGAAAGAGCACGGCGCGGATTATCTGTATTCGATGTTCTGTTCGTTGCTCCTTGTCGTGATTATGTATTTCTATTTCCTGTTCGAGAACAGGACGATGCTTTTGAGCGGCAGGAACATCGCGTTGTTGTTTACCATTCTGGATTTCTACGTCGTATTGACGTACGTGATCGGATATCAGTTTGATATTTACGCAAGACCGGTCGCTTTGGTCGCGCTTTTGATCTACGTCTTGGTTGGCAGAAGAGAGGCGATTTTTATGACGATCGTCGCGTCGTTGTTTATGTTCATTGTCGACACGTTCGCAGGTCCAAACGCGATCGCGGCGACGGAGTGTTATTCTTCTTTGATCATTTCTTTCTCGGCAGGTATGATCGCGATCTTCTTCGCGGCGAGATCCCGAACGAGATTCCATATTGTCCTCATCGGGATATTGATCGTATTCCCCATCGATCTCATCATTTTGCTATTGGAGCTTTCCACGCTGATCAAAGGCGGTTACTCGCTGACGGGCGAAGCGAATAATTTCTACCGTATCGTTACGCAAATGGGTTACGGCTTGTTTGGCGGCGTAATGTCCACGGTCATCTTTATCGCGCTTCTGCCTCTTTTTGAGCGGATCTTCAACTGCCTGACCGTCTATCGCTTGCGTGAATTGACGAGCTCGGACGCAAAAATTTTAAGAAAACTCAAACAGCAAGCCCCCGGCACGTATAATCATTCGATGATGGTTTCCCAGCTCGCGGAAGCGAGCGCGGCGGCGATCGGGGAGAACGTAGATTACGCCCGCGCAGCAGCGCTGTACCACGACGTCGGAAAATTGCATTATCCCGAGCACTTCACCGAAAACCAAGGCGAATACAATCTCCACGACGAACTTACTCCCGAACTTTCGGCGGATATTATCCGCTCCCACGCAAAGGACGGCTATTCGCTCATCAAAGCCCATCACTTGCCTGAATTTTTGGCGGACATCGCTATACAACATCACGGCACGATGCCCATTCGCTATTTTTATGCGAAAGCGTTGAAAATGACGGACGGGGAGTTGAACATTGAAGACTTTTCGTATATGGGTCCCAAACCGCAGACGAAATTGGCGGCGATCGTTATGATCGCGGACGCGTCGGAGGCGGCAGTCCGTGCAGTGAATGCGCGTACGCCCGAGGAAACGGAAAAAGCCATTCGAGGCGTCATTGAAGAGCGTATGGATTTGGAGCAGTTCGCCGAATGCGATATTACAATGGCGGACTTAACGAAGATTCGTCAGGCGCTTGTGAATACGTTGACGGGCGTACACCATCACCGCATCAAATATCCCAACATCAAGTATAAGCGGACGGAGAGCGGCACGAAAGGGGAGAACGTATGATAAAGTTTGATATTTACCACGAGGGGGAGGAGCTTTCCAGCGCGGACACGCTCGCGCTCGAAGAGGCGATGAGCGGATTCGTGAAATCGGACGTTCCCCTTGCCGTGGAGTTCGTGTTCGTGGACGGAGAAGAGATTCGTCGGCTCAACCGCGAGACTCGCGACACGGATAAAGTGACGGACGTGCTCAGTTATCCTGCGCTCGATGAGATTAAAGGCAAAACGCTCAAACGCAAAGACTTTCCTTTGGATATCGACGAGGAGGGGAATTTGTTTCTCGGTTCGATCGTCGTGTGTTGCGATCGGGCGAGAGAGCAGGCGGAGGAATACGGACATTCCTATAAAAGAGAACTGCACTATTTGTTGGTACACGGAATGATGCATTGTCTTGGTTACGATCATATGAACGATGCCGACCAAGCGGAGATGCGGGAGCAAGAAGAAACGGTTTTAAAAAAACTCGGCATTACGAGAGAATAAGGAGAAAAACGATGACTACGGCGTATATGATGTTTCCCGGATTCAGATACAAGGCGGTAACGCTCAGTTATGACGACGGAATGATGTTCGATCCTCAACTGATTGAAAGAATGGACAAGTACGGGCTCAAGGGTACGTTCAATCTCAACAGCGGACAAATGGCGGAAAAACCGTATCAAGAGGAGTATCTTCACGGTCGTTTGACGGCGGAACAATGCGTGGAAACGTATCAAAATTCCGGGCACGAAGTCGCCGTGCACGGGTACAAGCATTTGTCGTTGCCTGCGTACGACACGGCGACGAAAATGAACGACGTATTGTTCGATCGGAGAACGCTGGAGCAGATGTTCGGACGAGTGATCAAAGGTATGGCGTACGCGTATGGAACGTACGACGACGACACGTTGGACGTACTGAAAAAATGCGGCATCGTGTATTCGCGCACGATCAACGATACCCATAATTTCGAGCTGCCAAAGGATTGGTTGAAAATGCACCCTACCTGCCATCATAACGACGAAAAACTGTTGGAACTCGCGCAGAAATTCGTGGATATGGAAGTGGATTACGAGTGCTGGTGGAGTTGGTTCAATCAATCTGTAAAATGGTTCTGTTTGTGGGGACACAGTTCGGAATTTTTCCGCGATCAGAATTGGGATATTATCGACAAATTCGGACAGATCGTCGGCGGCCGCGAGGACATTTGGCACGTGACGACGGGCGAGCTGTACGCGTACGTGCAGGCGTTCCAAAGCTTGGAATGGAGCGTAGAAGGGAAGGCCGTACATAATCCCAGCTCTATTGACGTGTACGTAACGTACGAGGGTAAAAAATTCGTAGTACCGGCGGGACAAACCGTACAAAGAGAATTGTAAGAAATAGGAAAATCGGAGGAAACGAAGCAAATTATGAGAAGCGGATACGTTGCGGTAATCGGCAGAGCGAACGCGGGCAAAAGCACGCTCATCAACGTAATGGTAGGGGAGAAAGTGTCCATCGTATCTCCCAAACCCCAAACGACGCGGGATCGGATTTTGGGAGTATTGACGGAAGAGGATTATCAGATCGTCTTCGTGGATACGCCCGGGATTTACAAGGCTCGGAACGCGTTGACGGATATGATGATGAAAACGACGGAGAGCAGCGCTCGTTCGGTGGATTTTATCTTATACGTTCTCGACGGTCACGACGGGATCGGCGAGGAGGATTTTGCGCTCATTCGCAAATATAAGTCCCTCCATATTCCAATGGCGGTTGCCTATACGAAGATCGACATTATGCTCAAGGAAAATATCCCTCCCGATATGGCGAAATTTTCCGATTCGGGGCTGGACGTGGACGTATTCCCCGTTTCGGCGAGAAAGGGCAAGAACGTAAACGCGCTCAAAGAATTTTTGGTCAAGCAGATGCCCGAGGGCGAGAAAGTTTTCGAGCAGGACATTGTTTCGGATAAGAGCGAGCGGTTTATGATCTCCGAGATTATGCGTGAGAAAATCTTGCTCAAATTCGACAAAGAGATCCCTCACGGCATCGCCATCGTCATTAACAATTTCGAGCTGCAAGAAAACGGCGTGTACGACGTGAATCTCGACATCGTTTGCGAAAGAGCCAATCACAAGGCGATCTTGATCGGAAAGCAAGGTAGGGCGATCAAAGAAGTATCCTCGTTCGCCCGTCAGGATATGGAAAAATTCCTCGGCGCGAAAGTATTTTTGACGACGTACGTCAAGGTCAAAGAGGATTGGCGGGATAAGATCGGCCTCATTAGAGAATACGGCTACGACGAGCCGAAAGAGTAAGCTTTGGCGGAGTCTTCCAGCGTATAAAAATCCCTCTCTTCCGCACAATGATAACGGAGGGAGTTTATGCGGGATAAACGGGAAGAAAACGCCGCGGCAAAAACGGCGTGGGAGCTGTTCAAAAAAACGGGCAGCGTGAACTACTATATGCTCTATTACGATTTAACGCGAAAGAAAGACTAAGGAACAAGGCGAATGGAAATCAAGACGGACGCGATCGTGTTACAAACCCTCGATTATAAGGACAACGACAAGCTGTTGACGCTATTTTCTCCGTCTATGGGCAAATTCACGGCAGGGATCAAGGGTGTGAAAAAAACCACGGCAAAGCTCGCGTTTTCCGCGCAGCCGTTCTGTTTCGCCGAATACGTACTCGCGGAGAAAAACGGAAGATACACCGTCACTTCTGCATACTTACACGAAAGCTTTTTCGAACTCAGAACGGATGTACTCCGTTTTTACGCGGCTTGCGCGGCGGCAGAGGTTTGTCGGGGGATCCTGTACGAAAACGAAAGCTACGAGAGCCTGTTCATCGCCTTTATCGAGTGCTTAAAAACGCTGTGTATGACCGAAGAAAACGAAGCGGAAACGCTGATCTCGTTCCTGCTCGTTGCGCTTCGGGAAATCGGTTATCCCATCGACCTTGGGTATTTAGAGGAGTGCGAGGGGGATATCGGCGAGAAACTCTGGTTTGATTTTGCGGACGGTCGATTTGGTCCGTTCGAGCGTTGTCAAGCAGGGGAAAGAGCGAGTCTTTCCACCTACCACGTACTTCGCAAATGCGACGGACTGCTCTTTGACGAGGGAAAGATAGAGGGAGGCAGGAAGCGCGCTTTGCGACTGCTAAAAGTGTATCTAGCCGAGAAAACGGAATTGAAATTCGACAACTTGGGCGAGTTTATCCGTCTATACGACGGAGAATGAACGAAAACGGGATTGCCCACCCGAAAAAAAGGAATTTTTATGAAAAAGGAAACGAAAAAAGAAGAAATCAAAGCGCCCGTAACGCGGGCTGAAAAAAAGGACGCTACCAAAAAAATCGTTCTGGAAGTATTACAAAAAGAAGAATTGAAGAGCAACGATCTCATTGACGAAACCGCCCGTTTATACGCGGAACGCTTTAAAGGCGAGGACACGGAAAACGTGAACGACGTGAAAGGCAGGGCGGGATCGGTCATCGACATTATGAAGAAAGAGGGAACGGTGGTATTGAACGGGGGCAGGTACGCGTTGAAAGAAGAAATAAAAGCGGAAACGACGCAGGAAAAAATCAAGAAAACGCCCGCAAAGAGAGCGAAAAAAGCAGTGAAAGCAGAAACGGAAACGGAAGAGAAAAAGAAAGCCGAGCCGTTGCCGCCCGCGCCGGTGCAACCGATTGCGCCCGTCGCGCCGATCACGCCCGAAGTCGCGCCCGAACCCATTCCCGCCACCGAAGAACCGCCTAAGAAGCGTGGAAGAAAAGCGAAGAAGAAGGAAACGCCCGTCGTAGCGGAACTTTCCGTAGTAGAAGAAAAAGAACCCAAAAAACGGACGAGAAAAACCAAGGCGCAGGCACCCCCTGTCGAAGAGGTCAAAGAGCCGATAAAAGAGCAGGAAGAGCCGAAAACGGAGCTTGCTCCGCCCGTGAAAGGGGAGGGAACTCCTATGCCCGCCGCGGCGGAAAAAGTCGAGCAAAAAGAAACGGAAGCAATCGAAACGAAGAAATCTGCGCCCGCAACCGAGCCGAAAAATCAAGTGATGGATATGAGCTTTTTGTTCGGCGCGCTCAAGCCCGCGAAAAGAGCTCTTGAAAAACCCATTGTTACACAAGAGCAGCCGACCAAGGTCGAGCCAAAAGCGGAAAAAACGACGGTCAAAGCGTCGGTTAAAGAGCCGATCAAAGCGGAAGAAAAGAAGCCGACCGTAGAGAAGAAACCCGTTGAACGCAAAGCGTTGCAAACCAAAACGCAAAAACCGATGACTCGCGTAGCGGCGAAAACTGCGGATGAAAAGCTGAAAGAAGCGTTTTTGAAAAAGATCGGCTGGTTAGGCGGAGATTATTTTGAATACTATTCGGTCTATCTTTTGCAGCGGTATTCGATGAAAAACGGCAGACGGCTCGAGAGTATGAAAATTTCAGGCGGTGAGCACGACGGCGGCATTGACGGCGAGATCGAAGTGACGGATAAGTTGGGGTTCAGAGAAACCATCTACATACAGTCCAAGAATTGGCATCCCGACAAGGGGGACGATAAGCTGTGGGTAGTGGGAGAAACGTTGTTGCAACAGTTTATCGGAGCGTGTATGTGCAAGCAGGCGAAAGAAGGCAAACAGCATTGCCGAGGGATTTTTATCACGACGTCCCGCTTCACGCCCGAAGCGAAGCGGATCTTATCCGAAATGTCCGATCGAATCGTGGGGTACGACGGGAACGATCTGTACGAAGCGGCGAAAGAATGTGAGTTCGGTTTGATTTTGAAGAACGGAGAATGGGCGTTGGACGAAAAACTCCTTTCAGGAACAAAAGCGTTTTTTGAAATGTATTAAAGAATGGCTATATCACAACAAAAGAATGAAGAAAAGCGAACGGGGCGGAGGGAGAACTCCGTCCCGTTTTTGCAAAAAGGGAAGAAAATTTTAATATTTTTACAAAAAATCTTGAAAAAAGCGATCGAAAGGCTTGATATTTCTTTGAAATTATATTAAAATAGTATAGTAAAAATTGCATAAAAGCATTCGCGCCCGCAAAATTTGCCGCGCGAGGTTTTTTGCAGTAAAAAAGCAAACGAAGAAAAAATTACTTGGAGGAAATAAACATTATGGCAAAAAAGTATTGCTATCTCTTCACGGAAGGCAACGCTAAAATGCGTGAGATTCTCGGTGGTAAAGGCGCAAACCTTGCGGAAATGACCAACATCGGTTTGCCCGTACCTCAAGGCTTCACCATTTCGACGGAAGCTTGTACGCAGTATTATGAAGACGGCAGACAGATCAACCCTTCTATTCAAGCGGAAATTATGGAATACATCGACAAGATGGAAAAGATTTGCGGCAAGAAGTTCGGCGACAAGGAAAACCCCTTGCTCGTATCCGTACGTTCGGGCGCACGTGCATCCATGCCTGGCATGATGGACACCATTTTGAACCTTGGTCTCAACGAAGAAGTTGTCAACACCATCGCTAACAAATCGGGCAACCCCCGTTGGGCTTGGGACT
>JAFTHW010000001.1 GCA_017457225.1 Clostridia bacterium | reverse complement strand
TCTACGGGAGGTTCTTCGCCTGCATTGGGATGCGCGTACGTCGTTTCGATCTTAATATTGCTTACGTAGAAGCTGTAGTTTTCCTCAGTAGTAACGGGATCGCGACCAATCGAAAGCAACGTACCTGCATCATAAGAGCCACCTTGACCAAGTTTATCCCAGTTGTTTACCAAGTGCTGCAAAGGAATCTTGATCGTGTTCCACTTTCCTGCCTCAACCATACTGATGGCCCACGTGCCGTTGGGTTGCAAAACGTTACAACCGACAGTTTCTTCCTCCGTACGATACATATCTACGTTTACCGTTGCGTTGGGATCGTTGTCAAGAATGTTCTGATAATATTCTTTATCGTGAATACTCGTAACCAAGATACCGTTGAACTGATTGTTGTTGTAAGTCGATTCAACCTTATAAACGTCGTTTGCGCCTGCGAAGCTTTCAAGATACGTAATCGTACCCCAGTCGCCTTGCAGCTGACCGTTACATACGAACGCCGCGCCGTTCTTGTTCGCGGAAATCTTATTCCATACCCATTCCGTTTCTTCGTAGGAAGGTTCTTCAATCGAGAAGTTACCAATCCAGAACGTGGGCTTGGGTACGTTTTCAGGAACTTCGGTGCCTACGTAGCTCTTCAAACTGAACAAGGACATAATCGTGCCATTGTAGTCTTGATCAGCAGGATGATCGAAAATCTCATCCCAATTCTCGTACAGGTTTGCAAGGGGAACTTCTAACGTATACCAAGTGTTTACGTTTTCCGTACGAGCATAGCTACCATTCGTGTAGAACGTTCTTTGTTGATCGCAGTTAGGGTCTTCGGGGTCATAACCATCGTACGTAAAGTATACGTCGAATTTCAATACTGCATTGTCTGCCCAGTTCGCTTGATACGTTTCCATATCGTACATAGGAAGCAATACGAACTGATGCGTTTGCTGATTCAGCTCTTCATTATAGATGTCGAGCATATAGTAGGAGCCTTCCGTTCTGTCGCCGACAGGGTTTTCTTCGGAAAGTTCTACCATCTTCAAGGACTGCATATTTTGTCCAAGCGTGCTGTCTTCATCCAATACGTAAGCGATCTTCGTGCCGTGACCGGTGCTGTGATCGGCACCATTGATGTAGTATCTTGCGTATGCGTACAAGCTTTCTTCGCTTACCGTACCCCAAGCCGCGCTGTCCGTAGGTTCTACGGTAGGCTGAACTTTCTTATAGTAACGTCTAAGCGTAATACCTTCTTCTTTATCTACGACTGCCTGTATAAGATTGTTTTCGTTCGTTTCGTCGAATATGTATCCGTAGAACAATCTCTGATCGCAATATACTTCGTCGCCGACTAAAACGGGAACATCTTTATGATGTTCGAAGATAGTGTCCGGCAAGCCCTCCAATTTGTACGTGCCGTCGTCCTGTTCAAGGTAGTATTCCTTGCTGTAGAACGAAGGAACGGGTTCCGGATCTTCCTCGGAAGAGTCGTCCGCAGGTTCGTCAGAAGAGTCTGCGGGTGCCTGAGAAGAGTCCGCAGGTTCGTCAGAAGAGTCTGCAGGTGCCTGAGAAGAATCCGCAGGTGCTTGAGAAGACTCTTCATCCTTCGAAGATTCATCGGCTTTTGAAGATTCTTCTTTCGAAGAAGACTCAACGCTGCTGGACGTTTGCGCTTCACTGCTGGAGCTCGTTCCGAACCCAGGCAGGAAGTTACAAGCTGCAAGACCCAACGTCGTGCAGAACGTCAACAACGCCGCCAATAAAACTTTGGTGAGTTTTTTCATTGTATTCCTCCAAATAATATTTTTTATAAGTACCACCGTTTACCCCTTAAAACGTTGGTTAACTTCGATTTTAACACGGCTATACACCGTATTTTTATCTTATTCTCCACTCTTTCTCTTATAAGAGAAGACAATAAGATACTCTAATACTTATTACACGATTCATTATAGCACACAAAAAAAATTTCGTCAATACATATCGACGAAATTTTTTGATTTTTTGGTAAATTTTTACGAATGTTGTGAACTTCGTTCTTATGCCGAGATATACTCCGCCGTCGTATTGATCTTGACGTTGGTTACGTAGAACGACCAATCGTGCATCGTCGCTCTTTCTCCGCCGCCCAAACAGATGATTCCACCTGCTTGCGCCTGTTCTTCCCCAGCGCAACCCAGCAGATCCCAATTCTCTATCAGCTTTGCGAAAGACATACTGATCGTGTTCCATTGTTTGTCGGGGTATATATCCAAGCCGTAATTGTACGTATCGTTCGTCTGCAACAAATTCGCGCCCGTACACATTCCGTCTAAATCCCAATACACGTCTATCTCCAACGTTGCGTTCGGATCGACGGAGAGGATCATTTCGTAATACGACTTTTCGTGTTTCGCCGTGATCGCGATACCGTGGAACTGGATCTGGTGATTCGTCGCCGTGATTTTATACACGTCCGATCTACCCTCGTAGGATTCTACGTACTGTACGTTCCCCCAATCCGAATGCTCGCTGCCGTTCGTGATGTAAATTACGCCCGGTTTTCTCTTCGTGATGTTGTTCCAAGTCCACTCGGTTTCAGGCTCTTCTACATATTCTTCCACTCGGAAATTCCCAATCCAGAACGTAGGTTGCGTAGCGGCAATCCCTGTTTTCGTTCCGTTCAACGTAAACAGAGCCGCCGTTTGCGCCGTTACGTTCTTGTCCGTTAACGATCCGGGATTGGTAAACGCATTCCAATTAGCAAACAAGTCGGACATATACACTTCCACCGTCTTCCATTCGTTCAAAGCAATTTCCGAATAGCCCGTATCGCCGTGCAGGCGGTATTCTCTCGTTTCTCCGTCTTCCGCGCCCTCGAAAGTCAGGTACACGTCGAACTTGAGAGAAGCGTTTTCCGAGTATTTGGTTTCGTACGCTTCCTTATCCAACAAAGGCAACAAACTGAAATGATGGAGTTGATTCCACGAGGAAGTATCCGTCCCAAACGCTTGCGGTTGCACGCGATAGTACTCGCCCTCCGTTCTGCCTCCGACGGCGTTCTTTGCGCTCAACGTGTCCACGGATAAGGGGGATTTGCTTTCCCAAGCAATTCCGTCCTCAGACTTTTCGTAAGGAACGCTCGTGAACAAGCTGTACCCGTTCTTCGGCGTATTCAAATAATATCGCGCGTACGCCTGCATACGATCTTCGCTCACGGTGTTCCACGATACGTTTTCTGTTTCCGCTTCCGTAGCGGTAACGAGTTTATAATAACGTTTCAGCGTCACGCCGTCCGCTTCTACCGTCGCCGTTTGCACGTTGTTTGCATTGGTCGCATCGTACGCGTAGCCGTTGAATACTTTTTCATAGCAGGACACTTCGTCGCCCGACATTACGGGTTTTTTCTTCGTATGATCGATGATGACTTCCGTTGCGTCCCCTTGTAAAACGTACGTGCCGTCTTCCTGTTCCAAATAATACTCCATCATATAGAACGTTTGGACAGGACCGCTCTCGCTCGATTCTTCCGAAGAACTTTCTTCCGTCGAACTTATTTCTTCAGAAGAGTCGGAAGACTGCGAAGAAATTTCTTCGCTGCTTTGCGCGCTGCTTTCATTCGCCGGACCTGACGGGTTCAGGGGGAACGGAAGTTGACAAGCCGCAAACCCCATCAGCGAACAAAGCGCCGTGATTGCCAATAATAAGCGTAACCTTTTTTTCATCGTATTTTCCTCTCTTTGTTTATTTTTTATTCCTCGGTTTCCCGATCCTTTCGTTTAATAAGCTTGGAAAATGTTCCGCTGGGAAGTGCCATACAAACGATTGCACCTAAAAGCGCCGCCCAGCCAAAACCACTCAATACGTACGATACCGTTTCCGCCGCGCTGTCATATTCCACGTACAGTGTACCGCTGTAATCCAACGTCGCTTCGATAAATCCGTTCCTGCCGTGCGTAGGCTCGATCGCGTACGAGTAACCTTCCTCCGTAACGAATTTGAGTTCGTAGCCTTTATAATAAAATGAGGGAAGTTCGATCACTCCGCAACCCTTTGACACCGTTACGTTGACCGAGTATTTACCCGCTTTTTCGCGGACGAGTTCGCTTGCCGCCACGTCGCCCTCAAGCGTCAATACGCCGAACGCCGTTTCCTGTAACCATTGCTTGAATTTCGGAGCGTTTTTATAGGACAAAATGATTTTACTGTCCTTTCCGTATTTGTCCATCGTCAAGCGGACTTTCGCGCCCTCCGACGCGCTCTCCGCTGTGATGGAAAGCTGTTTATTGTCCTTGTTCGTCGTATAGCGGTATACCTCTACTCCCTCGAACGCCTCGTAAGGGACGTTTAAAAGCGTGTACGCCGAATTTTCCGTTTTCGACGCTAAAAAGGAGACCTGCTCCAATCCTGCGTATGCGCCGAGCTCGGAAACGGATAGATTTCCGCCGCCGATCAACGTGCTCCGTAAACGGGTATAGACGTACGTTCTGTTACAGTTCTTCGGGAAATAGTCGCCGTGCTTGTTCGTGCCAAGCCCCTCGAATTCGCTATACCCCGTGAGTTCTTCGACTCCGTCTGAATCAAACGTCGTCGAGCCTGCGTTGTTGAACAGGGATTTCGGCATCGCGGAGTTGTGTTGATACCCCACGTACACGCAATAGACCATACTGCAACTCAAAACCACGATCGAGGCGATGTTCGAGATCCAGCGCAGTATTTGTTTCTTGCCCTTAGGAAAAACGGTTCGCTTCGTTTTCTTTTCCTGCGTTTCTTCGGTGACAACGGGAGTTTCTTCTTCCACCGTATCCGTAGATTCCGTAGCTTCCGACAAAGAAGTTTCGGGCTGCTTTTTAACTCGGAAAAATACATCCTGTAACATGATCCCGAGCGCAAGCGAAGTCGTAATTCCCGACAGGATCAATAAGCGGAACGTGTATTGGATCATTCTTAAAAAGTTGGGCATAATCTTCCAAGGAAAGAAATGCGAATACATAAACGGGATCAACAGGGACACGATGAGAAGACAAGTCGTTGCCGCCGTGCGCTTTCCTCGTCCGCGGAACGCGTACCATAAAACGTACGTCACCGCAATACAAAAGCTAAAGGAAAAGTCCCACGTTAAAATCGTTTCGGTAAAATATTTACGGCTGTTTACTTTGATCTGCTCCGCCGTTTTGCTCATACTATCCGCGTCCGTTACAAAATAATTGTCGAGCATCGGGATATAGAAGCTCGCGGAGATGAGGAGTACGATTACCGTTCCCAACACAAAGAAGAGGATCGTTTGTTTGCGGAAGGTCTTTTTGAATTCCAGCAAAAGCCATACGATTAAAAACAGCGTCACGTACACGGTCATCGTCAAGTGCGAGAATATCGATAAAACGTAGCCCGATACGAACAGAGGCAAAAACGCCTTGGGATTGTTTTTGTGTATGAGTTCGTACACGCCCCATACGATCAAGGGAACGGCGAGCATAATAAAGACTTCGGAAAACGCAAAGCGCACGTAAACGTCCCATAAAAAATACGGGTAGCAAAGATACGTGAAAGCCCCGATCGCCGCAACCCTGCCGTCGCGAAATACGCGGAGTAGGAAAAAATACGTGACGAGCGCCGAACTCGCAAACAACAAAAACAGCTCGATATACAACGCGCCGACAAAGGACGCGTGGAAGACTCGCATCAAGATCACGCAGACGGAAGCGGGCAGGGTGGAATAGAACAATCCTGTGCCGTACCCGTAGTCGCCGCCGATGTTTTCCATAATCTTGCTATTAAAATTCCCCTCGTCCCACGCAATCAGTAGGGAACGAATGATGCTGAAATGGTATTTGATGTCGTGTCCCGAGTGTCGATCCGCCGAAAGATAAGGGAGTAACAACAGCGCCGCTATCCCCGTTAATAACAGACATAAAATCAGGTGGAAATATTTAGTTTTATAAAAATTTTTCCAAAACTCTTTCATTCTGTCTGCCGTTCTTTCCTTTCCGTTTTTCGATTATTTTTTCGCCGCCGTTACCTTTTGAATCAAAGGCTCGCCCTCGATTCCCCAAAGGTTTACGGGCGTTACTTTGATTTCGTATTCTACCCCGGGACGCATCTTTCCGATATGCACGGTTTCGTAAGGAATATTCTCTCCGCCTAAAAACTCGTCGCAGTCGTACGCCGTTTGCTTATCCCAAGAAACTCCGTCCGTGGAACTCCATTCGATCTTGTAAAGGTAGGGGCAAAATTCGTCTTGCATTTGCGGGAATCCGAGCTCCATACCCGATACCGTACCGTCTGCGTTGACTTGATTTCTCACGATTTTCAGCTCCGCCCCCTCTTCAAAATAAGGAGCTTTCGCCGTATCCCGTCTTGCGTCCGTGTATGTGAACGTAGTGGGATCGGTCACGTCGTTGATCTCGAAAATCAACTCCGTTTCGGGATCATCAAGCGTCGAGGGCGTTTTGGCGAATTCCCCCGTTTCGCGGTCGATCGTATAGATACGGACACGGTTTTGAGCGTCCACTTCTACAATACGGTAATACCGCGCGTTCTTACCCGTCGTGCTGTACCCGAACGATTCTCCGTTTATCTTGATCCCTGCGCCGTCGCCAAGATAATAAAATCTGTCCTCGTCATCCACGCCTACACTCAGGAACGGACCCGCTTCCAACGCCGTAAACTCGCCCTGCCAAATGGATCGAGGGGACGTCGCCGGAGAATGGGAATGCCCCGAGAAATTGACGACTTGGGGATACCTCGCATACGCCTCGCTTAAGGCTTTGGAATGATACGATGCGTTCCAACCGCCCGAGCCGAACGTCGTGGACGCCACTTTTTGGTGCTGGAACGTAAAAATAGGTTTTTTAGGATCGTCTATCGCCGCTTCGTCAAGCTCGGCGTTCAACCATTCGATCTGGTCTTTCGTGTATTCCGCAAATTCGTTGGGATTGGAGAGCGCGATTAAATGGAAGCCGTTCGCCGTAACGTGGCGGTCGGTTTCCTCGCCGATATTTTCTTTGTAGAGCTCCAACCCGATCCCGTAATATTCTTCGCTTATTCCGTATAAATCGTGATTGCCAAGCAGATCGAGATAGACCGTTTCCCGTTGTAAGTTTCTCTGCACGATTCCACGATACTCGGCATAGCTATTCGGCCTCCGGTGCGGGTTTTGCGTGAGATCGCCCGTCACGACGATCGCGTCCACTTTTTGATACGTTTCGTTGTTTGCCGCGTACGCGTACGTGGTTTTAAAGAATTGATCGAATTTCTCCGAACAACCGCTCGTTCCGATGTGGATATCCGAACAAACCGCCATACGGAATACGGGAATAAAGTCCTCGGCGGGAGCATCCGCCTGCTCTAAAAACGCCGTTTGTAACGACTCTGCATTAGGCGGCGCGATTTCTTGGCTTTGCGCGCTCGCGCAACCGAAAAGTGCGGAAAAAGAACACGCAGCGCATACGAGCGCTAGCGTTTTTTGGAGTTGTTTCCGTGCGTTTTTCATAAACTTTCTCCTTATGGATTTATTATATCAAAGAAGCGGTGCTGTACTCAACACCGCTTCCACTGTTTTCTAAGTTATGCGTTTGCGGTTGTAGACGTCTTGGAAAGCGTACGCTTCCCAATCTTCCATCGTGAATCCACAAACGGATTTCCACGATTTGATTCTATCGTGACTTCTTTTGCCGTTAAAAAAAAGTTTACACAAACAACGATTGCGGTGTTGAGATCAACACCGCTTTCGTCGTTCTTGTGTTCAATTATGCGTTCGCCGTCGTTACCGTCTTGGTGAGCGCAGTACCTTCGATACCCCAAATGTTTACGGGGGTAATCGTTACCGTGTACTCGGTAGCAGCCGTCAAACCGCTAAGCGTGTACGTTTCCGTATCCGCGTTTACACCGTGATAGAACTGGTCGATCATATAACGGGAGCTTACGTTGCCGTCCGCATCCGTTAAGTCTAATCTGTAATACAGAGGGCTTTCGTCAAGCATCTGAGGGCATTGTACTTGCACCGACGTTGCCGTCGTTTCCAATACTTCGATTGCCGCGCCTTCTACAAAGTAGGGAGCAGCAGCCGTGTCCTTTCTTGCGTCCGTGTAAATGAAGCTGTCGGGGTTACCCGGCTCGTCGATCTTGAATACGCATACTTCGTTAGGATCGTCAAGCGTGGAAGGAGTCTTGGAAAGCTCCGCCGTTTCGCGGTTGATCGTGTAAATGCGAACTCTGTTCTGCGCGTCTACTTCTACGATTCTGAAATACCCTGCCGCCGCATCTTTCGCAACGGGCACTTCAAACGCTGCTTCCGCAGGAATCCCCGCGTATCTGTCTGCTATATCGAAGCCTACGGATGCGAAAGGACCGGATTCCAATGCCGTGAAGCCGCCCTGCCAGATCGAACGCGTCGTGATCGTCTGGGAGTGGGAGTGACCGGAGAAGTTGATTACCTGAGGATATTGATTGAACGTATCCATCAAAAGACCGGAGCTTTCCGAAGCGTTCCAACCGCTGGAACCGTAAACGGTGTCCGCGATCTTTTGGTGCTGGAACGTGAAGATGGGTTTGTTGGGATCTTCCGCGTTGGAAATCGCCATCTTTTCGCTCATCCAATTTGCCTGAGATCTAATAACCTGACCGTTACCGTTTTTCGTGGACAGGGAGATCAAATGGAAGCCTTTTACAACGTGGTACTGATCCAAGTTGGAATTGACGTGATCCATATAATCATCTCTGCCGTTCGTCGTCTCGTTGGAATACAAGTCGTGGTTGCCGAGCATATCCATATACGTCGTTTCACGCTTTACGTTTCTGAAAACGATATCACGGTAGGATTGATAGCTTCCTGTGTCGTTTTCAGGGCTGTGCGTCAAGTCGCCCGTCACTACGAGCGCGTCCAACGTCTTATATTCCTGCGCTTCCGCATAGGTATAAGCCGCTTTGATACCTTTCTCGAAGTTTGCGCCGAGCGTGGGGTTGTATTTGGGCGTTACGTGTACGTCGGACATAACCGCCATACGGAAGATGGGCGTAAATTCGTCCTCTACCGTTTCTTCGGGGGTTTCCGTCGTATCCGTAGTAGGAGTCGTCGTTTGCGTGTTCGCTTTATTTGCGTCCGCTTTGTTGAGCGTTGCGTCGCTCACTGCGCAAGAAGCGCAGGAGAGAGCGAACATTGCGCTCAATGCGAAAGAAAGAATTTTTTTCCAATTTTTCATTTTTTATCTCCTTTCCGTTATACTTTAAGCTGCTTCGGAAGAATCTTCGGGAGCGGGAGTTTCCGTTCCACCGAATTCTGCCGTCGTTTCGATCGCCAAATCCGCCATATAAATAGTGTAATTTCCCGTTACCGTTGACGTACTAGAGTCAAAGCCTACCAATACCGCATCTGCTCCGCCCCAGCTTGCGCTTGCTACGCCTTGGTAATCCCAATTCGTAAGCAATACCGAAAGCGATACTTCAAACTTATGCCATACATTCGGAGTCTTATCCTTTAAAGTTTCTCTATGATAATGAACTTCTTTGTTGACCGTAATTTGGTCTACGCCCATCAAATCTTCCCAATACAGATTGAATGTTACTTTCGCGTTAGGATCAGCCGCCAAAATGTCTTCGTAATAGGATTTCTCATACATTGCCTTGATCGAAATACCATTGAACTGAGCCGCGTTATCCGTCGTCGTTATTTTATAAACGTCGGTTGCTTCCGCGTAGCTTTCCAAATATTCAATGGTACCCCACGAATTCTTAACCGAACCATTACACATATAGTCAACGCCGGTCTTTTCCGCGTTAATCGTATTCCATACGAACCCTTCGGTGGATTCTTCCTCTTCGGAAGATTCTTCTACTTCGGAAGATTCTACTACTTCAGAGGATTCCACTACTTCAGAAGATTCCACTACTTCAGAAGATTCCACTACTTCAGAGGATTCCACTACTTCGGAAGATTCTACTACCTCGGAAGATTCAACAACTTCAGAAGATTCCACTACTTCAGAAGATTCTACTACTTCGGAAGATTCTTCTTCCGAGGAATCTACCACTTCGGAAGAATCAACTACTTCGGAGGATTCTTCGGGATCGGGAGTTTCCGCTCCGCCAAATTCTGCCGTCGTTTCGATCGCCAAATCCGCCATATAAATAGTGTAATTTCCCGTTATCTTTTTATAATCAGTAGCGTTAAAGCCTACCAATGCCGCAGACGCTCCGTTACCGTCGTCGCCTACGCCTTGTTTATCCCAGTTCGTAAGCAATACCGAAAGCGATACTTCGAACTTTTGCCATACGTTCGCAGTCGTATCCTTTAAATTATCTCTATGATACGAAACTTCTTTGTTGACCGTAATTTGGTCTACGCCCATCAAATCTTCCCAATACAGATTAAACGTTACTTTCGCGTTAGGATCAGCCGCCAAAATAGCCTCGTAATAGGATTTCTCATTCTTTGCCGTAATCGAAATACCGTTGAACTGAGCCGCGTTATCCGTCGTCGTGATCGCGTAAACGTTTTCTTTTCCGGCATACGTTTTATGATACGTTACCGATCCATACCACGCGTTCACCGTACCGTTCGAGGTAAACGCCGCGCCGGTCTTTTCTGCGTTAATCGTATTCCACGTCCACCACGTTTCTTCCTCTTCAGAAGAATCTACTACTTCGGAAGATTCTACAACTTCAGAGGATTCTACTACTTCAGAAGAATCCACTACTTCAGAGGAATCTACCACTTCAGAAGAATCTACTACTTCAGAAGAATCTACGGGAGGTTCTTCCCCTGCATTGGGATCGATAATACGGAAGTTACCTACGTACAATTCCCAGTTTTCATAGCCGTCGGGTGCGTCATACGTGTACATTACATACGCCGTCGTACCGTCTAACAAATTGTCAAGATACAACGTGTTGTTTGCGCCTTCCGTATTCGCATCAAAACCAATTTGACTACCATCACCACGCGTACACCATTCGTCGCCTTTCGTCTGATATTGACCACTCACACCCGGAAATACCAATGCGGCGGGATATGCCTCTCCGTTCGTGTAAAGCAAATAATCAAATGCTACGATGTAGCCTTTGCCTTTCAACGCTTCGTAATGAGCAAGTTTCTCGTCAGGTGCAATCACTATTTTGTTACCGCACAATCCTGAAATCTTCAGGAAATTCGTCGCTTCTCCATTATATGCTACGGGAAGGTCTGCCGCCGTTACCGCCGTAACCGTGAGGTCGCCACCCCAGCTATCCGCGGTCTTCGTAACCGTCTTGGTCTTCGTTGCCGTATTCCATACGATCGTTGCGGGATCTTCATCGCCCTTAAGCGACGTATCCACGAAAACATCTACCTTTACGTTACCAACGTACAATACGCTGTCCGTACATACGTTGTCTCCCCAAACGGGGCTACCTTCGGAATGATAGTAACCGTTCGTCACGATCAACATACCTTCATTGGAAGCGAGCGTACCCCACTTTTCAAGGAGCAAGTCGAGCTTCACTTCTACCGAGTACCAGTTACCGATTGTGATCTTCTTCCAATACAATTCGTTGAGCTCGCCGCCGTAAACACCGGTGATCTCCTTGTCGCCTTCGTTCGTTGCGGACGCAAGGCTGTAATCGAAGCTGACCGCAAGACCTTCTGCCGCGAACTGTTCGTAATACGCTTTGCTGTGCAAAGGCATTAACGAAAGGTTGTAGCCTTCCGCTACGCCCGTGCTCGTTACCTGATAATATGTAGCGTCTGCGTTGGGCGTATATACTTCGCCTTCTTCGTCTTCATACAAAGAGCCTTCCGCTACGCTAGGAACTCCGTCGTAAACGCTAAGCGTCGTGTTTGCAAGGGACGTTTGACCTGCTCTGGGCGAAAGCGTCAACGTATCTTCGGAGATTACGTTCCACTCGAATTCCGCCTCGGGATCGTATACGTCGAAGTAGATCTTGTGCCCGTTGCCCTCTGCGTCGAACGCGCCTACTGCGTATTCACCATTCAAGCCTTCAAGCGAAAGGGTGTCACCGCTAAGTTCTACGTCCAATTCGATTTCAATTCCTGCACCCGTCTTGAAAAGCTTCTTGATCGTGTACGCTTCGTCGAAATCTGCAATATTGATCGAGTCTTGCGCACCTACTTCGATTAACCCCATATCCTCGCTGGTAACTATGCCAACGGGAACTTCAGGCTCAGGCTCTTCAGACGATTCCGAAGACACTTCAGAAGAAGCGGGGGGAACTTCGGACGACGAGTCGTCGGGTTCTTCGGAAGACGCCGGAGGAACTGCCGACGACGAGTCGTCGGGTTCTTCGGAAGACGCTTCTGAGCTGGTTTTGTCTTCAGATTCCGCTTCGGATTCCGATTCGGATTCATCCGCGGGAGCTTCGGAAGACGCGCTGCTGGACGATTGCTGTTCGCTGCTGCTCGAACCGCCGAAGAACGGCAACTTAAAATTACAAGCCGCCAAGCCGATGGTCGTGAAGCACGCCAACAACATCGCCAATAACACTTTGGTTATCTTTCTCATATTTGCCTCCATAAAAATTTGAGATTTTTTTGCGTAGCAAAGCTACGCATTTTTACTTATATATTATATCATTTTTACTTGTAATAGTCTAGTCATTTTTTTATCTTTTTTTAGAAAAATCTTATCTTTTTTTTAGAAAATCTTATCTTTTTTTTAGAAAATCTTATCTTTTTTCTTGCTACGTGAAGAAATATTTCTACCCGGAAAAGTAAAACTTTTTCTAATTTTGGGAACTTTTTTTCTATTTTCACCCTTTAACGCTTGACTTTATGACAAAAAGAAAGTATACTTTTTTTGTTATGTTACGATATAATCTTAATCAAGTTAACAAATTACTCGGCTCCCTGTCCACGTTCTCCGAGGTCGAAATTTCCTTTTATGATAAAAACTTCGAGCCGACCAATCTGAACGGTATCCATACCAACACGGAACGTGTATGCGGGAAGCTCAAAGAAACGTTGCGGAATAAATGCCGTCAATCCGACTTGATCGCGCTTACGCATTTGACGGAGAACCCCGAAGAGACGTTTTTCTATTCCTATTGTCATTTCGGATTCGTCAATATCGTCTGCAAGATCGGCTCGAACGAGCAGCCTTTGGGGTACGCTATGATCGGTCCTTTCCGCGAACATAAGAGAAAACGCGAGGATTTGGAACGGTTGCAAGCGTATTGTACCACTCACGACGTCAATTTCGAAGAGATCAAGGACGCGTACTTGAAAATGCCCGTCTTTTCGTCTACGAAGAGCGAAGCGCTCAAAAGCCTTTTGTTCTCTCTTTTCGATTACGCGGAAATTAAGAATTTTATCTCCGTGAAAGACACGATGTTCTCTACGGATATCGAGCCGTACATCGCTTCCCATCTACACGAAAAACTGAGCATCGAATACCTGTGCGAATATTTCCACGTTTCGCAGAAAATGTTATATACACTCTTCCAGAAAAACGTCGGAACGACTCCGAAACATTACATAAACCGATGCCGCGTGGAAAAAGCGAAACAACTGATCTCCACCACCGATATGCCACTCTCGGAGATCGCTTCCAACGTGGGAATTCACGATTATAATTATTTCGTAAAAATCTTCAAAGCGTACGCGGGGAGTACCCCTACTTTCTACAAAAAACGTTGATTTATATAAATACGAACGCCACGCGAGGTTGCGTGGCGTTCGTATTTATTAAAGAATAACCCCGCATCTAACGCGGGGTTATTCTTTATGCAAGAAAGGGCGGAGACAAATTCTTGCCTCCGCCCAACGGTAAACATACTGTAAAAGGAAGCATCGTCAGGCGCAAAAGAGCGAAGTTAATTTCAATAATTTCGTCTTTAATGCCATAATATGCCACGCCTTTCTTTAATTTTAGTTAATCTGAGACTGCGCTACCAATGCATTGAACTGTGCGTTGTTGTTGCCGGTATAGTAGTCGATCGTACCCTGCCAAATATCTTCCGCCGTCTTTCTGTCCGCAGCGTTGGAAGCGTAGAAAAACGTTTCGGGATAAGGCGTATCGGGGAACATATCCTGCCAACCACCGTAGTAAATAGACTTAACGTTGGAACCATCTTTGGGAAGATTTGCTTTCTGAATCTGATCGATTCTATCCTGGTGGAACTTAGGATATTTCGCATAGTCAGCTGCAGGTACTTTATAATTGGTTTCGCCAGCGCCGATATAAGGCGTCAAAATACCGCTCGTAGAATCCATGAAGATCTTGTTACCTTCGTCGGTTGCCAAGAAACGGATGAAGTCAAGCGCTACCGCTTCTGCATCCGAGCCTGCACGTACGTACAAAGAGTGCCCGCCAAACGTGTTGGATGCTCTTCTTGCAGCGAAAATCGTATCATAGTCGTCTTCGGGAAGGTCTTCGCCGAATTCCGCACTGTATGCCGTTGCCGTCGCGTCGAAATCTTTATCTTCGTCTACACAGCCGATTACGAACGAAAGCTTTTCATCGCTATTTACCGTTTCGCATTTGTCAACGATTGCACTTACAACGGGAGACTGCATAAATCTAACCGTATTCTTTGCAGAAAGCGTAGCTTTCGCAGCTTCGTTATAGAACCAGTCGCCGTTCAGCGTGAAGACACCCTGCGTACCCATACAGAAACGGTTCTGTTGGTTTGCTATTTCTGCGTAAGGTCCAACATATGCAAGGTTTTCGTCAATGTTCTTGTACTGAAGAATGTCTTCCAATACTTCCAAAGAACGCAATCTGCCTTGCTGAGCGAAGATCGAGGAGCTGATATCGCCGTTCTCGTCTACCAACTGGTAGTAGTTCTCATACTGTTCGATTCCTTCGTACTGCATCCACCAGTCTTGCAAAATACCCATATAACGGGAAGATGCCGTGATAACGAACGGTTGATCCGTTTCACTTGCGGGCATAGCCTCGTTCAAATCTTCAAGCATAGCCAAGAATTCATTCGTCGTGCGGGGCATATTCTCCGACGTGTTCTCGCCGAGCAATTTATTCAATCTAGTTTCGTTGTAAACGATACCCGTTTTACCCGTATTCCAAGGAATAGAAGAAACGAATTCTTCGCCGCCTCTGCCAGTAAGTACGATGTTGCTTGCGATCTGAGAGTTCATCTTTTCGCCAAGCGTAACGTCTTCCCAAGGAACTACACAGTTTACAAGATCCGTCAAATCACGGATAACGTATTCGCCGTTGACTTGCTTTTCAACCTGCGCGTTCAAAGTGTGAACCGAGACGAAAAGATCGTAATCGGTCGTAGATGCCGTGATATCCGCAAGCTGCGTTTCGATGTCGCTTTCTACGTACGCCGCAATCGTCAAACGGGGATATTTTTGTTTAACCCAATCCAATTCTTTAAACGCGTCGAGCGCGGGCTGCAACCAATCCAAACCGTAACCGGATTTTACAGCCGAAATATTGAGCGTGATTGCGCTTCTGGTGTCGCCGCCAAGGTCTTCGCCGTATTTGTAGACTTTTTCCGTGCCAGACGCGCTGGAGCTCTCTCCTGTTGCGCTGGAACTTTCGCCTGCTGCGCTGGAGCTTTCTCCTGCTGCGCTGGAACTTTCGCCTGCTGCGCTGGAGCTTTCTCCACCGCCGCCACCGAAGTCGCAGCCTACCAAGCTTGCGCTTGCGCCTGCGAGGCAGGACACTGCCATCAAACATGCAAGTAATCTTTTAATTTTTTTCATTTTATCCTCCTTGTGACTGTTGTCACTAAATTTTTTAATTTGGTTTAACCTTTCAAACCGCCGACGGAAAGGCTGGTCATAATCTTATCCGAGAAAATTGCGAAAATTGCAATCGTGGGGATACTTGCAACGATCAGACCCGTGTAGTACAGGGTAGGATGCAACAAGCTCGTCTGTTGGAATTTATACAAACCGGACGAAAGAGTGGGATAACTGGGCATAAACAAAAGGATACCTTCGTACAAGTTCCAGTTGTCGATCGAGGTCGTAATCAAATACGTACCCATAATCGGCAATGCCTGCGGGAACATAATCTTAAAGAAGATCGTGAACGGACCCGCACCGTCAATTTGCGCCGCTTCCGCGTACGCCCACGCAACCGATTTGAAGAAACCGTAATATACAAGGAACGTGCCGCCCCAGCCTGCGCCTAAACCCGTTATGATCGGGTAGATCGGCGAATCGTAGTAACCTACCAATCTCGCCAATTTAATACCTGCACCCGTCGTACCGATGATGGGAACCGTCATTGTGAAGATCGCTACCGAATAGATAAATTCACGACCCTTGAAACGATATTTACTCATAACGTAGCCGGTGATTGCGGGCATAACTGAGGACAATACCGACGCCCAAGCCGTATACCATACCGAGTTCCAAAGCATTCCCAAAAGGTTTACGTTCTTGCCACCGACACGTACGGACAAGCCAAAGAACGAATCGATGTAATTGCTAAATTTCCAACCTGCAGCGCCGTCTATGTACGATTCTACACCGCTGACGATCTTCATCATTTCCTTGTATTCAAACGGAGTCAAAGGCAAGGAGAACGCACCGTTCGCCTGCGCCGTCAACGCGTGGGAATACGTCGAATGGAACGTGTTGATGAGTAGCCAAATCACGGGAATCATCAACGTCAACGAGTGAAACAAAAAGATAGTAAATACGATGATGAATAAAGGTTTATCCGCGCCCTTATGCTCGTGCAAAAGGTTGCCGTCGCCTCTTTTTCTTCTCTTTTTCTTTTTCTTCTTAGGAACAGGTGCTTCGATCGTTTCTACGGCTTCGATAGCCGATTCTACGTCTATCATTTCTTCCGTCATAACTTCTGTCGTTTCCATGATACGCGCCCTCCTTTTTAGTATTCCACCGTCGGGATCATCTCGATCAGTTTTCTGCAAACGAGAATGATAGGTACGCCGATCGCTGTCAAGAATAAACCTGCTGCCGATACGTAGTTGTATTGCGCCGCCGAAGGATCGTTACCACCACTCTTACAGAAGATCCAATACGTAAGGTTTGTGGTACCGTAATTACCACCCGTTAACAACATTACGGGTCCGCCAGCCGAGAACAAGCCCGTCAAGCCCAAAATAATCAAAGTGGACATCGTGGGCCATACCAACGGGAAAATCAAATAGATAATTTCTCTCCACGTTCCGATACCGTCCAATCGACCCGATTCCAATATTTCTACCGGTACACGGGCGAGCGCACCGCCGAGCAACAACATATTGCCGCCCCAGCCGAGCCATAACGTATAGAACATAATGACCATATTCGCATATCTTCTGTCGGAGAGGAACCCTACGGATTTGCTCACCCATTGCAATTCGTTAACCAACAAATGGTTCAAAGGACCCGTAGGACCTACGAACAAGCTGAACATCGACGCGATGGCAACCGGACTGATGATCGCAGGCATATAGAAGATAATACGGAATACCGAATACCCTTTTACCTGCCGATACAAAAAGTACGATACCAACAAATGGAACGGGATCATACATAAGTCTTTTACAAAGAAAATACCCGTGTTGAGCAACGCTTCTCCAAAGTTGTCCTGCCCCGTCTTCAAAGCAAACCAAACCATATCGAACCAATGCATACTGAACTTGCCGCCCATCGTGAACGCCAACGCCAAAGAGCCTACGTTCGTACTGATCCAGAAGAAACCAAAATGCACAACGGGAATCGCCAACATCGCAAGGATGAAAATGACGTCCTGTTTAGGCATCTTCTTCTTTTTGTTTTTTGTCACTTCCGGAGTTTGATTGGAAGGTTCCGTAGCGGTTTGTATTTGGACTTCTACGCTTTCTTCCATCAAATTGTCTGTCATTTTTACCTCCTCGGATCCAAATCGAAATTCGGAAATCGATTTTCGGTTTGCACCTCTCATTTTACAACTCTTTTCATCGGAAAAACAAGACCGCCGTTCCGAACCGAGCAAAGCAAGTTCCGTTCACCCCTTTACGCTTCCATATTATATACGCGTAATGTGCGAATAGGAGGGCACAATACCCTCATACTACTTTACTCTCCTTATTTTATCATATTAATGTGAAAATTCATAGGTAAAATTTTATCCGTTTATAGTAAAATCTTATCCGTTTTTGAGGAAATGATTTATACTCACATTATATTATGATAAAATTTTTCATTTTTATGGAAAATAATACCTGTAGAACGAATTTTTCGCATTTCGACAAATCCGCCCACATTCCTTAATCTATTATATCACTTATTTCAAAAAATGCAAATCGTTTTTATACCTGTTTGGAAAATTTTATCAACTTTTTTTGATTCTTATCTTTTGAGGAGGTTTAGCTTTATTGTATCACTTTTTTCCCAAGCTCGCAAGAGGTTTTTTTCTTTTTCTTTTTAGTAAATTTTGGAAAGAGTTTTATAAAACAAAAACCGCTTGCAACCCTTTGCAAACGGCTTTCGTACATTTTTTCATTTTTTAGAGGAAGTGATGTTTATTTTAAAGAACTCAAGGGGATTTCGTTGTCTTGCTTATCCACCAACTTAAAGTCGCCCCAATAGCAGTCCACTACGTTGTTCGTCGCAGTCATTGTACCGCGCGCCATCAACATCGCATTGTTATAGTGCAACAACCACTCGCAAAGTGGAGTTTTTGAAAACATAAAAACCTAACCCGCTCGTGAAAATCACGAACGGGTTTTTCTTTTTTTGTTTTAGTTCAACGCCGACAAAGGAATTTCCTTGCCTTTTTTGTCTACCAATTGGAAATCGCCCCAATAGATATCCAAGTCAGTATTGACGTCGGTCGCGTAACCTCTTGCGTGCATCATTCCGCCTGCGTGGTGAACCGTGTCGTCCGCGCTGTGGATCAAATCCCAATTATCAAGGATTGCATCCAACTCAAACTCCAACGTGTACCAAGTCGCGCAGTCGAAGTCCCATCTGTAAAACTCCGTCGGAGTACCTATTTCGTTACCGTACTCGTCTGTACTGTATTCGACTTCGACGGGTCTGTCGTAGAACATCTTGGACAGGAACGTTACGAAAGGAAACGTCGAAGAAGGATTCGTGGGAACTTCGCAATAGATCTGCGATGTCAAAATGATGCCTTGACCGCGAAGTTTTTCGTAATCCGCCTTTTCCATCCCCGGCATAACCGAAGCCGTCCACCAATAGCTGGGACTATTCGTACCGATCTTATAGAACATTCTGCAATCGCCTTCGTAACCTGCGGGAAGTTCTTCTTTATACACGAGCTCGAACGTTACTTTCGGCTGTTCGCCAAGCGAGCCTTTGAGCTTTTCTACGTTGTCGCTGTCGTTCCAATATACGTTGGGGTCTTCTTTGAATCCACATTCGCAAACGCCGTTTTCGGTCGTATGTTCTTCCGTTTCGATGACCTGGCCGCAACCCTCGGTCATGCATACTTGCCAATGCTGTTCGCGGATATAGTACAACGTGCCGTC
Organism: Clostridia bacterium; assembly: GCA_017457225.1. GTDB lineage: Bacteria > Bacillota > Clostridia > Christensenellales > Borkfalkiaceae > Scatosoma. Next base: position 69,509 of record JAFTHW010000001.1, on the reverse strand, counting down.
CGATTCGTGACCTTTCGCCTCAACCGTTCTCGTTTGATACTCTTCGCAGACTTCGCACATACGCTCGTCTTCACCGTCCATCTCACACGTCATAGGAACGACTGCATACCAATCCCCCCACGTATGTTCTTCTTTGCCGATGATGAACTCTTCGCCCACGCAACCGCAAGTCGCTTCGTGCCAATGGTGCGTTTCGTCTTTCGTCCAATCGCGGCTGATTGTGTGTTTATGCGGTTCCGAACTGCTTTCGCTGCTTTCACTGCTCTCGCTACTCGACTGCGTTCCGCCGAAATTAAATCCCTGGCAACCAGACGCGAACACGCTAAAGACCGCCATCGCCGCAATAATCAACGATAAAATCGATTTCTTTTTCATTGTTTTCCTCCTGAGAAATACATTATAATATTTTCGCTTATTGTATTATATCATATTTTTCTTATTTTGAATAGCTAATTTCTTTTCCATTTTTAGAAATTTCTTATCCGAAAGAAGGATTTTTACGACCAATTTTTATACGTCCAAATTCACCTCGGAAAGCAAGACTCTTTCTCCGTTGGGCCAAACGAGTTGGAAATCCCCCCAATACATATCGTAACGGGAATCCAACGAGATCGCGTCGCCGTACGTCGCAAAGAACATACCTTGCGTACGGGACACCTCCTCCCAATGCAAGGTTCTGTAATCTTCGATGTACTGCCAATTATCCAACAATTCGTCCAACCAGAAATCGATCGTCGTCCATTCGCCGCTGTACACTTCTTCTTCGTAATACTGCGAATAGTCGTCCAATTCAAAATTGTCAGGCGTTTCGTTCGAGAAATAGTAGGACAGGAAAGAAATTTCCGTACGGTAGTTGATTGCTTCGGGATACTCGCAATAGACCTTGGAGGTGAGTTGTACTCCCTTGCCTCTCAGCTGCTCGTAAACCGCTTTATCCAGCTCGGGCAAGACGAAATTCGACCAGCTTACGCCAAGCCTGTTGACTTCTAATTTGAAGAACATTCTGCAATCTCCCTCGTAGCCCGCGGGGAGTTCTTCCTTGTATACGCAATACCGATCAATATTTTGGCTGTATATGGAGAAGCCCATTTTCAGCGTGTCGACCGTATCGCTGTCGTTCCAATACAGATACTCCGTATCTTCCCATTCGCACGTCGTACAATCCCCGTCCGTTTTCGCGTGCTCGGTCTTGTTCATAATCGCCATACATTCTTCGCACATTTCCCAATGATAATATCGGTTGAAATACGAAGAGCCGTCCGAAATATGCCCGGGCTGTTCGACCGTTCTAGTCTCAAACTGTCCGCAAACTTCGCACATACGCTCCTCTTCGCCGTCCGATACGCACTCTACGGGAACGACCTCATACCAGTCCCCCCACGTGTGCTCTTCTTTCCCTACGACGACGTCCTCGCAACCGCATACAGCCGTATGCCAATGGTATTCCTCGTCCATTTCCCAATCACGACTGATCGTATGCGTATGCGTTTCCACGCTGCTCTCGCTACTTTCACCGCTTTCAACGACTTCACTGCTCTCGCTGCTAGACTGCGTTCCGCCGAAATGGAAGCCTTGGCAACCAGATGCGAACACGCTGAACGTCGCGAGCGTTGCAAGAAATAACGATAAAACCGATTTCTTTTTCATTTCCCATACCTCCGAAAGCGCACTTGCGCCTATCTTTTTTATATTTTATCATACTTTTATTCTTTTTTATAGATAATTTTTGTTCCGATTTTAGCAATTTTTTATCTATTTGTATAAAAAATCCGCCTGCCTTCTTTGCAGACGGATTATCCGACTTGTTTTTTACGTTTACGAAAGGGACGTCAAGGGAATTTCATTGCCCTGCGCGTCGACCAATTTGAAATCGCCCCAGAACATATCTACGCGAGTGCTGGTATCCGTCAGATACCCTCTCGCCACAATCATACCGTTGGCGCGGTGCGCCGCATCGTCCGTACCTATAATCGTGTCCCAATGCGTGAGTAGCGCGTCCAAATCAAACTCCAACGTGTGCCAGCCCGCGCAAGCGAACGCTCTTACGTACACCGCTGTTTGTCCCTCTTCAGGCTCTTGATCGCCCTCGGTCTTTTTGAACATCGTGGAAGCCAACGTCACCGTCGGACTCGTTGCCGTAGGAAGATCGGGAATTTCAAAATAGATCTGACTGGTCAACACGTAACCTTGACCTTGGAATTGCCCGTAGACCGATTTCTCCATTCCGGGAAGCGCCGATACCGACCATTGCCCCCCTGCTTTGTCGACTGCGATCTTATAAAGCGCCTGCGCGTCGCCGTCGTAACCCGTCGGCGTCTTTGCTTCGTACGCAACGCTGCCTACGACTGTTTCCGCGCTCGCCTCTACAACGGACAAACGCAATTTTTCCACGTCGTCGCTGTCGTTCCAATACACGTTGGGGTCAGCCGTGAAATCACAGAGAGTACATTCGCCGTTTTCCACCGTGTGCGCGCCGTCGTTGATTTTAATTCCGCAACGGATACACTCTTCCCAATGCGCTCCGCGAACATAGTAGACCGTACCCTTCGAAGTATGCCCCAATGCATTCGCAACGCGCGTCTCGTACTCGCCGCAAACCTCGCAAACCCGCTCATCCTCGCCGCTTTCATAGCAAGTCGCTCCTACGACGGCGTACCAATCGCCCCACGTATGCGCTTGTTCCGTCAACGAAGAGCTTTCCGCGCTACTTTCCACACTGCTTTCCACGCTCGAGGAAGAACACTCGGAACTGCTTTCTACGCTAGACTCCGCCCCTCCATCGTTGTCGTCGCAAGCCGTAGCGACTCCGCCAAACGCCAGTATCGCCGCAAATATCAAAGAAATCCACTTTTTCTTGTTCATAGGAACCCTCCGTTTTTTACTCTGTACCGCCGTCAAGGAAATTTCGTCGCCACCCTTACAGCTCGAAGCAAACGCGACAAATGTTATCATTGCCGAGAAAAGAGAACGACATTGCCGCTCTTTTATTCATTCACTCCCCGAAAAGCGTATTATTACATAATACTTTTTTATTTTATCATATTTTATCCGCTTTTGATAGGTAATTTCTTATCCGTTTTTAGAAATTTCTTGTTTGGTAGAAGATTTTTTATTTTTGAGCGAAAAAGTTTCTTTTTTAGCCCAATAGCGCGTCCATTGCGAGCATAAAACAAAATCCGACCAAAAGAGCGTACGTTGCGCCGCGTTCGTTTCCGTGCGCGTGCGTTTCGGGAATCATTTCGTCGCTAATCACGTACAGCATCGTACCGCCTGCAAACGCTAGCGCAAACGGCAACACAGCCGAAGCGATACTCACCGCAAAATAGCCAAGCAGAGTCCCGACGACTTCAATGAAACCTGTGGCAAGCGCGCAAAGAAAGGTCTTTTTCTTGGTGACTCCCGAAGCGAGCATCGGACCGATAATAACCATACCCTCGGGAATGTTTTGAAGGGCAATACCGCCTGCGATAATGAGCGCCTGCGTATCGTTCCCCGATCCGAATCCAACGCCTGCCGCAATCCCCTCGGGGAAATTGTGAATGGCGATCGCCAATACAAACAAAAGTACTTTGTTTAAATTCGTATTGTGATGATCCTCGATCTCGGGCCCCATTAATTTGTGCAAGTGGGGTACGAGCTTGTCTATAAAATTCAAGCAGACTGCGCCTGCAAAAATGCCGAAAACGGCAATGAGCAATCCCCATTTCCCGCCGTAGTCAAGGGAGGGCAAAATCAGCCCGAGCACCGCCGCCGCAAGCATAACGCCCGCTGCGAACGAGAGTACGAGATCGGAAAATTTATGGGAAATATTTTTAAATAGAAACCCGATCGCCGCGCCGATCACCGTCGCGCCGCCGACGCCGAGCGCCGTCAACAATACCAATTCCATACCGTTTTACTCCTTTCGGATATTATATCACAGCGTTCCCTGTCGTGTCAACGTTTTCCGTGTTTTCCTATCGTAAAAGAAATCGGAAATTTTTCTTGAAAATACTTGACGAAAACTCGTAAATATGGTAAACTGTATCCGTCACACAAATGGAATATGCCTATAATGGAGTACGACTATGCGAACTTGTACTTCTATTTCCATTATTGGCGAATTTGTGTGACAACAAGTGGAGTACATTTCGGGGTGTGCTTTGCTTGCAAAGCGCACTTTTTTATTCCCCGACTGATTCAATGGAACGAGTACTTCTCGTAAGTTGCCACACAGGAAAGGGGACGTGAAGCAATTCACGTCCCCTTTTCCGTTCCGTTTTTTTTGAGTGACTCCGCGAGAATAAGCGGAAATTCAACTGCCTATTCTATAATTTTGAAATCTTCTCTATTCACGTTGAGCTCTACTTCTTGGTCGTTATTTTCGCCTACGTTATAGAATAAGATTTCCCATTTTCCCTCAATCGCATAAGGGAATAATACACAGCCATGCGCACCTTTATGTACCCCCTCCAATGCATATTTCGGTTTTTCGACAGTAATTCAACCTTATCGTATTCTTTTACGTCGCATTCCGTTAAATGGGTATATTTCTCCATTTTTACGTTCGCAAAAAACTCTTCCATTTCCAACAATAGTCTTTCAGGATAAACAATTTTATCAGGAATAAGATATTTTTGTTCACTTCGACAAAAGCAAATTCGCCTCTGTTTTTTGGGTTAAAAAACCAAACGGTATATATATCGCCGTTGATCTTTGCGATTGTCCCCTCGTAACCTTTATGTATTCCTCTTTGGGTTAATTCTTCAAGTTCTTCATTTAATTTTACATCTTCTAATACTTTCATAATCAACCTCCAAGCGGTGTTGTACAAACAATTTTCCCAAGCGGATAGACCATCCAACACGTAACGAGTTGTATGTTCTTTTTTATTGCGCTATTCACGGTTATCACAATGCTGATACGCTGTCCATATTTAATGTAAGTTGACCGCTTAAAATTTATCGATAATTTTGAAATCCTCGCGCGCTACGCCGATTTGTGCAATATCTTTACCCGTTCCTCGTTCGGAAAAAATAATTTCCCAATGGTTGTCGATTGCATACGTACTGATCACGCAGCCTCTGTCTCCTTTATGTACGCCTTCTATTGCGTATTTTGGCTTGTCCACAATCAATTCTACTGCGTCGTACTCTTTCACGTCGCATTCCGTTAAATGCGTGTATTTTTCCATTTTTACGTTTGCTAAAAATTCTTCCATTTCCAATAACAATCTATTGTGATAAACAATTTTATCGGGAGTAAGATATTTTTTATTTACCTTAGCAAACGCAAATTCTCCATAATTTTTCGGATTAAAAAACCATACAGTATAAATATCTCCGTCGATTTTTGCGATAGTACCTGTATAGTCCTTGTGTATTCCTCTTTGGGCTAACTCATCTATCTCTTCGTTTAATTTTACATCTTCTAATACTTTCATCTTGTTTCTCCTTTATTTCCCCTTTAATCGTCTACCAGAGGCGTATTGCACGTAATCAATCCTAAAGGATGCACCTTCCAACCACTTATAAGTTGTACGGTTCTACCCATAGGTGTTGTCAATTCTATTATTATATTGACATCCTGTCCATATTGCGAATCAAGTCCACGCACAATATACTCAACGTTTAAGTATTTTTTCTTTGCTTGTCTTTCATATTCCGCTTTTAACCATTCGGAATCTTCTATCGTATATCCAAAACTTTCAAACAACCCTTTCTTACCGTTTTTCGAGTACTTTTCAGAAAAAATGTAGCCCGAAAACTTTTCTATTGCGCAATATGCCTTGATGATTGGATTTAAAACACTTTTCAAACTACAATCGCAATACGGATGCAATAAGCCGTCGCCTTCCGTCTTCTTCTTTGGCAATCGCGATTTTACAAAATAACACCCTGATAAAACCGTGCAGGGAGAACAATGTCCTAATCCTTTTAAACGCTTTCTTGCTTCTTCTCTTTCTCTACCTTCTTCATCAGGTACGCCCCAATGAAACCATTTTACCCAGTTATTGTCTATAATCTCCCCGTCTTTATAGGCAAAATTATTAAATATACCCATAATACCTCACTTAAATTTTATTTCGCTTGCAAACGTAGAGGCATTATAGCATAGATTTTTTATTTGTCAATGTCCGACTGTCACTATTTTTATCAATTATAAGTAATTTGTATAACAAAACCCGAACCAATCGGTTCCCACCAAATGGTTCGGATTATGCGGCTTTGGTGGAGCGAGCGTAACGTAAATTGAACCGCTTTTATTTTGCTTTGCGGTGTTCAAAGAAGATATCAACAAGCGTTTTACTTCTAAACACAGTTCTAAAATATCTTTCTTATCGTAATATCCGCTTTCAATTAAAAGTTCTAACCAATATTCGCTTTCCGAACATTCTTTCAATGCGATTTGTAATTTTGCAATAAAATCCGCTTTCCCGCGTGCGTAAAATGCTTCACGAATATTTGCGCCAACACTTGTCCCCGAACAGATAAGTTGATTTGTCAATATGCTTTCTTTTTTCGTGTTTTTGATTTCATTACAAACACGAATAATTTCTAATGCAAATGTTTTTGATTTTGTAATCAACGGACTTTCTTGCATACTTTTCCCCTTTATAATATTTCCACACTTTTTCATTATTCACTATTACTTACAAAAATCGACAGACATATTGCAAGTGAAAAGTGAAGAGTGAAGAGGTAATAGGTAAATCGACAAACATCTGTCGAAGTTTGTCGATTTTTGGTGGAGCGAGTTAAACGTAAGTTGAACCGCTTTTTTATACAAATAAAAGTCAACAAAGTCCAACTACTAAAAATTATACAAACTTCATCACTTTATTATAGAAACTTATTTAACATAAAACTACTTTTTATTATAGTCCTCATCTTTTTCATATTTTTTTTGCTTTGTTTTTCGTTTATGTCCTGTATAACGTTCTTTAAGTAGTTTTACTTCTTCAAAATCGTGCGCTTGTGTACATTGAATTGTATGTGTAATATTTTCATCTTCTTGTGCATTAAATAAAAATTTAGTTATGGTAAGAGGAATCCCTACGATAGTTGATAAAAAAGATATAAATACTGTAGCTATGACAGGAAAGGATTTGATAAACTGTTCAGTTTCTTTTATTGCCAAAACACGGGATATTACTTTATAACAAAAATAAGACACAATCCCCCCTGCAATCATAATAATCCAAAAAAACACCCATTTATGAATTTCTTTCAAGGAGTTTCTTTTTTTTGTAATACTAGAATAATCTTGAAGTAATTTTGTATATAATACTTCTCGTCTTTCTATTTCTTCCCCCAGAATATCTCCAGGATCTCTATCTGAAAAGATAAATGATCGCCCCGAAAAATGTTTTCCTTGTATATATCTTTGCAGAATATATTCATAATCATCAATCATTATACTTTAACTCCAATAAACGATTTTTCATCTTTTTTATTGTAACATTAAATAATTCAGCGAGATATTGAATTTTTCGGTTCTCTTCCATTTTTTGTACTTCTTCTTTTTGTAACTGGGCTTTTATAAGATCTTTAGGCATTAAAAAACAACTCGCAAAAAAATCTGCCTCTTTTTCCTCGCATGTATCCTTTTTTGATATATCACGATGAGCATATAACTTTTTTTCTTTTTTATGTAACTGTGTATGCGCATATTCGTGCGCAACAATAAATCTACGTCTTTGTATAAAAAATTGCTCATGCAGTAAATTGCTATTAATAGCAATTATTTTTCTGGAATTTGTTCCTGGTATGTCCTGTTCGTCATTAACAATAACAAATCCAGTTGTGTCATCCTCCATATTGTCCCAAGCAATTTTAAAATTTTCTTTTTCTTGCAGAAAACGAATTAAATCAAATCCAGCCGTATTCAAATCAAATTCTTTCAGTTTACGACTAGCTATTTCTTCGATTTCTTGTTTTCTTTTTGTATCGAGCTCCATTTTATTTTTCCTTCGTGTAATTTTTTTTAAAATATTCATGATTTATATCCCTTTGAAAGATATAATATCAAAATAAATATTAAAAAATTTGCTAAATTTTGTCAAAAAATAGATTATTTTTAAATTATTATAACATAAGTAATATAAAAAATCAATCGATTTTATATTATTCATTTAAAAGTAGTATAACCTAATTTCCTAAATTGTCAATACGGTACTGCCATCTTTTTACAGATTATAAAATTTTTTTATGGATTGTCTATGAGATGTTTTGTATGAAAACTATTAAAGTACATTTAAATGCGCGTTGCCAACAAATTGATTTAAACATAAATTGCACTGCTTAATCAAAATACTTTTTATATTTCACAAAAGGTTCACTATCTAAAATATCTAACGTTCCCGTTTTTTCTTTTATTAAATCCCGACAAATTTCAACACGATGTAGCATTGGCGATACAATCGTATGCGTTTGATGTACATAAGAAAAAATATCATCAATAGAAACCGGGATTTTATATCCTTGCGGACTACTTGAAATTAGAATTTTTTCATCACGTAAAGGAGCGACTATTTGACGATACAAATAAGTTTTGGACACCTTAAATCCAACATACTCATTAAGAGATTCCAAAATTTTATACGAAGTAACAAATTTGAAAGGGTTTCCATTTTGAACCTCAAATAATAATATTCGTAAAAAACCTACACGCAAACGCTTTTCATTCTCAATCGATTTTATATTTGAGTCTATATATTGGTCAGCTAATCGAACTGAAAGATTATAAATATCATCATTGAACTTGCTTAAATCTTCCTGATTAACAATATTGGGTTTCCCTGTATTCGGAAAATATTCAATATGCGATATTTTGCCTGACAATATTTCTTGGTAATTAGGCGCGGTTGGTTCTAACAACGAACGTGCAATACTTCCCACAATAATATCTGCAAGTTGCACTAAATTGTTGTTTTGACTATCCGCAAAATCAAAGTCATAATCGTTAAAAATATTATATTTAGGACGATTAGACTCTACATATCTTTTGAAACCTTCCTTAAATTCATTATCTCCTAATGCATCGGCACAAATTTTTAATTTTGGATATACAAGATATAAATTGTTGTACAACAATTTATGCATAAATTTATAAAAAGTTTTTTTGTATTCAGTTAATGCAGATTTCTCTTTGAATTTCTCTTTGTCGGCTATAAGTAAAATGACCTTAAAATCCAGCTGTAAAATTTCGGTTAAAAGAGCCATACGCCGTTTATCATTAGAGCCAATAGCCTTGGATTTCATTTCATTATTAGAAAAGAATTTTTTACGTAAAGAATCAATGGAGTCCGACAGAGAATCTACCTCGTGTTTTTTTGCAATAACTGCCCCCAAAATGAAATATTTACTCGTATTATCCTTTCCCCAAAATGAAATATTTACTCGTATTATCCTTTGAAAAATCAAATCCAAAACCGCCGCATTCATCTATAAATGCATATCGCATAGGTTCTTTTTCAACTATTTTTTGTTTCTCAATATCTTCAAATGACAACTGATAGTGTTGCATAATAATCTCCTTTTGTTGTAATATTGAAAAACAAAAATTCTTTCAAATTACAACATTTCTACAATTTCTTTTTCATACCAATCGCGCGGCGCAAGGGCGGATTGATATGCGTTTTCAAAAATACGATATAACTGCGCGTATGTGATACCGCGCTGAATTATCGTTTTAATTTCAGTCGTTTGACAAGGAATAATTTTCATTCCGTCAACCGATTTTGTTCCGTCCGTAGAATAATATGTCATCAACTTACGCCCACGGAAATCTCCAATTACGTTGATATGCAAATACGTTGTTGCGAATACGCAATACGCCTCTTCTTCGTGGGAAAGCAAATAATCGCCCAAATGTCTTGAAACAGGTTCCATTTCCATACGACGTTGATTTGTGCTATTCGCCAACGTTGCCTCAATCAAAAGCGTATGAGCAGGATAATCGGCGGTTGCCTCATATTTATATGTAATATCTTCGTGTCCACCTGCGGCGTGTGTTATCGGTAATAAATCCGCATCGAGCGACAAATTCATATACTCTAAAACTTTGCCTTGTCTGCCCGAAATCTTATACCACGCAATCGCAAGCACGTATTCAAAAATGGTTGGAATATCGGCGTTATTCGTAACCATAGCTTGTATATCCGAATCTTCGCGCCGTTCAAATTTATCCATTAGAATCGCAAGGTTTTCATCGGTAAACTTCGCATCAATCATTTGATTCAAGCGGTCATAACGCTCTTGGTCAACAAAGGCTTGAATATCGTACAAATTGCGAACGTGAACGCCGTACACTTCTTCGGCTTTATTGAAAATTTGCTGTTGCGAAATATTAAACGCTGTATCAATCGTTGCTAAATTGCAATCCGCCCCCAAATTTCTATCGCTCGTAAACGCAATATCCAACAAACTATCTTTTACCAAAGCAAAGAAACAGTTAGGAATAATATCAAACTTCACTTTTTCGTCTTGGAAAAGTACCGTGTCCGAAGTTTTGAAATAGCGTTTATTCAAATCGTAATAATCGGACAATAAGCTCTTTGCCTTGAATAAATGTAATAAACGGAAAAATTCTTCCTTAAACGCTGTCAAATTGAGCGTTCTAAATAAATCAACCATATTGACAGTTGACGCGCCTTCACGCTCAATTACGGAAGTCAACGGAGTATTGAATAAATACTGTTTCCAATAGATTCTTGCTTTACCAGAAATACAGCTTACAGCCGAAAGCAAATGTACTGCATTTTCGTCCGTTTGTTCACGTTGGAACAAGTCTAACGCATTATACAAACGAAAATACGGCTTGTCATAACTACGGCTTTTACGATTCATACCAATTTCTTGAATCAATGCCTCATTGACAATACGCGTGGAAACGAACATTTCTTTCGCTTCTTGGTAATTTTCCATTCCGTAAATAATAGAAACAATTACATCATCAATCGTGGCATTGCCGTTTCTAATTTCACGAATTGCATTGATAATAAAATCGGTCTTTTCTTGGTTGATTGCAAGGGGCAATAAATATGTAAACTCGTCTTTACTAATTTCGCCCAACTCGGAAAGCATATACGCTAAAATCAAATACGGGCGCACCTTTCCGTCATCGAACGTAATCGAATATTTTAAAAGTTGTTTGAAATAGATAAAGCTATCCGCAGGAATTTGCAATAAATTATTTCGATTAAAATCGCCCGAAGTTGCTACGCTTAACAAGGCTTCGCCTGCAACTGTCAATCTTCTTTCATCGCTAATCAAGCCCAACGCAACCAAGCCCGAAGTTTTCTCACGGGCATCTTTATCTTTACGGGGAGCGTCTTTATCTTCAATAAATCCCTGCTCCTTAATGTAATTGTAGTACGCGATTTGAACAGGGTTATTTGCGCTCCAATTTTCATTCGCATATTGCGGTAATGCCCAAAAATCTTTAAGGAGCTGTAATTGTTGTTCAATCTTTCTATTAAATTCTACCATACGGAAACTTGTCGTACCAAGTGCCCAACAATAACTTTTATAAGCTGGCATATTTCTCTCTCCTTAATAATTCACGATTAAAACCTCATCGGTTTTTAACGTTCTATCTTTAATCTGATAATTGGAATTGGAGTACGTATAGTCCAAATAAATGACACGATATTTTCCGATATTTTTATTTAACCATTCTAACAATATATCGTTTTGCCTGCCTTTTGTTTGCAATACGTTGGAAAGTGCAAACTTTATACCGCGTTCGTGTAGCTTATCCAAATATGCGTGTAATTCACGTTCAAGTGTTTCATTCCACCCGTCTTGTTCGTTATACGTAGCACAAGCAATCAAATACGGGGGATCGGCGTACACGAATGTTTTTTCAGTCCAATCATCGTTCGGCAATTCACGGAAATCAAGACTTTCAAATTTATAATCGCCGCTTTTCAACCTATCAATAAACGCGGATAATTTTTCGCGCATTTTCTTATTAAAATCTCTTTTTCCGACGGGCAAATTAAACTCGCCTTTTTTATTGAAACGAATTTGATTATTAAACGCATACACAATTAAAACGTAAAGCATAACATAGTAGTTATATTCCAAGTTTGCGTTATGGTTGAAATCATCGCGCAGTTTAATATATTTTTCACTGTTATACTTTGCCAAGCCTTCCGCGCTATTGCAACCGTAATAATCATAGCCGTATTTATCGGTATTCGACAATCCGTAATGCTCGATAATCGCATCAATCATTTCAAAAGTCGATTGTTTGTCAAGATTTTGGAACGTGCCGAACATATAGCGGAGCAAACTGTTATTATCGTTAAAAATAACTTTGTTGCAAGGTACGTTAATGCCAACGTTACCACCGCCACAGAATATATCCACAAAACACTCAATATCCTGCGGAAAATGGGGTAATATTTGGGGCAGTAACTTGAATTTACCGCCCATATAATTCAACGGCGATTGGAACAATTCTTTTTGCTTATAATCGTAACATTCGCACAAAAATAAGCGTTCTTGATTGTCGGTTATATTCGATTTGCCTGCGCTAAATGCCTTGTATTCTTCGGAAAATACTTTAACTTTGCCTTTCCGCGACAAAATGCGCATTATATCGTCATCACTTATTTTGGCATTGGAACGCCCGTTCCCTTTGTTTGCCATATTGTTATAAGAAAGTAAAATATACTTTGCTTTGATTTTTGAAATCAAATCTTCAAAAGCCTTTGTTGCGCTGGAAGTGCAATAATCACTTTTCAAATGCTTTCTATCCATTTTTAAGGCAACGCCTGTAACGGCAGGTTTTTCCCACTTTGCAACGTTTTCCAAAAGATGATACGCATCGCAATATTGACGGGAATTATACGGGGGGTCGATATACACCAAATCCGCCTCGATTCTTTCCACCAACTTATTGGAATCTTCGCAATAGCATTGATTATTTTCGTTATTTTCGTTGCTTGCCATAGGGAAACACAATTCCAAATGCTTATCGAAAACACCGCCTTTAATATACGCATCATAATGACCGCAAGTATTGGCAATTTTATCCATAGCATAAAGGAGCGAAGTAATCAATATAGCGCGTTCGCGTGCATTGATTTTATTTTCACGGTAATTTTTTTCAATATCTTCACGAATAAAGCCGATTTTTCGGCAATCTTCCAACGAAAAAAATGTATCGGCGAAATTCAACGACATATAGTTTTCTTCTTTCGGTTGTACGGCATTATAGTAGAAAAGCAAGTTTTCTACTTTTTCTTCGTCATATTTTTCCGCGCCGAACCACGCAACGTTGCAAATATAGTTAAAATATAGGAAATCGTTTGTAATCAACTTTTTATCCGCAAAAGCTGAGGCAACTGACCCCGTTCCCGCAAAAATATCCGCAACGGTATTGATTCCCGTACACTCATTCGCTACTGTTCCCGTAATAAAATCCAACAACTTATACTTATTGCCAAGATAGCGACGATTATTGATTTTTGTTCTTTTTACTTTTGGTTGTTCCATAATCGTTTCCACCTGCTCACACTCTTGCATAATAGATTTTAACGCTAAAAGCGTTTCATTATCCCAAACATATCTTCCCGAATCGGTTGTAGGAATAGAAATAAGATTATTTTTAAGCAAGTAATAAAACGTTGACTTACTCAAATTCAACTCTCTTAAAATTGCGTTAGATGTTAAAGGGGTTGCCATATTGCGCTCCTATGCAACTAATTTTTGCTTTCTATTGGACATTATACCATATATTTCGCCTTTTTTCAAGGATTTAAGGGTAAATATAAACATTTTTTGGATGCACTTTGAAAATAGCATCCGATTCTTATAAAAGTGCGATAAAAACATAAAAAATAGTCAATGGCACTACGGCGTGCGCTTGTAATATACGAGTCGGCTCGCTACGCTCGCCGATACAAGCGCACGCCGTAAAAACAAACTGAACGAAAAACGGGCAAATAAAGCCGCGCGAAAAAGCCGTCCACGCTGAACCGCTTGTGGATCGGCTTTTTTTCGTGCGGCGTATCGTCTTATTTTGATACCCCGTTTTGATATACGTTCAAAATTTTTGCTTTTTAACGCTCCTTACGCTTGCAATATCGTATTCCTGAAAATCTTGTGAAAATTTCAAAAAATACCCTAACAAAACGCCTTTTTCGTGGCTTATAAGTGCAGGGTATTTTTTTATGCAAAAATTTTTTTTGCGCGGACATTTTTTGTCCGAGCAAACAGTTATTCTATATCTGCTTTCAAGAACAACGTAAAATTTTTTTCAATTATTTTTACAAAAGGGGTTGAAAAATCGCCGTTCCCGTGGCTTATATATGGGAACATTTTTAGATTTTTCAAAAAATTTCTCTAAATAGGGGTCAGTTTTACCGCTCCAAATATCCGTATTATAGGGAGATATGTAAAAATCTTGTGAAATTTTCCAAAATACACCCCTATTTTACCCCTTAAAATCTCCGTATAGTGAGAGCCTTTTGTGGAAATCTCAAAAAATAGTTTTCAAAATGTGCAAAGACCTTGCACCTTTGATCGTTATTATATCAAAACTTAATAGAAAAACAGCATAAAAATCGAGCGTATAGCGAAAACGGCAAGCCGAGTGTTAGTATCTCCGAAAAAGCAAAGGAGCAGTGGTTGCGTTTTATGGGCGAAGTACGATTCAAACTGTCGTGGAGTTGGTCGTATTACGCCCTTTTTTGTGCCGAAAATATAGGAGGTACATTAAACTAATGCAACAACAAACACTAACACTCATTTTTGACGGCGAGCCGAATATCAACGCTCTACCCGAAAGCGAACAACGGGTATTCTATACCACGCTTTTGGAGCGTATCTTCGAGCTTTACCGCGCAAAAGACAAGGACGGCAATGATTGAAAATTGCAAAGTCAATTACGACGGCAGTAATTATCTTGCCCAGCTTCCCCAACCCTGTCCGTTCAAAAAGGGAAAAACGAAAAAGTTTCTAAAAACTATCGAAATCCCCGCGGACGACCAAGCAACCACGACTTGCGAGAACCCCCAAGACGATATTTATGATGAAGTAGTCAAGTATGCGGAAAAGGCGCGCGCAGAAAACGACGGTAAAGAGAAAAAGAAAGCGCAAACGAAAAAGATAGTAGTAGATTTGAAAGAGATATTTAACAAGCTCTTTCTTGTCAACGCAGGCAAAACGTATAACGAAAGGAAAAACGCAATTATAGACGGATTGCGACCGTATTTTGAAAACGATAGAAAAACGTTGGCTTTTGTAGATATGCAGTTAGAGCGTGTTCGACATAATCAAGGGCAACGAAACGCCCGTTTATGGAAGAAACTCAACAACATTCCTTTTAACTATTTCATAACCGTTACTTATGATAGCAAAAAACATACGGAAGAATCTTTCCGCAAAGCGTTTACGAACTTTCTCAAACACGCTGTATATCGTAAAAATTGGCGATACATAGGCGTATGGGAACGCGGAAACGCTACGGAACGATTACATTTCCACGCGCTTGTCTATATCCCCGACGGGCAGATGATAGGCGAACTGTTTGAAAAGCGTGATTACAGCACCAAGCAAAAGCGTATGCAAACGACTATCCAAAACACCCATTTTAACGAAAAATTCGGGCGAACGGATTTTGAAGTGATAACGACGGACAATCATTTGACGGAATGTTATTACTATCTCAAAAAATATATGGAAAAATCGGGCGAAAAGCTGATAGTCAGCCGAAATTGTCCTACACACTTTAATTTGTCGGTATTCAAGGAAGATATGATATGTCCTTTGGAAAACAACGAATACAAGCATATTTTAGCGGACGATTTCAAAGGCGTAAACGCGGACGGCGAAATTATCGAGAATATCACGCGAGAAAAACTGCTTGCATTAGCAGACGAAAAAAGACTTTGACCTATTTTCTCTTTCGATCTGCGGAGCGTAAACGAAACCGCCCTTTTATACAAGGGTAAAGTGCATTGCTTTGGCGCAACCCTTGTATAAAAGTTTGGGCATATAAAAAGCGAAATTATCAATGCGATTTCGTTTTGGTTGCTCCTGTCGAAAGACAAAATAAAAACTTTATAAGGAGTAAAAACTATATGAAAACAGCAGTAATTTATGCCCGTTACTCGTCCGATAACCAAACGGAACAGTCTATCGAAGGGCAACTTCGCGTATGTCAAGAATATGCGAAAAACAACGACATTTTGCTACTCGATACCTATATCGACAGAGCAATGACAGGCACAAACGACAATCGCGCCGACTTCCAACGTATGTTAAAAGACAGCGCGAGAAACCATTGGGATTACGTTCTTGTTTACAAGATAGACCGATTTTCCCGAAACAAGTATGAAACGGCTATACACAAAAAGACTTTGAAAGATAACGGTACACGATTGCTTTCCGCTACGGAATACATACCCGATTCACCCGAAGGCATTATCCTTGAATCTATGCTTGAAGGCTACGCGGAATACTACTCTGCGGAGCTTTCACAAAAGATTCGTCGCGGTATGAACGAAAGCCGACAAAAAGGCAATTATACAGGCGGTTATGTTCTTTACGGGTATAAGATAGTCGATAAAAAAGTTGTAATTGACGAATACCAAGCGGAAATCGTGCGTTATATCTATCAGCAGTATTCGGCGGGCGTTTATGTGAAAGATATTCTCAAAGCGTTAAACGAAAAAGGCGTTATCCATCGCGGAAAACCGTTCGCCGCAAATACCGTTTACGGAATACTGAAAAACGAGAAATATTCGGGTACTTATAAACGCGGAAACGAAGTTTTTGAAAAGACCTTTCCGAGAATCGTTCCCCAAGAAGTATTTGAAAAAGTCCGTAAAAAAGTAGAGCAAAATAAGTACGGCAAAAAGAACGAAAAAGAACCATATTTATTGCGCTTTAAGGTAACTTGCGGATATTGCGGTAAACCGATAAGCTCCGATACGGGTACGGCAAGAAACGGTACTGTAAAATATTATTACAAATGTTGGAATCGTAAGCACAACGGAGCTTGTAAAAAAGAAGTTATCCGAAAAGACACGTTGGAAACTATGGTAATAAACGCCGTTTTAGAACAGCTTACAAGCAAAAAATCTATGAATGAACTCGTACATGGGTTGCTCAAAACGCAAGATATGCAAATCGAAGAAAGCTCTATGTTAAACGTGCTTTTACACGATAAACGAAAAGTGGAAACTTCCTTAAATAATCTTGTGTCGGCTATCGAACGGGGAATCGTATCGAATACCACGAATAAGCGTTTGCACGAATTGGAAGAACAGCAAACCCAACTTGAAAAGCAAATACTTATAGAGCGTAGTAAACTTGCCGTGAAAATGTCCGAACAGGATATACGGGAATTTTACGAAAGCGCGCTTATGCTCGAAGCGCAAATGCTTGTAAATTATCTCATAAAAGAAGTCGTACTTTACGACGATAAAATGATTATCCGCTATAACAATCCATTGAGAACGAGTCCTGATGAAAGTCAGGGCTTTTTCTTTTACGACAAAAATCATTCCTATACTTATACGATACCGAATAAACCCACCGTATATGAAATTAAAATGAACGTAAAAATAGGCGTGTAACGACAAAACGGCTATTTATTCCACGGTACTCTTGACAAGAGCCTCTGCGGAGTGCGTTGTAAAGGCTTCAAAGAGCCAACTACCAACGCCCCGTGAGGGCTTTTTTGTTGCCTTTGGCAGAAACAGCCTAACACACTCCTTTCTCCTGTCAAGAGTCTTTCGCGGCATAAAACGCCGTTTTTTCGTGATTTTATATTTCTTGAATAAATGCTCGTCCTAATTCAAACGGGAAGATATACGGCAAATCAAAGCCCTTTTACGCGATATTTATTCGGTAGTAAAAGAAAAAACCTAAACCAAACCGTAGGTGGTTCAATTTAGGTTTAACTTGGTGGAGATGGTCGGAGTTGAACCGACGTCTTACTCGGCTGCCAAAAAACTTTCTACATACTTAGTTTATCTATTATTTCTTAACGGCGCGTGGCGGGTAAACACGCTTCACACCGCGCAGAAAGCTATATGATCTTAAAGACGCTTTCCGATTCGTTTAAGATTTTTCCGTCAATTTGACGCCGCTGACCCAACCGACGGATAGATCGGGCGCGACGTTCGTTTTATAAAACGAAGTTACGCTGCAAGAGCGTATGCATTTCTATCTGCATTTATATTTAACGGATTGTTTTTACGCAGTCTTTCCCTCTGCGGTATGCTTATCCTTTCGCTCACCGGCAATCGAAGCCGTTGCATCCCCATATTCAATTTTCCTATACTATTATACACGTTTTTTCTGCAAATGTAAACGTATTTTTACGCTTTCTCAAGATTTTCCAAAAAAAGAAACGACAAAACAATCTCGTTTTGCCGTTTTTGAATCGGTTTACCCCCTACCGTGTACGGGATCATTCAGTTTTTTCTGCTTCTATCAACTCCGTGTTTGCCGCCTTGTCTTTTTCTACGTCAGCAATATACGATTTCTCGATTACCATCAAAAGGACTCCGTAAAAAAGGAGGAAATAGACTCGGAAAAACAACGGATCGAGCAGAGAGAGCAACAAGCCCATAATGATACAGCCACCGAGGAAGATCCTGTCTACATTGGGCTTTTTGAAGATGATCCACATCGTTTGTACGCGGTGAAATAGATACAATACGAACCCGACGATGCCCGTACAACCGAGCATTTGCACGACTGTGTTGTGCGCGTTCAGCACTTTTAAGCCCGTATATTCGGGGCCCAAATGGTCGTTGTGGATTCTACGGTACACCGCAAACCCTTCACCGAACACGGGAGAATCTTTAAAGAAGCCCAGATATTCCCGCCAAATCTCGAAACGACTGCTGTCGTCCAATTTCTTTTCGATAAAGTACGCGAAATATTTTTCTTGCTGACCGGATATGAACACGGAAAGCACCAACCCTCCGATGGTCGCCAACAACAAGAACACGAACAACGCATTGATCTTACGATATCGACCGATAATGCAATTTACCGTCAATCCAACTGCGAGCGCGGGGATCGTGAACAACAGCGCGCATCTGCAAAACGTAAAATAGATTGCCGCTACGCCGATGATCAAAAGAATGTTGTATAAGTAGCCGTGTTTTTCTTTATAAATCAAATAGAACAGCGCAGGCAACATCATCGCCATCATTTCGCCTGCGGAATTGCCAAGCCCCCAGCCAAGGTCTACTTTGCCTTTCCAATCCAAACTCAACGCCGTTCCTAAATCGTATTCGGTGATATAGATCTCCGCTATCTGCGCGACAATGATGAACATAGCCACTACGCAAACACGGGCTACGTACAAAAGGTTGTCCTCACGGTGCCGCATCGTGTACGTGAAAAAATAATAGACCGCGCAAATACTCGCCGTGAATACGACTGCGTTTCTCAAATTTCTCCAATCGTAATGATTCCCGAACAAACCGCCCAAAAAGAACGCGAGCGCTAGAGCAATGAACCCCCAATGCAATTCTCGCTTGTGATGGTCGAGTTTGTACACGCAAAAATGGAAAACGATCGAGCCCAACGCAATCGTTCCGCCGATCGCATATACGCAGATGGCAAAAACGCTTTGATACGGTTTGATATCGAATTGGTATTGGAGCGTCAAGAACACGAATAATACGGCGGGAAGCGCCGGACGCGTATCCTCCACAAACAGGAACGTAAACGTACATACGACCCCGAAGATAATAATCGACGTGATCGGAAGATTCAAAAAGTAGCAAGCCAAAGATACCGCGCCCAAAATCACGGGATAGATCGGACTTTCAATACATTTTCGCAGCAATGCAATGATCTTGTTGTTATAAAGTTTTTCAGGCATCTTTATTCTCCCTGTTTTGAATTCTACGAACCCCTATGTACTACTATATCATAAAGCAACTTTTCGTGTCAAGTTTTTTGATAAACGTGTAAAATTTTCCCAAAATCATTTCCGCCAAGTGGACGGAGCAAACAATAACAGGATCGGGAAAAGCTCCAATCTTCCCGCGAGCATATTGAACGACAACACGAGCGTCGAAAAATCCGAGAAGAACGCAAAGTTCCCCGCAGGTCCGACCGCGCCAAGCCCAGGTCCCACGTTATTGAGCGTCGTCGCAACCGCCGTAAAGCCCGTCGTCAAGTCCTGACAATCGAAAGAAATCAATAGCAGGGACGCGACGAAGATAAGTATATACGCAATAATATAGGCGTTCACGTTACGGACGACTTCGTGTTCTACGATCCGTCCATCCACCGTGATCTTTTTGACTTGTTTGGAGTGCAACACGCGCTTCATTTCGTGCGTCGCGCCCTTATAGAGAATGATCGTTCGGGAAACTTTGATGCCGCCGCCCGTACTCCCCGCGCACGCGCCGATAAACATCAATAAGACGAGAATGGTTTTGGAAAACGCCGGCCAAAGATCGAAATTCTCCGTCGCAAAACCCGTCGTGGAAATGATCGAAGCTACCGAAAACGACGAATGAAGAATCGCTTCGCCCACCGAGTACCCGTATCCGTCCGTTAACAAGACGTTCAACGCGATCGCCGCGATCGCCGCGAATACGATTCCCAAAAAGACTCGCACTTCCAAATTGAACGCTTCTTTGATCTTTCCAAGCAAAATCAAGAAATACGAGTTGAAATTGATGGAAAACAAGACCATAAACACCGTCGTAACGATTTGCGAATACGCCGAATAGCCCGCCATACTGTCACTCTTGATCGCAAAGCCGCCCGTACCTGCCGTCGCAAACGCCGTATTCAACGCGTCAAACACGGGCATATCGAATACGAGCAGAACAAACATCAACACCGTCATCGCGGCGTAAATGAGATACAACACCTTCGCCGTCGAACGCACTTTGGGGACTAGCTTACTCACTTGCGGACCGGGGCTCTCCGCTTTCATCAGGTGCATATTTCTTGCTCCGCTCAAAGGCAAAAACGCCATAATCAGCACCAAAACGCCCATACCGCCTACCCAATGGGTAAAGCTTCTCCACATCAGAATACTTTTCGGGAGACTCTCTAATTGTTCCGAGGGAATCACGCTCGATCCCGTCGTCGTAAAGCCCGAAATCGTTTCAAATAACGCGTCTACGTAAGAGGGAATTACTCCTGACGTGACGAACGGAACTGCGCCAACCAAACTGAGCGCAATCCAGCTCAAGGCTACGATCACGAAGCCTTCTTTTGCATAAATGTTCGTATTCTTGGGTTTGCGGAATAAACACAACCCTGCTACCGCCAAACAGATTCCAATGGCGATCAGAAAGTCGAAAAACTCCTTTTCCCAATAGATTGCCGCCGTGAGTGTCGGGACGAGAAAGAAGATCGCCTCGAACAGCATCAAAAATCCCAGCGTGCGTTTTATGATTTGAAAATTCATACTTCGTTCCCTCTTATTTCAAAACGTCGCTAACGTCGCGCAAACCCGTTTGTCTGCAAACGACGATCACCGAATCCCCTGCCTGTATCACGTCGTAGCCTCGGGGAATGATCACTTCGCCGTCGCGTAAGATGGAAGCGATCAATACGCCCTCTTTAAACTGAAGCTCGCTGAGCGGAACGTTCGCAATCGGGGAGTTTTCCTTAATCTTAAACTCCGAAGCTTCCACTTTATCGGGAACTACGTAGTATAACGTTTCGACGTTGCTGCCTTTCGTATTCTGCAAACCGCGAACGTACGTTAAAATAGTGTCCGCCGTGATCGCTCTGGGACAAATGACGGTATCCAATTCCAATTTATCCAAGACTCTGCCGTAATCGGTACGGTTGATTCTCGTAACCAGCTTTCCGCTCCCCGCTTCTTTCGCAAACAACGAAAGCAAAATGTTCTCCTCGTCTAAGGACGCAAGCGCTACGAATGCGCCCGCTTTTTCGATCCCCTCTTCTTTCAATAGATCCCGATCCGAGCCGTAGCCTTGGATCACGTCTACGTGCTTCCATTTGGAACAAAGCTCCTCGCAAGTTGCGAGATCTTTCTCGATGATTTTCAGGGAAATTCCCGATTTTTCCAAAATTTCGCAAAGATAATGCGTGACGTTGCCGCCGCCGACGATCATTGCGTTTTTGATGGAATTGCCCTTGTATTTAATCTTTTTAAAAAACTCGTTCGCGCTCTTGGGCGAAGCAACGATGGAGACGACGTCGCGTTCCTCAAACACGGTGTCGCCGTTTGCGATATACGCTTCCTGTCCGCGCTCCACCGTGCATACGAGCACGTCGGGGCGCAGCTTCATCGCCATTTCTTTGACCGACATACCAATCAGCATACTCTCTTTGGGGAGTTTGAATTTGATCAGTTCCACTTTTCCCTTGGCAAACGGCTCGATGGTGAGCGCCGAAGGGAAACGCAATACGCGCGCGATCTCTTCCGCCGCCGCATATTCGGGATTGATGACCATCGCCAAACCGAGCTCCTCTTTCAAATACGACATCTCTTTGCTGTACTGCGGATTTTTGACCCTTGCGATCGTGCGGCAATTACCCTCTTTTTTGGCGATCATACAGCAGAGCAAGTTCAATTCGTCCGAGTTGGTGACGGCGATAAACAGATCCGCGCGTTCAATCCCCGCTTCTCTTTGTACGGTATGCGTCGCGCCGTTGCCGACTACGCCCATTACGTCGCAGCGGTCGGTGATCGCGTTGATTTTGTCCTTGGACATATCGATCACGGTGACGGCATTTCCGTCCCCGTTCAGTTTTTCCGCAAGCGTGCGGCCTACTCTGCCGCAACCTACGATAATTACGTTCATAGATAATCCTCCAATCGGTACGAAGCGTACCGCTATTTCTCTTTTTTCTTCGTTAATTTCTTGAGCGAAGTATGATGTTCCTCTCCCGAAAACAAACGGACTAAATTCTTGTGATGCGCACACCAAGTCAATACATTGATCAGGAATATAATTAAATACAGGCATATCAGGTATGCGTTGAGCGCATTTCCGCCGTATCGAAAAAAGAACAAAATCATTTGCGTGACACTAAATCCCGTAACCCCCAAAAGCGAGCCCAAAGACCCCCATTCGGTCAGGAAAATGAACAGTACGATAAAGCATAAAAACGCAAACCCGATCAACAGCCACCACCACTTTTCACAGCCCAAACAAAGCCAAAACAGACCGAGTGTGGAAGCGATGCCTTTGCCGCCCTTGAACTGCATCGTTACGGGAAAAATATGCCCGATGACGACGAAAACTCCGCAAAAATATCTCGTGAAATCGGAAACCAGCATTTCCGTTCCTGCAAACACATAATTCCGATACAGGAAATAGCTGATGAGCGCAGGGATTCCGCCTTTGAAGGCATCGCAAAAGAACGTGAGAAGTCCAATCTTCCAACCAAACTCCCGACTCATATTCATCGTGCCGGGATTCCCACTCCCGATTTTCGTGATGTCCTTTGCTTTGGAACGGGAAATGAGCAACGCGAAATTGAAGCAGCCTATAAAATAGCATACGACCGCTATGATCAGAAATTGATACCAAGATTCCGAAAACTCTAAAATTTTCATAGCGTTCCCTCCTTTTTACGATGCGTAGATCAATCCTCCTCTTTCTTCTCCCGAACGGTGATCTTGATGGGCGTACCCGTAAAATCGTACGCGCGGCGAATGGTGTTTTCCAAATACCGCTGGTAGGAGAAATGGAGCAAGCCTTCGTCGTTGACGAATAACACGAAGTTCGGCGGACATACCGAAACTTGCGAAGAGAAAAATACGCGCATTCTCCGTCCCAAATAAGAGGGCGGCTCCTGCAAGCGGATCGCGTCGCCGATCAGATCGTTTAACTCGCCGGTAGGAACTCGGAAAGAAGCGTGCGCATAGACTTCTTCTACCGCCGAGAGGATTTTTTCCACTCTTTGTCCCGTCTTTGCCGAGATATAGATGGATTTATAATAATCCATAAATTTCAGATCTTCTTTGAGTTGATCTTCAAAGCGGTTGACGGTGTGCGTATCCTTTTCGACGAGATCCCACTTATTCATCACGATCACCGACGGTTTGCCCTGTTCGTGTACGTAACCGATAATCTTGACGTCCTGTTCGGTCAACCCCTCGCCGCTGTCCACAACGAGCAGACAAACGTCGCTGCGACGTACGGCGTCGAACGCGCGCATATTGCTGTAATATTCTACGTCGTCGTCTACGTTTTTCTTCTTGCGAATCCCTGCCGTATCAATGATCGTATACGCTTTATCCCCACGGTAAAACAGGGTGTCGATCGCATCTCGCGTCGTACCTGCCATAGGGGTAACGATACTACGCTCGCTCCCAAGAAGCTTGTTGACCAAGCTGGATTTCCCTGCGTTGGGCTTGCCTACGACCGCAATCTTCAAAGACGGAACGGGTTCGCTTGTGTTCTTGGGGAACATCGCAACCGCTTCGTCCAGAACGTCGCCGATACCCTTGGAATGTTCCGCGGAAATGGCATACGGCTCGCCCAACCCCAACGAGTAAAATTCAAAGATTTTGTCGGGGGAATAATCGTCGATCTTATTGACGACTAAAATGACGGGCTTTTTACTGCGACGGAGTATATCCGCGACGTCGTAGTCGGAGGGATGCAATCCCTCTCTACCGTCCGTAAAAAATAGGATAACGTCCGCCGTCTCGATCGCTACGTCCGCTTGTTTGGCGATCTCTTTCCACATAATATCTTCCGATTTCAGTTCGATACCGCCCGTATCCACCATCGTAAAATGTTTTCCGCGCCAGCTTGCATCGGTATACAGTCTGTCGCGCGTAACGCCGGGACGATCCTCCGTAATGGAGATCTTCCTGCCCGCTACTTTATTGAAAAACGTACTTTTTCCCACGTTCGGTCTACCGACCAACGCGATAAGGGGGTTTGCCATACTCTACCGCCTCCTTTTCTTTTTTTGTCTTTGAGCGTGCCGAGAATCTCCACAAATCCTGCTCCGCCCTCTCGATTGACTCGAATATTGTTAAATCCGAGCTCCTTTTTCAACTCTTTCAGCGTCATACCGCAAAGAAAGACTTCTTCAAATTCTTTTAAAGTATCTCCTGCCAACACCACTTCGTCAAAATCTTTTGTTTGGCGGTATTTTTTCAACGCCGATAAAATATCTACGCCCGTCAACAGCCCCGTACAGGTGACCGTCTTTCCGAAAAATTCGTTCTCGACGGGCAAAAGCTCTGCGTTCAAACCTATTATGTTTTGATTGCAAGCGTTGACGAGCTCCGCGTTGGTTTTCGCCGCGCTCACACCGCAAACGAGCAACGTCTTTTTTGGTTTTTTCAAGGCGTAATTTCCGCTTGCCGTCAAATGATCAAGCGCTTCGTACGCCTCCAATAAGAATTTGGTCGTCAAGCCTACTCCGTTTTCGATCTGTCCGAAATCGCCGTAAAATTCCGCTCTTTTGAGTTCCCGTTCCGCCTTGACGAAATATTCGTCCGCAGGCTGTAAAAACGGGACTCCGAATTCGGCGTTCAAGCGATCCGCGAGATCTAACAGACTCTCGCTGTACGCTTTGTCCACGTCGGGAATGGGGTGCAAGCCCTCGCGGTATTTCGTGATCCCCGTCGGTACGCAGGCGAGCTCTTTTACCATCGGATAATACGAAAAGAGTTTCCTTGCCGTTGCTTCCAGCTCCTCCTCATCATTTTCGCCCGGCACGACGACCGCCTGACAATGCAGCTCGATACCGCCTTGGACGAGTTTTTCGATCTGTTCCACAATCTTGCCCGCGAAACGGTTCCGAAGGAGCTTACAGCGAAGAGTTGGATTCATCGTATGCACGGATACGTATAAGGGGGAGAGTTTTAAACGGATAATCCGCTCCAACGCCTCGTCCGAAAGATTGGTCAACGTCACGAAATTGCCACAGGTAAAACTCATAGAATAGTCGTCGTCTTTGACGTACAAACTCTCCCGCATCCCCTTGGGCATTTGATCGACAAAACAAAACACGCAACGGTTATGACAGGTTTTGAGCGAGGTTTGTTTTTCAAATTCCAAGCCAAGTTCTGCTCCGCTTTCTTTCTCCACCGCCACTGTGGTTTCCGCGCCGTCGCGCACCGAACGTACGGTCATCGTGAAACGCTCGCTTTCGCAATAGTAAAGGTAGTCGAGCTCGTCCTCGCAGGGATACCCATCGAATGCGAGCACGACGTCGCCGACCTCTAAGCCAATCGACTTCGCTATGGAATTGCGTTTCACTTTCTTGATTTTCAACATAATTTCCTCAACCGAACAAGTCGCCAATTTCCGTCAAATCCACGCCGTATTGCCGGGAAAGTTTTTGTAAAACTTCTAAAAACACGGGGGGCAGGGGCGCGGTGAACGTCATTCGCTCCCCGCTTGAGGGGTGAGTGAGCTCTAATTTTTGCGCGTGCAAGAGTTGGCCGTTTACGTTCCATTTTTGTTTTTTATAGCCGTAGATCGGATCGCCGACAACGGGGTGACCGAGATGTTTTGCGTGGACGCGGATTTGGTGCGTCCTGCCGGTTTGTAACACAAACCGGCAAAGGGTGTAATCGCCGCCGAAATGAAGTACGCTTTCAAAGTCCGTGATCGCAATCTTCCCCTTTCCCTCAGGCAATACCGCCATTTTCAAACGATCGGTGGGATGTCTGCCGATCTCCGTTACGATACGACCGCTGTCCTTTTTTAAATTCCCCTCTAAAAGCGCATAATACGTTCTATGGCAGGTTTTTTCCGCAATTTGCTCCGCAAGCGAAACGTGCGCTTTGTCGTTTTTCGCCACGACGAGCAATCCCGAAGTGTCCTTGTCGATGCGGTGTACAATCCCCGGACGGAGAACTCCGCCGATGCCGCTCAAGCTGTCGAGCGCGTACAAAAGGGCGTTGACAAGCGTTCCGCTCTCGTTCCCGTTCCCTACGTGAACGGTCATACCTTGCGGTTTGTTGACCACCGCAAAATCCGAATCCTCGTACACGAGCTCGATGGGGATATTTTCCGCTTTCGCCGTATATTCCGCCGCTTCGGGGATATCCACTCTCACGCAGTCGCCTACGCGGATTTCCGCGCTCGCTTTGTCCGTTTGTTTACCGTTGATGAAAACGTTCCCGTCCCCGATCAGTTTTTTGAGTCGGGAGCGGGTAAATTCCTCCGTCTGTTCGCTTAAAAAGACGTCCAGTCGCTTCTTGTTTTCTTCTGCGATAAACAGGCGTGTTTCCATTACTTCGTTTTGTCCTTTTCTTTCTGCGTTTGTTTACGCTCTTCCTCTTCCCTCGCTTCTTTTGCAAGCGCTTTGTATTTCTTGCCTACGGGCCACATCGCCTCTTTGTCGAAAAACAACAAAGCCGCCGCCAGCGCTATCGCGCCGCCGCAAATGAAGAAGTCGGCAAAATTACAAACGGCAAAGCCCAAACGGCTCAAGTCCACCATATCCCGAACCCCAAACGGAGTGGGATTCCAAACTTGATAATAGAGCCGATCGATCAGATTCCCTACGCCGCCCGCTACGATAAATACGAGCGCTATACGGAAAAACGTACGGCGTTTGTCGACCTTAAAATAGACGACGGCGAGCACCGCCATCATTACACCCGTCAGCGCAATAATACCGATCTTCGCCCAAGAGGGAAGATTCGCGCCCATACTGTACGCCATTCCGTCGTTGTAGTCGATTCTCAAGAAAATCCAACCGGGAATGACCGTGAGAGAATCGGGCGCGTCGGGTTGATTGAAGTACACGTCCGCCAACGCTTTGGTTAATTGATCGATAAAGACAAGCAGGAAAAATAACAGGACGCCCCATGTGAAAGATCCTTTCATCGAATACCTGCCCTTTTCATTTTGTAATAACGTTTGTTTTTTAGCCATTTTGGTTTTCCTTTTTCGTATTCTTTTTCCGAATGCCGCCGATCATTTCGATCTTGAGCGTATGCAGCCTTCTCGACAAGTCGACCTTGTAAAGCTGAGGTACGTCCAAACGGAGATACTCTTCCCAGAATTTGGAAAGCTCCGCTTTGGAGAACGCTTGAATTTCTTTAAGAGACGGGAATTTGTAAACGAGCTCCCCATTCTTCACGATCGTATGCAGCAATTCTTCCGCGCGGAAATTTTCTACTTCGTGTTCTTTCCACGTTTCAACGGGATGGAACAGCGTAAGAGGCTTGGATTCGTCCACTCTTTCGTCGCGGAGGGTAATGAGATCGGCGATCGCCATACCATTGCTCTTGTCGTACAATCGGTACAAATTTTTAAAAGCAGGATTCGTGATCTTGGCCGTGTTATCCGACAGCTTGATCTTCGGAGTCATCTTCCCGTCTTTTTCTATCACCGCCGAGAGCTTGTAAACGCCGCCGAGCGCGGGTAAATCTTCGGAAGTGATCAGTTTCGTTCCCACTCCCCAAGAATCGATCTTCGCGCCTTGTTGAATCAAAGAATTGATGGAACGCTCGTCGAGATCCCCCGAAACGCAAATCATTGCTTCGGGAAAACCCGCTTCGTCCATCATTTTACGCGCTTTTTTAGAAAGATACGCCAAGTCGCCGCTATCCAAACGAATCCCCTTGGGTTTATATCCTGCTTCTTTGAGTTCTTTGAACACTTTGATTGCGTTGGGAACGCCGCTGCGGATCGTGTCGTACGTATCGACGAGCAACAGACAGTTGTCGGGATAGGAGTCCGCATACGCGCGGAACGCTTCGTATTCCGTCGGGTAGTCCATAACCCAACTGTGCGCCATCGTACCCGCTACGGGAATGTCGAACATTTGCGCCGCCAAGACGTTGGAGGTCGAAGAACAACCGCCAATAATCGCCGCCCTCGCGCCGTTGATTCCTGCGTCGGGGCCTTGCGCTCTGCGCAAACCGAACTCCATCACCATTCCTTTGCCTGCCGTCGCGCGGCAAATTTTAGAGGATTTGGTCGCAATCAGCGTTTGATGGTTGATGATGTTCAAAAGTGCAGTTTCCGCAAACTGCGCCTGTATGAGCGGCGCTTTAATCGTCAAAATCGGCTCGCCCGGGAATACGGGTTCTCCCTCTTTCACCGCGTACACGTCCCCCGTGAATCGCATATTTTTTAAATACTCTAAAAAGTCTTCGCTGAATAAATTCAACGAACGCAGATACGCAATATCCTCCTCGTCGAAATGCCAATTCAAAAGATATTCGACCGCCTGTTGTAACCCTGCCGCGATGGAATACGTGATCAAATCGTTTCGGCGGAAGAATAGATCGAATACGACCTCTTCTTCGTGCTTATCGTGCTTATAAAAACCGTAACCCATCGTGAGCTGGTACAAGTCGGTCAAAAGAGTTAAATTTCTCATAAAAGCTCCTCCGGTTTCTCTTCAAATTTCGGTAACTCCTCTTCGGGAGTCGGGGAAACGGACTCCGCCGCATTTTCTATTCCACTCTCCGAATCCACACTATTTACGGAATTTACGGAAGCCGAAGCAATCTCCGCGTTTGTTACACTCTCTGCTTCGGTAATCGCCGCCACCTCCGCTGCACGGCGTTTATAAAAATACTCCGAGAGGAAATAGCAAGCCACGCCGAGAACGACCATTAAGATCGACCAAAACTGCGAAGGCGAGATAAAGCCAAGCAGCTTGCCGCGATCGTCACCGCGTAAAAATTCAATACAGAAACGAAAAATTCCGTACGCGATCAAATACACGCTGAAATTGTGGCGGAAGTTCTTTTTCCAATACAGTAAAAAGCATACCGCGCAGAGTGCGAAGAGGAAAATCGCCTCGTATAACTGCGTTGCGTGGACTTTATAAGGCAAGTTTGGAAATTGTACTCCCAAAAAGCTGTCCGTCGGTTTTCCGTAGCAACAGCCCGCAAAGAAACAACCTACTCTGCCAAACGCGTGCGCGATGAGGATACAGCAGGGAATGAACGACAAAACGTCAATTAGGCGCGTTTTGTATTTCTTTCTGAAAATAGAATACAAAATCAGGAACACCGCAACGCCGCCGATCAAACCGCCGATGAACGTCATTCCGCCGCCGAACTGAAACCCTGCCTCGGGGTTGTCGATATAATTATAAACCGATTGGAACAACGACGCCGAGCCGAAGCCGAGCGCGATCGAAGCAAGTCCGCTGTATAAGAGATAATCAATAAACCCCTCTTCGATCTTTTTCTTCTTGCCGAAGAAAAACAATAACCCAAAACAAGCCAATAATCCCAACGAGATCATCAGCCCATACATATAAAATAAACCGAATATTTTGCCCGGCAACATAACGACTCCTTTTCTCGAAAAGTTTTTTATATATAAAAAACTCGATTTTACACCAGTTTTCTACCTTATTATAGCACATCCAAAAAAAATCGTCAAGAATAACCCTGACGATTTCAAAATTTTTCAACGTTCTTTCACTTCTTACTTACCAAAACTTGATATTATGCTCAGACAAAAAATCCTTTAAAAAGAATACGTAAAACAGAATCAACCCCACGGACAGGAGCAACAATCCTCCCACGAGTAGATAATCTTTCACTTTGAGCCGTATACCCGTTTGATGGGCGGATACGAAACGAAATTGTTTTAAAGCGGGAATAAACGCGTTGATGATCACGGCGATCAAAACGCCTTCGATCGGAAAGAGTACGAGATTTTTCACAATGCGCGCTAAATTGATAAAATAATAGGTCTTGCCCGTACCCAGGTATGCGTACATCCACTTGAGTACCAAAGAAGTGAGAATGATATTACAGCAAAAACTGACCGTGAATTTCGCCAAAATCACCCAAGGCGCGGTGATTTTTCGTTTCCATAAAAACAAGCCGAACAAAAACGACGAGAGCATTTCCACAAAGATAAACGGAAAGAAATACGGACCGCTTGGGAATAAGAGCGCGCCGATCGTATCGCTGATTGCTCCGACCGCCAGCCCAACCAGCGGGCCGTACACTAAACATCCAAGCGCATTTACGTAGCTATCAAACGTAAGCGTGAGCCCTCCCGGGAGTATGGGGATCTTAAACGCTTTCACCACAATCCGAAGCGCGCAGATCAACGCGGCGTAAACGAGCGTTTTCGTCTTGGTGAAATTCTTCGCCGCATCCAACCAATAAGAACGGGAAAAAAGCGAACGACTTTCTTTCTCTTTCGTAAGTTCCGTAGACATAAAATAAAAACCTCCTTAAAAAAGAGGTCCGCGCAATTTGGAGGGCGGCATTGGATTCCCGAAAAACCATTTCGCTTTATACCTGCCCTACCCGTTTTGTAGCGGACGCGCCTTTGCACCGCAGAAAGAGCGTTCTCTTTTCTTTCTTTCTTTCGTCCACCGACAACGTCCCGTTCGGTGACACTTAACGCGCAAAAGGCTACTCAACATTGTGTCCCTATTATACTCGCTTTTCAAAAGAAAGGCAAGCGTTTCCCAGCTCAAAAACGCATATTTTGCCAAAAGAGTGAAAAACTGACGGTATGGGACTTATTTTTATCCGAACGATCATTATTTTTATCACTCTGTTTATCGTGATGAGGCTGATGGGGAAACGGCAAATCGGCGAAATGCAGCCATACGAGCTCGTGATCACGCTCATCATCGCAGAGTTGGCGTGTATTCCGATGGGCGACACGTCCATTCCACTGCTCTACGGGATCATTTCGATCCTGACCGTATATTTTTTGCATCAGATCGTTTGTCTTCTCGATTTGACTTTGTTCGGCGCGAAACGGATTTTAAGCGGATCGCCGAGCATCGTCATCAATAAAAACGGAATCGACGCGACGCAACTAAGAAAAAACAACCTCGACGTTTCCGACTTAATCGAAAGCTTGCGTGGCGCGGGATATTTTTCTCTCGACGCCGTGGATTACGCGCTCTACGAGGCGGGCGGGAATTTTTGCGCACTCCCTAAACAAGACTATGAAAAGCTGCAAACCTCCCTGCCCATCATCTTAGTAGACGAGGGCAAAATACAGGAGAAAAACGTTGCTTTGACAGGAAAAAGTAAAGAATACTTTTTCGACGTTTTACGGGGGCAGGGTTGCGTTGACTTAAAAAAAGTACTCGTAATGACGGTGGATGGGAACGGGAAAGTTTATCTCCAAAAAAAGGGAGAAAAATATCGCGCGTTCGAGCTGAACTGGGAACAAAAAGTATGGTAATAAACGGATACAAGGAGAAAGAATTATGATTCGTACGATCGTCAGTATTTTCGTCACTTTGGGCGTGATTTTGGGACTCTCCGTTACGGAGATCTATCAGGTACAAAAGACGTTTTCAACGTTTGAAAAATCTTTGGAGTCTCTCTACGAAAAAGCGGAACAAGAGATCGCCACGCACGAGGACGGGAAAGCCGTACTCCGTTTTTGGGAAAAAAAGAAAAATTTGATGTACGTATGGTTGCCTCATACTGCTTTGCAGGAATTTGATTACCAGCTCAACGAAATGCTGGGATATTTATACGTGGAGGATTACGAAAGTACGATTCCCAAAATCGAAATGTTGATTGCGATGGCGATCAACATTCCCCAATCGTACTCCATCGGGTTTGAAAACGTTTTTTAATTCCCGTCTCAAGGAAATTATTTTATAATTTCAGTAAAAATTTTTTCATTTATTTTTCCAATTCCACTTGACACGGTTGTAATTATATTATATAATGTATAGGTAAAGTGAAGGAGGTTTATCTTAAATGAGAAAATCAAATTTTGATTACAGTATGAGAAGAAGTGGTTGGAGTGCTTTCTCCGTAATCATTTTCCTTTTGTTCTTCTTGGTAATTCCCGCCGTTCTTTTCCTTTACGGTGAGAACTTATTACAATCGATGCTCGGCGAATCCGCTAAATCGATCTGTTTGATCCTTGCGATTGTAACCTTAATTGCAACGTTCATCGCTACGATCATCAAGATACATATCGCGAAGAAGCAACGGTATATGATCAAGAATAATACGTTGATCATTTGCAACGGTCATATTTTCTTCGATAATGTTGAAAATAAGAAATTATTCTATTCGCCCGGTATGTCCGTTTCCGTAGATCAATCTTTGAAAGGTTGGCTGTTCAACTACGGCGACGTTACCATCAGTATGGGGCTTGGCAACGCAGGCGAAATCGTTATGAAAAAAATCAAACGTCCCGAGAAAGCAAGAAAGTTCCTGACCGAATATCTCGCAAAGCTCGCGTATGCAGATTATCCTTACAATACCAATATCCCCAATATGGGCAACTCCCCTTACGGATACGGTTTCGGGATTCCCTACGGATATGGCTACGGTATGCCTTTCGGCTACGGTTACAGCGGCTATCCCGTGAATTGCCCAAATCAACCTAAAAACTAATCGCGTTTACATAAAAGGCGTTCGCAGATGCGAACGCCTTTTTCTTTCTCTTTTCTATTTGCGCATTTTAAAGCCCTCCGCCAAAACCGGTAGAGGGCTTTTGATGAATTTAAAACACTTTAATCTTGTTTTACGCCAAGCCGTACGCAAGCACGATACGTACGTTTGCCTCGAAAATATTCGTCATAAACTTACGCACAGCTTTTGCCGTGCCCTCGTCCATGGTATCGCCCTCCACGCTTCTGACCATCGTAACAACGGCGTTAAAATTCTTATAAATGATCTGCGCATCCTCTTCAATCGCCGTGTACGCCTCTTCCGTACCCGCGTGCTGAATGGAGTACATTTCCTCCACCGTATCGTTCATCGGATACAAAAGCTGCATATCGCCCGTCTTTAAAAGCTGCGCCGATTGTTGGTTTAAATCACTCAAAAGATGGATAAACCGTTGGAGCTTTTCATTCCCTTCCAATTCTGTTGCCATTAAAGTTCCACTCCGTTCTTTTTCAAGAGTTCGCGAGCGGACTCCACGCTGTCTACGCCCGTCTTATTCTTGATGGGAGCGAATTCCTTTTCTCTTACGACTTCAAAGGGAAGTACGCTGCCCATAGGCTTAATCAAATCCACTGCAAGGGTTTCGAATTTTTTACCATTTTCCTTGTCGGGCTTGCGGCTGATGCCGTCTTCGCCTACGCATTCGATTTTCTTTTCTACGATGTGTACGGGGATCTTTTTATTGACGATCTCTTCCAGCTTCTCCAAGCGGAACAAATAGTTCATAATCGCGCCGTAGCAATATGCCAAATTGCCGTCTTCGTCTTTCTGGTTTGCCATTTCGTCCGTCAATTCGTAGTATTCGATAATGTCGGGCTGATTGCCATCCATACAAATTACGCCCACTTTTTCTTTCGGCTCGGTCTTGCAGATAACTTTCGCGCCGCAGTTTACGCCACTCTCGATCGTCGCGCCGACGAATACGGGATCTGCAATCCGCTGCAATACGTTGTCTACCGCATAAATATTGAGCCATTCCACGCCCTTTTCGTGCAAGTCTTCGCAAAGCCCTGCGCGTTTGAGCGAGGAGAACCAACCGCCGTTACCGTTGGGAGAAAGCGCGGGAGTATCTTTCTTTTCCAAATAGATCTTACCGTTGAAATCTACTGCGGGAGCCATATCTTGCTTAAAGAATTTTACTGCCGTTTCGGGGTATCCGAAATAGCCGTGCTCTTTCCAGAACGACGTCGTTTGATCGTGGTTTTTATCGCTCGTCATAATATACAAGGGAACGAATACGCCGCACTTGTCTACGACTTCCATCAAGTTTTTCATCTGCTGCTCGAAGATATACAAAGGCTTCGTTACGCCAATGTCGTACGCGCCTTTCGGACCGTCTACGCCCAGACGAGTCCCCATACCGCCTGCAAGCAATACCGCCGCAACCTTTCCTTCTTTGATCGCCTGTATGCCAATTTCTTCAAACTCCGCTTTACGACGCTGAATCTCCGCTTGACGAAGACCGGAAATGGGACGAATGTCTCTGCCCTTACCGCTCATATCTACGGGATTTTTCAGGTCTTCTTCAAAACTCCAATCAATATTCGCAATCGCGGTCAATAAATTTTTCTTGCCGTTTTCGTCCAATTCATCGTAATATTTCAAGAGCTGCATCTGGTCTTTTTCCGTCAAAAGCTCTTTCACTTGTTCGTAAGTCATCATAAGAAAATTCTCCTTGTTATATTTTGGCTATGTCATAACAACGGACTGATTAGTAAACACCTTTGTGTTTACGGTTTGATGAGAAAAACAAGGGGAAAGACAAGCATTTTGCGAAGGCGCATACCCGCAGCGGTCTGTAACTGAGCAAAATACGCAGTATTTCACGGTGTTTTTCCGTCAAAAATCAGTCGGGAGTTGTGATATAGCCATTTTTTCTATTATAACAAATTACTCTAAAAAATGCAAGTTTTTCATAGAAAATCTTTCCCAAATTCTTTACTTTTTTTATGGAAATCTTTCGCGACGTTTTTCGCGTGAAAGATTTTATTTTGTTGTCTTGGATTACGAATGCAGGTATGCGCAACCAAGCGTATCTACATACGCGCATATTCCCAATCGTAACGTTTCTTTCGCAAAAAAATACCGCCGCGTTTTACAACGCGGCGGCGTTTGGTTTTACGATTATTTTTCCATATAACGGTTCATTGCTCGCGCCGTCCAATTTGCTTGGCTTGCCAAACGGCTCATTTCAAAAGCGTCGATCTGCCCCATCAGCGTGCTCTTAAAATCATCGCCCCGCTCGATCTTTTCGGTGATCATAAATCCGCAGTTGGTGTGGATACGGATTTTGTACACGTTGAAGATCTTGCCCCAGAACGTCGTATCGACCGTCACGCTCGTGATTTTATTCAATGGCGCACCGCTCGATTGCGTACGGAACACGCCCGTTTTATAGATAATACGTTTGTTCGTGATTACGAACTCCGTTCCGTTATATTTCACCGTTTTCACGATCGCAATTACGGTTGGAACAAACAATAACCAAAAACAAAGCACGCCAAAGAACCACGCCCAAAACAAAGGCCATCTGTCTCTTTTCGCCTTTTCAACGATCAATTCGTTTTCATATAAATGCTGTTCGACGTATCTTCCCATACCACACTCTCCGATAAGATATACTTCTTCGATCTTTGATATCGTATATTATATTGTATCTTAAAAATCCGAAAAAGTCAATATATTTTTTCACATTTATCGGGGATTATGCGAATTTTTTCAAAAATCTCCCTATAGCGACGTTTTTCCCTGTCGAAATCGTTATAATCGGGATTTTACAAACGAAAAAGCACGATGTAGCGGCAGAAACAGACAAGCCATCGTGACGCCTACGCACAGCGCTTGCGTACCCATAACAGGTAAAGATGCCAAAAAATAGCTCTTCCACGCGCCTGCACTGTATCCAAAATACAAAGGAGTGATCACGCAATCCATCGCAGTAAAGGCTACCGCGAAGATACAAGCAATCCCTACGAGCAGCGTCACGCCCCTAAAATCGGGGCTCAAAACTTTTCCCAAAAGACCGAACGTGACGGAAAGCAGGCTATAATACGCAAGATACAAAATCAATACGTTCGGGAAAAAGCCGAAAACGAGTTGTCTTACCAGCGAAAATGCCAGCGCTGCAAAAACGCTGCGCATCGCCCCGAACACAAACGCATACGTAATAAATAAAACGGTCACGACTTCTACGCCGGGGATTGCCGACAATACAAGCTGCGCCGCAATCGTCACCGCGATAAAGACCGCGATGTACGCGTATTCTTTTGCCGTTTGATACCGTTTCATCCCGTACCTGCCCCTATGCTTTTATTAAAAAGTTTGATACACCCACACGTAGGTCGCACTCGCGATTACGACGAGCTCGCTCACACCCAGAACAGCACTTCCGTATGTTTCTCCACCGTATTCGTAAACACCCCAAGCTTCATTGGCGTTTGCCGAATCCGAAGTATATAACATCCAATAGCTGTTCGTGGAATTCTTCACTCCGTTGAGCTTCGTAATCATACCGTTTTCGATCGTAAACGTAAGTTTTCCGTCTTCTTCCCAAGCCTCCATTAC
The DNA here is from genome assembly GCA_017457225.1 of Clostridia bacterium. Classification (GTDB taxonomy): domain Bacteria; phylum Bacillota; class Clostridia; order Christensenellales; family Borkfalkiaceae; genus Scatosoma. Next base: position 32,636 of record JAFTHW010000001.1, on the reverse strand, counting down.
GTCCAAAAGCGTATAACCCGACTCTACGTTCGATTCGGTTACAATGACGACGGGTTTTACGTCCTTTTTACAAGCGGAAAAACAGAGCATAGAGATACTAAATACCACCGCAAAAAGAAAATACCCGATCCGTTGCCATTTTTTGCGTTCCATCACACGCCTCCTAAAAATAAAAAATCCGAACGTCGAATCAGGCGTACGGGAAAGGTTTGTCCTTTGCCGCTTGGCAGGGACTTCAACGCTTTTCGCCTCTCCGCAAAAATTCGTTTTTCCAAAATGCTCGGCAGGTCTCCCGGCTTACAACGTCGTATATGCATTCGTCGCATACCTGCCTACGCCCTTCCCACAGTTTTCGCAGTGGACGTAGACCGACGTTCTTACGGTTGCGGAGGCAGCGGAGCAAATCCTAAAACGGAGTCTCTCTTCCCTTTTAAACGTTTCCCGCAGAAAACGTACCGCGCGTTCGTATTCGGTTGAGCTTATTATACTACAATTTCACCGCAAAAGCAAGCGTTTTCACAAAAAAACGACGAACTCCGTCGAGTCGCCGTTTCCGCTTCTTTATCCATCTTTTAAAGATCGCCCATAAGTTCCGTTCTCGTTTTGGTGGACACCCAACAACAGGAAACCGAGCCCGGTCCTACGTGCGAGCCGATTACGGGTCCCATAATATCGATTATGGGTTTGATTCCCCACCGATTTTCGAGAAGAGTCGCAAGCTCCTGCGCGCCCGTCGGATTGTCGGTATGCACGACGATCGCCAGTCCTCTTTCGTCACAAGGGGCTTTTTGCATATAGTCCGCAATGCGGGCAAACGCCTTTTTCATTCCCTTGCATTTTTCGACGACTTTCAGTTTTCCCTCGACGTCGAACGTGAGCATCGGTTTGATATTGAGCATCGTACCGACCACCGCTGACGTTGCCGAAACTCTCCCGCCCTTTTTGAGATAAAATAAATTATCGGGTATAATACAATGCTGTACGTTGTTTCGGATTTCCATCAAAAGCTCGTACGTTTCTTTCGCCGTCATTCCTTGATCCCGACAATCTACGGCGATCCGAACAAGTACGCCCTGCCCCGCCGTCGCCGACAACGGATCGACTGCGTAAACGTTGAATTTGGGATATTTCGCTTTCACGTCCGCCGCTGCCTGCTTCGTAATCGTGATCGTATTGGCAAGTCCCGAAGAAATAGTGAAATGGACTACGTCTTCCACTCCCGCTTCCGCCATCGCCGTGAAATGATCCATATGCGCTTGGTAGTTGAGCTTCGCCGTACGGGGGAAGTACCCCTCTCTGACTTTTTTATAAAACTCCACGTATTCCTGCTCGGTGGAAAAATGATCAAGTCCTTCTTCGATCACGCCGTCCTTTTCCATCGTAAACGTCAAAGGAACGAAATACACGGCGCTTCTTTGCACGTATTCCTTTTTTAAATCGCTGGTTGAATCGGTTGAAACTGCAAACAATGCCATAACCGTTTTCTCCTTTACGGATTTGTCATATCTTTTTCTGACAATTTATTATATCATATTCTTCTTTTCTTTGTCAAGGGAATTTTGACTCCTTGTAAAAAACGAAAAAACCGCGAGACGGAGGGTTTTACTCCCCCTTTTTTACGAAAGGAACAAAGAAAAAATATTTTTCCTGAAATTTTTCTAAAAAAGACTTGAAAAAAGCAATAAAAAAATGTATAATGTATTTGTGGTTATTCGGACTTTTTGCCAATCGCGAAAATTCCGGAAATTTACGATCGACAACACGGAGAAAAACGAATGACTTTACAGGATTACTTGAAACTGCGGAACGGTTCGGACGTGCGCGGCGTTGCCGTAGACGGAGTGGAAAACGAACCCGTTACTTTGACGACGGAAGCCGTGGAAAACATTGCGAAAGCATTCTGCGTATGGCTCATTACCCGCACGGGAAAAATCAAAGTGCGGATCGCCGTTGGACACGATTCCCGTATCTCCGCGCCCACGCTTTTGGACGCAACTGTGAAAGGGATTACCTCGACGGGACACGACGCGGTTGTGACCGGACTTTCCACCACGCCTTCTATGTTTACCCTACTTCGCGAAGAAACTTGGAAAGAAAATCCCTGCGACGGCTCGATTATGATCACGGCAAGCCATTTGCCTTTCCACCGCAACGGTTTAAAATTCTTCGCTCCGCAAGGCGGTCTGGAAGATTCGGATATAAAGGAAATTCTGGAAATTGCGGCTACGTTCCGATTTGCACAACCGGGCGAGATCGGAACGGTCACCCAAAAACCCTATCTTGACGATTACGCGGCATACCTTGTGCAACTTATCCGCGCGAATACGGGAGAAGAAACTCCTTTGAAAGGAAAGAAAATCGTCGTAGACGCAGGCAACGGAGCGGGCGGATTCTTTGCCGATAAAGTATTAGAGCCTCTTGGCGCAGATACGACGGGATCTCAATTCCTCGAACCCGACGGAACGTTTCCCAACCATATTCCCAACCCCGAAAACGAAGACGCGATTCGCTCGGTTTGCAACGCCGTTCTTTCGGCAAAGGCGGATTTCGGAATTATCTTCGATACGGACGTGGATAGAGCCGGCGCAGTAGATCAAGACGGCAAAGAAATCAACCGTAACCGTTTGATCGCACTCATCTCCGCAATCCTGCTTTCCGAAAAACCCGGTACAATCGTTACCGATTCGGTCACTTCGGACGGATTGAGCAAGTTCATCTCGAACATGGGTGGCAGACACCACCGTTTTAAGAGAGGTTATAAAAACGTGATCAACGAGGCGATCCGACTCAACAAGCTCGGAGAATATACTCCCCTCGCGATCGAAACGAGCGGACACGCGGCTTTGAAAGAAAATTATTTCCTCGACGACGGAGCGTATTTGATCACGCGTATCCTCATTGCTCTTGCCAAAGCGGCAAAAGAGGGAAAAAATCTTACCAAACTCGTGCAAAATCTCGAAGAGCCTACGGAAGCGAAGGAACTCCGCGTGAAATTCAAGGCCGATTGCGATTTTAAAGAGCTTGGTAAAACAATTATTGCGGACTTTACCGCGTACGCGACGAAAACCGCGTATATCACTCCTTCGAAAGAGAATTACGAGGGAATTCGCGCAAACTACGACGAAGCGCACGGCGAGGGTTGGGCATTGATCCGCCTGAGCCTGCACGATCCCGTGTTACCCATCAACGTAGAGAGCAATGGTATGGGCGGAAGCCTTAAAATCGTCAAGGATTTGTATTACTTCCTTAAAAAATACGATTTCCTCGATCTTACAGCTTTTGAAAAGGCGATTGCGGACGCTCGCGCGGACGCGATGGAAAAGGCGAAACATAATTGGCGCGGCGCCATCTAAATCGCTCCGCTTGCTATCACCAAAAAAGAAAAATATAAAATATAGGAGAATGTTATGGACGTACAGAAAACTACCATCAACGCGATAAGAATTTTATCCGCGGAAGCGATTGAAAAAGCGAAATCCGGTCACCCCGGTTTGCCTATGGGCTGCGCTCCGATCGGCTATACGCTGTTTCAAAACTTTTTGAAATTCAATCCCAAAGATCCCGCTTGGGAAAACCGCGACAGATTTATTTTGTCCGCAGGTCACGGCTCGATGCTTGACTATTCCTTGTTCTATCTCTACGGAATGGGATTGACGAAAGAGGATTTGATGAACTTCCGTCAGCTCGGCTCGAAAACGCCCGGTCATCCCGAATACGGCCACACCGCAGGCGTGGAAACTACGACGGGGCCTCTCGGTCAGGGTATTGCCAACGCCGTCGGTATGGCGCTTGCGGAAGCGAATCTTGCCGCAAAATACAACAAACCCGGTTTTAAAGTGGTTGACCACTACACCTACGCGATTTGCGGCGACGGTTGTTTGGAAGAAGGGATCGCGTACGAAGCTTGCTCCTTTGCAGGTACGCACGCACTTGGAAAACTTATCGTTTTGTACGACGATAACGACATCACCATCGAAGGGGATACGGACGTAACGTTTAAAGAAAACGTAGGCGCGCGTTTCGCGGCGCAAAACTGGCAGGTTCTCCACGTAGACCTCGCCACTACCCCCGACGACGTAGTGGCTTTGTCCGAAGCGATCGAAAAAGCAAAAGCGCGTACGGACAAACCCTCCATCATCATTTGCCGTACCAACATCGGTCACGGCTCCCCCCTCGAAGGCAGCGCGAAATGTCACGGCGCGCCTTTGGGAGCGGAAAATCTTCAAAAATCCAAAGAAAAACTCGGTTGGGAATACGAGCCTTTCGATTGCCCTCAAGCCGTGTTCGATCATTGCGCGCAAGCAGGCGCAGCCGGCGCGAGCAAGGAATCCCGTTGGAAGAAGATGTTCGTAGATTACGAAAATACGTATCCCGAACTCGCGGCGGAATACAAGGCGGCGATGGCAGGCGAGAAGCCCAACTTCGACGAAATGACGGATTTGTACGATTTTGAAAAGCCTATGGCGACCCGTCAGACTTCTGCGAAAGTATTGAACAAGCTCGCAGCAAAAATGCCCCAGCTCATCGGCGGCTCGGCAGACCTCGCTCCCTCCAACCTTTCGGATATGAAAGACACGGACGAAATGAAATACGGTACGTTCTCCCCCGATAACTTTGGCGGCAGAAACATTCATTTCGGTATCCGCGAACACGCGATGGCGGCGATCGCGAACGGTATGCAGCTTCACGGCGGCATGCAAGCGTACTGCGCTACGTTTTTCGTATTCTCCGATTATTGCAAACCTGCAATCCGTTTGTCCGCTTTGATGAAATTGCCGGTTACGTATATTATGACGCACGACTCCATAGGTGTCGGCGAAGACGGTCCTACTCATCAACCCGTAGAACAGCTCATTATGCTCCGTTCCATTCCCGGCGTAAACGTTTACCGTCCCGCAGACGGCAAGGAAACGGCGGCGGCTTGGGTATCGGCTATGAGCGGTTGCGAACCCACCGTTCTCGTTCTTTCCCGCCAGAACTTGCCTCAATACGCAAACAGCGGCAAAGAAGCGCTTAAAGGCGGTTACGTACTCGAAGATTGCGAAGGTACCCCCGACGTATTGCTCATCGGCACGGGTTCGGAAGTAGAGCTTTGCGTAAAAGCAAAAGCGGAGCTTGCGGCAAAAGGCGTGAATGCGCGAGTCGTTTCTATGCCTTGTATCGAAGAGTTCGAAAAACAATCGGCGGATTATAAAGCGTCCGTTCTCCCCGCAAACGTCAAAGCAAGAGTATGCGTAGAAGCAGGCTCTCCTTACAGTTGGTACAGATATGCAGGCGAATGCGGCGAAATCGTCGGTATGACCACGTTTGGCGCTTCCGCGCCTGCAGGCGTTCTCTTCCCTCACTTCGGTTTCACCGTTGAAAACGTAGTGGAAAAGGCGCTCGCTTCGGTAGAAAAAGCAAAATAAGGAAATTCAGGTAGTTTGCGGAAATTTAAATTTTCCGCAAACTATCACATTTTTACAACGAAGCCAACATATTGACGGGTTATACTTTCCGTACAAGGCTTCGCTCACAGATTCCCTTTTTATAAGAGAACCTCCACATAAAAACAAAAAGGCTTATCTTTTCGATAAGCCTTTTTGTTTGTCTTTATTTGTTTTTCAATCCGTTATGCAGTCGGGAACAGTTTCGCGACCGCCTCCGCGATTCCCTCTTCTTCCGAGCCGTTATTTTGCGCCACTTTCGTCCCGTCTTCGGGTAAAATACCCCTACCGTGTATGGAATGACCGCTCAACGGCCAACGGATCTCCGCCGTCGTGAGCTTAATGGCGTTGCCTTTTAAAATCTGTAAGGGGTAGGTATTTTGCATAATCCCTTTCCCGAACGTTTTCGCTGTTCCGTCCACGGTAAATAAACAAATATCGCCGTACGCCGTTGTGCCGTAATCCACCATACACCCGATCAGACATTCGGAAGCGGAAGCCGTGCTCCTGTCAGCAAGCACGCAAATGCGGCTTTCCGCAGAGAAATATTCGTCGTATACATTCTCATACGCTTTGAACTCGTCTTTCTTTTCCCCGTAGTCGGCGACCGCTACAACGGGTTTTTCTTTCTCCGAGCCTTTACAAAAATAGCTGGCGATCTCCCGCATAATGTTCAGGTATCCGCCTCCATTCCCGCGCAGATCGAGAACGAGATGTTTCTTGTTTTCCGTTTTGAATTGCGACATCGCCCCGTGAAACTGCTCCGCTGCCGAGCCGTTAAATTGCGTCAGTCTTATATACGCCGTATCCGCGTTTAGACAAGCAAGCGCATCGCTCCGTTCCGTCAACGTTGTCGCCTTATTGCCCGTAAACCCGTACGAAGTATCTTTCGAGCGGTAGAATACGTAATTTTCCACATAATTTTCTCTCGTTGCGCTTTTGATCGACAACGTTTCCCCCTCTTTTAACAATAAATAAAAGGGAATCCCATCCTCGACTCCGTTCAAAAAAGCGGAAAATGTTGCGTGGTCGGAACTCTGCTGAATTGTTTCTTCCGTCAAACCGAATCCTACGATATACGAGCCCACTCGTATCCCCGCGCGCTCGGCGGGCGAGTTCCCGCAAACGCGCAAAATGCAAAGATCGGACTTGTTGATCACCACGCCCAAACCGCTCGTTCTACCTGTTGCCGACTCGGTCACAGCATCGAACTCCTCGGCGCTCAAATACTGTGAATACGCGTCGAGAACGTTGTTATTGACCGCGTAAAACAACGCGTCGTAAAACTCCTCGTCGGTCACCTCTTGATAATATTCTTTTTGAATCTCGCGCTTCACGCGCAGGAGCGTACGCATTTCTTCGTCGATTGTCAATCTCCCGACGAGAAATCCCGTTCCCAATAAACCTGCCGCCATCACCGCGCAAAGCGCCCAAGCCGCACCTCGCTTCCAAGGCTTTCGCTTCTTTTCGACGGGAAGCTGCTCCCTTTGCTCTTCCTGTACCTCATCCCAAGGATTCCATTCCGTATTTTCCATTCCGCTCCCTCTCTTTATGAAAATTTCCGTACGGCTTGTCGGCTCACGGAAATCTGTTTTACTATATCCAACCCTGACTCTTTCTATACTGTTTCCCAACTTCAAGTCACGGTTTTATCGATTGAGTAATTTACGTAAAATCGTCAACACGCGGAACGCAACAGCGTCCGAAAACGACCTTAAATTTAAGCCCGTCGCCTTTTCGATTTTGTCTAATCTATACAATAACGTATTGCGATGCACGTACAATTTCCGCGCCGTCTCGCTGGTGTTTAAGCTGCTCTGCAAAAACTCCTCCGCCGTCGAAATCATCTCTTCGTTTTCAAAGATCTCTTTAAACCGCTCGTCCGAAAACTCCGCTACGTACTCCGCCCATTTGCTTTCGGGGATATCTTCCAACACACGGGCGAGAATGAATTCCCGATAAGAGTGCACGTTTCCCCGACTCTCGAACACGTCGGCGTAGCGGAGTGCGTTTTCCGCGCACAAGTACGATCCCGCCACCTCTTTGAGTTCGTTCACCGTAGGTCCAACTCCCACCAAAACATCCAAACCGAGTTCCTCTTTCAAAGAACGAGCCAAAAACTCTGCGTAATCGACGGATGAACGGTATTCGTCCCCACTTTCGTCCACGTACTTGACCAAGGCGCAACGGTTGGCGTCCATTTTGAGCGCAGTGTCTAGACTGTTGCCAAAATATTGCTCCATCAGGGCCAACGACTCGTCTACCATCTTCGGGACTTCAATGGCGAGTGCGAAACACGCCGCGTCTTTTACCGAAAATTTCGTCACATATTTATAGATCCCCGTTGAAGAACATTCTCCTAAAAGAATCCGCTTTAAATACTCGGTTTTGGAAAGTTCCGAAAAACGTTCTGCAAAGCTCTCGATATAGGTAGGCAACAAAGTAGCGTAATTGCGCTCGCTTTGTCCTACGCCCTGTAATACGCCGATATATCCGACGTTTTGATATAAAAATCGAAAATAAGTATAACTCCCGTCGTCGGCGATTCCCTCGAACTGCTTATCGCATACCGGAATCCCCTCGGGGCGGACGTTTTCTTTGTAATACTCGAACCGTATCCCCAATTTTTCCGCCGTGGAACGGGCGATTTTTTCAAGCTCGGTCATAGATCCTCCCCCAAAATTGTTTTCCCTATTGGTATTATACCGCAAATCAAAATTTTTTTCAAGGACTTTTCCCATAAAACATACCCGTCTTTGCAAAAAGAAGTTTTTTTACTTCTTACTCCCTGCTTCTTAAAAAAATTAAGATATTTTTTCAGAAAATCCTGAAAATTCATTATCTTATGTATTGACATATCCTTTTAAAAGTGTTATAATACTGTAAAATAAATAGTATCGTTTCCCCTCGCGCATTATGCGCACGCGGGAGACTTCGCTAAATCAAAATAACTTTTCAGGAGATTTGTTATGAGCAACAACAAAAAACCCGTTGAGTACGAAGCTGTGGAAGAAATGATGCCCGAAGCTTTGCCCGAGCAACCCGAAGTTGCTTTGGAAGAACCTCAAAGCAAAAACATCGCAGCGCGTTTGTTCGCAATTTTGTTCGCGATCGTCAGCGTCGCAGGTCTTTTCCTGCCTTTAACCGTTTGTATGGGCGACGGTAAAGTTGCGGAAATGAGCCTCTTTTCCGTACTTACGAAATCTTTTTCTTCCAACGTAAAGATTTTCGGCGTAATCCCCAGCTACTTGCCTGAACAGGTAACGTATGCAATGCTCGCCATTTATTTGACCATTGTATTCGTTCTTCTTGCAGCTGTTTTCGGGATCCTCGCTTTGATCATCGGCAAGAAAGCGCCCTGCTTCCTTCGCACGACGCTGTTCTTCTTGATGGCGGCTTACGGCAATTACGCTGTTTCCGTTTACGTAAACGTACAGCAATTCGAGCTCCTTTCGTTGGCTATTACGGCGATTGCGTTGTTCGTATATTTCATTCTTTCCGTAAAGAAACTTGGAAAACAAGGTTTTGCGAAATCGATTCAGGCGCTGTTGTCCTTGGTTGTTTCCGCCGTTCTTGTTTACGGTATTTTGAGCGCAGGCGACAACACCAAAGCCTTTAAACTCGGTTTGGCTGAAGTTGTTGCATCGTTGAATTATTACTATGCGCTCTACGCGATCGTTGGTTTGTCTTTGATCAACATTGCCATTGGCGTGATTCGTATGCAGAAAGAAGAAGGTTACGTTTGTGATCTCGTGCGTTACGTCGTAGAGTTTATCGTGGCTCTCCTCGTATTCTACGTGGCGTTCTCCGTTCCCGAAGCGGCAAAGGTACAACACAACCTCACGTTGTTCACCTTGATCGCAGCGGCAGTTGCGCTCGTACAGATCATCTTCGGTACGATCTTGCTGATTCGTTCTCGCAAAGTAGTCGTTGAAGAAGAACCCGTTGAGGAAGAAGATCCCGACGAAGGCTTCGTTCTCGAAGAATATGCAGAAGCGTATCCTTACGTTGGCGGCGCGGTAGACGGAATCGAAATGGCGCAGGAAGTCAATCCTTCGTTCTTGCCTCATTCCCCTCACGTAAGCACCGCTGGTTACGATTTCTACAATAGTAAGAGCTTCGATCCGTTCATCGCGATTTTGAACACCGAAGAAAGAAATCAGTTTACCGAATTGTTTATCTTGAAATATAAAGGTACGATGCCCGAACTTCCCGACTACGTAGTCGGTGGCGACAACACGGAATTCTTCCGCAAGATCTTCATCTATCTCGGTCAGTACAGAGATAGACTCCCCGATTCGTTGCTCGCGAAAATGTATAAGTACTCTATCAGACTTTGATAAATCGTATCTCTTGAAACGCAAAGAGCCGACCGTTTGGGTCGGCTCTTTTATATTCTATAACTTTTATAGAATATAAAATCAGCAGGCGGAACGCCTGCTGTCCTTTTCTTACCGATTGATTTTAATTTTGATGCAAATTCCTCCGTCCTCGCCCGTGGACCGCTCTCCACAGACCGTATCCACCAGATACAAGCCTCTGCCGTGCTCCGCATACACGTCGACGAGCCGACTCTTTTGAGGAGGTTTGAAAGGCGTAGACGAGCAAATTTCCAGCACCACGACGTCGTCTTGAATATTCCCTTTTACAAAGGCAACCCCGTCCGAATGCCGCAAGACGTTCCCGATAAGTTCGCTCATCGCCAAACGGCTATCGAAAATGCAATCGGCGGAAGCGCCTACGGAAGCGAGGAAATCACAAAATTCGCGTATGGCGGCTCGCAGCGCCGCATAAGTTTTTACTTCAAAATCCACGCTTTCCCCCTCCTTATTTTATATAGAATCCGCCAATTTATCTTTCAAACGGAGCAACAGTTTCCGCTCCATTCTGGAAACGAACATCTGGGATACGCCCAAACGCTTTGCCGTTTCATTTTGCGATAATTCGTCTTCATAGCGTAATTTTAAGAGTTTCTTTTCCGTATCCGAAAAATCCTGCATTGCCGCGCGAAGCGTCTCTTTCGTTTCAAACGCTTCATACTTATCCTCGCCGTCGGCAAGAAGGGAATACAACGAGCCTTCCGATTCCCCATCCGAGCCCGTCGCCATACTGTCCAACGACAGCGTGCCGCTCACTTCCAACGCCCTTACGACGTCTTCTTCCGCCAAAGAAAGTCCCTTGGCGATGTCTTTCATACTCGGTTTTACACCCTTTTCCGATTCGTACTCCGCAGAAAATTTTCGCACTGCGGAGCTGATCTCGCCCAAGCGTCTGGGAAGCTTGATCATACGCGATTTATCGCGGAAATAATTCTTAATCTCCCCCGTGATCGTCGGCGTGATAAACGTCGTAAACTGCATACCCAGGTCGGGATCAAAGCGGTCGATGCCACGCAAAAGCGCATACGACGCCACTTGTTTTAAATCGTCGTACTCCACGCCTCTGCCCACGAATTTTTTGGCGAGGAGCTCCGCTATGTAGAGATATTTCTCGGCGATTTGATTGCGCAAAGCAATATCGCCGCTCTCCTTGTACCGCTTAAACAGTTCCATTCGTTCTCCCGTCACTCAACCTTCAAATACGATTCTTTGCGTCGCGCCGCGCTCGTCCTCGAAGAACTCCACGTTTCCGAGCAACGCCGTCAACAACGAATGAGAAATTTCATCCTCTATGGAGTCCTGTTTCTCGCCTGATCTTTCCACGCCTTCTACGACGCAACCCAGCGTTTCCGCAACCGTGAACGCAATATTTGCCGTTGCGTAACCGCTACGGCGCAAAATCAACAGACTCTCGGTGACGCATACCTTAAAATCCTCCGCCGTGTCCACGTCAAAGCCGACCAACGAGCACAGTCCACCCGTAGTGAGTCGAACGGTCGTCAAATATTCACCCGTTAAGGGCAACGTAACAGAAAATTTTTCCATTTTACGCAATCTCCATCACCGAATCCAACGAACAAATCAAAAACAGTTTCTTGATCTTCGGTTGTAAATTGACGAGTTTCATTCCGTACCCGTCCGATTTTACCCCTTTTAAGATCTTTACGAACGTGCCGAGCGTCGTGCTGTCGATAAAATTGAGTTCCCGACAGTCGAACGTCACGTTGGCAGGACAGCTTCTATATTCCGCCATCACCGCTTCGTAAAACGTTTCCGCGTTGCCGAGATCAATATCCCCCGACAGCGCGAGCTGTAATCCACCTTGTTCCTTTTGAAGCACTTTTACTTCTTCCATCTTTTTTCCTCCGCAGAAAAAATCTTTCTTACTTTATATATAACAACAATTTTCTTTCTTTAAACGCCCGTTAAGATATCCAGCTGAGCGGAATGAGATTACAAAGGCTCCCGAGCGCAATCGCCGCGAAATAGCAAAATACGATGAGCCCTACGTTGCGTTTCCATTGTTTTACGTTCCGCAGGAGCACCACAAAACCCATACCCGCATTCGCGCAAAGTCCCGCCACGCACGAGCCGAATGAAATCCCGCCGCTCAAAAACGTTTCCGTTAACACGACGCTCGATACGCAGTTGGGAATCAAGCCGATCGCCGAAGTGATGAACGGCTGAAAAAATTTACTTTTTTGCATAAACGTTGAGAACTTGTCTTCGCCGATTCCGTGAATGATCGCCGTGAGCGCGAAATTGACGAGGAAAATAAATCCCGCCACTTTCAACGCGTGCAACAACGGATACAGGAAATAAATCTTCCAAGGACTCTCCCCGTCGTGTTTCCGTCCGCAGGAGCAACTGACTTCCTCGTCCGACTCCGATAAATACCGCTGCATAAAAATTTCCCGAGTCGTGTCCGCCGTTTTTTCGCTCTCTATCAATTCAACGCATGCCTGCTTGCGCCCAATTAACCGTAAAAATCCGTCTACGGCGTACCCGACAAGGATCCCCGAAAGGATTTTCGCTGTCAAAAGAGGAAGCACCCAAACCGCGCCTTCCGCTCCTGAGGAGAGCAAAATAATAAACGCTTCGTCGCTTGTGGAAAAGAAAATCGCAAGCAACGTTCCAACCGTAATATATTTTTTTTCGTAAAATTTCGCCGCCATGACCGAAAAGCCGCATTGGGGAATTAATCCCGTTGCCGAGCCGATGAGCGGACCCAAATTACCGCTTAAACGGTTGGCTTTTTTTAAGTCCATTTTGCTTTCGATCAGCTCGATTACGACGTAAATCAATACGAGCCACGGCAAAAGCGGCAGCGTATCTTCTACGGCGTGGTGTAAAATTTCAACAAACTCTTTCCACATTTATACGCCCTCGCTCTTGTTCGCGCGCTTGCTTTGCACCGTTTCCAACGTCGAATGCAACGGAATGGAAGCTTTCGCCGTCAGATCCATCATCGCAAAATTCCCGAGCTTGAATTGCGTCAAGCCCTCGGAGGCGATCATTGCCGCATTATCCGTACAATACCGTTTTTGCGGCATTACAAGCCGTAAACCGCTGCGTTTGCAAGCCTTTGACAAACTCTCTCTCAAATACGTGTTCGCCGCCACGCCGCCGCCCACGGTCACGGTGTCTACGCCCGTTTCTTTCGCCGCCGCCACCGTCTTTTCCACCAAAACGTCCACCGCCGCGCATTGGAAGGACGCCGCAACGTCCGCCCTAGAGTACGTTTCCCCTTTCTGTTCTTTCGTATGACAATAATTGATGACTGCCGTTTTTAAACCGCTGTACGAAAAGTTATATCCGCCGCCGCCCTTGAGCATCTTCGGCATCGGAATATTGGGAGTCCCCTCTTTCGCGCAACGTTCGATATTCGGACCGCCGGGGTATTGTAAGGCCAGCACTCTCGCGACTTTATCAAACGCTTCGCCTGCGGCGTCGTCCATCGTCGCACCTAAAATTTCAAACTCCGAAAAGGTTTTGGTATGCAAAATCGCCGTGTGTCCGCCACTCGCCAAAAGCGTCACGAACGGAGGCTTCAGCGTAGGCTCGTCCAAATATGCCGCCGCCAAGTGTCCGCGAATATGATTGACCGCAATCAGGGGCTTATTTAACGCGTAGGCGAACGCTTTGGCAAAGGATACGCCCACGAGCAACGCGCCCAAAAGCCCCGCGCCGTACGTCACCGCTACGGCGTCGATTTCTGCGTACGTAATCCCCGCATTTTTGACCGCAGCTTCCACCACCGCCGCCACCGCGTCGGTGTGCGCCCTCGAAGCAATTTCGGGCACTACGCCGCCAAATTTCGCCTGTATGGAAGCGGAGGACGCGATCTCGTCCGACAGAATCTTCCTGCCTTGAATCACAGCCGCCGCCGTTTCGTCACAGGAAGTTTCAATCCCAAGAATGATCGGCTCTTCTTTATGAATATTGACGTTTTTGATAGGATCGTACATACTCTTTTCTACCATGGCGAAAGATGCTTACTTTCGCTCCCTTTACGATTTGACAAAAAAGAGCGGCAAGCCGCCGCCTTTTTTAAGATTTTTTGAGATAATCGATGATGAATCCGTTGATATCCCCGTCCATAACCGCCTGGATATCGCCCTTTTCGTAGCCGGTACGGTGGTCTTTCGCCATCGTGTACGGACAGAACACGTAGGAACGGATCTGCGCGCCCCATTCGATCTTCTTCACGTCGCCTTTCATCGCCGCCGCTTCCGCTTGCCGAGCCTCGATCTTCTTTTCCAAGAGCTTGGAACGCAACATATTGAAACACATTGCCTTGTTTTGGAGCTGAGAACGCTCGTTCTGGCATTGTACGACGATTCCCGTAGGGAAATGGGTAATACGCACGGCGGAAGCCACTTTGTTGACGTTCTGACCGCCTGCTCCGCCCGAATGGTAAATGTCGATACGAATATCGTCGTCGTTGATCTCCACTTCGTTGTCGTCCTCAACCTCAGGCATAACCTCTAAAGAACAAAAGGAAGTTTGACGGCGTTTGTTCGCATCGAACGGGGAAATACGCACCAAACGGTGCACGCCCATCTCCGCTTTCAAATATCCGTACGCATTTTCGCCCTCTACGCGGAAGTCCACGCTCTTAAATCCTGCGCCGTCGCCTGCTTCCCGATCCAACTCATAAACTTTAAAGCCCATTTTCTCGCAATAGCGGCAGTACATTCTATACAGCATTTGACACCAATCGCAAGCCTCCGTACCGCCTGCGCCCGCGTGCAACGTGAGCATTGCGTTGTGGCTGTCGTACGGGCCTTTTAAGATGGCGCGAATACGCATATCCTCGATATCCTTTTCCGCAACCGATACCATTTCGTCGAGTTCTGCAATCAAGCTCTCGTCTTCCGTTTCCTCAATCAGATCAATGACGTCCTCGGCGTCGGCAATCGCCGTTTCGCCTTTCTCAAACGCCGTGATCTTATTGCGGAGTACGGCAATCTCCCGACCGATCTTCGTGGATTTTTCCAAATCCTGCCAAACGTCGGGGTTTTCTTGCTCTTTTTCAAGCTCCGCAAGACGGGGGCGCAAATGCTCAATATCCAATGCGTAACCCGCTTCTTTGAGCGTCGCGCGCATTCCTTGAATTTTTAATCTGTAATCGTCAGCTTTGAACATATTCTTCCTTATTTATCTTGCTTATCGCCATTTGGATTCTTTGCCGCGTTCTTGTACGAAGACATATTCGACAAAGGTTCGGGCATCTGTCTTCTAAACGTTCTGGCAGGCGTCGGTCTAACCGCCGCAGGCGCCGCGCTTTGCGTAGGCGCGCTCGTTTTCGGAGTCGTCGGAGCAGCCGCGTTCGCATTTACGTTTACGGGAGCGGGACGAATTTCCATTTTCACCTTCAAAAGTACGCTGATCGTCGTACGCTGGATACGTTCTACCATTTCGTCGAACATATCGAAGCCCTCTTTCTTATAGGAAATGACGGGGTCGACCTGTCCGAACGCGCGCAAACCGATACCCTTGCGAAGTTGATCCATCGCGTCGATATGATCGATCCAATTTCTGTCTACCGTCATCAACAGCACTCTGCGTTCCACGTTATAGAAATCTACGCCGAATTCTTTAAATTCTTCGATCTTCTTTTCGTATTCTTTGGCAACTTTCGCCGAGATCTTTTTGAGTGCTAACTCGTAATCCCACTTCGTCAAACGCTCGCGCGTGACGTAGTTCGTGCCCTCGGGCAATACTTTCGCCTCGAGCGCGGCGTTGAGTTCCTCTTCGTTCCAAAGCTCGGGCATATTCTCGATATTGACCGTCGAAGCGATCGTTTCCGCTACGTAGTCGGGGATATATTTGAGTACCTGTTCGTGTACGTTTCCGCCGCGGAGAACGTTCATACGTTCTTCGTACATTACAAGACGTTGCTTGTTCATAACGTCGTCGTATTGCAGGACGTTCTTACGGATACCGAAGTTTCTACCCTCAATGGTCTTTTGCGCGTTCTCGATACCGCGGGAGAGCATTCTCGATTCTAAACACGTGTCCTCGTCAATCTTGAAGAACGAATACAACGCTTTCATTCTCTCGCCGCCAAAGCGCATAACGAGATCGTCTTCCAAGGAAAGATAGAATACGGACATACCGATGTCCCCTTGACGACCCGCACGACCACGGAGCTGATTGTCGATACGACGGGATTCGTGACGTTCCGTACCTACGATACAAAGACCGCCCGCCGCGATAACTTGCTCTTTCTCCTGATCCGTTTCCGCTTTATAGTATTGATATACCTTTTTATAGCGCTCCCGAAGCGTCAAAATTTCCTCGGAAACGTCGGTGATGTACATACTCATCGCCAAGTCGATATCCTCGGGTTTCGCACCTTCTTCACGGAGTCGTTTCTTCGCCAAATACTCGGGATTACCGCCGAGCAGAATGTCCGTACCACGACCCGCCATATTCGTAGAAATGGTAACTGCGCCTAAACGACCTGCCTGCGCGACGATCTCCGCTTCGCGTTCGTGGTTTTTCGCGTTCAAAATGTTGTGTTTTACGCCGTTGCGCTTCAACAGTCTGGAAATCTCTTCCGACTTATCGACCGACGACGTACCGACAAGGATCGGTTGACCGCTCTCGTGGCGTTGCATAATCTCTTCGATGATCGCGCGCTTTTTCCCCGCCGCCGTCGAATAGACTTTATCGGGCAAATCCACACGCTTGATAGGACGGTTGGTGGGGATCTCCACAACGTCGAGGGAATAAATGGTTCTGAACTCCGCTTCCTCCGTTTTTGCCGTACCCGTCATACCCGAGAGTTTGGAATACAAACGGAAGTAGTTCTGGAACGTAACGGTTGCGTACGTCTTGTTTTCGCTGCGTACTTCCACGCCTTCCTTTGCCTCGATCGCTTGATGCAATCCGTCCGAATATCTACGGCCGATCATCAGACGCCCCGTGAATTCGTCTACGATGACGACTTCGCCCTCGCTGACGATATAATCTTCGTCCAACTTAAAAAGTTTGTGCGCCTTGAGCGCCTGTTGAATGTGGTGGTTGAGATCGGCGTGCTCGATTTCCGCAATGTTATCGATGCGGAAGAATTTCTCCGCCTTTCTCGCGCCGCTGTCCGTGAGTTCGACCGTCTTTTCCTTGCGGTTGATAATATAATCCCAATCTTTCGCCGCCGCCAAAGACTTTCTTCCCTCGGGAGCTGCCGCCAAAGCCGCCGCTTTTTTCTCCGCTTGCTCCGCTTCGTAGTTCGCCTGCTCTTCCAGCGTCATTTTCGTATAATCGACGAACTCCTCTTCCTCGTCTTCTTCGTCGTCCACGACTTTTTTCTTCTTGTTTTTCTTATTCGCTTTCAACGCGGAATACGCCGCATCTTCCGCTTCTTTCAGCTCGTCGTCAAAGCCCCCCGAAAGGGTGCGGACGAGCCGATCTACCTGTACGTACAAATCGGAGGATTTCTCCCCTTTGCCCGAAATAATCAAAGGCGTTCTCGCTTCGTCGATCAAAATGGAGTCCACCTCGTCGACGATGGCAAACGTCAAATCGCGCTGTACCATCTTGGAAAGATCGGTTTTGAGATTGTCACGCAGATAGTCGAAACCGAACTCGTTATTCGTACCGTACACGATGTCGCACTTGTACGCTTCTCTCTTTACGTCGTCGTCCATACCGGGCACGACTACGCCGACCGTGAGTCCCATAAATTTATGGACCTTTCCCATCCACTCCGCGTCACGTTTTGCCAAATAATCGTTGACGGTGACGATATGCACGCTCTTTCCCGACAAAGCGTTAAGATAAGCAGGGAGGGTGGAAACGAGGGTTTTACCTTCGCCTGTACGCATTTCCGCAATACGACCCTGATGCAAACAAATACCGCCGATGACCTGCACGCGGAAATGGCGCATTCCCAATACGCGGCTCGCCGCTTCGCGAAGCGCCGCGAACGCGTCGTAGAGAATATCGTCCAGCGTTTCGCCTGCCGCAAGACGGTCTTTCAAAACCTGCGTCTGCGCCTTGAGCGTTTCGTCGTCCATCTCTTTGTATTTTCCCTCCAAAGAGTCCACTACGTCCGCCATTTTGTTCAGCTTCTTCAGGCTTCTTCTTCCGTCACTGCTCATTAAATACTTAATCAATCCCATTAGAAATCTCCGATAGATTTATTTTACTTTTTTCTGGTCGGGGGAGTCGCGGAAAAATGACCGCAATACTCTAGAATACCCTATCTTATATTTTACAATATTTCCGCGGAAAATGAAAGCGTTTTTAAGCCCTTTCGCATAAAAAATCTTACAAACTCCCACGATTGAGAAAATTTGTCAACTTTCTTTATATATAACCCCTTTTTTCTCCGTTTAGACGGAAAAGGGGAAATCCTCGAAAACAAAAACGAAGCGTAGGAAATTTCCTACGCCCCGCTTGTTTGCTATTGAGTTTTCAGCTCTAAAAACTTAGAACGTCAACGCTTCTTCAAGATACGTGCCGCTAAAGAAGCCCGTCTCGGGATTGTAATCACCCGACATGGGATCGCCCCACAAGAATACGATGCTGATCGTTTCTACCGTCGTGCCGCTTGCTTCCAAAGCCTCGATCGCAGCTGCCATATCGTCCGTATCAACCACAACCGTACCGCATTTTACGTCAAGCGTGGAGTCACCCGTCTGATAGTAGAATACGTCTAACTCTACGTCCAAAACTACGCCTGCGCCGTTCGGTCCGTGGTTTGCTACTACGTAGATCTCGCCAAGTACGTTGCCGTTGTTATAGAAACCTACTCTATAATCGCCGTATCTCCTCATATCTTCGAGATAGAAGCTACCACTCACGCCCGTTGCATTCTCCAAACCGCACGTGCGGCATACGTACGTTTCAAGTTCGCTGTTATATTCAAACGAATGTCCCGTAGGAGCGCCTTGTTCGTTGTATTTAACGTCCTTGCAAGCTTGGCATTCTACGTAAGCCAAGTTGTACTGCGTACAAGAGCTGCTAAGATAGGTCCACCACTCCCACTGATATGCGTCGGTGTGACGGATGCCACTGCCTTGCCACTCACCCTGCGAGCCGTCTTCGTTCATTTCATACTCTGCGTACGAGCAATCGGGAGCGTACGCGCGAATATAGCCATAGCCTTTTCCGTTGTCATAACTCCAATAACGAAGCGTTCTGCCGAATTCGTCGTATCTGTAACCGCTCTTACTCGTAACCGTACCGCAATCTTGGCAATACCATTCGGTAACCGTTACGTCTTTTTGCGCATCTTCGTACGTTCTCGTCGTTGTATTGTGCGAGTAGCTGATTCTTTCCGTCTTTAAGAATTTTTCATACGTGCTATCCGCTTTCAAACCTACGGTGTACTGTTGAACGTATTTTACTTGACATTGACCTGCGTCTTCATTCCACGTTTCTTTTACGTAGGTATAACCGCATTCGGTAACCGCGCATCTGTACGTATACTTACAATAGCTGTAACGACCGTCTTCCAACGTACCCAACTCAATTCTTTCTTCTTTCATTTCCGAGAAGAGACAATCGCCGTCTACGATATCGTGGTAAATCCATTCGTCATACGCTTCGTAATATTCGTCGTAGCCTTCGGAGAAGTTGTAACCGCAAGGGCAAATACGATAGTACATCGCCGCATTCTGGCATACCGCGCCCGTCAATTCGACCTTCACTTTGTTCGTGTTGTGATAAGTCGTTTCGTAGCTAGACGTTTCCTCACCGCATACTTTACATACGTAAGTGCAGATCACGCCGTCTTCGCAGGTCGTCGAACCTTCTTTCAACGTGTAAACGGATTCCGTTTCGTGCCACTTGTAAAGCGTTTCTTTTTCGTGGTCACCGCAAACCGTACATACGTACAATTTATATCCGTACGTATCGCATTCTACGGGCTCTTTCGTTTCGATAAGCTTCCAGTTGTGGGGTTCTTCGCCTACATACTTCTGTTCGCTTGCGTTGTAGTAGAAGTAGATCGATTCGCTGTAATCACTATCGAACTCGTCTTCCATCTTCTCCCAAGCTACTTCGTAGCCGAGCATCTTCGCGCCATTGTCGTACGCGATATACGCCCAAACGTACGTGTCTTCCGCCGCACCTTGCGACGATACGGAATACTCTTTCCAACCGTTGCAACTGTTCTGCATCGAGAAAGAAGGATCTTCGCCAAGAACAAGCGTTTCTCTATAAGATCTCGCAAGAACTTTCACACATTCTTGACCGTCATACTCAGCTTCTTCGCCCTCTTCCACATACTCGAGGTAATCCTCCACCGTAATTTCGGGAACTGCGTACGTTACGCCGTCTACTACCGCGATGGTATAATCTCTATATTCGCAAGGGATCACGTCGCCGTCTTCAAATGCAAGCGCCGCTTTGCCTTTTTCGATTTCGGAGATTACGTCACCGTATTCCGCCGTGTACGTGCCGTTGATTACGTAATTCATCGTACCCGTTGCGTTCAACGTTGCGGTGTAACCCATTACCGATACGGTGTAATCTTCCACGTTCAATTTGCTGTTTACGGAAACAAGCGCGCCGAACTTATCCGTCGTGAAGCTTACGGGGCTTGCCGCGAACGCTTCTACAAAGCCGTTGATATACGCAAGGATCGGATCTTCTACTTCTTCCGTTGCCGTTGCGTTCATAGGCTTCACAGTTTCGTTGCTAACGCCACCGCCGACGATTTCGCCACCGGAAACGCCGCCGGAAACGCCACCGGAGTTACCGCCCATTTGACCCTGCATACTCATTACGATTTCCGCAATGCTCGTGCCGGCGTCTACGAGCGTCATTTCTGCCGCCATACCAAGGTAGGACTGGATCATACCTACGTACATTTCTTTCTGGGGTTCTTCCGCGCCCATTGCCATATCCAAAAGCTGGCAAACCGTCATCGTGTTCATCTGACCGATGATCGTTCTTACGTCGAAAGGCTCTGTGCCTTCTTCCGTATTCATATTCATAACGGTATTGATAAGGGCGTAAACGTCTTCTACGTCAAGACCCCACTTCAATGCTTCCGTCGTGAACTCTGCCAACGCCGTGCCTACTGTCTTATCGAGCATAGCGACAAGATCCGTCCCCAACGCTGCATACGCGCCTTCGCCAAACAACATATCGTAAATTTCCGAAATCGTCTTCGTCGTTACGATCGTGTAGAGTTCGGGAAGAATGTCATAATTGATCGTGAACGTATAACCGTCCGCCGTTTCCGTCTTCGTGTAGACGTATTCTACTACTTTACTGATCGCCGCATTCAAAGGACTGTTGCTTGCGTTCTTGATCTTGCTCAAAATCACTTTCGCCTGCGTAAGTACCTCTTGAACTTCTTCGCCTGCAAGCGTCGCTTCGATCATCGCCATCGCTTCTTCGTCCAACGTAAACGACTGATAGGAATACGATTCTTCACCGTACCCGTCTTCTGTCATTTCCATAAACGCGTACAATTTATTGCCCTGAAGCACGAACTTCATTTCCGTCGACATTTCCATGCCGCGATCTGTGATTTCGTTGCCGTCTGCATCAAGATAGGTCGTCTTCATCGATTCGACCATTTCACCCTTTGCAGTGATATTGCCGTCTGCATCGTAACCAACCAACGCTTCGCAAAGATCCAACGCGACCTCGTTCACCATCGTCATCTCGTCTTCGCCCTGCACCATTGTGAGTTCAATCTTCACGTCCATATCTCTCATATCTACGAGGAAGGAGTTCGCGTTGAGTACGCTTTCTGCCAACGTGAAATAGAAATTACCGATATCGGTTACAGCGGAAGGATCTTTCGCGCCGCAAACCGTACAAGCGCCGTTTGCATACGTATGTCCGAGCGCTTTTACGAACGTATCCGTATAGCCTTTCTTACAAACGCTACAGGTATGTACCGTATAACCCTGTGCCGTACACGTGGGAGCCGTCACTACGTCTACGTAGCTGTGCGCCGTTGCGTTTACGTAGTTGCTTACGTATTTGTCGTTACAGTTGGAGCAGGTATACGTCGTATGACCTTTTTCCGTACACGTAGGAGCTTTTACCTCAGACGTATAATTATGCGTCAAAGGAGCGACTACGTTGCTGTATTCACTCGTATTACACTTATTGCAATATTTTAAGGTAAAGCCTTCTTCCGTACACGTAGGAGCAACGACCGACGTCGCCCAAGCGTGACCGTATTTCGCGCAACGTTCTGCAGGCGTCAAGCGAACTACCGTATAGAAGGAGAAGTGGGTCGTTTCAAACGTAGCGAAACCGTTCGCATACGTTGCTTCGTACTCTTGTACGCTACCCGTTTGATCGTCAATGTACCAAATCACGATGCCGTCGGGATCTTCGCCATCGGATAAGGAGTAGGGAATGGTAACCGTCATTTTACCGCCGTTGAAATCAACGGGAGCGCCGCCGCTCGTCAATTCAAAGCTGAAAATTTCCGCGTCTGCCAAACGTTCTTTGTCTTCGTTGGACATATTTGCCGTCGCGCTCGTCGTATCGTCTAACGTTTCCGCTTTCATTTCAACATCGCCGCTGATTTGGTTACGCAACGTTTCGTCCATCTTCAACGTAGCCGCGTCCATCTTGATCGCTACGTCTTGCGTTGCAATCGCCGCGGGAACGCTCGCTACAGGACCGGTAAATTCAACTTCCTGCTTCGTGTGCGCTTCATTATATTCACAAACGTACGTCGTGATCGTCTTTCCGCCTTCTTCCGTTTCGCTAGCGAACTCGAAATTATGCGCCATTGCAATCGCTACATATTCTTCGGTGTAATCATCACCACAGCCGCCACAGGTGAATGTCTTAACGCCCGCCGTCGTACAGGTGGGTTGCGTCGTGATCTCTACCGCGTATTCGTGTTTTACAACGTCATAGTATTGCGCAACCGTTTCGTTACACGTAACACATTCCGCCGTTCTTACTTTCGTATAGGTACAGGTAGCTGCGTCTTTCAGCTCTTCGCCTTCGCCCTCTACCCACGTAGCGCCGGTCGTGTTGTGACCCGTTGCTCTAACGCCCGTTTCACGGTATTCGTCGTCGCAATTTTTACACGTATAAATCGTATAGCCGTCTACCGTACAAGTAGCTTCCGTAACCTCCGATTCATAATCGTGACCCGTTGCGTGCAGAACTTCTACGTCCTCTACGCCGCAAGCGGTACATACGCCTTTTTTCTGACCGTCTTTAATACACGTAGCCGCCGTCTCCGAAGCCACCTCAAGATTGTGCCCCGTAGCCGCGATAGGCTCCGTTTTCGTTTCGCCGCACGTGCACGTATACTTCATTACGCCGTCTTCCGTACAGGTTGCAGCCGTTTGTACGGTGCCCGCATCCCAAACGTGCGCCGTGTGTTTGTCAGGAATACATCCCGTTACCGCGATCGCCATACTTGCGCCCATCGCCAAACTGCAAATGCTGACAATTGTCTTTTTTAACCAACTTTTCACAGATTGTTACCTCCGTTTTTATTTTGTAGCCACCGCCACACTATTTATTATATCACTCTGAAAATCCATTGTCAACGTTTTACTCCCCCCTTTTCCATATTTTCACATTCGTATCTTCGATACGGAACGAACCTTTTATCGTTTTGCGTGTTTGTTACTCAAATTCAAACGAAATTTTCGATAGAAAAGCATATTATAATAGAATATATCGTTGACAAAAGACGTAAAGATATGCTATACTGATACAAATTTTCGTTCAAAGGAGGACAAAAGGGTTATGAGCAAGATATTCATTCCGAAAGGATACGTATCCGATCTTGGATTATACGATACGCAAACGGCGATCGGACTTTTGAAACGGACGTTTGAAGAACGGCTGTGTCTCGTCTTGAATTTAAAGCGCGTATCCGCGCCCCTGTTCGTCGACCCCGCTACGGGATTGAACGACGATTTGAACGGCGTGGAACGCCCCGTAACGTTCGATCTAAAAGAAACGGGGAAAGACGCGGTGGTCGTACATTCTTTGGCAAAATGGAAGAGAATGGCACTCGCCACGTACGGATTCTCCGCAGGCGAGGGGTTGTATACGGACATGAACGCCATTCGACGGGACGAAGAAATGGATAATTTACACTCCGTATATACCGACCAATGGGACTGGGAAAAAATTATTACGGCGGAAACAAGGACTCCCGATTATCTGCAAAAGACGGTACGGGGAATCGTAGGCGCTATTTGCGACACGCTCGATTTTCTCAAATGCCGCTATCCGCAAATCCGAGTACAGCTTTGTCGAACGGTGACGTTCGTCACTTCGCAGGAGCTCGAAGATACCTACCCCACTCTTTCTTCAAAGGAGCGGGAAAACGCTTTTACCAAAGAGCACGGAACGGTGTTTATTATGCAGATCGGAGATAAACTGAGATCGGGCACCCCCCACGACGGACGGGCTCCCGACTACGACGATTGGACTTTGAACGGCGATCTTCTGTTTTGGGACGAAACGCTGCAGTGCGCGATGGAGATCTCCTCTATGGGAATCCGAGTGGATCCGAAATCCCTCGACGAACAACTCACGAAAGCGAATGCCGATGATCGAAGAAACCTTCCTTTTCACAAGGCTCTTTTGAATGGCGAACTGCCCCTAACCATCGGCGGCGGTATCGGTCAATCAAGGCTTTCGATGCTCCTTCTCGGCAAGGCGCATATTGGGGAAGTTCAGGTGTCGATCTGGGACGAAGAGACCAAGCAGGTATGCAAACAACACGGAATCGTACTATTATAAATGCAAAAAAGAACGGGCGCAGCTGGAAAGCTGCGCCCGTTACGTTCGGTTCACATTTATATTCTTTACAGATATTTCTTCAACCCGTCGACTTTGTCCGTTTGCTCCCACGCAAAGCCGTCTCTGCCGAAGTGTCCGTACGCCGCCGTCGCCGCGAATACGGGATTGCGAAGCCCAAGCGCTTTGATAATCGAATAGGGACGGAGATCGAACTCCTTGCCGATAATGTCCGCCAACGTTTCGTCGTCGAGCTTGCCCGTGCCGTGGCTGTCTACGAATACCGAAACGGGATTGGCTACACCGATGGCGTAAGCGACTTGGATTTCCAACTCGTCCGCAAGCCCTGCCGCCACCATATTTTTCGCCATATATCGACAATAATATGCCGCGCTTCTATCCACTTTCGTACAGTCCTTGCCCGAAAACGCTCCGCCGCCGTGCGCGCATTTGCCGCCGTAGGTGTCTACGATGATCTTTCTGCCCGTCAAACCGCTGTCCCCCTCCGGTCCGCCAATCTCGAATCTGCCCGTGGGGTTGACGTAAATTTTCGTATTTTCGTCTATAAGCGACGCGGGAATGATTTCGGCGATGATATATTTCTTCACGTCGGTTTTGATCTGCTCTTGGGAAACTACCGCGTCGTGCTGAGTGGAAACGACGACCGTATCCACTCTCTTGGCTACGTCGTTTTCGTACTCCACCGTCACCTGCGTTTTTCCGTCGGGACGCAAATAGGGTAAAAGACCGTTTTTACGGACTTCCGTCAAACGGTACGCGAGTTTGTGCGCAAGCACGAGGGTCAGAGGCATCAACTCCTCCGTTTCTCTGCAAGCGTAGCCGAACATTAAGCCCTGATCGCCTGCGCCGAGCTGATCGGCTTCGTCTCCGCCCTTTTCTTTTCTTTCCAAAGAAGCGTTGACGCCCATCGCAATATCGGGAGATTGGCTATGGATCGCCGTAATGATCTTGCATTTGTCGTACGCGAACGAGCCGAAATCGTATCCAATGTTCCGAATGATCTCTCTGGCTTTCGCTTCATAGTCGATCTGCGCCGTCGTCGTTACTTCGCCCATAATCAAAAGGGTGTCGAACGCCGCCGCGCACTCGATCGCGGCTCTCGCCATCGGGTCAAGTGTTAAAATTGCGTCCAGAATCCCATCGGAGATGTTGTCGCATACCTTGTCGGGATGTCCTTCCGTGACGCTTTCGCTGGTAAAAAACTTTTTCATGTAAAAAATCCTCTTTTTAACATAGTTCGTCTCCGCAGAACAGATTTACGGCGACGTTCCCACAAGAAATCGGAAAAATCCGCTCTTCGGGAATATACATTATATTCCTTTTTCCGACTTTTGTCAACTTATTCCGCCACTCTTTCTTCAATACGTTCACCCGCTTGCAAAATTTTTTTAATTGTGTTATACTATTTTCTAAGGAGTTTTTATGAGCGAGAAGATCTGGACAACGCAAAATACCGAATGGAATAAAGAATTGCAAAATTGTCGTCTTTGTCCTTTGGAATGCGGCGCAAACCGCCTAAGCGGCGCGGGCGCTTGCGGAGTAACGGGGCTTTCCGTTGCAAAATATTATCTCCACCCCTTTGAAGAGCCGTGTATCTCTTTCCGAAAAGGAAGCGGTACGATCTTTTTTACGGGCTGCAATCTCCGTTGCCCGTTCTGTCAAAATTACGAAGTTTCCCGCGCAAAGCGCGGCAAGGTGGTCACTCCAAACGAGCTTGCGGATATTTTTAAAGAGCTGGAAGATATGGGCGCGGAGAATATTTCTCTCGTTACCCCCTCCCATCTCGTTCCGTACCTGGTACAGGCGTTTCGGATCTATAAACCGAAAATTCCCGTCGTCTACAATACGGGAAGCTATGAAAAAATTGAGACGCTTGCGCGCATCGACGAGTACGTGGATATTTATTTGCCCGACGTCAAATTCTACTCCCCTACGCTCTCGAAGCGGTATTTGGGCAGAGCGGATTATTTTGACGTGGCGAGCCAAGCGGTCGCGTTTATGGCAAAAAAGCCCCTTTGTATGACCAAAGAGGGAAAAATGCTGTCGGGTACCATCGTACGGCATCTCGTAATGCCCCTTTGCGCAAACGACTCCAAACAAATCCTGCGGTGGTTTAAAAACGAACTCCCCGAAACGACGTATTTGAGCTTGATGAGCCAATACACGCCATTCGGAAATATCGACTCCTTTCCCGAACTCGCCCGAAAAGTAACAGCGAGAGAATACGACAACGTCTTAAACGAAGCGTTTGCGCTGGGAATCGGAAATTTATTCGCGCAGGAACGGGACTCCGCCGACAAAGCCTATATCCCCGAGTGGGATTTTTAAAGTCTGTCCTTTGGCTCTCCGTCGAACACCGTAGCTTTAAGCCTGACCAGTTTTTCGGTGATTTTCGCGGCGCGTTTAGGAGGAGCGGATAAGAACTCCGTTTGCAGAGCGCGGATTTTTAACAACGTCTTTTTTACATTTTTCATTTCCGACAGTTTGTCCACTGCGGAGATTTCTATTCCCGAGGTTTTATATGTTGGTATCTTTTGAAAACGTATCGTTCGGATTCCAAGGCGGCTCTCTTTTAGAGAACGTCTCTTTTACGCTGTCCGAGGGGGAGCGCATTGGACTCATCGGTGGCAACGGCGAGGGCAAAACCACGCTCATTCGCCTGATCTTGGGAGAGCTTGACGCCGAGAGCGGCGTTGTGTTCCGCAAGAACGGAATCCGTATCGGCTATCTCGCGCAAACGGGCGGGTACGATTCGGATAATACCGTTTTCGACGAAATGCGGGAGATCTTTTCCTCCGACATCAAGGCGATTCAGTCCCTTCGCGACGTGGAAGCCCTCATTTCCAAAACGGACGGAGATTCCGTGGAATATCGGGCTCTGTCCCAAAAATACGAGAATCTGAACAGACAGATCGCCGCGCGGGACAGTTATCAATATGAAGTCAAAATCCGAACGGTGCTTGGCGGTATGGGATTTGCCGATTCGTACGAGCAAAAAATCTCCACGATGTCGGGCGGAGAAAAGACAAGACTCAAACTCTGCCGACTCCTTCTCGAAGAGCCGGAACTACTCATTCTCGACGAACCTACCAATCATCTCGATATGAAAACGCTGTTTTGGCTTGAAGAGTATCTCGTCTCGTTCAAGGGCGCGATCCTCACCGTCTCACACGATCGGTATTTCCTTGATAAAACCGCGCGGATTATTTACGAGATCGAAAACAAAAAACTCAGCGTGTTTAAAGGGAATTATACAAAGTATAAACTGCTTAAAGCGGAAAAGACCGCTCACCTTTTAAAAGAATACGAAAAACAACAAGTCGAACGAGCGCATTTGCAGGAATACGTGGACAAAAATCTCGTCCGCGCCAGCACCACCAAATCCGCGCAATCGCGTATGAAAAAATTGGATAAAATGGAGCTGATCGAAAAGCCCTCCTTGCCTCCTACTCCGCCACGTTTCACGTTTTCCTATACCGAAAAACCCTACGAACGAGTATTAGAAGTATCCCATTTACAACTGACCGCAGGGGAAAAAGTCCTGCTTCCCGACGCTTCGTTCACGCTTGTACGCGGTGAAAAATGCGCTGTTGTGGGCGATAACGGGACGGGAAAATCCACACTCATCAAAGAGATCGTTCGCGGAAAGAACTCCGCCGTGAAAACGGGGCGATTCGTCAAAATCGCCTATTACGATCAGGAAAATGCAAACCTCGACCCCGACAACACCGTTTTGTACGAGCTTTGGGGCAGACACGTTTCGTGGGATCAAACCAAAGTTAGAAACATTCTCGCGCAAGCGAAATTGGAATCGGAAGATATGGACAAGCCCGTCCGTTTTCTCTCGGGCGGCGAACGGGCAAAACTCGCCCTCGCCGTGTTCGAGTGCGAAAACGCCAATACCCTCGTCCTCGACGAGCCCACCAACCACCTAGATCTTCCCGCAAGAGAGAGTCTGGAAGAGGCGTTAAAAGCTTTCGACGGTACAATTTTGTTCGTTTCCCACGACCGCTACTTTATCCGCGCCATTGCCGATAAAATTTTGGAGTTAGAAAACGGAAAAGCCGTGGAATTTAAAGGCTCGTACGAGGAATACGCAGTGTATAAATCTTCCCTAAAAGATACGGCTCAACCCGTACCTGCCCCTACTCTTTCGACAAATTCCGACAAAAAGGAAGCGTATCACAGAACGAAAGAAGACCGCGCCGCCGACGCCAAACGCCGCGCGCGGATTAAGAAAATAGAGGAAGAAATTGCCTCGCTCGAAACCGAGGAAGCCGAGATCAATCATTCCCTTACCTTGCCCGAAGTGACGGCGAACTTCCCTCTTCTTAGCGAAAAATGCAACCGTTTGGAAATCATCAAAAACCGACTCGACGAACTCTACGCCGAATACGAAACGTTGATTTGATTCCGTCTTAAAAAATTTTTTGAAAATTTTGTCGAAATCTATTGACAACTCCTATCAATATATGATATCATTTTAATATCAAAAGCATATAGGAGGTATTTTATGCAAGAAATTATTTTAACGAATAAGAAAAACGGCATGCGGACGTTGGTTTTGTGGGTACTGATCGAATTGCTTGCCTTGGCGGGCGTGATTTGCGGCGCGGTACTTATGGAAAACGGCAAAATGACGATCGGGCTTGTCGTATTTATCGTTGCGATGTTGGCTTTTTGCGTGTGTTGGATTCCCTTGGTGGGTTTGCGCGTATTGAAGCCGCAGGAAGCGTTGGTACTTACTCTGTTTGGGAAATATATCGGAACGATTAAAGGCGAAGGGTTTTACGCGGTAAATCCTTTCTGCGTAGCGGTGAATCCCGCGGCGGGAACGAAACTCAACCAAAGCGGCGACGTAAAAACGCATACTCCGTTGACGACGACGGCAAACGGAGAAAGCGCGCTCGCTTCTCTTCAAATCCCCAATAAGCGTATTTCCCTTAAAATTATGACGCTCAATAACAACCGTCAGAAGATCAACGATTGCTTGGGTAATCCCGTAGAGATTGGTATTGCGGTTATGTGGCGTGTTGTGGATACGGCGAAAGCGGCGTTTAACGTGGATAATTATAAGGAATATCTTTCCCTGCAATGCGACAGCGCGCTTAGAAACATCGTCCGTATCTACCCCTACGACGTAGCGCCCGGTATCGATACGACAGGTGACGGCATTGAAGACGACGGCAGTCTTCGTGGATCGAGTGAAATCGTAGCGTCGAGAATCCGTGACGAGATCCAAAAACGCGTAGACGAAGCAGGTATTGAGATTTTGGAAGCTCGCATTACGTATCTTGCGTACGCGCCTGAAATTGCGGCGGTGATGTTACAACGTCAGCAGGCTTCGGCGATCATTGACGCGAGAAAAATGATCGTAGACGGCGCGGTTGGTATGGTCGAAATGGCGTTGGAACGCTTGAATGCAAACGAAACAGTACAGTTGGACGAAGAGCGCAAGGCGGCGATGGTATCCAATCTTTTGGTAGTCCTTTGCGGCAACCACGACGCGCAGCCGATTGTGAACACGGGCAGTTTATATTAAGCCGTAGAATAAGGTAGGAACAGACATGAACGATCAAAAAAAGCAAATCCCGTTGCGGTTATCTTCCAAGCTGTACGAAGCGATTGCTTCGTGGGCGGAGGACGATTTCCGTTCGGTCAACGGACAAATCGAATATTTGTTGTCGGAATGCGTCCGTCAGCGAAAGAAGAACGGCAAGTACGTCTCGGACGAAATTGACGTTCCACCTGAATTGGATATTGAGTGAGTGATCTTTATGCCTCCCGAAAATCCTTCCCCTTTTAGGTCACGGGGAAGGATTTTCCTCGTTAGGACGTAAAAAGCGATTGACAATTCAAAAAGAATGCGTTATAATAAGCACATACGTGCAGGAATATCGAAGCGGTCATAACGAGGCGGTCTTGAAATGCACTTGATATCAAGTAGTCAAAATCGTTTCCGTTTCCCCTAAAAGTCTTACTATATAAGAGAAATTCGGCTGTTTCGATTTCTACAAACAGTTGCAGTTCACGAAAAATTCTACAAATTTTTCTACAAAATTATTTTCAAGTCGTCAAATTTGTAGAAAAGATAAAAGTTCAAAATCAAATATGGAAGGTTGGTAGAGCTTGGTTTATTGCATCCGCCTTGAAAGCGGACGACGCTTAACGGTGTCCGGGGGTTCGAATCCCTCACCTTCCGCCAAATCCAGCCCCGATTTAAGGTCGGGGCTGGCTCTTTTTTTACATTTGCATTGACGAAGACTTCCGCTTTTGCCGTTGCTCTATATAGTCGAGATAATCGAAGTATTCGTCGAGCGTTTCAAAGCCAAGCCGTTCCATTTCGTCCCTAACGTGCTTAAATTCGGCTATATCGCTTTCTTCGTCGTCGGGCTGGTCTGTTTCTTCGATAAACGTTTCCGTTTGTTTTACGGGTTTTTTGGGTGGCTCGTCCAACATATCCGAAGAATAAAAGATTTTTTGCATAGTCGCCATTACGTCGGAATCGTCTTGCGTTTGCAAAACGGGCTTACCGTCGAAAATGCCCGCAAGCGTTTCGGCTATATTGAGTTTCGACGAATAATTCAAGTGACTGTAAATATCGGCTGTCGTCGAAAAGGTACTATGCCCAAGCCATTCTTGAACGGCTTTCATACTTACGCCGCTCGCAATCAAAATACTCGCGCAACTGTGCCTTAATTCGTGTAACCGAATAACGGGCAAATTATTCCGCACCAAAAACGATTTGAAATGTGTTGTCAACGTATCGGGGCGTATGAGCGTTCCCGTTTCGTCAACGCAAACGTAATCGAGATATTTCGGGTTGTAATAATCCCCGTAACGTTCTTGTCGTTCTTCTTGCTCTTGCTTTAATTGCAGGAGCATTTCTTTTACGGCAGGCAGAATGGGGAGCGTCCGCATACTTGATTGATTTTTCATTTTATCTTTGGTAACGACGCGTCTTTTTCCGTCTACCTCGCATTGAATAACGGCGTGGTCGAGCGTTATCGTATTTCTTTCAAAATCAATCGCGCTCCAACGCATACCGAGAACTTCGCTGCGCCTTAAACCGTAAATTGCGGTCAACTTGTAAATATATCCGTAAGGATCGGCTTTGAGTTTTTCAAAGAGCGTTTTCATTTGCTCGGCGGTGTAAAACTTCGCCTTGTATTTAGGGGATTTCGGGCGTTCTACTTTATCGGCAGGATTCGTTTGGATATAATCGCTACGGTAGGCAACCTGTAAAGCGCGGTGGATAACCGTGTGCATGTGGTGGCACTCTTGTACGCTTTTCCCGTTCTTTTGTAAATGCGTATAATAGTCTTGAATATCTTTCGGCTTTAAGTCCTTTAACCGTATTTTCTTTTCCGCAAAGTAGGTGGCAATCGCTTTTGCGCGACGGTTATAATTGCTAAACGTGGAAATTTGGATATTCGCTTTTGCGATTTGTAGCCATTCCATTAAATAATCGGAAAACAACGGATTGTTTTCGTGGGTTGCATCTTCCTTTTCAAGACCTTGTTTCGGGGGAGAACGTAATTCTCCGCGTTCAAATTGACCGACGATTTCACGCATCATATCGTTGGCAGCGCGTTTATTGTTCTTTTCGTCAAGCCCCGTTGCGATCCATTTGTTTTTGTAGTTTCCTTGCTCGTCCTTATACGATATAACGACGTAATATTTTCCGTTTTTAACCGCTAATCTTCCTTTCAATATCTACCTCCGAAAATAAAAATTCGATTACGCTTTTCTTTGCGATAACGTATTTTGTGCCGACCTTTTTCGCTCTTAATTCGCCGTCTTGCAAAAGGCGATACACGACGGGAATACTTAAATTCAACATTTTCGATACTTGCGGTACGCTCACGACGTCCGGATAATTCTTAAAAATTTCTTGCATTGATACTCCTTATCATAAAATTTTATAAAGCGCATTTGCGCTTGTCGGGGGAGAAAACGGGTATCCCGTTTCTCTTTGTAGTGGGCGAAATTCGCAAAGTGAATCTCGCCCTTATCCTGTTCAAAAAAATGTGTGTTTTCGGGTTAAAACTGTTTCACTTTCATAGGCATAAATCTCCTTTAATTAAAAAGTCCCTTCACTATA
>JAFTHW010000019.1 GCA_017457225.1 Clostridia bacterium | reverse complement strand
TGGCTCACTTGGCTTCTCCTCCTCTTGTTTCACCTCTACTTTACGAACTTCATCCCCTGCGCGCTCAATTTTTTCGCCATTTAGTAATCTTCTAACATCAGCATCAGATAATGTCTTTTTAGCAGACACTGTGCGCGGCGCGGGTTTCTTAACTAAAGGTTTAACTTCTTCAGCCACAACCGTACTCTGCTGATTGCTGTTATTCTGGACCGCAGCATCAAATGTCTCACACCCGATAACCAATGATACTATTGCATAAACAAAAATTATTTGCTTCATGTTTGTCACCTCGTTTTATTACTCTTCATAGTATACCATATTAAGGGCTAATACCGAAATAACGCCAATCCATCACCCTTATCCCACTTTTTTTGGGATGATTTATCCCAGTTTTCAAAAAAGCCCAATAAAAACCTATGAAAATTTATTTTCACACCCCTTCTTTTTCGTCGTAGACTTTTTCATCTGAAGGCGCTTTTCAGGCGCAAGAGCCGTTTCCTTGCTGGTGATTCACTGATTTAGGCTCGGATACTCGCCTAAATCCCGGAAAAAACGAAGGTGGCGACATCGATTTTGCGGTCTTTCACGTTTCGCGCCGAAAAAGCGAATCCCGCGCTCTTTCGAGCGCTTGGCGAAACGACCGACGCGTCAAAATCGGGTCGCATCCTCCGTTTTTTCCGTCGTTCATCAGGCTGCGAAAACGGCTCTTGCGCCTGAAAAGCGCCCGCTCATTCCAACACGAAGAACATCTGCGCGGAATCGGACTTTTCAGCCTTACGCGGACGACCGGTTATAAATCGGACTTTTGCCTCCAGATACAATTCCCGGATAGCGCTCAACAACGAATGGATTTTGAATGCCAATGTCTCTACATTGTCGCCAAGCAGTTTGATGATCTTCTTGAATCTCTTCGACCCTCTCAGATACTTCGTCATGAAAACGTACGCCATGACACACAACGCAAATATATTTTCAAGCCGCTTAAACGTCCTCACCCGAGCGTCCTCAAGACGAAACTCCTGCTTGACCGTCTGAAACGATGTTTCTATCTGCCACCTGTCGCAGTACGCCTGCGCGGCCTTGATGGCGTAAGCCCGCATCAAGCCTGGATCGTCGGCAACTTCATCGGGACAAACGACATACATGTAAATCGAATTTCCGTTGAACCTTGATTCAACCACCAGCACCTTCGATTCGTATACAGGCGCGTCCTTGACTTTCGCAGTGACGCAATACTGCATGATTCCGACCGCAAAGCGAACCTGCGCGCTCCTTGCTCCGCGATATGTATTCAACAGCGTTTTCTCAAAAACAAATCTCTCGAGAGTTTCATCTATCCGTCTGCCGTTACCAAACACATCGCGCCCCATTTCCTTTATGCGCACCACTACATTGCGTCTGTCACGTTTCATGCGATGGATGAATTTTGCGTCGTCCAGTCCGCGATCGACCACCATCCATCCTTTACCATCGGTTTTCTCCATGACGCAATCGATCGCGTCATAAAGCAATTCTTCCTTGCAATGCCTGCCTTTGCCAAGTTTCATGTAAAGCGGGACGGCATCTTTATGCTCAGCGCCGACAATCGAAACCGAAATGAAATCGTGTCCCATCGCGACACAGCCGCGCGACCCGTCCCAACCCATCTCCATTCCTTCCATGCCCGCGCCACCGAACTCTTTCGATATGTCCGAAAAATCGATGGCAACTGTCGTTTGCTCCGTAACATAACCGATAAATGAATCGAGCAGATAAGAACCAAGCGCTCCGGAAAAACTATAATTTGAAAGCCAGCGCGACACCATCTCCTGCGTTCTTTTGCATTCGTCCTTTTTTCTACTGTGACGAAGAAGCGCGGACAAGTCCTTCACAAGCGTCGAATTGCGCGTAAGAACCGATACGAAAAGCGACTTTACAGCATTGGTGAATGGCTTTGACCGATTTCCGTAAACTTTTGCGAGAAAATCTTCGCACGTGCAATCCAGCTCTTTTTTTAGTATATTACTCATTGGACGTGGTCCTTTAGTTAGCAACTGGTATTCTACCAGAAAAAGAACCCGTCCATTTTCATTTCATGCACACCGTGAAGGCCGCAGAGCCGGAGTCGATTCGGCAGCCTGCACAGCGACGGCGGAAAAAACGGCAAAGACCCGATTTTGACGCGCCGGTTTTTCGCCTAAGCGCGCTTGCGCGCGTGATTCGTATCCAAGCGGCGAAAAAGAAAGGCCGCAAAATCGATGTCGACCCGGCTTTTCCGCCGGAAATCCGCGGCGTATCCGACGCGGATTTAGCGAGCACCAGCGCCGAAGCGACCCCGGCTCGAAGGCCTTGCGTGCATCAATTCAAAAAAGTGGGATAAGGGTGATTCAGGTATTTTCCGGCGCTCGCCAATCATCCTTTTTCAGCGCACGATCAGCGTCAGGCCCTTGCGTTCCAGATCGACGCTGAGCGTTCCGTCGGGCGCGACTGCAAAGCGTCCGCCGACCTTGGCGTAGCCGGTATTGGCGACACTCCAGCCGGAAACATCGCAGGCAAGATCTGTGAATCTGCCGAGAACGATACCCTTGGGCAGATCGTTGGACGGCGAATCCCCGCTTCTGCCGAAATCGACCACAACCCGGTCTGCCGAACAGCCGTCGAATGACGGAATTCCGGCGACATTCCA
>JAFTHW010000018.1 GCA_017457225.1 Clostridia bacterium | reverse complement strand
TAAGAAATGGTTGGAATCAAATCCGCAAAAGAAAGATAAAAAGCAAAAGTAAATCACGGCTTGCTTGTATGCGGTAGGCGAGTTAGTGTGGCACTGGGGTGCCGTGCCAGTATGCACGCACTTTAGTGCGTAAAAATAAAGTCCCCACTTCTAGTGGGGGATATTTACTTGCAATTTTTCAAAAACTTCCCTCTTGACAATCACGGAAAATATAGTAAAATGAACCTACAAACAAATCTCTGAATAATATTTGTTCTTTTTTTTTCGTTCGATTAGTAAATGGCGCCCATATCGCCTGAGGCTCGTGCGAGACTCTAAATCGGATTTTCTCGCATCTCTCTTGCTGTATAAAAAAGCACCCCAAAGGGTGCTTTTGTTTGGTGGACGCGAGAGGGCTCGAACCTCCGACCTCTACCATGTCAAGGTAGCGCTCTAACCAACTGAGCTACGCCTCCATATTCAATTTTTTGGTGGACGCGAGAGCGTTTTGATTTTTTCAAATCAAAGCTTCACAAGGCTCGCGCGAACTCCGACCTACACGTCAAGTCGCTCTAACCAACTGAGCTACGCCTCCAGAGATTACTCGGTTATTATAACAAATAAAACAAACTCCGTCAATCGTTTTTTTGTGTAAAATCAAAAATTATCGCGATTTTTTACAAGAGAAACTCCCCGCCCGACGGACGAGGAGTTTTTTAGTTTGCGTTATTTCTTCTCAATGCCAGGAGTTCTCAAGGAGAACGTGTAATAAAATAGGGAAAAGAAAAGAGCGTTCATAAGATATACGATAGGAATGATCACGTAGGAGAGGAGCTCCGCAGGATCGGAAAGTTTTGCTTTGCAGTAAACGGCAATCATACTTACGATGATCACGGTGATCACGAATACGATCGCTACGGTCACGACATACGAGGGATGTTTTTTCCGTTTCACGCAAGGCTTATAGCCGTATGCGTACAAGATCGCGCAGGTGAGGAATGCAGCGAAACCGACGCTGAAACCGATGATGGGATACGCAATATGCACACTCAAATAGTCCCTTGCGAAAAATACGGTCAAACATTCAAAGGCAATGATACAGAAAATAATAAACGCCGATTTAAACAATGTCGCGCCAAGATTGTAAGTCGCTTGCTTGGTTATGATCGTAGGCTGTACCGTTTCGCTTGTGGTCATCGTTCCTGCTGTATTCAAACGGATTCCCTCTAAGTTCGCCTGTTCGCGCAAATCTACGTAACTGATTCCGTTCCTGCCGTTGAGTGGCTGAGGGGAAGCGTAAGGGGAGTTCCCATAGAACGTATTATTTTGGGAGCGAGTGTTAAAATCTCTCGTCGTATTATAGAAAGCGTTTTCGCGGTGAGAGAGGGCGATTTCGCGTTCGTGTAGTTCGTTTGTGCGGAGCTGTAGGGTCGCCATTTCTTCCATCGTCTTTTTGTTTGCTTCTTCGCGGGATTGTTCAAATCTGGTCTTGTCCTCGTCGAAGTCGGCTTTTCTCTTTTCAAATACACGAAGCTGTTCTTCGTATGCGGAACGTTCGCTGATAAGCGCCGCTTTTTCCGCTTCTAATTTCTCAAGGTTTTCATTGAACAGCTTGACTTGCGAGTTATACGCCGCCAACTTATCCGCCATTTCAAACTGTTGCGCGGCAAGCGCGTTTTTACGGGTAATAAAATCTAACTGCTGTTGATTGTAAATGCTCTGACGGGTTGCAAAATCCTTTTGCTGTTGTTGCAACGTGGAGAGTTCGTCTTGCAGTTTTTGATTGTTGCGCATCAGCTCGGTTTCTTTGATTTCTAAATCTTCGAGTCGACGTTGCATTTCCTCGGACGAGGCGTCCGTTTCCGTTTGGCGGTTGTCGAGGCTCTTTTGCGTTTCTTCCAAAGCGTATTCCCTCGTCGTGATTTCGTACGCCTTTTTATCGATTTCTTCCCGCTCTGTTGCCAAGGAGGCTTGCAGGACTGCCAGTTCGTCTTTTTCGAGTTGCAATGCGGTGAGTTTTTCTTCTAACGCTTCGTGTTCGCCTCGCAGAGCATCGCGTTCAACTTCCATCGTTTCGATTTTGTTCCGAAGCTCCGATTGTTCGTATTCAAACAACTCTTTTTCCCGCGCGAAAGAGGATCGGGATTCTTCCCATTCCGATTTCATCCGTTCGAATTCTTCTCGTCGGGTTTCGAGTTCTTTTTCCCGTTCGTCCAGCTGGGACAACGAGTGGATAACGTCTTCTTTAGAGGAGTTCATAGAAGCGGATAATTCTTCCAACGACTGTTCCTTTTCCGCGATTGCCGCTTCTTTCTCTTCAACCGCGCGTTGCAGTTCTTCCAATTTTTCTTTTTGGGAGTTCAGTTGCGCTTGTTGAGAACGGAGCTCCAACGTACGGTTGTAAAATTCCGTATTTTTGCTTTCGTTTTCACTCTTCAACATCGCGATTGTGTTTTCCTGTGTTGCAATGGCGGAGTTCAAAGCCGTAATCACGGATTTTTTATCGTCAAGCTCCGCTTGCAGAGAGGAGAGTTCCTCTTGCAGCTGCGTATTGTTTTCCGAGTCCTGTAAAGAAATCTGCAGAGCTTCTTTTTCCGCTTCCAATGCCGCGTTTTTCTCTTCCAATGCGGCAAAGGTTGCTTTTTCGGCTTCCAACAACGCTTTCAACGTTTCAATTTCCGCGCGTTGCGCTTCTAATTGCGTTTTCGCGTCGCCGATCTCCTGTTCTTTTTGAAGTAGTTCGGCTTCTTTTGCTTCGATTTCCCCTTGTTTTTCGCTGAGCGCAATTTCTTTTTGTTCCAATTCCTGCGTTTGCGAAGCAACTTTTTCTTTCAATTCGGTTACGTCCGATTTTTGCGAGAGGAGAGAGGAGCTTTGCGCAGACAACAGCGAGCGTTCGCGTTGCAGTTCGTTTTTTAAGCTGTTGAGCGCTTTCTTTTCATCTTCTAACGCCTGTTCACGAGCGGAAAGGGCTTGTTTCAATTCCGCAAGCTCTTTTTGCTTATCGGTAATAAAGGAGAAGTCGTAGTGCGCTTCGCCGTCCGAGATCAAGCTGTCGATGATCGTGCGGGAATATTCCCATTCGGACAGGTTTTGTTCGGTGATGCTCTTTCCAAGTTCGGTCAAGGAGAAGTATTTTCTTCTTCCGCCGTTGGAGAAGTCGCCGTAATAGGAATTGACATATTTGAGAGATTCCAAACGCTTCAAAGCGCTGTAAAGAGTGGGTTGTTTTAAAGTGTACATACCGCCGCTCTTTTTCTCGATCTCGTTGATAATGTCGTAGCCGTATTTGTCGCCGTCGTACAAACTCCTCAAAATGATCGTGTTGATGTGTCCGCGGATCAAATCGGAACTGATCCCGAAATTCTGTTCTTCGCCACCAGTCAAAGATTCGTCGGAAGCTTCGCGGATAACCTGTTCTTCCATTCTTCGTTCTCCTTTGTGTATTTTTTGTCAGACAAAGTACTGCTTTGTCAGGCAAACAACCCTTTATTTTAAAGGATTTCTATTACATAAAGTATTATATCATAAATAAGTAAACTTGTCAATAGCTTGCCAATAAAAATATATAAAAAAAGACAAATTTTTTATAAAAAATAAGATAGGTTTATTGACTTTTTTTAAAGAAAGTGATATACTGATTGACGATGAAAAACTACGAACATTTTAGAGAATTTCCAATTAAATATTGCGACGTGGATTTCAAGGACGAATTAAAGCCGTCGATCGCGCTTTCGTATATGCAAGAAGTCGCTTGCTCCAGTGCGGACGAACTCGGGTTTGGGTATTCGTACGTAAAACCGAGAGGGTACGCGTTTATGGTCAGCAACATCAGTTGCGAATTTTTGACTCCGATTACGTTGGGGGAACGGATTAAGGTCAAGACGTGGCCGACGCCGCCTACGTACGTGGTGTTCGGAAGAGAATATCAATTTTTATCCGAAAGCGGAGAAGAAAGGATTCGCGCGTCTTCGAGATGGTGTATGATCGAGTACGCTACGGGGAAACTGATGCAGTCCAAAACGTTGGATAATCAAGATTATTCTACGTATAATACGGCGAAAGCTTTGGAAGATCCGCAATGGAAGATTTCGCCGTTTGATCCTAGCGAGGGCGAGCTTAAATTCACGATTAAGATCGCAAATTCCGAATACGATCATAATATGCACGTCAACAATACCCGTTACGCGGATTATTGTTTTAACTGTTTCTCGGTGGAAGAACTTGCTTTGTTAAAACTGAAACGGTTTTCCATTGCTTACGTGAAGCAGGCGAAAGAGAACGACGTTTTGTCGTTCTATCGGAAAAAGACAGAAGACGGGAGCTATTTGGCGCACGGATTCAACGAAAAGGGCGAAGCGGTAGTCCGTTCGGAGATCGTATTTGAGAAATAATCGGAGGACAACGTGCAAAAAATAGGCTCGAATAGAAAATGGACGGAAATTACCGGAGGAGTTTGCGCTCCTTCGGGATTTTTTGCAAACGCCGTTTCTTGCGGTTTAAAAAAGAACGCTGCAAGCGAGCGGGATTTTGCCTTGATCGTCTCTGATCGGCGCTGTCCTACGGTGTGTGTTTACAGCCAAAACGAATGGGTGGGTGCGCCTGTAACCGTGTCAAAGGGACATTTAAAAAGCGGGCTGGGACAAGGGATTGTGCTCAACGGCGGTGTTGCCAACGTATTCGACGAAAATTTGGCGGAAACGTTATGCAAAGAAGTGGGGAAACGCGCGCAAATCGCTCCTAAAGAGTTGATTGTTGCCTCTACCGGTAAGATCGGAGAAAGGCTTGCCTTTTCCGCTTTTGAAAAGAAAATAGCTTCTCTTGTAGAGGGCTTGGGGGATACGCCTGAAAAAGAGGCTGGCGTATTGGAAACGCTCGGCTCGGAACATTCTGTTGCGGAGGAAATCGCATATTCGTTCGAGTTGGGAAATTTTACGTGTAAAATAGGTGGAGTCTTTAAGGGTAACCGCCACGTATGTCCGAATATGGCGACGTTCCTCGTTTTTTTGACGACGGACGTGAATATTACGAGAGAAATGCTGCAAAAGGCGTTGAATACGGTTGTAAACGATACGTTTAACTTGCTTTCGGTGGACGGGATCTCGTCGCCGAACGACACCGTTTGTATGATGGCAAACGGAAAAGCGGGGAATTGTAAAATTGAAACAGAGGACTCCGAATACAGAAAATTTTGTTCGGCGCTCAGCGCGTTGGCTTCGGAGATCTGTTTGCGCTGTATAGAAAACGGCGCGGAAGGGGAAAAGGGCGTCGTTTGTTCCGTTTCGGGCGCAAAATCTAAACAGGCTGCAAGAGCGGTAGCAAAAAGGGTGATAGAAGCGATTGGAATGAAAAGCGTGACCGCGAAAGGACGTTTAGACGCGGAGAGCTTGCTTTGTGCGATCGGGAGTGTGAATGCCAAATTAAACGTTGGAGAGATACAGATTTCTCTGTGCTCAGATGGGGAAGAAATCATTCTTTGCGACGGCGGGCAGATTTTTTCGTTTGCAGAGGAGTCTTGGAAAAAAATGCTGGGCGATCGATTCGCGGAAGTTCGCGTGCGATTGAACGGCGGGAACTATTCGGCGATGGCATACGGGCGGATTTTGTTTAGAAAAACGGTGGAATAAAAACGAGAAAAATTTTGGAAAAAATAGAGAAACGACCTGTTTCAAGTTGACAAACGAAAACGACTGTGCTATAATATTAAAAATTTGACAGGTGAATGGAATGTATTTGAAAAGCATAAATGAAAAATACGCGAAAAGAACGTCAGATCGCAGAGTAAACGCCGACGGAATTGGCGCTTTTATCCGTTTTTCGTTTTTTCAAACGGCATTTCAATTTTTAAAAGGGGACTGATTTTCGGAATCAGTCTTATTTTTTACAATTTTGCCCGTTTGGGCGATTTAACACGCAAAAAAATTTTTACACAAATATAAAGGATTGAACGCTTATGAAGAAAAAAGTTTATTTAACGTTACAAAACGGCGCTGTATTTGAAGGCTACCGCTTTGGCGCAGAAGGCGAAATCACGGGCGAGATGGTCGTTTCTACGAATATGGTAGGATACGTCGAAACGTTGACCGATCCCTCGAATTTCGGGCAAATCGTAGCGCAGACGTTTCCTCTCGTCGGCAATTACGGCGTAGCGGAACAGGACGCGGAGAGCAATCAAGCTTGGGTTTCCGCATTCGTCGTTCGCGAATACTGCGAAATTCCCTCCAATTTCCGCTCGGAAAAGTCTTTGGATGCCTATCTCAAAGAACAAGGCGTCATCGGCGTTTACGGAGTAGACACGCGCGAATTGACAAGAATTTTGCGTGAAAAGGGAGTGATGAACGCCCGTATCAGCCAGAAAAAATTGTCCGCGGACGAGATTGCGAAACTTACGGAATATTCGGTAAAGGACGCGCTGAAAGCGATCGCTGTAAAAAACAGTCGGACGTATGGAAACGACGGGGCGAACTATACGGTAGCGCTCTGGAATCTTGGGGGCAAAAAGAGTACCGTCAATACGCTTGTATCTTTGGGTTGCAAGGTTGTGGAAATGCCGACGGATTCGACGGCGGAAGAGATTTTGGCAACGGGCGCGGACGGCGTAATGATCAGCGACGGACCGGGAGATCCCAAAGAATGGAGCGAACAGATCGCAGAAGTGCAGAAACTACTCGGTAAAAAACCTGTATTCGGCGTAGGGCTTGGGCACCAGTTGGTTGCGCTTGCGCTTGGCGCGGATACGAAAAAGATGAAATTCGGGCACAGAGGCGGCAATCAACCCGTCAAGTGTTTGGAATGCGGGAAAGTCTATATTTCTTCGCAAAACCACGGTTACGTCGTAATCAGCGAAACGGTAACGAAAGGCAAGATCGGCTACGTGAATGTAAACGACAACACCTGCGAGGGGATCGAGTACGAGGAGCAAAATGCCTTTACCCTCCAATTTGCGCCCGAATCCTGCTTTGTGGGAATGGAAGAAAATCCTTTCT
Organism: Clostridia bacterium; assembly: GCA_017457225.1. Classification (GTDB taxonomy): domain Bacteria; phylum Bacillota; class Clostridia; order Christensenellales; family Borkfalkiaceae; genus Scatosoma. The sequence goes on along the minus strand of JAFTHW010000018.1, from coordinate 49,359 downwards.
ACAAAAAGTTTTTTGCGATGATGGAAAAGGAGAAGAAAAATGCCTAAGAGAAGTGATATTAAAAAAGTATTGGTAATCGGCTCCGGTCCGATTGTCATCGGACAAGCTGCGGAATTCGACTACGCAGGCGCGCAGGCTTGCCGCGTATTGAAAAGTGAGGGTGTAAACGTTGTTCTCTGCAACTCCAACCCCGCAACCATTATGACGGATAAAGCGCTTGCGGATGAAATCTATCTCGAGCCTTTGACCGAGGAGTCCTTAAAGCGTATCATTATCAAAGAAAAACCCGACAGTTTGTTGGCGTCTTTGGGTGGACAAACAGGTTTAACGATGGGTTGTAAGCTCGCAAAATCGGGCTTTCTTGCTCGTCACGGCGTAAAACTCATCGGTACGAAGCTGGACGCGATCGATCGTTCGGAGGACAGAGAGCTGTTCAAAGAAACGATGGAAAAGATTTCTCAGCCTTGCGTACCTTCGGACATCGCATATACGGTAGAGGAGTGCGTGAATATCGCGAACCGCTTGCAATATCCCGTCATCATTCGTCCTGCGTACACGCTCGGCGGCGCGGGCGGCGGCGTAGCGTATAACGAAGAGGAGCTTCGCTTGATTTCGCACAACGGCTTGATGCTTTCGCCGATCACGCAGGTTTTGATTGAAAAATATATCGCAGGCTGGAAAGAGATCGAATTTGAAGTACTCCGCGACGCGGCGGGCAACGCTTTGACCGTATGTTCGATGGAGAATGTCGATCCCGTCGGTATTCATACAGGCGACTCCATCGTCGTAGCGCCTGCGGTTACGCTTTCTACCAAAGAATACAATATACTCCGCACGGCGGCGCTTTCGATTATTACAGAACTCGGCATAGAGGGTGGCTGTAACGTACAGTTCGCGCTCAACCCCGATTCCTTTGAGTATTCGGTCATTGAGGTAAATCCCCGCGTCAGCCGTTCGTCGGCGCTTGCCTCTAAGGCAACGGGCTTCCCGATTGCAAAAGTGACTACGAAGATTGCGCTCGGTTATACGTTGGACGAGATCGTGAACGACGTTACGGGCAAAACGTACGCTTGTTTCGAGCCGACCATCGATTATTTGGTTGTTAAAATGCCCAAGTGGCCGTTCGATAAATTCTTGTATGCAAAGAGAGAATTGGGCACGAGGATGAAAGCGACGGGCGAAGTGATGTCCATCGGTACGTCGTTTGAAATGGCGATGATGAAAGCGGTTCGCGGCGCGGAAATTTCCACGAGCACGTTCAACTATAAGAAATTTATTCACTCTACGAAAGAGGAATTGATTGCAAAATTGCCCGAAAAGACGGACGAACGTATTTTCGTCGTCTACGCGGCGCTCAAGAAAGGCGTTTCGGTAGACGAAGTATTTAATATTACCAAAATCGACCGTTGGTTCTTGAATAAGTTTAAAAACCTGATCGCTTACGAAGAGGCGTTGGCTACGCAAAAGTTGACGAGAGCTTTGTACGAAGAGGGTAAGAGATTGGGATATCTGGACAAAGACATCGAGACGATGAGCGGACAGAAGATCCCTTACAGAAAGAAAGTGGCGTATAAAATGGTAGATACCTGCGCGGCGGAATTCCCTGCGAAAACGCCGTATTTCTACTCGACGTTCGACGATCACGCGCACGACGAAGCAAAACCGTTCGTAGACAAAGCGAAGAAAAAGAGAATTGTTGTAATCGGCTCCGGTCCGATTCGTATCGGTCAGGGTATCGAATTCGACTACTCGTCCGTACATTGCGTATGGACGCTCAAAGAACTGGGCTACGAAGTCGTCATTATCAATAACAATCCCGAAACCGTATCGACCGACTTTGATACGGCAGACCGTTTGTATTTCGAGCCGTTGACTCCCGAGGACGTACAGCACGTTCTCGACGTGGAAAAACCTTACGGCGTGATCATTACGTTCGGCGGTCAGACGGCGATCAATCTCTGCGCGTATTTTTCCACGCACGGGATCCGTATTCTCGGTACGTCCGCAGACAGCGTAGACCGCGCGGAGGACAGAGAGCGTTTTGAAGCGCTTTTGGAGAAATACTCCATTCCCAGACCCAAAGCGATCACGGTTATGACGAAAGAGGAAGCGTTGGCGGCGGCGGAAAAATTGGAATATCCCGTCCTGCTCCGTCCCTCGTACGTAATTGGCGGACAAAATATGACGATTGCATTCACGCAGGAAGACGTTTGTCGGTATATGGACGTCATTTTGGCGCAGGGTATTGAAAACCCCGTGCTTTGCGATAAATATTTAATGGGTACGGAGTTAGAGGTCGACGCGATCTCCGACGGAACGGACGTTTTAATTCCCGGCATTATGCAGCATATTGAGCGTACGGGTATTCACTCGGGTGACTCTATCGCCGTATACCCGCAGTTCAATTTAGACGATGCGATGCTCGAGCGTATCATTGAAGTTTCCACACAGCTTGCGCTCGAATTAAAGACGAAAGGCTTGATTAATATTCAGTATCTTATCTATCGCGGTCAGCTTTACGTGATCGAGGTAAACCCCAGAGCTTCCCGTACCGTACCGTATATTTCCAAAGTTACGGGAGTGCCTATGGTAGAGTTGGCAACGAAAATTATCGTGGGGGCGAAACTGAAAAAGCTCGGATTCGGTACAGGCTTGTATCCCTCTTCGCCTTACGTGGCGGTCAAAGTGCCCGTGTTCAGTTTTGAAAAATTGAACGACGTAAACTCGCAGCTTGGTCCTCAGATGAAATCCACGGGCGAAGTATTGGGCATCGGTAAAACGATGGAAGAGGCAATGTTCAAGGGGCTCGTTTCCGCGGGCTTTAAAATGTGCCATCCGTCCGCAAACCGTCCCGTCGGCGTCTATATGACCGTCAATGATCAGGACAAGCTGGATCTTTTGACGATTGCGAAGAAGTTCGGGGATCTGGGTTGTACGCTGTATGCAACAAAAGGTACGGCGAAAGTAATCAACGACCTTGGCATCGATTGTACGGTGGTGGATAGACTTTCCGCAACCGATACGGTTATAAAATTGATGGATGAGGGAAAAATCGATTACGTAGTCTATACGGGTAAGACGGATATGGAGTCTATCAACGACTTCATTAAATTGCATCACCACGCAATCCTGCTCGGAATCACCGTTCTCACGGCGTTGGATACGGCGAACGCGCTTGCGGATATTATCGCCAGCCGTTTCACCGAAGACAATACCGAGCTCGTAGACATTAACGATTTGCGTACCGAGAAATTGAAACTCGACTTTACCAAAATGCAGTCTTGCGGAAACGACTACATCGTATTGGATAACCGCGACGGAAAGATCACCTGTCCCGAATCCATTGCAGTCAACTACGCCGTTCCCCATTACGGAATCGGCGGCGACGGGATTGCGATGATCGAGAATTCTGAGATTGCAGACGCAAAAATCCGCGTGTTTAATAAGGACGGTACGGAAGCGCCTACGGGCGGTAACGCGATTCGTTGCGCGGCGAAATACCTCTACGAAAAAGGGATTGTAAAAACCAAAGAAATGATGATTGAAACGGGCACGGGTGTTTGCGCGGCGAAAGTATATTCCATCGGCGGAAAAGTAAACAGCGCCAGCGTCAATCTCGGCAAGGCGGAGCTTCGCGGCGAAAAGATTCCCTGCGTATGGAAAGAGGAAAAAATCGTTGAGAAACCCGTCAATATCGCGGGGACGGAGTATAAGATCACGCTCGTCAACGTCGGAAATCCCCATTGCGTTGTTTTCAGCGATAAAGTGGATGCAATCGACGTGAAAAAGGTTGGACCCGAATTTGAGGAATGCAAATATTTCCCCGAGGGGATTAACACGGAATTTATCCGCATCGTGAACAAAGTAACGATCAAAATGCGCGTATGGGAACGCGGTAGCGGCGAGACTTGGGCTTGCGGTACGGGTGCTTGCGCGGCGGTCGTGGCGGCGGTACTTGCGGGATATTGTGAAAAGGATACCAACGTCACCGTAAAACTTCGCGGCGGAGATTTGACCGTTAATTATCATTCGGATGGAGACGTGGAATTGAGCGGTAGTGTAAAAACCGTTTACGAAGGTACGTTTGAAATCTGATAGGAGTCGTTATGGACGTTTTTTATGAGGAAAGCGCCGTCAATGCAGGCGGAACGTCGGAGGAAAGAAAATACAACGTTATGCAAGTATGTTCCAATATCTTTTTGGTATTGGGTTTGATAATGTTTGTGTTCTTTTTGATGAATATGCCGTTTGGCGCGGTTACGTCGGAAGAAGCCCAAGCAATCAAAGGGCTTTCTATTGTCGTCGGGATTTTGGGCGCGACGTGCTTATTGACGGGAGTGGGCTTGTTCTTTTTAAAACTCCGTTTCAACGTGAGTTACGATTATTCGTTCGTATCGGGCGAACTCCGAATTTCCAAAGTATTCGGGGTGAATCGCCGTAAACTTTTAACTCGTTTGGATTGTCAGGAAGTTTTACAGATCGGGGACACGGAGAACGCTTCCTACGAGAGAATAAAATCCGATCCGATGACGAAGTTGGTCATATGTACGCCTAACGCGACTCCGACGGGCGATAAGTTTTTTATGTATATTCTCGTCAATGAAAACGGAAAAAAATTGTACGTTTTAGAATGTCGGGAAACGATGTTGATGCATATTTTGAAATTTGCTAGACGTAGCGCGTTGGAAAGCGATTACGTTATGCAGGAAAAGAAACGGAAAGAAGTATGATTTATCTAGACAACGCCGCGACAACGAAGCCGAATTCGGTTGCGTGTGAACGGGCAAAGGAATGGTTGGACGAAAAATTTTATAATCCCTCCGCGTTATACCGTGAAGGGCTTGCGATGCAGAGCGGCTTGAAACAAGCGCGCTCCGCTTTGCTTTCCAAAATTGCGGACGAAAGCTGGTTTGAACTTGTGTTCACCTCTTGCGGAACAGAGTCGGACAATCAGGCGATTTTTTCCTTTGCGAAACGCGGAAACGCCGTCACGACGGCAGGCGAACATTCCGCCGTATCCGAACCGTTTTCGGAACTCAAACGACGGGGTGTCGCAGAGCCGCGTTTTGCTCCCCTGCAAAAGGACGGTAGAGTGGACGTGGAGAAACTGCTCGAACTCATTGACGAGAAAACGAGCTTCGTTTCGGTAATGCACGTAAATAATGAGATCGGAGCGATCAACGACGTCAATGCGATTGCAAAGGCGGTTAAACGGAAAAATCCCCGTGTTATTTTTCACTCGGACGGGGTGCAGGCATATGGAAAAATTCCGTTCAAACTCTGTAAGGAAATCGATCTGTATTCGGTAAGCGCGCATAAGATTGGGGGGCTGAAAGGTGTCGGTGGACTCATCAAACGAAAATCCCTTGCGTTGCCTGCGTACCTGATCGGAGGCGGACAAGAGAGTGGGAAGCGGAGCGGTACGGAAAACACGTTTGGCATCAAGCAGTTCGAGTACGCGGCAGAAGAGAAATTTAGAACGCTCAAAGAGGATCTTATCCGCTTAACGGAATATAGAGAAACTCTTTTTTCGTTGTTGGATAAAGATGTGTACGTACGGCTCTCGTCCAAGGACGCTTCGCCTTATATTCTCAGTGTTTCCGCTGTTGGTTTGCGAGGGGAAGTGCTTTTACATATGGCGAACGATTTGGGATTGATTGTGGGAACAGGCTCGGCTTGTTCGTCCAACGCAAAGCTTCGGTACAGCAAAGTATTGCTGGCTTGCGGCTATGACGAAAAAACGGCGGACGGAGCGCTCAGGCTCAGTTTTTCGCCTATGACGACAAAAGAAGAAGTGGAGGAGGCGGCTGCCATTCTCAACCGTATCGGGAAAGAATTGACGGCTCGTATGAAATAACGGATTTATGAAGAAAGTAATTATCATTCGCTATGCGGAATTATTTTTAAAAGGGAAGAACAGAGGCTTTTTCGAGCGCGCGTTTGAAACGAATATTCAAAGAGCGTTGAAAGGGTTCGAGTGTGAACTCATCAAACAAAACGGTCGCTATCTCGTGCAAAATTTTGAGGAAGAAAACGCGGAAGAAATGATCGAGAAGTTGAAGAAAGTCTTTGGTGCGCATACGCTCAGTTTAGCCTATGAAACGGCTTCGGATATGGATTCTCTTTTTGAGGCGGCGAAGTTGTTGTGTCGCGAAAGCGGCTCGTTTAAAGTGGAATCTCATCGTGGCGATAAAAAATATCCTTTGACTTCCATAGAAATCAGCCGTGAATTGGGAGGGAAACTCTTGAGTTGTTTCCATAAACTCACGGTAGACGTACGCAACCCGTCGTTTACGATCCGCGTGGACATTCGCGAGCACGGTGTAGCGCTCGTCTTTGGGGAGTTCATTGAGGGCGCGAACGGTATGCCCGTCGGAACGGCAGGAAAAGGATTGTTGCTTCTTTCGGGGGGTATTGACAGTCCCGTAGCGGGATATATGATGGCGAAACGGGGTATGAACGTGGATTGTCTGCATTTCCACAGCTATCCTTATACGAATGAACAGGCTAAGGAAAAAGTAGTGGATCTGGCGAAGATTCTTTCGGAATATACGTGCGGTACGCATCTTTGTACGGTCAGCGTTACGCATATTCAGGAAGCTATTCACGAAAAGTGTAAACCCGAGTTTATGATCACATTGCTTCGTCGGTTTATGTACCGTATTGCCGAACGGCACGCGCTTCGCATCAACGCCCAATGTTTGATTACGGGGGAGAGTTTGGGACAGGTCGCAAGTCAAACGATCGAGGGAATGACGTCCTCCAATTCGGTCGTGGAGCAGCTTCCCGTGCTTCGTCCGCTCGTGGGGTTTGATAAGAACGAAATTATCGAGCGTTCCGTGAAAATGGGCGCGTATGAAACGTCCATTTTACCGTTTGAAGATTGCTGTACGGTATTCTTGCCCGATTTCCCTGCCATTCGACCCAAACTGAAAGATATTCTTTATGAGGAACGTAAATTAGACGTAGAGGGCTTGATCGAGGAAGCGTTTGCTTCGTTGGAAAAGATCCGAATTGAATAAAAACGTTACAGAACAAAACGGTTGCAACATTTTTTGTTGCAACCGTTTTGTTTAATCGTCCCACCAATCCTTTTTCAATACGGAATCGTCGTCTTGAGACGGAAACGTTTTGGTAGTAACGGTAGGTAGAACGATGGGGCGTCCTGCGATCTCCTTGTAATATGGGGTAACCGTATAGACGTAATTTTTATTTTCCGACAAGTGTCGATCCACGTACCGTTCGATAAATTTTCCAAAATACAGAGTTGTATGCGTGACATAATCGGTGCGTTGGATCTTGTATTGATAGAAGTTTGGTAAAGATTTGTCAAAAGTGATGGTAACACTTCCGTTTTCATACTGTAAATGGGGCGTCAAAATGCTTGGATTGCTGAAAGAATCACACTTTTTCAAAGGTAAGTTGTCTTTTTTGAAGAGCTCGGAAAAGCGATAGGAAACGGGGGAAAGCTCGTCCGCAAGCATAATAGTATGCGTGTCGTAATATTGCGTTTTATCTAGTTCAACGCTTACGACGTCTTTGGGGGTCGGGAAAGACTTTGGCACTTTGTTTGCGTATAATTTTTCGTTAATTTGAAGGAGCGCGTTGCAGGGGAGTCCGCCGCCCGTGCATTCTATTCTCGTGTTGTCCGCGTTGCCCATCCAAACTCCGATACAATGTTCGGAGGTAAAGGAGAGCGCGTAAGCGTCCGTGTTTCCGTTCGCCGTACCCACCGTGCCCGTTTTTGCGGCGATATCAAAAGGCAGGGAACGAAGTTTTTTCGCCGTACCGATTTTTGCTGCCGATTTTAGCATATCCGTTGTCAAATACGCCGTGGATTCAGAAAATACCTGCGTTTTAGGGCTCGTTCGCCGATAAACGGGAGTTCCGTCGATAGAAATTGCCGAGATGAAACCGCACTCGGAATACACTCCGCCGTTGGGAAATACGGAATAAGCGCTCAACAATTCTTTCAAGGAAAACCCTTCTTTCATACCGCCTAATGCAAGCGCCAAAGAATAATCCGCTTGATTTACGCTCAAACCCGTTTGTTCTAAATACCGTACGGCGTTTTCCACGCCGATCGCCGAAAGTGTTTTTACCGCAGGTACGTTCAGGCTTTTCGCGAGCGCTTCTCTCGCGCTGACGTAGCCGTGGAATGTTCCGTCGTAATTTTCAGGCGAATAACCGCCATAATTTACTTTTTCGTCTAAAATAGGGGTGGCAGGAGAGAGATAGTTGAGTTCCATAGCCGGCGCATAAACGAGTAAGGGTTTAATAACGGACGCAGGCAAGCGCCGAATGTCGCCTACGTCGGACACGCAGCCTTTAAAACCGTTCGTTTTCGAATCAAGCGTTAAAAACGTTTTATTGCTCTGCGTGTAGCTTTCGGCGACCTTTTCCAAAACGTTTTGGATTTCCGTATCCATATACGTATAGATCTCAATTTGACCGCCTACGGTAAAACCGTAGCGATCGGAAAGGGCGGAGAGTTCGTCAAAGACGAATTGCGCGTAATCTGCGTGGCTTTTGGAAGTTTGCGGCGCGATGGGCAAGGGCGTTGCAAGCGCCTCCGCCTTTTCTTCTTCCGTAATGTATCCTGTCGTGACCATACCGCTTAATACCAGTGCTTTCCGCCGTTCGCATTTTTCACGGTTTTTAAAAGGGGAATAGTGGTTTGGCGCTTTGACGAGCCCAGCTAAAATGGCGGAGTCCGCTAAGCTTAACTCTTCCGGACGTTTTCCGAAATAAAATTCCGCAGCGGCATTGATCCCGAAACAACTGTGTCCGAAATAGATAGTATTGAGGTATTTTTCCATAATTTCTTCTTTGGAATACTCTCTTTCTAGCTGTCTGGTCAGTTTCCATTCCTGCAATTTACGCTTCACCGTTTTTTCTTGGCTTAGATGTGTGTTTTTGATGAGTTGTTGGGAGATGGTGGAAGCACCTTCCTTAAAGGATTGCGCTTTCAGGTTGTTGAGGGCGGCTTTGACGATCCGTCTAAAGTCAAATCCGTTATGCGTAAAAAAGCGTCTGTCTTCGGTTGCGATGAACGCCTGAACGGTGTGAGTGGGAATATGTTCATACGCTACCGTTTGTCGAAGAACGCCTGCGGTGGCGTTTTTAATCTCTTCGCCCGTTTCGTCGTACAAAACTATGTTTTGTTCGCTCAAACAAAGCTTTTGTTTGTTGAGTGTAACGTCTTTCGTGACGTAGAAATAGTAGGAGGTTGCCGCCAACGTTCCTACGAGGAATAACAGCAGAGTTGCCGCAATCAGTTTCTTAAGAATTTTCATCGAAAACAGTATTCCGCTTTTGGGGAATTTTTATTGCAAAATCATAGAGATTTTTTCTCGGAATCAATCCAAAAACACTCGAAATACTTGATAAAAATAAAAAAAAAGAGTATAATAGAGAAAATAAATTTGCCTTTTTGGAAAAAGTCTATGTCGCAAAAGTATCACATTATCACCTACGGGTGTCAAATGAATCTTCACGAATCGGAAAAAATGGCGGGTATTTTACGTCATATGGGTTACGAAGAGTGTTCTTCCACGCAGGAGGCGGACGTCATCGTTTTTAATACTTGTTGTATTCGTGAAAATGCGGAAAATCACGCGTTTGGGAATATTGGCGCGCTCAAAAAACTCAAGAAAGAAAAACCCGGACTGATCATTGCGGTCGGGGGATGTATGACGCAAGAAAAAGGCAAGACGGACGTATTAAAAAAGAAATTTCCTTTTATCGACGTTATGTTCGGAACACTGAATTTAGAGGATTTGGAAACGTTAATCAATCGGAAACGCAATCAAAAGAAAAAGGTAATCGAAGTCCTTGAAAAGGAACGGGAGATTATCGAATTTACCGACGCTTATCGAACGAGTTATCCCAACGCTTGGGTAAATATTATGTACGGTTGCAATAACTTTTGCTCGTATTGTATCGTGCCGTACGTACGGGGCAGAGAACGCTCTAGAAAGGCGGAAGATATTATAACCGAAGTTCGCTCTTTGATCGAAGAGGGATACAAGGAAATCACGCTCCTTGGACAAAACGTCAATTCTTATAATTCAGACGGAAAGGGCGGTATGACATTTGCGGAGCTTTTAGACGCCGTTGCCTCCATCGACGGAAAATTCCGCGTTCGGTTTATGACGAGTCATCCCAAGGATTTCAACGAAGACGTCGTGAAAGTAATGGAAAAACACCGCAAAATATGCAGGCTTGTGCATTTGCCCGTACAGTCGGGATCCGATCGGATCCTGCAAGCGATGAACAGACGTTATACGAGTGGGAAATATCTTGCGGAAGTGGAGATGTTGCGCAAGCGGATTCCCGAAGCGGAGCTTACGACGGATATTATCGTCGGATTCCCCGGGGAAACGGAAGAGGATTATCTTGCGACCGAAGCGTTGGTAAAACAAGTGGATTTTGCATCGGCGTTCACGTTCGTTTATTCGCCAAGACAGGGCACGAAAGCGGCGGAAATGGCGGATAGAATTCCCGAAGAGATTCAAAAAGACCGCATTATGCGGCTCGTGGAATTGGTCAATTCCCTCACGAGAAAAAAATCGGAGAAATACGTCGGGAAGACGGTGGAGATCCTTTGCGAGGGGTACGATGAGAAAAAGGGAATGTATTTAGGCCGCGACGAGTTCGGTCGAATGGGATATTTCGAGAGTGAAAGCGACGCCCTCGGCGAGTTCGTCACGTTGAAAATCGTTCGCGCGAACGGGATTTCGCTGTACGGCGAGAGAGTGGATGTGCCGATAAAGGAGGATTGAGCCTATGGGAAGAACGAATATGATGCTGCATTACGAATCGATCAAAGAGCAGTATAAAGATTGCGTAGTTTTTTACCGTCTCGGTGATTTTTACGAGATGTTCTTCGAGGATGCGATCAAGGTTTCTAAGATGCTCGATCTTACCTTAACGGGTAGGGATTGCGGGGACAATCAACGCGCTCCGATGTGCGGGATTCCTTATCATTCTGCGGATTCGTATATCGCAAAGCTCGTAGAACTTGGGGAAAAAGTCGCCATTTGCGATCAAGTTTCTGATCCAAAAGATCCGGATAGAGGCAAGCTCGTAGAGAGGGAAGTCGTTCGCGTGATTTCGGCGGGTACACTCACGAGTGATGAAATGCTCAACGAACGGGAGAATAATTATATTGCCTGCGCGTTCAAATCCGAGGACGGCGTTGCCGTTGCTTGGGCGGACATCACGACGGGTGAATTTATCGCGGAGGAGTTCCTTGGCGAAAAAGGAGTCCGCGATTCCATAGAACATCTATTGAAAATATCGGCGGCGGAGATCATTTGCAATGAAGATATGCTGCTTGCGTCCAAAAACGAAAGGGAAATTCAGCATAAAATGTTACCTCCGTTCTCCTGTTATATGCCTTGGGCGTTTAACGTGAAACACGCGGAGAAGAATTTGTTGGAGCAATTACAGGCTCATTCCTTGAATGCGTACGGAATTGCGGCGAAAGAGAATGTAATTTCGGCGGCGGGGGCGTTGATAGAATATCTCCGCGAAACGCAAAAACACGGACTTGTCAATATCAGTACGATCAAACTCGTCAACCGCGAGAAATATATGACGTTGGACGCGATCGCGGTGCGGAATCTCGACGTACTCGTCAACAATGCAAAAAACGGAAAATACGGCTCTTTGTTATGGGTAATGGATAAGACTCGAACGGGCATGGGTGCGAGATTGATGACGAGAATGTTGCTTTCGCCCTTGAAAAACGTTTCGGAGATCGAATACCGTCAGGACGGTGTAGAGGAGCTTGTCCATTCTTCCGTCGTTAGAATGGCGCTATTGGAAACATTGAAAGACGTAAAAGACGTCGAGCGTCTTGCCGGTAAAGTATCCAATGGCAATTTAATGCCCAAGGACTGTTTGGCGATCGCAACGTCCCTGAACGCGTTGCCGAGTATCCGTTTCCAACTCACGGGATTCCGTTCGCAGATCATTGCGGATATTTTAGAGGGACTTCCCGACGTTCAGCAGCTTGCCGATCTTTTGACGGCGGCGATCAGCGAAATTACTCCCGAAAAAATCAAAGACGGAAGATATATTCGATCGGGATTCAATGCGGAGTTGGACGAGCTCCGAAAAATCGGTCAGAACGGAAAGTATCTTTTGGAGCAGCTTGAAGAACGGGAACGTGAACGCTTGGGGATCAAGAATCTCAAAGTGGGCTTTAACCGTGTTTTCGGATATTATATCGAGCTTAGCAAATCCTTTATCGACAAGGCGCCTGCCGATTATATTCGCCGCCAAACGTTGGCAACGGGGGAGCGGTATTTTACCGAAGAGTTAAAACAATTAGAAGAAAAGATATTGACGAGCAACGACAAGGCGTTGCGTTTGGAAGCGGAGATTTACGAGCGGATCGTAAGCGTGCTGAAAGAGAATATTGAAAATCTGAAAGAGATTGCTTCTTCCTTGGCGCTCCTCGATTGTTTGGTATCGCTTGCTACGGTGGCGAAAGAACGCCGCTACGTTCGTCCGAAGATGCGGGAAGAAGGCGCTCCGCTCGTGATTACGGAGGGTAGGCACCCTGTTGTCGAGGCGATCTCCAAAGACCGCTTCGTGCCCAACGACACGCTTCTCGACAACGGCGAAAACCGTTGCGCGATCATTACCGGTCCGAATATGGCAGGTAAAAGTACGTATATGCGCCAAATTGCCTTGATTGCTTTGATGGCGCACGTCGGCTCGTTTGTGCCGGCAAAATCGGCGGAAATTCCGCTGATTGATCGTATCTTTACCCGTGTGGGCGCAAACGACAATCTTATTTTTGATCAAAGTACGTTTATGGTGGAAATGACGGAAGTCGCTTCTATTTTGCTCAACGCAACGAAGAACAGTTTACTCGTGCTCGACGAAGTCGGGCGCGGTACGAGTACGTACGACGGATTGTCTATCGCTTGGGCGGTCGTGGAATTTTTGGCGGAGAATGTACGCGCGAAAACGTTGTTCTCTACGCATTATCACGAATTGACCGAGCTTGAAAATACCCTTGACGGCGTAAAGAATTACAAAGTAACCGTTAAAGAGTTTAACGGAACGGTACTTTTCTTGCGTAAAATCGCAAGGGGGGGCGCGCATCGCAGTTTCGGTATTGAAGTAGCCTCTTTGGCGGGCGTTCCCAAGCAGATAACGACTCGGGCGAAAAGCATTTTAAAAGCGTTGGAAAAGAACGATTTAATGGGTGGAAAGAAGATCTTTGAGATTCGCGAAGAAGCGGAAGAGAAGGTGCTTTCCGAAGTGGAGCAACTGCTCGCTGGAACGGACTTGAATACGCTTTCTCCTATGCAGGCGTTGTTATTTCTGGGAGATTTAAAAGAAAAAATAAATTCGGAGAATTGATATGTCGAAAATCAACATATTGCCCGCAAAAGTATATAACCGAATCGCGGCAGGCGAGGTTGTGGACAGACCGTATTCGGTTGTCAAGGAATTGGTGGAGAATTCCATTGACGCAGGCGCTACGGAGATTGAGATTCACGTAGAAAAAGGCGGAACGCAACTGATTCGAGTGATCGACAACGGCTGCGGTATCGAGCGCGACGATTTACAATCGGCGTTTTTACCGCACGCAACGAGTAAGATCGAAACAGCGGAAGATCTCAACAACGTTTTAACGCTAGGTTTTAGAGGGGAAGCAGTGGCTTCCATTGCGGCGGTTTCCAAAATGACGATTACTTCTAAAACGGCGGACGGCAAATGCTACCGTTTGACGTCGGACGGTGGAGAGCTGGGCAATATCGTCGAAGCGGCAGGTGAGAACGGTACGGACGTATGCGTTGAAAGGCTGTTTTATCACACGCCCGTTCGGCTTGGATTTTTGAAGTCCGAAAAAGCGGAGGAAGCGGATATTACCAATTTCGTTTCCCGATTTATTCTAAATCGTCCGAATATTGCCTTTCAATATTTTGTCAATGGAAAAAAGGTACTGCAATCGTTTGGCGGGGGTAAGGAAGAAGCGCTTGTCAGCGTGTACGGAGCTTCCATTTTATCCAATTGCTATGAAATTGATGCGAATAAGCACGGAATTCGGATTCGCGGCTATATCGGAAACCAAAACTTTTCCAAAGCGAATAAGAGCTATCAAAGCGTATTCTTAAACGGAAGATATATTGTGAATACGACGATTGCGGCGGCGATCACCAATGCGTACAGTAGCTATTTAATGAAGAGACAGTATCCTTTTTACGTATTGTATATCGACCTTCCTCCCGAAGTCGTAGACGTCAACGTACATCCTAATAAAGCAGACGTCCGTTTTGCCGACAATCAAATCGTTTACAGCTGCATCTATTCCGTCGTAGCTGCAGTGCTGGACGGAAATTCCAAAGCTCTTGAATATATCGTGCAGGATTCTCGCGCGAATGCGTTTGCAAACGCTCCCCAAATTAAGGCGGAGCCCGCTCCTATTCAAGAGCCTGTTTTGGAAACAAGGCCCAAACAACAAAGCGTGTTCGGCTTTACGACTTTGACGTATGAAGAAGCGCAAAAAGAAATCGAAGCGAGTGCTCCGAAAACCTTTAAACAAAACATAGAAAAAACTCCCGTACCGTTTGAAGAAGTGTCAGGAAAGAGGGAGAAAGGCGTGATTCCGCTCGATCAAATCGGGCCGTACGTTCCGCAGGGAATGCCGAAGAATTATAAAGACGGCAAGCCGAAAAGAGGCAAAAACGATGCGGAACAACTTCATAAAAAGTACCCTGATTTATTTTTCCGTCGGAACGTATTAGAGGTGGATGATCCTGCGTACGAGGAACTGAAAAAGACGCAAGGCGCAGAAACGAAGAAAACGGAAGAATCTACGGATTTCTTTGCGGAAAATAAACGATTTTTAGAGGAATTGGAGCAAAAATCCAAACAAAACAAGATTGACGTGTCCACTTGTTCCTACGTTGGTAAATTGTTCAATACCTATCTTTTATACCAACGCGCGGACGAAGTATATATCATCGATCAACACGCCGCGCACGAACGCTTGATCTTTAATCGACTCAAAGAGCAAATGCAAAATCGTTCGGTCGTCCAACAGCCTATGCTCTTGCCGTATACCTTAGACGTTAATGTGTTTGAAGCTGAATTTATCCGTGAGCGTATGAACGATATTCGAGATATGGGATTTGATATGGAGTCTTTTGGCGATACTTCGTTTAAAATAACGGCAGTTCCCTTGGATTTGCAGTATATTGACCTGGGTAAATTCTTTAATGAAATCTTGGGCGACGTGGGAGGCTACCGTTCCATTAAGCTTGTAGACATTTTGAAAGATAAATTGGCTTCTGCGGCTTGTAAAGCGGCGGTAAAAGGCGGTATGGATCTAACGCAAGCAGAAATCGACGCATTGTTTGCGCTCATAGACGGCAATATGGGCTTAAAATGCCCGCACGGCAGACCCGTCATAGTAAAAATGACGAAAACCGAATTGGAAAAAATGTTCAAGAGGATCGTCTAATGGCAAAAGTTCTCGTAATTTGCGGCGCGACCGCTTCGGGAAAGACCTCGCTGTCGGTTGCTTGTGCAAAAAAGCTAAATACAGAGATCGTTTCCGCCGATTCTATGCTAATTTATCAAGGATTAGACGTGGGGACGGCAAAACCAACGCTCCAAGAACGTGACGGAGTTCCCCATCATTTGATCGACGTCGTTTCCCCTAAAGATAATTTTTCGGTGAGTGATTATGAATCGAAAGCGTTGCCTATCGTGGAGAAGCTTCTTTCCAATGGCAAAACGCCGATTATTTGCGGCGGTACAGGCTTTTATATCAATTCCTTGCTCTATAAGAGTCAATTCGGCAACGTTGGCGCAGACGAAGAGGTCCGAAAATACTACGAAACGCTGGCGGAAGAACAAGGCAAAGAATACGTTCACGCGATTTTACGCGAGAAAGACCCTGCAAGCGCGGAAATACTCCATTATAACGACGTAAAGCGCGTAATTCGCGCTTTGGAAATCTACGACGTAACGGGAAAACCGAAATCCGAGCAACAGGACGGATTGATTCCAAGATTTGATTTTGTGGCGGTTTCTATCGATTATCCAAGGGAAACGCTATACGAACGCATTCATCTTCGCGTTGAGCAAATGTTTGAACAGGGCTTGATGGATGAAGTTCGCTCTTTGCTGAATCAAGGCGTTACGACAGAAATGCAATGTATGCAGGGCATCGGTTACAAAGAAGTAGCAGAGGGCATAGCGGCAGGGCTTTCCGAAGAAGAAATCAAAGATTGGATTAAAAAGAATACTCGAAACTATGCAAAACGGCAAATAACCTTCTTTAAACGTATGCAAAACAACGTAAAGCTTAGCCCGAAAGAAGCGACGGTAGAGAAGGTGCTCGAATTATTATAAAACTTCAAAAAACAGCCCATTATGTCACGCATAATACCTATGTCTGACATAATGGCTATGCGTGACACAGTAATTATGTCTGACATAATACAAAAAAACGGAAAAGACGGGAAACGGTATGACGGCAGTAGAATTGATTCAACAAAGCGAAGAAAAACTGGTTAAAAACTTTGCTATTGCGGACGAGATCAGTCAATACAATCAAGAAAAGGTATTAAAGGCGTTTAACAAACGTTCGATTGCGTTGCGGCATTTTAACGGAACGACGGGTTATGGATACGGTGACGACGGAAGATTTACGCTTGGCGACGTGTACGCGGATGCATTCGGCGCGGAAGCGGGGATTGTTTCGCCTGCGTTGTTATCGGGTACGCACGCGTTGACGGTGGCGCTTTTCGGGGTTTTGCGTACGGGAGACGCGGTGTTGTCCGTGTCGGGAATGCCTTACGATACTATTCGCGGCGTCATTTACGGCGATGGAAACGGCTCTTTAAAGGATTTTGGCATTTCCTTTGATTGCGTTCCGTTGACGGAAGAGGGAAAATTCGATAAAGAAAAGATAAAAACCGAAATGGAGCGATTGGGTAAGTCGTTGAAAATGATTTATATCCAACGCTCTCGCGGTTACGAGCTCCGCGACGCGTTCACGGTGGCGGAAATCGGAGAAATTTGTACGTTCGTACGAGAATTGGGCTTTGACGGCTGTATTTTTACGGACAATTGTTACGGTGAATTCGTGGAAAAACAAGAACCTTGCGACGTAGGAGCGGACGTTGCGGTAGGATCTTTGATCAAAAATCCCGGCGGTGGTCTTGCTCCGACGGGAGGGTATATCGTTGGAACGGAAAAATACGTCGATTTAATCGGCAGACGTTTAACCGCTCCGTCGATCGGGAACGAAGTTGGCTCGTATGCGTACGGCTATCGGTTATTTTATCAGGGATTGTTCCTTGCTCCGCATGTGGTAAACCAAGCGATCAAAGGCGGACTCTTGATCGGGAAATGTATGGAAGAGTTAGGTTACGAGAACTTTCCGAAGACGGATAAAACGCCTGCGGATATTACGCGCGCGATTCGTTTTAATACCGCGCAACAGCTTTGTTCGTTCATTCAATCGGTGCAGGAAGCTTCGCCTGTCGATAGCTTCGTAACGTTAGAGCCTTGGGATATGCCCGGGTACGATAGCAAAGTGATTATGGCGGCAGGGTGTTTCGTAGAGGGATCTTCGATCGAGCTTTCGGCGGACGCGCCTATAAAAGAGCCGTACACCGCATATTTTCAGGGCGGACTCACTTACGAGCATTGCAAATATGCCCTTAAAAAGATCTTGGAAAAATTGATGTAAAAGCAATAAAAAAGGAAGCGAATCTCTCGCTTCCTTTTTTATTTGAATCAATATAATGTAACGGAAAAATAGGAGTGTACCAAATTTTCGTAATAAAATAAGGCACTAAAACTTCCCCAAAACGAAGAAACGGTTCCGTCCGATAAATATTCGCCGATATAACCGCCAAAGCTTTCATGTTTATAATCCGCCCAAATAATTAAGAAATTGCCATTAGAATAATGCAACCGTATACAAATATCTTTTGGGGAATCATACGCGTAGTAGGTATGTAATATATCGGTTTGCGAAAAAGAATCCAAGAAATCGCTTACCGTTTCGCTTGGTAACGTTTCTAAAACGGTTACGTTTTCATTGTTAAAAGGTACAAGTTTGTCATATTGATCAAAAACCCAAGAGTTAAAGGATTTTTGATTGGGGTTTTCGTATTCGATCAGTTCAACGCCAGTCACTTCATTTAGGGACTCCCTTTGTATTACGTATGTTGTAGGATCGCAAGCGCAAAAACTTAAAGAGAAGAGTAAGATACTAAGCATTGCTGCAAGTTTCTTCATAGGTAACTCCTTTTATTTCGTTAAATCCCAATCAATGGGCGGAATTCCGTGTTTTAAAAGATATTCGTTGGTTTTGGAAAAATGTTTACACCCAAAAAATCCGTTATACGCAGATAAGGGCGAGGGGTGCACGCTTTCCAAAATACAATGCTTCGTTCCGTCGATGAGCGGTTTTTTGCTCCTTGCGTTTCCGCCCCAAAGAATAAACACGACGTTTTCTTTTTTCTGAGAAATCAGTTGAATCACGCTGTCGGTAAACCAAGCCCAACCGCATTTGGAATGGGAGTTTGCTTGATGCTCCCGAACGCTTAAAGAAGTGTTTAAAAGCAAGACTCCCTCTTTCGCCCATTTCGTAAGATTTCCCGAAACGGGGAGTTCGCATCCGATGTCGGATTTCAATTCTTTGAAGATATTTTCCAAGGAGGGAGGTTTTGCGATTCCGTCCTGTACGGAAAAGCAGAGCCCGTGCGCTTGTCCGACGTTGTGATAGGGGTCTTGTCCCAAAAGAACGGCTTTCACGTTCGCAAACGGCGTATAACGAAAACAGTTATATAAATCGTACATATCGGGATAAACGACGTGGTGTTTATATTCCTCGATCAAAAATTTCCGTATTTTCAAATACTGTTCGTCGGTAAACAGCGGCGCAAGCCGTTCGTTCCAATCGCCTAAATCGATCATACTTTCTCCTTGGTAAAACGATTTTTATAATTTCTCGAAAACCGTGGGTAAAACGGCTTTGAGATTTTGGAGTGCTTTGTTCTTATTTTGTAAAAACTGTTCGGTCGTACTCCCGCTTCCCGCCACGTCGGAAATAGCTTTGAGGGAATAGAACGGAAGCTTGGCGCAAAGTGCGGCTTGCGCGATCGCCGCGCCCTCCATATCGCGGATATCCGCGCCCAATTCTTTCGTTAAGAGTTGATAATCGGCAGGGGAGTCGTTGAAACGGTCGGAAGTGCCGAGTTTCTTGACGGGGAAAGGCAGAGAAAGAGTTTGTACGGGCAAATAATTTTCCGTATATTCGTCTAACGTTCCCATTTTCGTTCTGTTTAATTGCGTGAGGTCGAAATCAAACTGTACGGCGGCTTCGATCTGATAGATTTGACAAAGCTCCGTTCCGCTGTTCAATCCGCCTGCAACGCCGAGGTTGAAAAGGGATTTTACGTCGAATTTACTCACGAGAATCTGCGTGCCGAGCGCTGCGTTTACTTTTCCTACTCCGCAAATGCAAACAGCGGTTTCTTTACCGTACGCCGTTCCTACGTGGATTTGTTTTCCGCTCACCGTTAAAGAACGTTGAACGTTCATTTCTTCTAATACAATATCGGCTTCACATTGCATTGCCGCTACGATACCAATCATAAAACTCTCCTTGTTTCGCTTGAAATTTTGTAAAAGATATGTTATACTGTTAAAAAGCCGTGAAAGAGTCCATTAAGAACTCCGTTCCGCCGCAAACGGATACGACGTATTTTCCAAAACGGAGAGTCGTTACGTTCGCGCATATCGGCGAGTGTTCATACGTTAAAGTTCCGTCGGCATATTCCAACTTTTTCAAGTCGGTTGCAAGGCTTCCGCCTAAGAACTTGATCGCGCTCTCTTTCACCGTCCAATGTTTTAAAAACGAGGGAATATCCACGATTTCAGCCCGTTCCCGTTCCGTGAATTTTTTAACGACGGGTGCGTAGTCGGTTTTTCGATCCGTCGCTTCCGCGTCGATTCCGACGGGTTTGGACGATACGGCGATAAACAGTTTTCCGTCCGTATGAGAGATGGAAAAGTAGGTGGAAAGCCCTGTTTCGGCTTTTAAATAAGGTTTTCCGTGCTCGTTTCGCAAAATTTCGGGATGTTCGATTCCGTAATATTCCGATAAAACGTATTGCACTGAGTCCAACGAAGACGGAAAACGGCTTTGGTCTGTGTAAAAGATTTTGTCCATATTACTTACAATTATAACAGGAGAGAAAGAAAATGTCAAGAGCAGAAAAGGCAAAAGAGTATTTTCGTCAAGGTTACGCTTGTTCGCAGGCGGTAGCGCTCGCGTTTGCGGATGTAACGGGGGTAGAAGAGGACGTGTTGGCAAGGTCCATGTTGCCGTTTGGCGGTGGTTTGGGCAGGCTCCGTTTAACCTGCGGCGCAGTGAGTGGTATGGCGACGGTCATAGGGCTTGTGTTTGCGGAAGCGGAAAATTCTCCCGAGAATAAAAAGCGAGTCTACGCGATCGTGCAGGAGTTGTGCGGAAAGTTCGTAGAGCGTTATGGAAGTCTGGTTTGCGCCGAGCTTTTGAAAAATGCGAAAGTGCTCGTAGAAATAGGAGGGGAAGCAGAACCTCGGACGAAAGAATACTACCAAAAACGTTCGTGCGCGGATATTGTCTTTTCCGCCGCGGAGATTTTGGAAGAGTACTTACAAGCAAACGGTAAATTGTAAAAAGAAACCGCTCGGCTACTCGTCGAGCGGTCGTTTTATCTTTAAATCGTTTTATCTTTAAAATTATTTATTGCTCTTGGAAACGTTGAAGTAATATTCCACAACGTCGCCGTCCTGCATTACGTATTCCTTTCCTTCGGAGCGGACTTTGCCTTTTTCTTTCGCGGCAGCGATGGAGCCGAGTTCAAGCAAAATCGCCCAATTTACTACGTCGGCGCGAATAAAGCCTTTTTCAAAGTCGGTATGGATTTTCCCCGCCGCTTGCGGCGCTTTCGTTCCGTTGACGATCGTCCAGGCTCTTGTTTCTTTTTCGCCTGCGGTGAGATAGGAGATCAGCCCGAGGAGCGCGTAGGATTTTTTGATGAGGCGATCGAGTCCGCTTTCTCCCAATCCGAATTCTTCCATAAACACAGCTTTGTCGTCGGCGTCCATTTGCGACAACTCTTCTTCCGTTTTCGCGCAGATGACGAGCACTTCTGCTCCTTCGCTTTTCGCAAATTCTTTTACCTTGACGACGAAGGGGAGGGAGTCCTCTTCTTTGCCCATATCGTCTTCTTTGATATTCGCCGCGTAAATGACGGGTTTGGTTGTGAGCAGGAAGCAGTTTTTCATAAACTCCTGTTCCGTATCGGAGATTTCAAAGTTTCTCGCAGGTTTCTCGCTTTCCAAATGCGCGTAGAGTCGTTCGAGGAACGCGTATTCTTCCACGGCTTTTTTATCCGAGCCGCCGCGGGCCTGGACTTTGACTTTATTCATACGGTTTTGCACCGCTTCCATATCCGAAAGCACGAGTTCCAGATTGATGGTTTCGATATCCGTTACGGGATCGATTTTATTGTCCACGTGCGTGATGTTGCTGTCCTCGAAACAGCGTACGACGTGTACGATTGCGTCTACTTCGCGGATATGGGAGAGGAATTTATTTCCCAACCCCTCGCCTTTGGACGCGCCTTTGACAAGTCCTGCAATATCGACGAATTCGATCACAGCAGGGGTTACTTTTTTACTGGAATACAACGCCGCAAGTTTATCTAAGCGTTCGTCGGGCACGGCAACGACGCCTACGTTAGGCTCGATCGTGCAGAAAGGATAATTCGCGCATTCCGCGCCAGCGTGCGTGATTGCGTTAAAGAGAGTGGATTTTCCTACGTTGGGGAGTCCTACGACACCGAGTTTCATAATTGACAGTTCCTTCACAAGTAATTTTTAAAATTTCCTATCTATTATAATATAAAATTTAAAATTTAGCAAATTAAAGTTGCCCAATTTGAAAAAATACTTGCTCAAATTAAAAAAATATGCTAATATAGTGTGGTAAAAAAAGTAAACGACTGAGGAAAGAGTATGGATTACAAGAAATATATTGCGGAAAAAATCAAAGTAGACGGAGTTACGGAAGAGGAAGTGTACGATTCGTTGGCGCTCCCTCCCAATCTCGAAATGGGCGATTTTGCGTTGCCTTGTTTTAAGTTTGCCAAAGTGCTCCGCAAAAGCCCCGTAATGATCGCGGAGGAGCTCAAAAATTCGGTTGCGACGGACGACGTGATCAGCGAAGTATCCGCCGTGAACGGCTATTTGAATTTTAAAATCAATAAGAGTGGTTTCGTGCGGAGTACGCTCGAGAAAATTTTAACGGAAAAAGACGCATTCGGCGCTTCCAACGAGGGCGAGGGTAAGACGATCTGTATCGACTATTCTTCCATCAATATTGCAAAACCGTTCCATATCGGACATCTTTCGACGACTGTACTCGGCGGCGCGCTGTACCGTATCTTCCATTTCCTTGGGTATAAAACGGTGGGAATCAACCATCTCGGCGACTACGGTACGCAGTTTGGAAAACTCATTTCCGCATACAAACGCTGGGGGGATAAGGAAACGGTAGATAAGGGCGGAATTCGCGCTTTGAACGAGCTGTACGTACGTTTCCACAAAGAAGTAGAGGAACATCCCGAATACGAGGATGAAGCCCGCGCGTATTTCAAAAAGATCGAGCAGGGGGACGAGGAGTGTTACGCTCTTTTCACGTGGTTTAAGGAATTGACCTTAAAAGACGTGCAGCGTATTTACGAAATGTTGGATATCCGTTTTGATTCCTATGCCGGCGAGAGTTTTTACTCAGATAAAATGCAACCTATCGTGGACGAACTCAAGGAAAAGGGTTTGTTGGTGGAGAGCCGCGGGGCGCAAGTAGTCGATTTGGAAGAATACGGAATGCCGCCTTGCATTATTTTGAAATCGGACGGAAGCTCGTTGTACGCAACGCGCGATATGGCGGCGGCAGCGTATAGAAAGAAAGAATACGATTTCCACAAATGTCTGTACGTGGTGGCGTACCAGCAGAATTTGCACTTTAAACAGTTCTTTAAGGCGTTGGAACTGATGGGAAAAGAGTGGTCGAAAGATCTTGTGCACGTCGCATACGGTATGGTGTCGTTGGAAGAGGGTACGATGTCCACGAGAAAGGGCAACGTAGTCTTTTTGGAAGACGTTATTCAAAAATGTATCGAAAAAGCGTATAAGATCATTGACGATAAGAATCCCAATCTTGAAAACAAAGAAGACGTTGCGAAAAAAGTCGGCGTAGGCGCGGTGGTATTCGGAGCGCTCTATAACAGCAAGATCAAAGACATCGTATTTTCTTACGATAAAGTTTTGAATTTTGACGGCGAAACCAGCGTTTACGTGCAATATACCTGCGCGAGAGCAAATTCCGTATTGCAAAAAGGCGGAGTTCCCGAAGCTTACGAAATTCCCGAGCTTTCAACGGAGGAGATCGAGCTCGTAAAAGCGATTGCGGAATTCCCCGAAGTGGTTCGTTCGGCAGCGGAGAAATACGAGCCTTCGTTCATTTCCCGTTTTGCCGTAGACGTAGCGCAAAAATTCAATAAATTCTATTTTGATTGCAAGATCCTGTCCGCGGAAGACGAAACGACGAAAAATTTCCGTCTTGCGCTCACGGTGGCGAGTTTGCAGGCGCTCAAAAACGCGTTTGCGCTTCTGGGCATCGGTATTCCCGATAAGATGTAAAAAGTAGCGTTCCGTTTGACTACGGAGCGCTTTTTCTTGGTTTTTAGAAGTCGAATTCCGTCGAAAAAAATTGTTGGAAAAATTTTCCGTCAAATCCTTTCCTTTTTTGAAAAAATATGTTATGATTAAAAATAAGGCAGGAAAGGAGAGTATGTCGAAGAAATTTCCCTACAAACAACTGACAAGTCTGATCGACCCGAAAAAATCGGGGGATCACGAATGGTTTTTGTCCCTTTTGGACGAAGAAAAACAAAAGGAGTACGAAGACGAACATATCGCCGCGGTGATGCAGATGTTGCGCATCGTACGTATTCACGCGCACAAAAAAGCGATCGAAGAAGCGAAAGAGGAGATTTCCAAACTCGAAAAGGAAGAGAATACGGCGGAGAACTATCGCAAGATTAATCTGTTATTGGACGAGATCGCGAAACGGAAAGAAAAGATCGATTCGTTCAAGCCTTTCTTTAACGAGCCGTACTTTGCCCGAATGGATCTCGTCGACAACGTAGAGGGATATAACAGTTATTATATCGGTAAAAGAGGGGACGTTAAGCTCGAGATCGTGGATTGGCGCGCGCCCGTTGCGAGAAGATATTATCAAAAGAGTTGTTCGTCGTTTTCCATCAACGAATACGAATATAAGACGATTTTGCGTAGAGCCATTCGCGCCAAGAGCGGGAAAGTGCTGGATTTTAAAAATGAGTATTTATCCTTAAAAGAGTATTTGTCCGCGGAAGAGATTGCCGATCGGGACGAGGAAAACGTACTCGATCCGTATCTGCGAGAGATTATCAGGGCGAGAAAGGAAGAAGCGGCGGTTCGGGATATTATCGAAACCATTCAAGAACAACAGTACGAAATCATTACCTGTCCTGAAAAGACGAATTTCGTATTGCAAGGCTGCGCAGGGAGCGGAAAAACGATGGTGATGCTCCACCGTTTGAGTTATTTGATGTATAATAACGAGGATATTCGTACAAGAGACGTTCTCGTGATCACGCCCAGCAATTCGTTCAATGCTTTCATAGACGAACTCGCGGAGATCTTGGAGATCGAACGGGTCAAGACGGTTACGGCGTACGAATATTTTTTGCAGGTTTTGAAAAATGCGAAAATCGACTTGTCGGATAAAATAGACGTTACGCAAAAAGAAAATCCCGATTATCTCCGTTACGTATATTCTACAAAATTTGTGACGGACGTGAATAAAAAACTCCATAAAGCCTACGACAGTTTGTACGGCTTGTTTACGGGCGAGGAGTGTAAGGAGTTTATCGCGGATATTATTTCCGATTGCAAAAAACAGCTTGCGGCGTACGAGGGGATCAAAAATGCTTCGACGCGTGTTCGCCGTTGTGTTCTTGGTGAAATCAAAGAACGCAAAGAGGGGGGACTCTATTATACCAAACCGTTTAGAGAACTGATCAACGGGATTTTGACGGTCGAGGACTTTTTGGACGGCGTTTTAAAAAGCGAGCAGGCAAAAAATCCCGAATATTTTTACCGTCAGGTGATTGCGTTTTATAAAAGCGCGGCATTCGTCGCGCGCTATACCGACCGAGTGGTTGCGGAAACCGAGCAAGACCTGGAAGAGTTGCGCGTAGGGTTGGAAAAAGAAATTTTCGATTTAAAAAGATTCCACCGCGTCGTAGGGGGCGTAGACGTATATATGTACGCCGATCGTATCGAGCGCAGAAAAGAAATTTTAGAAGAGATCGCAAAAGTCAAAGAGCGTGTTTTTTCGATCGGGGAGAATAACGTAGCGTTTTCGGAATTCTACGCGTATTTACGGGGAGAAAAGACGTTTACGGAAATCGGCGGAAGCGAAGATTTTGTGGATATCGTCCGTTATTTCTATCGTGAAACGGTAAAGAAATACAAAACTTCGTACGGTATGACTTCAAGGAAAATGTACCGCTCGGACGCGTATGCGCTCTGCGTGATTTGCGCGGGGCTCAGCGAGTCCCTTTCGCCTGCGTATTCCTACGTATTCGTCGACGAAGCGCAGGACATTTCCGCTCGGGAGTACGACTTGCTGCGAAAGATCAACAAAAAAGCGGCGTTCAACGTGTTCGGAGATCTGGCGCAAAACGTTACGCCTTGGAGATTCGTGGAAGATTGGGATACGGCGTTTCCCGAGTTTCAGAAATTTACGCTCAATCAAAACTACCGTAACACCAACCAAATCGTGGATTTTGTTGCGAATTCGTTGCAGTTGAATATGCAACCGATCGGGTTTGACGGCCCTGCGGTGGAGAGTATTCCCGCGAGGAAAATTACGTCGTTTTTTAAAGACAAAAAAGGATTAAAAGCCATTATTTGCACGGAGGAAACAAAAGCGGAACTCCTTCGGAAATCCTACAACGATCTTGCGGAAAAAGGAAAAGTTTCCAAAACCAAGATCAATATTATGACCGTGTACGAAAGTAAGGGCTTGGAGTTCACGACGGTCGTCGTTGTTCCGCAGGGAATGAGCGATAGCGAGAAATACATCGCATATACGCGCGCTTTAAAGGAGCTTGCGGTTGTGACAGGTAAAGAGGAGCGGAAATGAAAAATATTTTTTTAGTAGACGCCGACGATACCATTCTTGATTTTCACGCTTCGTCCAAAGTGTCGCTGATTGCGGCGTTTGAAAAGAGCGGAATTCCTTGGGAAGAGCGGTACGCGGACGAATTTAAAATTCTCAACGACAGTTTATGGGAAGCGTTGGAACGCAAAGAATTGACGAGAAACGAACTAATCGTCCGTCGTTTTCCCTTGTATTTGGAACGGTTGGGGATCAAGAGCGTGGACGGCGAAACGTTCAATCAACTGTATTTACACTCCTTATCGACTCGACCTATTTACGTGGACGGCGCGGAAGCGTTTTTAAAGAAACTGTGCGAAGCGGGAAAAGTTTATCTTGTGACCAACGGAACGGAATGGATTCAAAAATCTCGGTTTTCTCTTTCGGGAGTATTACAATACGTAGAAGACTATTTCATTTCCGATTGTATCGGCTGCAATAAGCCCGGGGCGGCTTATACCGAGTACGTAGTCACGCATATTCCCAATTTTGAGAAAGAGCGAGCCGTTTGGATCGGGGACAGTTTGACTGCAGATATCAAAGCGGCGAACGACGCGCGGATTACTTCTGTTTGGTACAATCCACGCGGAAATGCGGTGAAAGAGGGATATTTTCCCGATTATACCGCCCGAAATTTTGAAGAAATTCTTGCTTTTTTGCAAATAATGAGCTAAACGGAGAAAAAAATTTTTCTTTAAACGTTTGAAAAATTTGGAAAAAAGTGTTATAATGACATAAGTTGGCGGATTTTGGCGTTTTTCGCTTCGTCACACACACATCGTTAAAAAATAAGTATTTATTTGAGGATAGAATGGCAAAAGAAGTAAACAAAGAAACGAAAGGTACGGAGGAATACGGCGCGAAAAACCTAATGGTTTTAGAGGGGTTGGAAGCCGTACGTATGCGTCCCGGTATGTATATCGGTTCGACGGGCATCAAAGGTTTACACCATATTTTATGGGAAATCGTTGACAACGCAATCGACGAGGCGGCAAACGGATACGCAAACAAAATCAAGGTAGTTCTTCATACGGACGGAAGCGCTTCGGTAGAAGACAACGGTCGAGGGATTCCCATTGACATACACCCGAAAGAAAAAGTTTCGGGTGTTCAGCTCGTCTTTACGAAATTGCACGCCGGCGGTAAGTTCGGACAGGGGAACTATGAATATTCGGGCGGCTTGCACGGAGTAGGCGCGTCGGTTACCAACGCGCTTTCCGAATGGCTCACGGTAGAGGTCTACCGCAACAAGCGCGTATATAAGATGAGTTTCCACTCCAAATACGACGCTCGAAAGAAGAAAGTGGAAGCCGGTAAACCCGACGGACCTTTGACGGAGACGGGAATTCCCACCAATCGCAAGGGGTCGTTGATCCGTTTTAAACCCGACGCGACGATTTTCTCCGAAGTGGATTTCGATTTAGAGACGGTCGAAGAGCGTTTGAACGAATTGGCGTTTTTGAATCGCGGCATTGAAATTACACTCATTGACGAAAGAATCTCGATGGCGGAAGCGAAACGCAGTCGCACGTTGTTCGTTGGCGGCGACAATACGGAAGAAGACGAGGGCGCAGAAACCGCCACAGAGGAAACACCCGAAGAAACGGACGATTTTGACGGCGGTGCAGCGCCCCAACAATCCCTGTTTGCGGAAGTGGACGAGCTTGCTTTGGAAAGCGAACCCTATCGCGTGGTATTCAAATATGACGGCGGTATTTCCGATTTCGTCAAGAGCCTGAACGAAGGGAAAAAGAAGCTGTATTCCGCGCCCATTTATTATAAGACGACCAAAAACAATATTCAGGTGGAGTTTGCCATTCAGCATACGGGGGATTATACGGAGAGTATGTTCTCTTTCGTCAATAACATTCCCACCCCCGAGGGAGGGTACCACGAGATCGGTTTCAAATCGGGTATGGTTCGCGCGTTGAACGAATACGCGAGAAGCAACGGATTTTTGAAAGAAAAAGATTCCAACTTTCAAGGCGACGATTTCCGTGAGGGCTTGACTGCCGTATTGTCTATCAAAATGACGGGCGTGCAATTTGAGGGACAGACCAAGACCAAGCTTGGCAACACGGAGGCTCGTCCGGCGGTAGAATCTACGGTAATCGAAGGCTTTAATATGCTCCAAAGCGTCCGCGGCTATAAGAAGACGATGGAGGAGATCATTAAAAAAGCGCAAGGCGCGGCGAAAGTCCGTCTTGCGGCGAAACAAGCGAAAGACAACGCAAGAGAAAAGAATAAGATCGACGGCTTGACTTTAATCGGGAAATTGGCGGGCTGCTCGGGAAAGAAACCCGAACTCAACGAAATGTTTATCGTAGAGGGTGACTCGGCAGGCGGTACGGCAAAACAAGCGCGCGTACGGCAATTCCAATCTATTTTGCCTCTTCGCGGTAAGCCGCTTAACGTAGAGAAAAAGAAACTCAGTCAGATTTTGGAAAACGAAGAGATTCGTACGATGATCAGCGCGATCGGCGCAGGCATCGATCCCGATTTCAAACTGGATAAAATCAATTATCATAAAGTCATCATCTTATCCGATGCCGACCAAGACGGTATGCACATTCGTTGTATTTTGTTGACGTTCTTCTTCCGCTATATGCGTCCGCTCGTCAACGCGGGACACGTGTATATCGGTATGCCGCCTTTGTATAAAGTGTATAAAGGGGATAAGGTAGAGTACGCGTACGACGACAAAGAACTCAACGAGAAAATCGAAAAGATCGGAAAGGGTTATCAGTTGCAACGCTATAAAGGTCTTGGTGAAATGAGCGCCGATCAGCTGTGGGAAACGACGATGAATCCCGCAACGAGAAACCTTACGCAAGTCACCGTAGAGGACGCGGCGAAAGCGGAGCGTATGATCACGACGCTGATGGGCGATAAAGTCGAGGGAAGAAAGGAATTCCTGGCAAAATACGCGAACTTTAATAAGCGCGACGCGTTTATGGATAAGATAGAAAAGAAGAAGGAGGACTCGGGCGATGGCGAAGAATAAAAAAGAACCGGAATTTATGGAACCCACCGGACAATTATACGTTCAGCCTTTGGAAAAAGTTCTTCATTCTTCGATGCTTCCTTATGCGGAGTTTGTTATTCTCGACCGCGCGCTTCCGCGTGTAGAGGACGGCTTGAAACCCGTACAAAGACGTATTTTATATACGATGAACGAAATGGGTTTAACGCCCGACAAACCGCACAAAAAAAGCGCGCGTATTGTCGGTGACTGTATGGGTAAATACCACCCTCACGGCGACAGTTCGGTTTACGACGCGATGGTGCGTATGGCGCAGAATTTCAATATGGGAAAAACGCTCGTGAACGGTCACGGTAACTTCGGCTCCGTAGACGGGGACCCCGCCGCGGCGATGCGTTATACCGAAGCGAGAATGGAGCCTCTTGCGCTCGAATTGCTCCGTGATATTGACAAAGAAACCGTTTCGTTTTCGTTGAATTTCGACGACAGCTTGAAAGAGCCGGACGTATTGCCCGGTAGATTTCCCAACCTGCTCGTAAACGGCGCTTCAGGTATCGCCGTTGGCTTAGCGACGAACATTCCCACGCATAATTTGGAAGAAGTGATTAACGGCGTCGTGGCGTATATTGACAATCCCGCCATTTCCCTTGAAGAAATGATGGAATACGTACCCTCGCCCGATTTCCCTACAGGCGGTATCATTATCGCAAACGAGTTGATTCAGGCGTATAAAACGGGTAGGGGTAAAATTACGATCCGCGCGAAAATTATTGCGGAAAAGACGGATAACGGTAAGACCAACCTCGTCATCACCGAGCTGCCTTATCAGGTCAACAAAGCGCAGCTTTTGCGTAAAGTAGTAGATCTTCGCGAAGAAAAGAAAGACGAGCTGGCAGGGATCGATCACGTAGCGGACGAATCGGACAGAACGGGTATGCGCGCCGTCATTCGCGTAAAGAAAGACGCCGATATCGACGGTATTTTGAAATGTCTGTATAAATATACCGATTTGGAAGTCACGTTCGGTATCAATATGGTCGTGATTGCAGACGGCAAGCCCCAACAGCTTGGATTGATGGAAATCATTCGCCATTACGTAAAATATCAACAACAGGTCATCAAACGCCGTACGTTGTTTGATTTACATCAAGCGGAACAGCGTTGTCATATCTTGGAGGGCTTGATTATTGCCGTTCAAAATATCGACGAAGTGATCGCGATTATTAAAAAATCCGAAAGCACGGCGGACGCACGGCATAAATTAATGGAGAGATTCTCCATTTCCGACGCGCAGGCGCAGGCAATTCTCGATTTGCGCCTTGCCCGCTTGACGAAGCTCGAGATTTATAAGTTAGAGCAGGAACTTAAAGAACTCAAAAAACTCATTAAGAGGCTGAAAGAAATCTCCAAGAGCGGAGATTTACAGTTGCAGGTTGTAAAGGAAGAAATCACCGAGATCAAGGACGCGTATCCCACTCCGAGAAAATCCAAACTCGTGTATACGAGAGAGGAGGCGGACGGCTTGATCGCGGCAGCAACGGAGAAAAAAGCGGGAGTAAAATGTACTCTCGTATATACCGCGGACGATCGGTTTAAAGTTTTGATCGGAAAACAGGTCGATGGCTTGGAGAAATTGCTTGACGGCAAGTACAAACCTCAACTGATTGCGCTTCATACCCTTAAAACGGTTACGGATAAACGTATTTTTGCGTTTACGAATTACGGGAACTGTCACAAACTCGACATTTCCGAATTACCGACGGATTCCAAACTTTCGGATGAGGGCGTGAGCCTAAAAGAGCTTTCGGACAAAGCCGAACAGGGTGAAAAAGTTATCGCATTGTTTGCCGTTGGAGAAAAGATTCCGTACGGAAATCTGTTGTTCTTTACTAAGACGGGTATGATCAAAAAGACGGATTGGATAGAATACGATCAAAAGAAAGATTATTTCCAAGCGGTAAAACTCAACGACGAAGACGAAGTGATCAACGTCGAAGAGGACAAAGGCGAAGACGTCAGCATTATGATCGTGACGAAAGACGGAATCTGTCTGAATGCGGTGAAAGACGACATTCCTACGCAAGGCAGAGTCGCTACGGGCGTTCGCGGCATTATGCTCCGTGAAGAGGATAGCGTAGTGTTTATGTCCCAAATCGGCGAAGAGGGCGAAATTGTGATTGCGACGGACGAAGGTAAATTTAAACGCGTCATTTCCTCGCAAATCGAGAAATCCAAGCGTTACAGAAAAGGCTCGATCATCGTAGCGCTCCGCGAGGGCGCAAGCGTACTTTCGGCAAGTTACGTAACCGTGCCTTATATGCTCGCTGTCGTGCAGAAAAATCACGCAGTCTCCGAATTGTCCACTGAAGATGTATTCGTATCGATGCAAAGCGCGCGCGCGAAGAAGCATTCCCGTTACGACGAAGGCTCGGTAGAGCGCGTCATTCCCTTACCGTATAAAAAAGGGGAATAAAATCCCGAGAAAATAGTTATAATCTTTGAAAAACCGACATAGATATATTCCGTAATCGAAAATTCGGAGGTCGGGGATTTTGTGGGATTATATTGAAGAACGAGCGTTGAAATGCGCGGAATACATCATTGAAACGGGTTGTACCGTTCGGGCGTGTTCCGCGCATTTTTCTATCAGCAAATCAACGGTACATAAAGACGTTTCCGAACGTTTGAAATACATAAATGAGGATTTATACGAACAGGTTCGGAAAGTGTTGAATCTGAATTTAAGCGAGCGGCACATCCGAGGCGGAATCGCTACTCGGGAAAAGTATAAAAACGAGTCTGTAAAATCGTAACGGGAGAAACTTGCGTCAAAAACGCAGGTTTTTTTCATATGCGCAGTTTTTTTCGTTCGTACGCTTGAAATTTTAGAAAGAATATGATATGATGGATAAAAGAGAAACAAAGGAGTACTTATGAAAAAAGTTGCGGTTATCGGTTTGGGAATCATCGGCGGCTCCGTAAGCGGAGCATTGACCAGCGCAGGATATTCCGTCGACGGATTCGATATAAACGAAAAAAACGTCCGTTACGCGCAAGAAACGGGGTATATTCAGGGGATTGCGGAAGATACGGCGCAATACGACGTCGTATTTCTTGCCATTCCTCCGAAAGCGACTATGCAATATCTTCGGGAGGGCGCATTTAAAAACGGGGCGCTCGTGATGGACGTATGCGGTGTAAAACAAGCCCCCGAACGAGCGGTTGCGGAAAAGGATAGAGCGTACCGTTACGTAGGACTTCATCCAATGGCAGGTAAGGAGACTTCCGGGATTCAATCCGCTTCGCCTACTTTGTTTCAAAGAGCGAATATCGTGGTAACGGTAAACGCCTCCACCTCGCAGGAGTCGTTGGACGAAGCCTTGGAATACGTACAGGAGATGGGTTTTGGGAATATCGTACTTTGTTCGGCGGAAGAACACGATCGCAAGATCGCGTTAACCTCCCAGCTCGCGCATATCGTTTCTAACGCATACGTAAAAAGCGAACAGGTCCGGGAGTGCGACGGATTTACAGGCGGTAGTTTTCAAGATATGACGCGGATTGCAGGCGTGGACGAAACGATCTGGACGCAGTTGTATTTTTGCAACCGAGAATATATTTTAGAGGAACTTAAAGGCTTGATTCAAGAACTGAACGTGTATAAAGAAGCGTTGGAAAACGAGGATTCACAAGCGCTTTCCGATGCTTTAAAAGAGGGAAGATTGATTCGACAAAAAATCAAACGCCCCAACGACTAAAATTGAACACAATCTGTCGAAAAAACCCGATTTTTGAAAATTTTTTGAAAAATAATCAATAATCGGGTTTACTTTTGTCGAAAAAATTGTTATAATAAAGATAAGAGGAGTGAAGAATATGCGCGCTTGTTTTCTTACAATTACGACGACGGCGGAGGATCGTGAATTCGATACCCGCCGCGACGGGGAAATGGAACTGTCGCCTTTGTATGCGATGATTAAGTATCGGGAAGAGAACGCAAGCGTCGTACTCACGTTGCAAAACAAAGAAATCGTTATGGAAAGAACGGGGGATTATTCCCTGCGGTTAGTGTTAGAGCAAGGGAAGATCCGTAAAGGGAGTATCGGGATCGGCGTTCAAGACGGCGAAATAGAAACGTTCGCGAAGAAAATCGCCTATACCATCAAAGATGAATCGGTTTTGTTGTCTTTGCAATACGATTTGATTATCGGCGGCGAAGCGCAACCTATGAAATTGCGCTTATTTGCAAAAAATAAGTAAAGGTGGAAAGATTATGAAGATTCGCTATTTCGGACACGCTTGTTTTGAAATTCAAGGCGGTGACGTAACGGTCTATACCGATCCGTACTATGGCATCGGCTACGAGTTGCCCAGCGGCTTGCAGGCGGACGTTGTCACGATCAGTCACAACCACTACGACCACAACTATCGCGGCGCGTTTGCGGGGACTCCTAAATTCCACGAAAGCACGGAAAAATCCGTTTATAAAGGAATGTCGATTGAGGGATTAAAAACCTATCACGATGAGAAAAAAGGCGCGCTCCGCGGGGAAAATACGGTGTTTACATTTTCGGCTGACGGAGTGAGCGTATGTCATTTGGGGGATCTCGGGGAAGCCGACAACGGCGAGGTTTGCGAGTTCGCGGGCGGAGTGGACGTTTTGTGTATTCCCGTGGGAGGAAACTACACGATCGACGCTGCTGCCGCCAAAGCCTACGTTTTAAAAATCCGTCCACAAATCGTAATCCCTATGCATTTCAGTATGTCGGGCGGTACGATCGATATTGACGGGGTGGAGTCGTTTTTAAAGTTGTTCTCCAAAGAAGAAGCGGAAATACTCCGCGAAAAGACGTTAAATTTGTCGGCGTGTGAACGGAACGGTAGTGTTAAAATTGTGGTAATGGAGAAAGAGGAAAGAATATGACGGAAAAAGACATCGCGCAATTTAAATATGCAGTAAAGAGTTTTCTTTCAAAACAAAGAATCGATCAGCTTCGCGCTTACGGTCGTTTTGTCGGGGTAGAAAAGCCTACAACCAAGCAAAAAGCGATTTTGATTGACGAATCTGCGGAAATTTTAAGCGGAGAAAAAGAGCCCGTTTCGCAAAGCAGACGGGGCGCTCCGATCAAAAACGATTTTATCGATCCGAAGATCATTGGCGAAATCGAACACCTTAAAAAGGTATGTTTAGGATTGGATACTTTGGAAACGGAAGATTTTAAAATCTACGGTTTGGAACAGGGAAAACCCATTCCCGTTTGCGATTTTACGGCAGAAATGAAGCGGCTTGCTACCGTTGGACACAATCTGTTGCAGGTGGCTTCTCCGAACGCGGAAGAAGAACCGAGAGATATTCGGGATTGCTTGGATAGCGTATATAGTGGTCAGTTGGTTCAGCTCAACGGGGTATCTTGTTTATTGCCTTTGACGTGCATCGATTCAGCAGAGAAAATTATCATTTCCGTGGAATTGATACGTGAAGCAGGGCTTCGGGAGGGAGATATCGTTTCCTGTTACGCCGAAAAACGGAGTTCCGTGTTCATTGCAACGAAAATTTTAACAGTGAACGATGTATTGACGAATTCCGTAAGAAGAACGAATTTCGAGGAGGAAGCGGTTTGTTACGCTTCCGAACGGCTCTCTTTGCTTTCGACTCACGTTTCGACGACCTTGAAATATTTGGATTGGATTTCGCCGATTGGGAAAGGACAGCGAGTCGGCGTGGTTTCGCAGCCTAAAGCCGGAAAGACGAATATGCTGCTGGAGCTGGCGACTTCGTTGACGAAAAATGCAAAAGTGGACTTGTTGGTCTTGCTCGTCGATCAGACTCCGGAAACGGTTGGGCAATTCCGTAAAATCGTGCCGTCTTCCCATCTCGTATATACGACGTACGAAGACGAGCCAGAGCGTTGCGTGTTTGCGGCGAACTTTTTACTTCAGCGCGCGAAACGGTTTGTGGAGAGCGGCAGAGACGTAGTGCTCCTTGTGGATTCGCTCAGTTCGCTTGCGCGTTCTTTTAATGAAACAAATGAATCGGCAGGCGGAAAGACGTATGCTTGCGGATTGGAGAGCAAAACGGTGCATTTCATCAAAAAATATTTCGGCTCGGCGCGTTGCTTGGAAAACGGCGGCTCACTCACGATGGTGGGAACGGTTGACTGCGGAACGGGGAATCCAATGGACGATATTTTGTGTTCAGAGATTAGAAATATCTCCAATTTGGAAATCCCCTTAAGCGACGAACTTGCGATTCGTCGCATATATCCTGCGATTGATTTAAGCGCCGTGCGTAGAAATACAGAGTCCTTATTGACGGACGAAGAAGAGCGCTTGGTATTGTTTTTAAAAGAGCGCTATTTGCCCAAAGAAGGGGCGGAAAGTTTGCAAAAACTTTTAGAAAAAGCGACGAGTTACGAAGACTTGATTTCCAATGTAAAATGAGCAAATAAAAAAGGCGATTTGCGTCTTCGCAGGCTTGTAAAACAAAAAAATATCCCCTAAAAAACAACAAGTATTTGAAAATAAAATATTTCTTTTTGAAGTATTTTTTTTAAGTGCTTGTTTTTTCACGCTTTTTTGAGCTTTGATATTCGTTTTTTAAATCTTAGCTATAAGTTTTTTCAATACCACATTTTGTGTTTATCCACTTGACTTTACCACAATATATGGTATAATAGTAAAGCACGGTTTGAGGAAGGGCACAATATATTGTGTTAAAAAAGATCAAATTAACACAAGATATAGTGTGAAAGAGATAGGAAAATGTGAAAATTCACAGAAGAAAAGGGAAGGAGTGTTTGAGGTATGACGATTGCAAAAGAAATGAAAATTATTAAAAGAAGCGGTCAAGAGGTCGCTTTCGACAAACAAAAAATCATTGACGCTATCCGCAAAGCGAATAACGAAGTGGGCGAACGGGACAGAATTTCGGAATCGGCGCTTTTGGCGATTGCGGAACTCGTAACGGAAGAATGTTCTATTTTAGGACGCGCTCCGCACGTCGAAGAAATTCAGGATATGGTAGAAAACCGTTTGATGGCTACTTTATCCTTTGTTCTCGCGCGTAAATATATTACGTACCGTTATACCCGTGAACTCGTTAGAAAGTCGAATACGACGGACGCGCAGATTTTGACGCTGATCGAGGGCAATAACGAGGAAGTAAAGCAAGAGAACTCCAATAAAAACCCGACGGTAAACAGCGTGCAGCGTGACTATATGGCAGGGGAAGTCTCTAAGGACATTACCCGTCGTATTTTATTGCCCGACGACATCGTTGCGGCACACGACAAGGGGCTTATCCACTTCCACGATGCTGACTACTTCGCGCAGCATATGCATAATTGCGATCTCGTAAATTTGGAAGATATGCTTGAAAACGGTACGGTTATTTCGGGTACGCTCATTGAAAAACCGCACAGTTTCTCCACGGCTTGCAACATTGCTACGCAGATCATTGCGCAGGTTGCTTCCAACCAATACGGCGGACAGAGTATTTCCCTGACGCATCTTGCTCCGTTCGTCGACATCAGCCGTAAAAAGATCCGCAAGGAAGTCGCGGACGAATTTGCCGAAATGGGCATTACGAACGAAGAACATATCGCGAAAATTGCGGAAAAACGTTTGCGCGACGAGATCAGTAGAGGAATTCAGACGATTCAATATCAAGTTGTGACTCTTCTTACGACGAACGGTCAAGCGCCTTTCGTTACGGTATTTATGTACTTGAACGAAGCTCGTAACGAGCAGGAAAAAGCTGATCTTGCGCTCATTATTGAGGAAACGCTCAAGCAGCGCATCAAGGGTGTTAAGAATGAATCGGGGGTATGGATTACTCCTGCGTTCCCCAAGCTGATCTACGTTTTGGAAGAGGATAATATTTCCGAAGATCAAAAATATTGGTATTTGACTGAGCTTGCGGCGAAATGTACGGCGAAGCGTATGGTGCCCGATTATATTTCCGAAAAGAAGATGCTCGAATACAAAGTAGACAAAAACGGCGAAGGACATTGTTATACCTGTATGGGTTGCAGAAGCTTTTTGACTCCTTACGTAGACGAGAACGGAAAACCTAAGTACTACGGCAGATTCAATCAAGGTGTCGTAACCATCAACCTTGTAGACGTAGCGTTGTCTTCGGGAAAAGATATGAAGAAGTTCTGGGAGATTTTCGACGAGCGTTTGGAGCTTTGTTACCGTGCGTTGCTGCAAAGACATCTCCGTTTGCGCGGAACGCTTTCGGATGCCGCTCCTATTTTGTGGCAATACGGCGCGCTGGCAAGGCTCAAGAAAGGGGAAACGATCGACAAACTCCTTTACGGTGGATATTCGACCATTTCGCTCGGTTACGCAGGTCTTTACGAATGCGTGAAGTATATGACGGATAAATCGCACACCGACGAAGAATCGAAACCGTTTGCGCTCTCCGTTATGCAACATATGAACGATAAGTGTAAAGAATGGAAAGCGAAGCATAACATCGACTTCTCCCTTTACGGAACGCCGCTTGAAAGCACGACTTATAAATTTGCGAAATGCTTGCAAAACCGTTTCGGCGTCATTCCCGGCGTAACGGATAAAAATTATATCACGAACAGTTATCACGTACACGTGTCTGAAGAGATCGACGCGTTTACGAAACTCAAATTCGAGAGTGAATTCCAGCAGCTTTCCCCCGGCGGCGCGATCAGCTACGTAGAAGTTCCCAATATGCAGGACAATATTCCCGCAGTTCTTTCGGTGATGAAGTTCATTTACGAGAATATTATGTACGCGGAATTGAACACCAAGAGCGACTACTGCCAGATTTGCGGCTACGACGGAGAAATCCAGATCCAAAAAGACGAGTCCGGCAAGCTGGTTTGGGAGTGTCCTCATTGCCATAACCGTGATCAAGCGAAGATGAACGTCGCAAGACGCACCTGCGGCTATATCGGAACGCAATATTGGAATCAGGGCAGAACGCAGGAAATTCAAGATCGAGTCTTGCATCTTTAATGAATTACGCAACGATCAAGTGGACGGATATAGCCAACGGCGAGGGAGTGCGTATTTCCCTCTTCGTTTCGGGCTGTACCCACCGCTGTAAAAATTGTTTCAACGAAGTGGCTTGGGATTTTGCCTACGGAGAGCCTTTTGACGATACGATCCGTGAAAAGATTTTATCCGAGCTGGAGTCCGACTATATCGCAGGCTTATCCCTGCTCGGCGGCGAACCGCTAGAACCGCAAAACCAAGCGGATCTGTATCCGTTTGTTAAAACGGTAAGAGAGCGGTTTCCGCAAAAGACGATCTGGTGCTATACGGGCTACGTTCTCAACGAAAAGACGGGGGAGCTTTGCGAAACGAGTAAAAATACTCGATTCACGAAAGAGTTGATCGGTCTTTTCGACGTATTGGTGGACGGAGCGTACGTAGAGGAATTGAAAGATATCCGTTTGAAATTCCGTGGTTCTTCCAATCAACGCGTCATTGACGTTAAAAAGACCTTGGAAGCCAAAGAATGCGTTTTATATTTGGAATAAGCGAAAAAATCCGTTGCATACGATAAAGTATGAAAACGGATTTTCTTTTTATCAAACGCAGCGTTCCGATTGTATTGCGCGCGCTTTCTGTTTTGTTCGTAGCATTTTCGTTTGGATACGCTCTGGTTTTGCATAACGCTGTGTCCGTAGACGTGAGTAAAAATTTCTATTTTCTCGTTTCGGAAACCACGCATTTGGAAGCTGGGAGTTTTTTAGCGCAACAAATGGGCGGCGCGGGCTATTTTTTAGAGGATTCGACGGGAGAGTACGTCGCGCTCGCCGTATATACCGATTTGAGTGACGCGCAAAGTGTGCAGGACTCCCTACAAGGACAAGAAGTAACGATTGTAAAAAAGAGTGTGGATACGCTCCGTTTCAAAACGAGGGAAGAGAAGCGTCGAGCTTCGGTCGTTGTCAACGCGCTCGAACGCTTGTACGCATATATTGACCTTATCAATCAAGAGAGTTTTCGTTTAGAGAAAGGCGGAACGCAACGCTCGTCAAAAACGTTTTTGGAAATACTTTGTAAACAATTTTCCTATACGGCAAACGAATACGAAGGGGAGTACCCGTCGTTTGCTCGAGTTTGTAAGCAGGCGGAAGAGGCTTTGGCGGCGTGCAGGGAAACTACGGTATTCGCTACGGATTTACGGTATTTAGCGTGTTCTTTATCCAATTCGTTTGTAAATTTATGTAAAAATTTTTCGTTATAAAAATAAATTTTATGAAAAAGAGAAATTTTTTTAAAAAACATAAAGAAAACGCTTGATTTTTTTATTTTTATTCAGTATAATGATAAAGCTGTCGTTGAGAGAGTAATTGCTACTGTGGCTCAGTCGGTAGAGCAGCTGATTCGTAATCAGCAGGTCGCCGGTTCAAGTCCGGCCAGTAGCTCCAAAAACCGATTTTTGCGTATATCGCAAAAATCGGTTTTTTCTTTCTATTCAACAAAAATACCCGCCGTTAAGGCGGGCATATATTTTTATTGAAATACGGATTTTTCCGTCGTTTCGGGATATAATAAACCATACACTTTTTCCGCAAACCGATCCACTTGGAAACACTCTTTGGCGACACCCGACAAAACGTTTTCGTCGTGTGCGCGAACCATTAACGGGGAAGAACTTTCGCTCAATGCGGATAAGACGTCGCTACGCTCTTTCTTTGCTGCCAAAACGCGCAGATACAGAGGAGAATGAAGACTTTCCCGAATGAGATCTTCGTCGATTTTCAATAGGTTTTGCAGAGCGATACGACGGATTCTAGAAGAGGTGTATCTTGCCGAGGTTAATATCTCCGTCAGGCTTTCTTTTTCTTTCGCTGCTTTTTTTAGTGCATTTTCCAATCCTTCCGCGCAGTCGCAAATTTTGGAAATTTCTTCCGCCGAACGTTCGATAAGAGCGTATTTTTCCAACGTTTCTAAACAGTTTTCTATTTGTTTTGGCATATCTTTTAAAACGAAATCGGGAACTTGCGAAGCGTATTCGCGGTTTTCCTGCATAGCTGAACGGATCGCGGTTGCGGAAGAGAACGATTCTTGTAAAGAAGAATCCGAATATCCGCCGCCAACGCGCTCGATAGGCAGGATCTTCACGGAAGAGCCGAAAGAGAGTAACGCCCGCGTATATTCCACGCCGAGGATATTATTGGGGGAGTTTACAATCGTTTCGGGAATCCAACCGTCAAAGGCAAGCGCGCGCGCTTTCGCGTAGCTCATTCCTTGTCGGAGGAATTCTTTCAATTTACGGGAAACTTCTTGCGGTTCGTCGTTCATAATTTTTGCCGCTTGTAAAAAGGCTGCTTTGTCGGCGGTTTCTGCTCCGAAACAAAGGGTATTGAGGGCAGGAATCGACGAAAGGAGTTTTACCGCGCCTTTGGCGAAGAGTTCCGCATTGGAAGTGGCAAAGATCGTAGGAAGTTCCAAAACGACGTCCGCGCCGGCGAGAACGGCGTGTTTCGCTCGGATATACTTATCCGCAACGGCGGCTTCGCCGCGTTGTACGAAATTTCCGCTCATCAAACAAACGAGGGCGTCTGCTCCCGAAAGCCGTTTGGCTTCGCAAAGTTGGTATAAATGCCCGTTATGGAAAGGGTTGTATTCGCAAATAATCCCGCAAATTTTCATTTTATTTCTTTTGATTTCCTTTACAATCCGAAAAATGTGTGCTATAATATTGGTTGAAAAAGAATTTTATTCTTTTTTATTATTATACACGAAAATAAAAAAATAATAAAGCGATTCAAGGAGATAAATTATGAAAAACATTCTTGACGAGATTAAAATAAAAGCAAAGGCTCTGCAAAAGACCATCGTGCTTTGCGAGGGTGAGGATTCAAGAGTCGTAAAAGCGGCTGCGGACGCTACAAAAGAGGGAGTTGCGAAAATCGTACTTCTCGGTGACGAAACGGAGATTAAAAAAGCAAACCCCGAAATTGATCTGACGGGCGTTACGATTGTGAATCCGCTTTCGTCCGATAAATTGCCTACGTACAATGCAAAACTTTGCGAATTGCGCGCCTCGAAGGGAATGACGCCCGAACAAGCGGCGAAGTTGTTGCAAGACGGTACGTATTTCGGCGCGATGATGTTGCAGATGGGCGACGTGGACGGTTTGGTGTCCGGCGCGTGCCATTCTACGGCAAATACGCTTCGTCCCGGTCTTCAGATCATTAAAACGGCAAAGGGAGTTTCTTCCGTTTCCAGCTTCAATCTTATGATTTGTCCTCCGCAGGGGAATCAGTACTGCCCCGACGGATTGGTAGTGTTCGCGGATTGCGGACTCAATCCCACGTACACGAGCGAAGGTCTTGCCGACTGCGCGATCGCAACGGCGAACTCCGCAAAAGCCATCGCAGGCATCGATCCTAAAGTCGCTATGCTTTCGTTCTCTACGAAAGGCAGCGCGAAACACGAGAACGTAACGTTGGTTGCGGAGGCGGTCAAAATCGCCAAGGAAAAAGCGCCCGATCTCAAGCTCGACGGCGAATTACAATTCGATGCGGCGATCGTTCCTTCGGTGGCGAAGCTCAAAGCGCCCGAATCGGACGTTGCAGGACAAGCGAACGTGTTTATCTTCCCTGATTTGCAGGCGGCGAACATCGGTTATAAGATAGCGGAAAGACTCGGCGGATTTATGGCAGTCGGTCCTATTTGTCAGGGCTTTGCAAAACCCCTCAATGATCTTTCCAGAGGTTGCAAATCCGAAGACATCGTAGCGGCGATCGCAATCACCGCTTTGCAAACGCAGCTTTAAGGAGGGGGACTTATGAAAGTATTGGTAATCAATTCGGGCAGTTCTTCCCTCAAGTATCAGTTGATCGATATGGAAACCGAGGGTGTGATTGCGAAAGGCAACTGCGAGCGTATCGGTATCGACGGCTCTAAACTCACGCATAAAGCAAAAGGAATGGAAGTGGTCGTAGAGAAGCCTATGCCCGATCATAACGTAGCGGTTGCGCTCGTTTTGGAGGCGTTGACGAATGCGGAAACGGGCGTGATTTCTTCGATGGACGAAATCGATGCGGTGGGACATCGCGCGGTTGCTTCGGGTGAAACGTTCAAAAAACCCACGCTTGTAAGCGACGAAGTAATGGAAAAAATGACCGAACTTTGCGATCTCGCTCCCTTACATAATCCTGCGGCAATCGTCGGTGTCAAAGCTTGTCTTGCGGCAATGCCCAAAACGCCTATGGCGCTCGTATTCGATACGAGTTTCCATTTTACAATGCCTGAGTACGCGTATATGTACGCGATCCGTTACGAGGATTACGAAAAATACAAAATCAGACGTTACGGCTTCCACGGTACGAGCCATAAATTCGTTTCGCAGGAAGCGGTGAAATATTTAGGTAAAAAGCCCGAAGAATTGAAGATTGTCACTTGCCATTTGGGCAACGGCTCTTCGATTACGGCAGTCGACGGCGGAAAGAGTGTGGATACGTCGATGGGATTGACGCCTCTTGCGGGCGTTCCGATGGGAACGCGTAGCGGCGATATCGATCCTGCGGCTGCGGAATATCTGGCGAAGAAAGAAAATATGGATATTTCCCAAGCGATGACCTATCTCAACAAAAAATGCGGTATGGCAGGCGTTTCGGGGATTTCCAGCGACTTCCGAGATTTGACGGCAGCGGCGGACAAAGGCAATCACCGCGCGCAACTTGCGCTCGATATGTTCGCGTATTCCTGTAAAAAATACGTAGGCGCGTACGCAGCGGCGATGAACGGCGTAGATTGTATCGTCTTTACGGCGGGCGTAGGCGAAAACACGCCTTGCGTTAGAGAAGCGATCTGCGAAAATATGGAGTATATTGGCTTAAGCATCGACAAGGAAAAGAATCAAGAAAAGAATAACGGCTCCATTCGCGATATCACGGGAAAGGACTCAAAAGTGAAAGTTCTTATCATTCCGACCAACGAAGAATTGGTAATTGCGAGAGAAACCGTAGAATTATTGTAAAAAATCGAAAAAGTATTCTAAAAAAAGTTGACAAAGTTTTTTAAATATACTATACTTGTCTAGTCGGTTTTATGATGATTATCGATATTAGGAAGCTAAACGCGCAAAAAAAGTATTTCGGGAGTATGGAGTTTGACTACGAAGCGCCCGAAACACTCATAGGGATTCCGTACGTGAAATTTGCTTCGCCCGTGAAAGTGGAGCTTGAGTACGACTTATACGAAGACGACTCTCTGGAAGTCAAAGGAAAGATTTCCTATCGTCTGGAAGGACAGTGCTCGAGATG
The DNA here is from genome assembly GCA_017457225.1 of Clostridia bacterium. GTDB lineage: Bacteria > Bacillota > Clostridia > Christensenellales > Borkfalkiaceae > Scatosoma. The sequence goes on along the minus strand of JAFTHW010000018.1, from coordinate 5,792 downwards.
CTTAAAAGAAACGGCGCAAGACGTAGAGGGGGAATTGGACGCCTTTTTCGAGCCGAAAAAGGACAGCGAGGACTACTCTTATACGAACGGAGTCGTAGATTTAACCAAAGCGGTGGAAGACGCGATTATGTTGAGTTTACCGTTTGGGTTGTATTGTGCAGAAGAATGCGAAAGCGAAAGATATTCGCAATAATCGACGATAAAGAAGAAAGAAAAAAACGAGAGGTGTAAATATGGCAGTACCTAAGAGTAAACAATCGAAGAGCAGAACGAACAAGAGATTTGCAAATTACAAAGCGACGGCAGCTACGTTGGTAGAATGCCCTCATTGCCACGAATTGACGCAAGCGCACAGAGTTTGCAAGAGCTGTGGTTTCTATGACGGCGCGGAAGTGATCGCTCAGAAAGAAGAAAAGAATAACTAATTTCGTCTTGTGACTCATCATCAGACGGGTGGCTTTTGAGCACCCGTCTTTTTGCGTTAGAAGAAAACTTTTTGAGGAGAGTAAATACTCCCGCGCCTTTATTTCATTGACTTTTTGATAGGAAAGTGCTATAATGCTAAGGAATAATAGATAAGGAAAATGCTTATGAAAGAAAAATTTACCGTAACGGGAATGACTTGTGCGGCTTGTTCGGCAGGCATTGAACGCACGGTTGGAAAATTAAAAGGCGTTACGCACGTCGAGGTGTCGTTGATGGGCGAGCGTATGATCGTGGAATACGACGAATCGGAGCTGAAGAGAGAGCAAATCTTCAACGCTGTCGTCGAGTTGGGCTACGGCATAGGCGAATACGACGAAAACGTATTGAAAGAGAGGAAACCGCAACCGACTAAACTCAAAAACAGATTTTTACTCTCGTTGATTTTTCTTCTTCCGTTGATGTATTTTTCGATGGGCGGTATGATCGATCTTCCTCAACCCTCGCAGACGATAAGTATTATCCTACAAATGATCTTGTCGGCGGTTGTCATCGGAATCAATTTTGCATTTTTTACAAACGGAACGAAAGCTCTCGTAAAAAAATCGCCCAATATGGATACGTTGGTATCCTTGGGGGCGGGAGTATCGTTTGTATACAGTTTCGTATATTCTATCCTGATTTTTGCAGGTAAAATTCAGCACTCTCATTTGTTTTACGAGTCCGCGGCAATGATTTTAGTTCTCGTGACGCTCGGCAAATGGTTGGAGGAAAAATCCAAGCGAAAAACAGGCGATGAGATTGAAAAACTTATCAAATTGATGCCCAACACCGTCACGGTGGAATGCGGCGGCGCACAGTCACGGATTCCGTTTTCAGAGCTTCAAGTCGGTGACGTATTGATCGTAAAACAAGGCGAATACGTACCGGTTGACGGGAAAATCGTAGAGGGTCACGGTTTTATCGATCGCGCGGCGATCACGGGCGAGAGTATGCCCGTGGAAATGCAAGAAGGGGACGCCGTTACAGGTTCGGATATTGTAAAGAGTGGTTTTATCAAAGTCTTGGCGCAAAAAGTAGGCGCGGATACGACGCTTTCGCAAATCGTCCGTATGGTAAAAGAGGCGGGCGCAAGCAAAGCGCCTTTGCAAAAAGCTGCGGATAAAATTTCAGGAATTTTTGTTCCCGCAGTTACCCTCATTGCCTTGATCACGTTTTTAATCTGGTTTGCGGTCACGGGCAACGTTTCCACAGCGGCGAATTACGGGATCAGCGTACTCGTGATCTCCTGTCCCTGTTCGTTGGGATTGGCGACTCCCGTTGCGGTGATGGCGGCGACGGGGCGCGGAATGTCGCTGGGGGTGCTCTATAAAGATGCGGAAGCGTTACAAAAAGCAAAAGACGTCAAATGCGTGTTGTTGGATAAAACGGCAACGTTGACAGTCGGTCAACCTGAAGTAACGGATTTTGAGCTCCTGCACGGTGAGGAGAACTTTGTGTTACAACTCGCCACGGCGGTCGAAAGTCATTCCAATCACCCGATTGCGGAGTGCATCAAAGCGTTTGCGGAGAGGAGAATCGGAACTTTGGAGCTTGAAACGCAAAATTATTCGTATGTAACCGGCAAGGGCGCTCAGGCGGAGTATCAAGGAAAAACGTATCGTTTGGGTAACCGCAAATTGCTGGAAAAAACGGAAGAGAAGCTTGTTTTTGAAAAAGAAAAGGCATATTCCGCCGACGGAAAAACGGCTGTATTTATGTCGGACGGCGAGAAACTGATTGCAATATTCGCCGTTGCGGATACGTTAAAAGAGCAAAGCGTAGAAGCCGTTGCGCTATTGAAAAAGAAAAAGATACGAGTGGCAATGCTGACAGGGGATAACGAAAACGTGGCGAAAGCCATTGCCGAGCAGGTTGGGATTGAAGATTATTACGCGGAAGCGTTGCCCGAAGAGAAAGCGCAGGCGGTAGAGCGAGTCCGTTCGGTCGGCGGTTTCGTCGCGATGGTCGGGGACGGAATCAACGATAGCCCCGCCTTAAAATCGGCGGACGTTGGGGTTGCGATGGGCAACGGAACGGATATTGCTATTGATAGTGCGGACGTGATCTTGTCCCGTGGGGATTTGAGATTGGTATCAACCATGGTCGAGTTGAGTGCGGCAACGGTTAAAAATATTCATCAAAATTTGTTTTGGGCATTCTTTTACAACTGCATTGCCATTCCCGTTGCGGCAGGCGTATTCGCGTTTGCGGGAGTCACGCTCACTCCGATGATTGGCGCGGCGGCGATGAGTCTCAGTTCGCTGTTTGTGGTTACGAACGCTTTACGGCTCACGGTATTTGGAAAAAAGAAAGAAAATAAACCTGTAGAGGAAACGGTTATGAAAAAAACGTTACAAATTGAAGGGATGATGTGCCAGCATTGCGTTGCGCACGTTACGAAAGCGTTATCGGCAGTGGAGGGAGTTTCTGCGGTCGAAGTGAATTTAAAGAAAAAAATCGCAGTTTTGCAGCTGACAGACGAGGTAAAAGACGAAACGTTGACCGCCGCGATTGCGGAAGCTGGATACGAAGTCAAGAAAATTAAGTAACATATAGGAGTTGCAGATATGGACGCATTAGTGATTATGCTAAAAAACGTCGTAGTATTCGTTTTATTGGCAGTTCCGGGCTATCTGCTCGTCAAAGGTAAAATTTTAAAGCAAGCGGATTCGGGTGCGCTTTCTAAATTATTGACGTATGTCGGTATGCCGTTTTTAATTTTATCCAGTACGCTTGGGGTCACGTTCAATAAAGACTTTACAAAATCCATTTTAATCGTCGGGGTATTCGGCGTGGTCTTCACGTTCGGAATGTTCTTCCTTTCCGCGCTTTTAACGAAAGGAGATAAAGAGGAGAAGAGAAAGGGAATTATGCGATTTGCAATGATCTTTTCCAACAACGGATTTTTGGGGATTCCCTTGGCGCAAGCGGTGTTCGGGGTTACGTCCGAGGTCGTGACGTATCTTATCATTCTCAATATTATCACCAATATTATGATGTTCACGGTAGGAATTTATTTAATTTCGGGCGACAAAAGGATGATCAGCCTGAAGAAAGCGTTTTTAAGTCCCGTTCTGATCGCGTTTATCATAGGAATTATACTCAATTTAACGAAAGTAATGTCACGCGTTCCTGAAATTACGACGTATTCTAACCACTTTAAGAATATCGTTACGCCCCTTTCTATGCTCATTCTCGGTATTAAAATGGCAGACGTAAACTTTAAGGAAATGTTCGGATCTTGGCGTACGTATTACGTATCTGCGATCAAGTTGATCGCGTTGCCCGTACTCAGCGTAGGGTTGGCGTTTTTACTGAAGCTTGTATTTGCAGTGAACGCAAGTATGATTTTAGCGGTATTCGTGGCGTTCAGTATGCCGACGGCAGGGCTTGCGACAGCGTTTTCCGACCAATACGACGGCGACACAAAGAACGCAGTTTCGTTTACGCTAGGCGCAACGCTTTTGTCGGTCGATACGATTCCCGTACTGTATTGGCTATTGACCTTGCTCGTATAATCTACATCTGACAAAATTCACGCAATCGTGACAAAATAAAACAGGAGTCGTTTGACGGCATATGTTATCATATCCCCAAGAAAACATATTGGGAGGAATGAATATGTCACAAATGTTGCTTTTAGATAAACGCACGCAAAGCCTGATCGAGGATTACGTTCCGCAGGGGGACGTACTCGAAGGAGTTGTGTGCTTTTTTTCGGTGTTCGCCGACTATACGCGAGTAAAAATTTTGTCTGCGCTCGCTATCAGCGAGTTGTGCGTTACCGATCTTTCAAGAATACTCAATATCAATCAAACGACAGTGTCCCATCAGCTCCGTTTTTTAAAGAGCGCGGGTATCGTAAAATGCTGCCGTCAAGGCAAAATTATCTTTTACAGCTTAACAGACGATTCCGTGAATGACGTTTTATTGAAAGGAATTGAATTTTTAGGCTGTTAAAGAGAATATTTTTCTTCAATCCCTTGCAAAATTACGCGTTTTGGTATATAATAGTGTAAAGGAGTATGCCTTGGCGTTTGCAGTATGAGTGAATTGAGAGAAAAACTGAAATTGCTCCCCGAAACTCCCGGCGTATACGTGATGCTGGATAGGGACGGGATCGTGATTTACGTGGGCAAAGCGCGTGTGTTGAAAAACAGAGTGCGCCAGTATTTTCACGCTACGCAAAAATCCGAAAAAGTCGCCGCTATGGTTGAGCATATCGACGATTTTTATTATATAATCACCCAAACGGAGATTGACGCGCTTGCGCTGGAAAACAATCTGATCAAAAAATATAAACCTAAGTATAACATCCTTTTAAAAGACGATAAAACGTATCCGTATATCAAAGTGCACACAAAAGAGGCGTGTCCGAGATTTTCCATTACAAGAAAGATCAAAAAGGACGGAAAATATTTCGGTCCGTTTATGGGCGGAGTCCGTTGCGGAGAGATTTTAGACGTACTCTCTTCCGTTTACAACGTCCGCTGTTGCACGACGGTGATTGGAACAAAGCCCAAAAAGCCTTGTTTGGAATATCATTTACACCGTTGCCTTGCGCCTTGCGCGCACGCGTGTACAGAAGCAGAGTACGGGGAACGTGTGAAAAAAGCGATGTCTTTCCTAGATGGAGAGTACGAGGATGCGGAAGAGATTTTGAAAGCGAAAATGAGGAAATTCGCCGAGAACGAAGAATTTGAGTTGGCGATGGAGTACCGCGAAAAGTTGCAAATGCTTTCTAAATTGAGGCTGAAACGGATCACGTCGTTGAACCGCGCGATCAATGCGGATATCATTTCCTTAAAAACGAATTATCTATATTCGTCGGTCAACGTACTCGTCACGCGCAGCGGTATTATGCAGGGCAGCAGTAATTTTGCTTTGGAAGACGCTTCGCTTTCGGAAGCAGACGCGCTTACGGCGTTTATTTTGCAATATTATTCTAACCACGAACTCCCCGACGAGATCATCACGCAGGAGTTTTGCGAAAAGGAAATTTTAGAGAACTATTTCAAAGAGAAATTTGATAAAAAGGTTGAAATCACGCTTGCGAAGCAAGGGATCAAAAGACAGCTTTTGGAAATGGCGGAAAAGAACGCCGCGGAATATTTATCCAAGTCCATTGACAAGATCAAACACAAGGACGATATGACGAAAAACGCGTGTAAGCGTTTACAGGACATTCTCGGTTTAAAAAAATATCCCAAACGTATGGAATGTTACGATATTTCCAACGTTAGCGGTGTGGATAAAGTCGGATCTATGGTCGTATTCACAGACGGAGAAGCGGATCGGAACAGATATCGTCGGTTTAAGATCAAAAC
>JAFTHW010000014.1 GCA_017457225.1 Clostridia bacterium | reverse complement strand
GTTCTTTCTTCTATGGTAAAATGATGGTAGCAGTTCATATATTTCTCCTGTTATTTTTGTTGTGGTAAACTTATTATAACACAGATTTATATGAACTGTCATTTTTTTATTAGGGTGTTGCACTTGATAGTATAATTCACCGTTAGATAAAACTCCCTTTTGCATACGCAGAAGGGAGTTTTCGTTTTTTATTTCGCGTATTCTACACCGCGGAATTCGCGGATGACGTTGACTTTGATCTGACCGGGATATTCCAATTCCGTCTCGATCTTTTTCGCAATATCTTTCGCAAGGAATAATGCTTGCGCGTCGTCTACCTGTTCGGGTTTTACGATAACACGGATTTCACGCCCCGCCTGAATCGCATAACTCTTTTCTACGCCGTTGAAACCGGAGGCAATCGACTCCAATTTTTCCAAACGTTTGATATAGTTCGTACCCGTCTCTCTTCTCGCGCCGGGACGAGCGCCCGAAATCGCGTCTGCCGCCTGAATCAATACTGCTTCGATTGTCTTGGGCTCTACGTCGCCGTGATGCGCCATAATCGCGTTGACAATGTTTGCGTTTTCTTTGTATTTCTTCGCCAGATCTGCGCCGATTTGAATGTGCGTACCCTCTTGTTCCTGATCCACTGCTTTACCGATGTCGTGCAACAAGCCTGCGCGCTTTGCAAACGTTGCGTCTAAACCAAGCTCAGCCGCCATTTGCCCTGCAAGAGTAGCCACTTCTACAGAGTGCTTATATACGTTTTGACCGTAACTGGTTCTAAATTTCAAACGACCGATCAACTTGATGAGTTCAGGATGCAAACCGAAGATACCCTCTTCAAATACGGCAGCTTCGCCTGCTTCTTTAATTTGCTGATCCATCTCACGGGAAACTTTTTCAACCGTTTCTTCAATTCTTGCAGGATGGATTCTTCCGTCGTTAATCAATTTTTCAAGGGATAATCTTGCGATCTCACGTCTAACGGGATCAAAGCCCGACAAAATAACGACTTCGGGAGTATCGTCTACGATCAATTCAATACCCGTTGCATTTTCCAAAGCGCGAATATTTCTACCCTCACGACCGATAATACGAGCCTTCATATCATCACTCGGCAAAGGTACTACTGAAACGGTAATCTCCGACGCTTGATCCGCCGCGCATTTTTGAATTGCAAGCGCAATGATTTTCTTTGCGTTCATATCCGCTTCGTCTTTGGCTTGCTGTTCAAGATTGCGCACTTGAATCGCAACATCGTGGCGAGTGCTGTCGAGAATTTCTTCCGTCAACAAACGCTTTGCTTCTTCACGCGTAAGTTGCGCTACCTTTTCAAGTTCCTGCACCATCAATTCGTGTTGAGAACTGATTTTTTCTTGCAGTTTCTTGACCTCTTCTTCTTCCTGTAAAAGACGTTGCTTGTGCTGTTCAAGAGCTTCCGTCTTTTTGTCGAGCGCGTCTTCCTTTTGAGTGATGCGTTGCTCCATACGTTGGATCTCCGCTTTCTTTTCCTTGGTTTCGCGTTCAAATTCGTTTCTTAATCTTAAATCCTGTTCCTTTGCTTCGAGAAGCGCTTCTTTTAACGCTCTCTTGCTTTCTTCTTTTCCTTGAGCCTTGATCTTCTCCGCTTCCGCTTCTGCATCGTCGACGATCTTACGAACTCTCGCTTCCGCCGAGCCAACTTTCTTTTCGGTCAACGTCTTGTAACATACAAAACCTACAAGTCCACCGACAAGAAGTGTAGCGACAGCCACGACAATTCCAGCCCATATAGGCATACTGTTGAGAAACAGGACGCTCAAATTAACGTTGTGCATTTTTGTGCCTCCTGTATTAAAATTAATGATTGATAAAATTTATTATCTAAACGGATTTTGAAAGATTTCCTCTCATACCTGCTTATAACTATTTTTATCAATTCTATTTTACAATATTTTTCTTAAAAAGTCAATGGTTTGACAGAAAATAGTTTTACCAAGAATGAAAATATTTCCAAAAAAAAGAAGCGAGAAAAATCCCGCTCCTAACTTTTATTCTTGTTCTTCGGTTTCTTCAACGATTCCCTTTGCCGCAGCGCGGATCTTTTGTTCGATTTCCGCCTTAACCTCGGGATTGTCTTTCAAATACATCCGCAATTTTTCTCTGCCTTGCGCGATCTTATTGCCATTATAGCTGAAAAAAGAACCACTCTTTGCAATAATATCGTATTGAACGCCCATATCCATAATACAACCTTCTTGCGAAATTCCCTCTCCGAATACAATATCGAATTCCGCCTGTCTGAACGGAGGCGCAAGCTTATTTTTCACGATCTTCGCTTTCGTGCGGTTACCCATCGCGCCGTCCGCATCTTTGAGCGTATCCATCTTTCTAACGTCCAAACGCATACTCGCGTAGAATTTCAACGCTTTACCGCCGGGCGTGGTTTCGGGATTTCCGAACATAATGCCCACTTTCTCGCGGAGTTGGTTAATAAAAATAACGCAAGTTTTGGACTTGTTGACGATTGCCGTTAATTTCCGCAAGGCCTGCGACATCAGACGTGCCTGCAAACCAACGTGCGTATCCCCCATATCTCCCTCAATTTCCGCCTTGGGGGTCAACGCAGCTACGGAGTCGATAACAATAATGTCCACCGCCGAGCTTCTTACGAGCGCGTCCGTAATATCCAACGCCTGTTCACCCGTATCCGGTTGCGAAACGTACAACTCTTCCAAGTTTACGCCCAATTTTTTCGCATAAACAGGATCGAGCGCGTGCTCCGCGTCAATAAACGCCGCAACGCCGCCCATCTTTTGCGCTTCTGCGATCGCGTGTAATGCAACGGTCGTTTTACCCGAAGATTCAGGCCCGTAGATTTCGATAATTCTTCCGCGAGGAAAACCGCCGATCCCGAGTGCAAGATCCAAAGTCAAACACCCAGAGGGAATTACTTCGATCTCCGTCTGTCCAGCCTCTTCCCCAAGGCGCATAATCGAGCCCTTACCGTATTGCTTTTCGATCTGCAATAAAACAGCGTCTAAAGCCTTCATCTTTTCCGTGTTCTTTTCGTTTGCCATATCATTCTCCTGATTAATTATTTCCTTATTTAAATATTTTTGAGCTGTTTATACGCCAAAAACAAAGCGTAATTGATTGTCTTTTCCTTAATTTCCGAACGACTTCCGTCGAATTTATATCGGTAAACAAGTACTTTTTCTTTAAGCCCAATCGCAATATAACAAAGCCCTACGGGCAGCATCGATTTATCCGTATTCGGTCCTGCAAGCCCCGTCGTCGCAATCGAAATATCACAATCACCCGTATTGATCAGCCCCATCGCCATTTCGTACGCCGTTTGATCGGACACAGCGCCCGCCGTTTTTAACGTGTATTCCGTCACTCCGAGCCGTTTCATTTTGGAAAGTTCGTGATAGGTATTTAACCCCTCGAAATATACTTCGCTAGCGCCCGGAACGGATACCAATCTTTGCGCGATGCCACCGCCCGTAAACGATTCGGCTACGCTGATCTTTCTCTCTCGCAATTTCAACAATCGAATAAGCTGTTCTTCTAGCGGCGTATCGTCTAACGCATAAACACTCTCACCAAGTCCCTCGGCAAAGACCCGCAAAACGTCGTCGATAAGCATCTTAGGAGTATTGGAGCCGTACACGATTTCAATCACGTCCTCGTCGGCTTTTCGACGGTGATAGCACGATAAAGACGTACCTGCCATACCCTTTGCTTTCGCCAACAGACTTTCAACATACGTTTGGTTCGCTCCGACCGCGCGGATCACCATTCGATCTAAACGCGTTCCCTGTTTCTTTTGCAAATAGGGCAAGCAAACGTTTTTTACGTAATCTTCTCCTGCGGCGCGTTCGTCCCCAGATAAAAGAAACAACGTAACGGTTCCCGCAGTATAAACTCCGACTTTACCGTCCGACTCCGTTTCTTGGAAACTTTTCTGCAAGTATGGTTTTACCCAATCCAACGAATTTCTATCCGTCAAAAGTAACACGTTATCGAATTCCGCGCTCTCTTTCAAGAATTTTTCCAGCTTCGCGCCGTCTTTCTCCGCATAAATACGAGTTTCGTCAAAGGAATATCCGCCGCAAAAAAACGCGTCCGTGACTGCCGTGACTCTCGTCACGGCCGTTACGTCTTTTCCAATCCCGAAAATAACACACGCGTTTTTCATTCCGATAAAACTCCCTTTAAGCGTCTTTTAATACCTGTTTATTCTTTACTACGTAGGAAATACCAGACCAAACCGTTAAAACCGTCGCGACCGCAAACAACGCAAGCCCAAAATATGCAACGTATCGATCCCAAGGCACTGCGTACGTAGGCGAAAGCACGTCACTCAAGCCGCCCGCAAAAATAATGACGAAAATCGCAATATCTTGAAACGTTGTCTTGTATTTGCCGAGCTTATCTGCCGCCATAATCACTCCGTTTGCCGCCGCGATTTGACGGAATGCGCTGATGATGAGCTCTCTTGCCATAATTACGCAAATGCAAACCGCCATAGCGATATACAAGCCGTTTGCCGCCCCACCAAACAAACCAAAAACGCTCTCTTTCATCGTCAAAATGAGCAGCATTGCCGTCGAAACGAGCACTTTATCGGCGATAGGGTCTAAAAATTTACCAAGGTTGGTAACGAGCCCGCGGGAACGAGCGATATATCCGTCGATAAAGTCGGTACACGCAGCCAAAGCAAAAAGGATTGCCGCAATTCCAAGCGCAAAGGGAAGAATCCCGTCCAAAAAAAATACTACAACGAAAACGGGAATCATACATATTCTCGTCAACGTAATTTTGTTAGGTAAATTCATTCTAAATAGTCCTCCGTTTTTCCGTATAAATCATAACTGTCCGCCGAGAGTACCGTAACGGTATATTCCTCTCCCTGCATCGCTTCCGCGGCGTTAAAATACACCTTCCCGTCTATGTCGGGAGCATTAAAATACGCGCGGCCGATAAAACAGTTCTTTTCATAATCAATTCCGTCGCAAACGACCTGAATTTGCTTCCCTACGTACGAGGAAAGAAGTTGTTTGGAAATCCGCATCTGCGTTTCGTACAATTCTCGCTCCCTACGCTTTTTTGTCGCGTGGTGAACCTGCGGTTTCAATCGGAACGCGCCCGTGTCCGGCTCACGAGAATAAGCGAAGAATCCGCAATTCAAGAGTTTTGCTTCTTCTACAAACTCTTTCATTTTTTCAAACTCTTCTTCCGTTTCCGTCGGGAATCCCGTGATAAATGTCGAGCGGATTGCAAGATCGGGAATCCTTTCCCGAAGCTTTTTAAACAATTCTAAATATTGCGCTCTGCTGCCCTTTCGGTTCATCAGTTTTAACACTCTGTCTTCCGAATGTTGCAAGGGAATATCTAAATACTTCAAAATTTTTCCGTTGGAGCGGATCTCTTCGATCAGTTTATCGTCGATTGCGTCGGGATAACAATACAACAACCGAATTTTACGGATATTGTCAAGCTTAGAAAGGTTTTGAAGCAATTCCACGAAACGATTTTCACCGTATAGATCTTCGCCGTACCTCGTCGAATCCTGTGCGACGACAATAAGTTCAGAAAGATCGCCAAGTTCCTCCGCTTCGCGTAAAAGTTCTTCCATCGGATACGAGCGGTACTTGCCGCGGATCTTCGGGATTAAACAATACGTACAATGATTGTAACACCCGTCGGCGATTTTTAGATACGCGTAATGCGGATCAGTTGTAATCACGCGGGAACGCAAATATCCGTCCGAGCCTTTCCCCACGAAATTTTGTCGTTGATTCTCCGAATACGATTTTTCAAGCGCCTCGAAAATCTTTTCGTAATCGGAAATCCCTAGAAATACGTCCGCTTCTTTTAACGGTCCGTACAGCTCGTTTATAAATTTTTGCGGCAAACAACCCGTTACGACGATTTTTTCCAAATTGTCGCGTTTATAGTCCGCGCATTCCAGAATCGTATCGATCGCCTCTGCTCTTGCCGATTGTAAAAAACCACAGGTGTTGACGATCACAATTTGCGCGCGAGATAAGTCGTCCGTCAGCCGACAATTCCGCTCTTTTAACAGTCCGATCAGCTTTTCCGTATCCACTCGGTTTTTATCGCATCCGAGCGAAATCACGCCGAACAGTTTCTCTTTCCACATCGTTCTCTATCCTTATCCACGTATAGTATATCTATATAAATATGACAACTGTACGCCGGATTTATCATTTTCTTTTGATTTTTTATAAAGCGCCGTATTTGCTCTCGAATTCCTCTTTTGTAATAAGGACTTTTCTGGCTTTCGCACCGTCGAAAGGCGAAATATAACCCGTTTCTTCCATCCATTCGATAATTTTGCCCGCCTTATTATAGCCGACGGAACACTTCCGCTGGATCATAGAAATCGACGCGCTTCCCGTCAAAATCACCAAACGCAACGCTTCGATATACACCGCCTCCACTTCGTCGTCCGAGCCGCTACCGCCGTCGGATGCCGAGCGGGAATTGTTAATATACGCAGTTGCCGATTCGTCGTAGTACGCCTCGTTGTTTGCTTTGATAAAGTTAACCACCCGCTGCGAGTCCTCGGAGGAAATAAACGCGCTTTGTACGCGGACAGGAGTATTGATTCCCTGCATCGTATAGAGGAAGTCCCCTTTCCCGAGCAATTTTTGCGCGCCCGTTTGATCGAGAATAACACGAGAGTCCACGTCAGACGCAACCGCAAACGCAATACGCGTAGGCAAGTTACTTTTGATAACGCCCGTAATAACGTCCGTGGACGGTCTTTGCGTGGCAACGATCAAATGGATTCCTGCCGCGCGGGCTTTTTGCGTTAAATTCTGAATACGGTCTTCAATTTCCTTTTTCGCCGCCAACATCAAGTCAGCCAACTCGTCAATGATGATGACGATCTTAGGCAAACGTTCCGCTTTTTCCAAATGAGAATTGTAATCGTCCAAATTGACGACGTACGTTCCCGAACGGCTCATCTGTTCAAACAAAGCGTAACGGCGGTTCATTTCTCCAATCGCCCAATTCAAACTTTGTACCGCTTTATTGACGTCTGTAATGATCTCGTTGACCATCAAATGCGGTAAATCGTTGTATAAAACGAACTCTGTCTTTTTCGGGTCAATCAAAATCAACCGAAGCTCTTCGGGGGAGTATTTATAAATCAAACTGATAATGAGCGAGCCTAAGAATACACTCTTACCTGCGCCCGATGCACCTGCAACGAGCAAGTGAATCATCTTGGAAATATCCCCGTAAACTTTTCTGTTCCCAACGTCTTTTCCCATCGTAAACATCAAAGACGAAGGCTTTGCGTTCTGGAACGTGTCGCCCGTCAACATACATCCGAGCTGTACGAACTGACGGACTTTGTTGGGAACTTCAATGCTTACAACCCCGTCTTCATAGTTGGGATAAATATTAACGCCGCTAGAATGCAGACTGATGGCAATGGATTGATCGAGCGCAACGACCTTTTTAGGGGAAATATTGCGAGGAATGGTTACGTTGTAACGGGTAACAGTAGGACCAAACGTAACGGAAGCAATCGACGCGCCCGTGACCTTAAAATCGTCCAATGTCGCAATGATATTTGCTTTCGTTTCTTCCACTTCCGCCATATTCGACGTAGGCTCTACGTCGCGACAGTCAAAATCGTCTAAATTCAACCGCACATACGGCTTAATCACGCGAGGTTTGGGAGGAGGCGGCGGAGCGGGCTCCATCTTCGGCTCGGGAATACGTTCGGGCTGTTTAGGCTCTTCAAAGCGTTCGGAAACCATTCTATCCGAAAACTCTTCCGAACGGGAGAAGCCTCTATCCTCCGTCGGCTCTACACTCTCGTTGATCCGATCTTCAAATTCCGAACGAAGCGTATAAGGCGATTCCTCTTCTTCGTCGAAAATATCAATTCCCCTACCTCTTTCGGAGCGATCTTCAAACTCGTCACGATTGTTTAAAAACGTGGAATCACGACCGAACGAATTAGTTTCTTTCTCCTCGTTTTCTTCCTCTCTACCGAAAATGTTGGGATTGGACGGCGAGAATAAATCCATATATTCGTGGCGTCTATATCCTGAAGACGGTTCTTCTTTCGTAGGTTGAGGCTCGCGAACGTCCAAAACTTCGGGCGTAGACGTCCCAACGTTTTCATAGTCACGATCCGAGCTCCGACATTCGTTGGATTTCTCTTCAGAAAGCAAATCGTCGTAAGCCGTCTGTCTTTCTTCGTACGTAGGATATGAGGGCTCGATAGACGGTTCTTCTTGAACGTAACCGTTTTGATAGGCAGGCGGCGTATGATCCGTCAAAATCTTCATCGGACGAATCGGCGCCTCACTGTTTACGGAGTTTTGATATGCATCCGTGTACGAGGGCGTATAACCGCCTTGCCCTATGGGTTGATTCGGGTCAAACGCAACGCGTTTATTTACGTTTGCGTTGGGATCGAAAATTAGATTCTTTTTATAATTTTCCGCGGGATTACCGCCGAATAAAAACTCTCGACTGTCATCATAACTCGTCGCTTTATATTCGGGAATAGGTTGAATTTGATCAAACGAACCGAACGGCGAAAAAGCTTGTCCCAGCGGCTGGGACGACTCAACGGGTTGTTGCGCCTCGTAAGGTTCATCGGATAAACGAACCGCCAGTCTTTGCAGCACGTTTTCGTTACCGTAAGCAGGATTGAAATTTGCCGACGTTTCACTTGCCGCGACCGCAGGCTCTACCGAGTTCGCAGGCAACGGAGCTTGTCCAAATGCTTGACCTGTCGGAGTTTGCGAAAGCGGAATCTCTACGGGTTGTGCCGAAACCGACTCCGCATCGGCTTTTTTTACCGTTTTTTGTTTTTGAGCCTTGGGTTTTTGAATGCTGATTACGGCAAGATACGTAGTAAACAAAAATAATCCCGACAACAACACGAGTCCGCCGACTTTGGATAAAAGTGAGACGACGGGCAACACGATCAACGCGCCTACAATCCCCGTTGCCGTAGCTTTCGGGAACGCTTCGCCTGCCTTAAAACATCTGGAAAGATAACCTTTTAAGTTCCACGAATACGTCGTTGCCGTATGCACGATCAACGCCGCAAATACGATCGCGAGCGCAATACAAAGTCCTGCTTTTCTGTTTTTTACGAGCTTGATCTCAAACAAAGAAGTCGCGCAAAGATACGCCAATCCCATAAATAAAGGAAACGCAAAATAACCGAACAATCCCGTCAACAGGGAGTGTACGGCTATTCCCATCGTACCGAACACCAATGAACGAGTGATTAAAAAAAGCAATGCAATCAACGAAAAAATAGCGCCAACCGCGCACAAGCTTTCTCTCGTAACCAAATCTGATTGTTTTCTGTTTACCGTTTCCTTTTTCTCTCGATTGTGACGCAAGAAATCCACCTCCTGTTCATACGTATTTATTATATCATTTTTTTTTAGATTTTTCAATAGTTTGAAAGAAAAAAATTAGGCGAAAAGCCGAGTTTTTTTGATTTTCTCCGCTTTTCGTCCAATTTTCATTTTTTATATTTCTTTTAACAGATATTGCGCAGCGTAATAAATATCCCCTGCGCCCAAAAACAACACGACGTCCCCCTCTTTTACCGTCGTTTTTAACCAAGTTTTTAAAACGTAAACGTTTTCCGAATACAAGCAACTTCCGATGCGCTCGGCAAGATGCTCCGCGCTTCCCTCCGCATCGTATTTTTCCCGAGCGGGATAGGTCTTGTAAATCATTAAATTTTCAATCGGACGAAGCGACTCGACAAACTCTTTCATCAATAGCTTCGTTCTGGAATACGTATGCGGTTGAAAAACTACGTACAACTTTCCCCTGCAAATCCCTTGCGCCGTAGCGACCGTTGAAGCGATTTCTTTCGGGTGATGGGCGTAATCGCAAATAAAGCTAGCCCCTCTATATCCGCCGATACGCTCAAAACGTCTCTTTACAGCGGTAAAATTCTCTAACCCCTTTTTGATCTCTTTTTCGTCGAATCCGTACGAACGCATCGCCGCAAACGCCGCCAGCGCGTTATATACGTTGCATCTTCCGATCGCGCGTAGTTTCACCCGACACAACGGACTCCCGTATTCCGTTACCGTAAACGAATACCGTTCTCCAAGCGCGCGCAAATCGATTGCGCGATAATCCGCCAACGTATCGTGGATTCCGAACGTGGAAAATTCGCCAAGTGTTTTGCAGGACTCGTCGTCCGCGCAAACAAACGCCGTTTTCGCCTGTCCGCAAAACCGTCGGAAACAATTCCGTAAATCCTGTTCGGATTGGTAACATTCCATATGATCTCGATCGATATTGAGCAGAATTGCAGTTGTAGAGCGGATATTTAATAAGTTTTTCTTATATTCGCAAGCTTCCGTCAAAAAATAGTCGTTTCCGCTCGTATAGAAATTGCCGAACTCCCCGTCCTCCCCACCAATGTGAGCCGTAAAAGGAACGTTCGCCGCACGTAAAATATGTGCGCACATCGACGTACAAGTCGTCTTTCCGTGACTTCCAGCAACTGCCGTCACATAAGAAAAATGATCGCAGACAATCCCTAAAAATACAGCTCGGGAATAAATCTTTTTACATAGCGCTTTTGCCTTTTGCAATTCTTGATTTTCCGAAGATATCGCATCCGTATAAATCACAACGTCCGCCTCCGAAAGCTCCTTTCGTTCCCCGTCTTCTCCTACGTACACTTTGACTCCGTAAAACGCTAAATTCTCCGTCTCTTCTCCCCGCACGGCGTCGCTACCCGATACCGTATATCCACACGTGGATAAAAACTTCGCAAGCGCGCTCATACTAATCCCGCCGATCCCGATAAAATAAACTTTTTTAATTCCTTTCAGTCCATTTAAAAGCATACGCTATTGTATTCGTTATAAATAAAATTTATTCCTGCTATTAAAAATATTTATAACTTTACAGAAAGAAATTTTGCTGATATAGTTGCATTTTTCAACAAAAAATGATATAATGATTTAAATTATCGATTGTATCATATATTTTAATGAATATTATCGATATATTGAATTGCTTATCCTCATATCTGATTTATTCTTCCTCGAAAGGGCATTTGCGCAATGCAAATGCTCTTTCCCTGTAAACAAAAGAGCGAACCGATCGGTTCGCTCTTTTGTTTGTTGTATTATTTTTTGTCCGCATTCTTTTTAATAAAGAAATCCACGAATCTGGGACGATGTTTTCTATCCGGTTGTTCTTGCGCCGCTGTTTCGGGAGTTTCGGGAATTGGATCGTCGGGCTCAAAACCGACCGTTTCTTGAACGGGTTGCATCGGTTGAACGGATTGCATCGGTTGCATCGGTTGCGTGTTGTAGACAGGCTGAAATCCGCTCTGCGCGGGTTGCGCATACGCGTTATAATTTTGTGTTCCGAATGCAGGATTTGCATACGGAGCGTTCGCTTCGGGATATTGAGGATACGCGTAGGGATCGGGAGTTGCGTTTGCCTGATCGTTATAGGCAAAATCGATTTTTTGCGAGAGTAAGGACGCTCTTCTAATCACAGACTCCTGCGCTTCCGCAGAAATCCCATTCTGCGCGTTGTTGAATCCCGTTGCGATAATCACGACTTCCACTTCGTCCGACATTCCCTCGTCGATGCAAGCGCCGAAAATCACGTTTGCGGAATAGTCAATGACTCCTTTGACAAGATCAGCCGCCATAACGACTTCGTCCAAGGAAAGATCTTTTCCGCCAATTACGTTCAAGATTACCGAGCTTGCGCCCTCGATCGTCGTGTTGAGCAAAGGACTGCATACAGCGCAGCGAACTGCGTCGGAAATACGCTTTTCGCCTTTCGCCACACCGATACCCATATGCGCCAGTCCACGACCTTTGAGCGTCGTTTTCACATCCGCAAAGTCGAGGTTAATGAGCGAAGGTTTTACAATCAGCTCCGCGATGCCGCGAATCCCTTGACGCAATACCTCGTCCGCTACTTTCAACGCGTCGGGGAACGACGTTCCTTTCGGAACTACTTGGCGGATCTTATCGTTCGGAATCGTGATGATGGAATCTACCGATTTTTTCAATTCTTCAATACCGATCAAAGCATTGTCCATTCTGCGCTTCGCTTCAAAAGTAAACGGAAGCGTAACGACCGCTACGGTCAAAATCTTCATATCTTTTGCAAGCTTCGCAATGATCGGAGCTGCGCCCGTACCCGTACCGCCGCCCATACCTGCCGCGATAAACAAAAGGTCGGTATCTTTCAACACTTCTTGGATACGGTCCTTATTCTCTTCCGCGGCAGCTTTACCGACAGCAGGATCCGCGCCCGCGCCGAGCCCTTTCGTCAACTGCACGCCAATTTGAATACGATTGACCGCCTTAGAGCGCGCCAACGCCTGATTATCGGTATTTACAACGATATATTCTGCGCATTTCAAGCCCGATTCGATCAATCTATCCACGGCGTTATTTCCTGCGCCGCCTACGCCGATTACTTTTATTTTCGCCACGCCGGAAAGATTATTTGCGGATGGTGTTGCATACAAGTTATCCGCAGGAATGTTGTCATATCCGCCGTAAGTTTCGTTTTCGTAGTTGTTCATCATTTCTTTTTTCCTCCGAGAGTGTTAAAAATTCTATAAAAGAGTCCACATTTTTTCCGATCGGACAGCGCGATACTCATCAGCGCTACTTTGGAAGAACAGGACGGTTTGTCATAGTAAGGCAAATCGGGACACACGATCTCCACCAGACGATTTAAACGTTTGGAAATATGCTCGGTCGCTCCGCCTATTCCCACAACTCCTTCGCCCGTGATACAAACGGATTTTCCCGACAGCGCGGAAGTTTTTTCTCGATAATATTTTAAGAAGAAGGATTCGATGTGTTCACACAGCACGTCCAAGCCGCGTTTGATGACGTCGTTGATCCCCTGCAAAGAATAGGAGTGCTCCTCTCGCTCGTCTGTCCAAAATAAATCTTTCGGAACACTTCCACCCGATACGTTTGCTGAAGCGAGCATATCTTGCGCCGTTTCATAGTCCACGTCCAAAGCCTCCATAAGCTCCACCAAAATCGTGCCTTGTCCGCAATCGAACGTTTCCTCGTGTACGATCCCGTTGCCATATACAACGGAAATAGAAGTATTTAAAAATCCTACGTCCAACAATACCGCATATCCCTCTCTACGTTTTTCGGGAAGCAGATATAACGCCTGCGCCAAAGTGGAGGGAATAAAATGTACGGCTAAAACGCCCAAATCTTTCAATACCGCAGTTACCGTTGCGTAAAATTGATCATCTGCAAAATAATAGCAAAGCGCGCCTTTTAATAAATTCGTGGGAACGCCGTACAGCTCCTTTTCCGAAAAATATTTACGGTTGTCTCCGAACGTGAAATACATATTGGAACGACGGATACACTCCTGCGGAGACATCAGCTCGTCCAAGCCGCTGTCAAACAGCGCGTCAACGTCCTGCGCAGAGATTTTACGTTTTTTGGTAAAGGAAATCGTATGTCCTTTCGTCTTTACCGACACGAATGCGGCGGGAACACCTACGTAGATCTCGTTAATGATCCCCTCGTGGGTTTGCCTAACGGACGTGATCGTTGCAATCACCGCGCGGCGGAACGAATCCTCGTCAAAAAAACCTTTCGTGGAATATCCCTCGTACCGTTCACTGCAACTTCCACAGGAAACGAACGTATCGTTGACTCCTTTCTCACCAAGAGAAAAAGTAACTTCATACGATCGTATATCCAAAACCGCAACGCTTTCGTTTCTCATTCCTTTTTCCCCTCCGTAAAAACTCTTTTGTAAATCAATAGACTGCCTTACGATACATTATACACTTTTTCATTAAAAATGTCAATGGATTGAGAAAAAAAACACGCAAATCTGCGTGTTTTCTTGTTTCAAATGACAAATATAGCCTTTTACACCCCTGCAAACGCATCTACAGGCGTGTAGGAAACGATAATTTCCTCGCTATCCAAAAGCGTATCCACCATAATCATTCCCTTCAAACGCTGTCCGTCGTCGAGCTGTAAATATTTCTCGATTGCCGCAGCGGCTTTCTCACTCGTCAATACGGCAGGATTGCGAACATAGATCCGTACTCCCTCAATCATAGACAAACGAAAGATTGTTTCCGCGCTAGCGGGTCGTAAAACGTCTACCGAAATCAAATTGAGAGAAACGTTTCCAAGCTGTTCGATTACGCGATTGGAAAACGTGAGCAAACTCGGAATACACTCGTCGCCCGTCAACGTTTGACCGTGCGTTCCCGACGTCGTGAGCCCCGTCCAAAGTACGTTGTTTTCCAAAGTAGATCGATTCACGTACGAATCTCTCGTACCGAGCACGATTCCATCGGCGTTCAATATATAATAATAGCCCTCCGTTCCCGAAACGGGAGTTGCGTACACTTCGGCATCCTCCGTAATCACGACTCGGATCTCGTTTGGATAATCCTTTTTAAAACTCGTAAGACGGAAATAGGGAAATTCTGCGACGATTTTCTCCGCTTTCGCGCTGTCAACAAAAAACATACTGTCGTCCTCGTACGCTGTTTGCAAGCGCTTTTGTAAATCTTCCGCTTCCGTTTTTGCCGATTCGGATACGACGGGCGCCGTCAACACCACGCCGTCCACGCGATACACGAAAGACACGCCAAGCACCGCCGTCGATAAAAAGACTAGTGCCGTCAATAAAATTACCAAAACGATTTTTTTCCGCATTTCATTTCCTCTTTCGTAGTTTGTATCCCTGCGTCGGCTTTATACCGATGCTCTAAATCCTAACCCGACGAATCTTAGCGCCGAGTTTCCGAAGCTTGCATTCAAAATCCGCATACCCTCTGTCGATGTGCGAAAGGTCCGTAACCGTACTCTGCCCCTCCGCTTTTAACGCCGCAAGCACCAAAGCTGCGCCTCCTCGAAGATCACTCGCCGTCAAATACGCTCCGTGCAACTTTTCCACTCCCCGTATGATCGCCGTACGATCTCGAATCGTAATGTCCGCGCCCATACGCCGAAGCTCGCCCGCGTACTTGTACCGAGTTTCGAATAAATTCTCTACGACGAGCGTCGTTCCGCGCGCCGTACAGGATAGCGTCGAATACTGCGCTTGCAGATCGGTGGGGAATCCGGGGAACGGACTCGTTTCTACCAAATGCACGGATTTTAACTTTCCGTCGCTGGACAATATTATTTTATCATTTTTTGCATAGATTTTGCAACCGTTTTCACGCAATTTATGTAAAAGCGCGGCAATATTCTCTGCCGGAACTCCGTTTATTTCGATTTCGCCGCCACAGGAAGCCGCCGCAACGAGGTAAGTACCAGCCTCGATCCTGTCGCCGATCGGCGTATATTCCAAGCCGTGCAAGGTTTTAACCCCCTGAATCACGACCGTTCCTCCGCCTGCGCCCTTTACGTTCGCGCCCATAGCGTTGAGGAAATTTTGCAAATCTACGATCTCCGGCTCTTTCGCCGCGTTGCGGATTACGGTAGTCCCCTCCGCTTTTACAGCGGCGAGAATGATATTTTCCGTCGCGCCTACGCTGGGACAGTCGAGCAGTATTTCCGCCCCGACCAATTTATCCGCCCTACAATCGATATAACCGTTCTCTTCGACAATCGTAACGCCCAATCTCTTCAATCCCGATAAATGCAGATCAATGGGTCGAAGTCCGATATCGCATCCGCCTGGATAAGAAATTCTCGCTCTTCTAAATCTAGTCAATACAGAACCGAGCATAAAAACGGAAGAACGCAGTTCCTTGGTCAACCTTGCGGGGATTTCGTGGGAAACTGCGTTGGAACTGTCGATCACGGCGCAACCTTTCATTCGCTTGATTTTGCAACCGACTTCGCTTAATATAAGCAACATATTCTCTACGTCGTTGATACTCGGCACTCCTCGGATCTTCACTTGTTCATCGGTCAACACAGCGGCGGCAAGCAACGGCAACACAGTATTTTTTGCGCTTTGCGCCTGCAATTTGCCGTATAATTTTTCCCCGCCGTCTATAATATATTTATCCATACGCAAAAAGCTCCTTATGTTTTATTGTATGAAAAAAACGGCGGTTGTGTTCCCGCCGTTTTACCGATGACTTTTCCCTTTTTTGTTTTTCTTTTTGGATATTGAATACAAGACTCCCATAGACGCCATCGTAATAATGAGCGACGTATTTCCCGAACTGATCAAAGGCAACGGCAAGCCCGTCGGCGGAATACTTCCGCTGACTACGAGCGCATTCACGAGCGTTTGTATTCCGTACACGAGCGTGATTCCTGAAGCCATTAAAAAGGAGAAGAAATCGTCCGCTTGACGAGCCACGCGGATTCCACGAAAAATAAGCAACCCACAAGCCGCAAACAAGACCAAAATTCCTACAAAACCCAACTCCTCGCCGATGATCGAGAGAATGAAGTCACTCTCCGCAAACGGTAAAAAACGATATTTCTGACGAGATCGGAACAATCCCGTACCGAACCAACCGCCGTTTCCCAGCGCATAGAGAGATTGAATGAGTTGATACCCTTCGCCGCGCGGAGATTCCCAAGGATCGAGAAAAGCGCTTAGCCGTGATAAGCGATACGGCTCGGCTAAAATCAAAACGGGCACGGCAAGCAAAATCGGCAAGAAAATAATCATAAAATGTTTCCATTTCATTCCGCCTAAAAACAACATAGCCAGCATTAGGAGCGCCACGCACATCGTAACGGACATATTCGGCTCCAAAATAATAAGTACGCAAATCCCACCGCCTGCAAGCAACACGGGCAACACGCCTTTAAACGTCCGCATTTCTTCCATTCGCTCGGACATATACGCCGAAGCAAACACCACAAAACCGTATTTTGCAAGCTCGGAGGGCTGTATGGTAACGCTTCCGATCCCGATCCATCTCGTCGCCCCGTAATTACTCTTTCCTATTCCCGGCACGAATACCAATCCCAATAAGACCATTGGCGCGATCAAGCAAATCCAACGTACTTTTTTTCCTTTGAGCTTGCTGTAATCCAATCGACAGCAAATAAACATTGCCACCAAACCCAAAACAAACCCCAAAAGCTGTTTCTTCACGAAATAGAATCCGTCCCCATATTGCGTTTCCGCAACGTAATGACTAGCTGAATAAATCGCCACTACGCCAAAGCCCGATAAAACCGCCGTCAAAACGAGTATTAGCCAATCCCCGTGATTTTCATTCCGTTTCTTCGCCTGTTGCGAGTCCGTCAACGAGAAGGTCGTGACCGCCGTCGTCGCCAACGTCCGACTCTCCGTTTTTATCAATTTCGGAAGAGTCTCCGATGTTTTCCGTTGTTTCGACTTGCGCCGCTTGCGCAAATTCCCGAACCATCTCGACAAATGCATCCCCCCTTTCTTCATACCCAGAGAACTCGTCAAAGCTCGCGCTGGCAGGACTCAACAATACCGTATCTCCTTCTTTTGCCCGCAAACGCGCCACTTGGACGGCAAAACGGAAACGATCGCATAGACTCACGCTGTCAAATCCGCTTTCCCGCGCGCTCGCCAACAGTTCGTATCGGTTTTCGCCGTATAAAACCGCGTGCGTTACTTTGGAACGTTTCAAAACCGAGAACAAACTACGGTACTCATAGCCCTTGTTCTTACCGCCGAGCAACAAGACCGTAGGCGTTTTCATACTCTCCACCGCTTTGACTGTCGCGTCTACGTTCGTTCCCTTAGAGTCGTCCACGTACGTGACTCCGTTCACTTCTCCCACGTTTTCGATTCGGTGACGGATTCCTTTAAACGAGCGCAATGCCTCGGCAATATCCGCCGTTCGTATCCCCATAATTTTTGCTGCCGCGATCACAGCCAACGCGTTTTGTACCGAATGAAGTCCGGATACGGGAAGTTCGGACTCCGATAGAATCTTTTCTTCCCCGAAATACAAATTTCCGCTTTCATAATACGCTCCGGCAACGCGTTCCCGGACGGAAAACCACAAAATTTTTGCCTTGGTCTTTTCCGCAAAACCTCGCACCGTAGAATCGTCGTAATTGAGTACTGCGTATTCCGTTTCCGATGCATTTTTAAGGAGTTTGGATTTTAGAAAAACGTAATTTTCCATCGTATAATGTCTATTCAAATGATCTTCGGTAATATTGAGAACTACCGAAACGTGCGGGCAAAGCGAATAGAGCGTTTCTAACTGAAAGCTGGAAATTTCCGCAACGGCTACGGCGTTTTCGTCCAATGTGACGTATTCCAACATCGGCGTTCCGATATTTCCGCACGCTTGCGCTTGCAAACCGCCCTTTTGCAGAACTTGAGCAAGCATAGAAACCGTCGTCGTTTTTCCGTTCGTACCCGTCACCGCGATAATAGGACAACGCATAAACCGCGCCGCTAGCTCCGTTTCGCCGATTACGGCGCGTCCGCTACGTTTAAACGTTACCGCCAACGGATGGTCTACGGGAATACCGGGACTGAGCACCAACGCGTCGCATAAATTCGTCATTTTGGGAAGTTCTTCTTTTTTTGTGCGTTTCGCGCCTTTGGACTCCAATTCTTTTGCCGTGCGCTCGATTTTTTCACTTCCTACGTCGTCATATATGTACACCGTCGCGTTTCGGGATAATAAAAATTCCGCGGCGGCGCGCCCTGAACGGGATAATCCGACGATGAAAAAACTTTGTTGTTTCGGATACATATTCTCCTCCTTACGGTTTTATAAAATGCATAATACGCAAATTGTGCCAATGACGAGTGTAACGACAAAATATACGTAGGAAATTTTACTTTCCGAATAACCTTTTTCCTGAAAATGATGATGGATAGGCGACATCAAAAAGATCCGTTTCCCTCTCGTCAATTTAAAATAGATTACCTGTAAAATCACACTCGCTGCAGATACCACAAACATAATCCCAACAACGGCGATATACAATACGTTTCCGCTGAATACGCCTACACAGGCGGCAAATCCGCCTAAAGCAAGCGAGCCGGTATCTCCCATAAACACGGACGCGGGCGACACGTTAAAAATAAGATACGCAAGCAATGCTCCTACAATGGCAAAACAGATAACGGAGAGAGAAGGCGCGTATCCCTGCAACCATATCACGACCCCCATTGAAATAAAAAATGCAACACTTGCGCCCGACGCCAATCCGTCCAATCCGTCCGTTAAATTGACTGAGTTCACAGTCGCTACGAACGTAAGGACGCTCAAAGGCAAAACCCAAAGTCCTATATCGAAACTTTTATGGAGGAACGGCACGTGTAACACCGTCAAACCTGCTCTTACACAGTAAATCCCTGCAAAAACTGCAATCGCTAATTGAAAAATAAATTTCTGATAGGCTTTTAAACCCAAATTTTCCTTATGACGGCGCTTCAAAAAATCGTCGATCAACCCGACCGCCATATATGCTAGCCCGATCAACAACGTAAACGTCGAAGTCGTATCCGAAAACCGTAAAAAAATTGCCGAAGCAAGCAACGCCGCAAGTACGAACGCGATCCCGCCCATCGTCGGCGTACCGCTTTTTTTCGCGTGTTCTTTGACGTAAACGAGAATGTTTTGTCCCGCTTTCAATTTTCGTAATACGGGGATTAAAATCACGCATAAGAGTAGTGAAACTCCAAACGCAACCACCGACGTTAGTAAATGTATTTTCATATTCTTTTTATACCTGTTTTTCCGTATCTTTACCGATCATTTTTTCGATAATAGCATTGTCGTTGAACGGGTATTTTATACCGAGGATTTCCTGATACGTTTCTCCGCCCTTGCCCGCCACAAGCAATATATCCCCGTCCTTTAAAAAGTCCAAGGCATATGCGATCGATTTTTTTCGATCGGGAACGACTACGTAACGAACGGAAAATCGCCTGTACCCCTTTTCAATATCTCCGATAATATCAAGCGGATCTTCATAGCGCGGATTATCCGAAGTCAACACGGCAAAATCACTTTTTTTCGCAACGACTTCCCCCATTAACGGGCGTTTTGCTTTATCCCTGTTCCCTCCGCAACCAAACAAACAGATCAACCGTCCTTTACAATGCGGACGAAGCGCCTCTAACGACTTTTCCAATCCGTCGGGAGTATGCGCGAAATCTACAAAAATCTCCCCGCCTCGATATCCCCCGATCCGTTGCAATCGACCGTTTACACTTTTCAAAGCCGACAGCCCCAGCGACACGGAAGAAAGTTTTATGCCCAGCTCCACGGCGCAAGTCGCCGCTGCTAAAGCGTTATAGACGTTGTGTCGCCCCAACATAGGGATCTCCACTCGGCAAAGTTTATCGTTGACGTTGAATAAACACTCAGTACCGTCGATCCGTTCGTCCGTAATCACGGCAAATGCGTCAGATGGAGTATTGAGTCCGTAAACATATGTTTTTTCACTCCGATTTTTTGCATTTTCACGCATAGCGGCAAACTCTCTACCTGTTTCATCGTCTCCATTGAATATGGCAATGGGAGTGACGGAAGGTAGGAACAATAAACTCTTCGCCTCTTTATATGCCTGCATCGAACCGAAAAAATCCAAATGATCTTGGGAAAAGTTGGTAAAGATCGCCGCCGCAAACGAAATCCCTGCCGTTTTTTTATAATATAATGCGTGCGCCGATACTTCCATCACCACATATTCCACGCCGCTCGCTGCCATTTCCGAAAGAGTTTTTTGAAGAAAAATCGGATCGGGAGTCGTTAATGGAGAATTTTTTTGTTTCCCCCGATACCGTATCCCAAGAGTCCCAATCACGCCCGTCTTTTTTCCGTCTTTTTCCAAAATCGACGCCAGCATATACGAGGTCGTCGTCTTTCCGTTCGTACCCGTAATCCCAATCACTTTCATTTTTCGAGAGGGATCGCCGAAAAATTTCGAGCTGATAACTCCAAGTGCCAAACGCGCGTCAGGTACAAGAATTTGCGGAACATTGATCTCCAACGCTCTTTCTACCACGAGCGCAACCGCTCCGTTTTTTACACTTTCTTCGGCGTATGCGTGAGCGTCCTTTTTTCCGCCCGTCAAGCAAAAAAAGAGTCCGTTATAAGATGACTGCTTGCTGTCGGTAAGCAATTCTTCAATTTCTGTTTCTTCTTTCCCAAAGCCTACCCATTGAAAGTTCTCCAATCCGTCCACGAGCTGTAAAAGGCGCATATCCTCTCTCCTTGTCCTTGTTGCGTTAGTATATTGTATTATTTTGTTTTGCGTTGTATGTTGCGATTTCTTAAAATTATATAAATTTCTGCGCTTCCTTTACGTTCGAGGTAGAATGTCTTTTAATGAAATGATTCCTTGGAATATCTCCCCTGCGCAAGGCGCGGCAACAACGCTACCGTAATACGCGCCCTGCGGCTCGTCTATAATCACAAGCGCGAGATACTTCGGCTCGTCTGCGGGAAAAAATCCTACGAACGAGGACACGTATTTCCCTGCGGCGATCCGTCCGTTTTCATACTTTTGCGCAGTTCCCGTTTTTCCGCCGACTCGATACCCTTCTATATATGCTTTTTTACCGCTCCCGTCCCGTACGACTCCTTCTAACATTTCCGTCAAAATTGCTGACGCTTTTTCACTGATCGTACGGTTTTTAAGTTCCGGCTCTCGCTCTTCCAAGACATAACCGTCGTCTGCATAGATCCGTTTTACAAGCTGCGGCGTATAATAATATCCGCCGTTGACGACCGACGCCGTTGCGCAAGCAAGTTGGATTCCCGTAACGGCAATGGTCTGCCCAAATCCGATTCTGGCAAGATCGCAATTCCGCACCGCGCTCTCCGGCAACAAAAGTCCGTACCCCTCGCCGCCGTAATCAATCCCTGTTTTCGCCCCGAAACCGAATGCGGAAAGATAATCGTAAAACGTTTCTTTCCCGAGCGAAAGCGCAATATCCGTAAAGCACGGGTTGCAGCTGTTGTTGAGCGCATCGGCAAGCGTCTGATTGCTGTGCTTCCCGTTCGAGTGATTACTCCAACATTTTACCCGCGTCCCGTCCACCGAACGAGTCCGTGAACTGGAAAAGATGTGCTGAACGGAAAATGCGTTTTTGTTTCCTTTTAGACTCTCTTCTACGTTTGCAGCGGAAGTAATGATTTTAAACGTAGACCCCGGCTCGTAAATATCGCAAACAAGCGTATTCCGCGATTGTTTATTTAACGTTTCCATATCGTTTCTCGGCACTTCGTTCAAATCATAGGACGGGTAATTGGCGAGCGCCAACACTTCGAACGTATTGACGTCCAAAACGATACATTCCGCAGACACGGGAGCGTACTCCGCTACCGTTTTTTGCAGTGCGCTTTCCACAATTTCCTGAATTCCGTAATCCACGGTCAATTCAACGTTATACCCGTCCTCGGCAGGCAGGTACGTGGCGACGCTATCCTCCAACTCAATCCCAACTAGATCGGTTTCATATAGCAATTCACCGTTCTTACCCGATAGCAACTTATCGTAATATTTTTCAAGTCCCGTCGTGCCAACGTTATCGACAGACGTAAAACCCAGCACTTGACAAAGCGTATCGTTCTTGGGATATATCCGCTCGTTATCGCGCGAATAATAGATCCCCTCTAAAGAGAGCGAAGCTAGCTTCTCGATCTGTTCCTTTTCCACCTTTTTCGCCAAAGTTACTTCGGAAGCTTTTTTCTTGATGAGTTTATCGTAAAGCGTTTGTCGGTCCATTTCCAGAGCCTGTGCCAAGGCAGTTGCTATTGCTTCTTTGTCTTTGACGGCGTTAGAACGCGCGTAAACCGTATATACCGTCCGATTATCGGCAAGCGCTACGCCGTTACGATCGGTAATCGTTCCGCGCTTCGCAATCAACGGAAGCTCACGAGTC
Organism: Clostridia bacterium; assembly: GCA_017457225.1. Classification (GTDB taxonomy): domain Bacteria; phylum Bacillota; class Clostridia; order Christensenellales; family Borkfalkiaceae; genus Scatosoma. The sequence continues at coordinate 12,343 of JAFTHW010000014.1, read as the reverse complement.
CATTGATCCAGCGCGCGATAATTCAATTCCTCCTGCCAAAAAATCTGGATATAGAAAAAGCGTCCGCATAACAAGCAAAACAGAATCGCAACCACCACTCCGACAGCAAGCATTCTCTTTCGTAAAACTGATATAGAATAATCTTGATGAACGCGTTTGATAATACCTTTCTCCCGTATAGTTTCTCTATTATAGTATATAAGACAAGTTCAATGATTTAGAATATACGAGTATACAAAAAGAACGCAGAGTTTACACTCTACGTTCTTTTCCGTTAAAATAAATTACCTGATATCAACATTAATAAGATATACAAAATTCCTATAACCGACAACGCAATACCCAAGGGCAGCAACATCGAACGAACTGCCGACCAATACGTATTCCACTTTTCCCAAAACGTCGACTTTTCTCTCGGGGGCGGCGGTTCCCGCTTCTCTCCCTTGCGGTTTACGCTCGACATATCGCTAATCGTAGATCCATCGTCGTAATAGATAATTTTTTCTTTTTTCTTCTTCGACATAGTTACTCCTTGTCGCAATCAAGTGAATTCATTGTATCATAACCTACCGACAAAAGTCAATTATTTTCTAGGGAAAAACACAAGTCTTGAATCTTAAAATCCGCAAATATTCTATTATTCAATTTATTTCTTTATCCACTTTTGAGAGTCTACTACAATTTCGTTTCCCTTCACGCGCGCGCATACGCGTACAATTTATAGATTTATAGTCATTATGTAAAAAAGATTACCGTCGATCTCGACGATAACCTTTTTATCTATTGCACCAAAGTTTATTTGATTTTTATTCACCCACGCGGATCATACCTTGCGATTTCGCGTATTCTTCAATCGTTTCACGCGATTGCGCCGCATCGATACGACGTTGCAATTCTTCGCTTTGATTCATAAGCTCTTCTTTCTTTTCTTCCAAGTTGCGGATTTTGATGGATTTTTGTTGAATGATTTGGGAATTTACGCAAATCAACGTCAACATTGCAACCACTACCGCAACAAATACCGCCAAAACGACTTTTGCCGCCGCGCTGAGCGTAAATTGCGCTTCCGCCGCAACCGAAACCGTCGCAACGGGCGTAGGCGCATATACGGGTTTTACGAGCGTAGGAGCCATCTCTTGTCTTACCGCGCTGTTTTCAAGCGCCCTGTCCAATTTTTCCGTCGTGAATACGGGAGATTCTCTGCGCGCGGAAACGAATTCCGTAATTTGCGGAGCTTGCTCAACCGTAGCAACGGGCTGCGTAAATACGGGGACGAATACGGGCTCTTCCGCAACAGGCGCAGCAACGCGAGCCACTTCCTTTTCGGCAACCGACTGCGCGAATTGAGTGGCTTCTGCATTTTGCAATCTTTGATAACGTTCTCTAATTTGCGCGTTATGTTTTTGAGCCTCTTGCGTGGCATTCGTCATTTGCATTTCTCTGTTTTCAACAAGCGTAGCCATAATTCCTCCGTATCTATTTCCTTTTTTCCGTCCCTTATTCCCAGTTTTTAAATCTTTTCCGCGACTCTGAGTTTCGCACATTTACTTCTCGAATTCTCTTCGAGTTCTTCTTCGCTCGCCGTGATCGGCTTACGGGTAATGATCTTGATTTCCGCTTTCTTTCCACATACGCATACGGGAAAGTTCGACGGACACGTGCAAGGCGATTCCATATATTTAAACGCTTCCTTTACAATTCTGTCTTCCAAGGAATGAAAGGTAAGAATCGCGATTCTGCCACCCTTTTTTAATCTTCTCGTCAACGCCAACACCAATTCGTATAAACCGTCCAACTCGCCGTTTACCTCGATGCGAATCGCCTGAAAGCTCTTTCTCTCGCAGGGTGCTCCAAATCGGAATTTCGCGGGAATACTGTTCTTGATAATTTCCGCAAACTCTCCGGTCGTTTTTAACGGACTCTTCGCTCTGGCTTTAACGATATTCGCGGCGATCTGTTTCGCAAACGTTTCCTCGCCGTACACTTTTAAAATTCTTGCAAGCTTGTCCTCCGCATAGGTGTTGAGCACCGTTTCCGCCGTTAAGGGAGCCGTTTGATCCATTCTCATATCCAGCGGCGCGTTGCCTGCCCGATAGGAAAACCCCCTGTCTTCATCGTCAATCTGATGAGAGGAAACTCCGAAATCCAATAATGCTCCGTCGATCTTTTCGACTCCTGCTTCGAAAAACACTCTTTCAAAATCTTTATAGTTGGATTTATAGATGGAGAATCTTCCGTCGAATTCCTGCAACCTCTTGGTTGCCGCGGCGATCGCTTCGTCGTCTAAATCGGTAGCGATTAGTTTTCCGTCGGGCGCTGTGCCTTGCAAAATCCGATAGGAATGTCCGCCACCCCCGACCGTGCCGTCAAACCAAGTTCCCCCTTGCTTTAGCGCAAGAGCTTGCATACATTCTTCCGGCATAACGGGTTTGTGCGAAAAATCTAACATTGATTAAATCCCCAGTTTCTTCAATTCGTTATCGTAATCGATTCCTTCCATATATTCGTAATATTTTTCAGCCGCCCAAATTTCCAAGCGCTTGCCTTGTCCCAACGTAACAACGTCTTTCTTGATGCCTGCCATCGCTTTGAGTCTAGGAGGAAGCACTACTCTTCCCTGCGCGTCTTCTTCCGCCGAAAAAATATTTCCGAAGAACGCTCTCGAGCCTGCGCTCGAATCGCCGATTCCTTCTTCGGCCAACCGTTCCACCGTCTCATCCAATAAATCGTCGGACATCACGCAGATACAGTTGTTCATACCTCTCAAAAAGCTGTACGTCTTTTCGCCGTTCTCTCCCGCCAGCTCCTTTCTGAACTTGGAGGGAATACGCAAACGGTTTTTGTCGTCTAATTGATGTTCAAATACACCTTTGAACATTACGCCCTCCTCCTCGTTCCGTATTTCTGCCTCTATGATTGGCAAATATTACTATGACTCTATTATACAACCACTTTCAACCATTGTCAAGAGATTTTTATATTTTTTTCGAAATTTTTTTAATTTTTTTGGGATTTTTAACCACCTCAAACCCTTTATTTACCTGGCTTTCGCGAACATTTGTTCATAAATGGTCTGATTGGTGTTTTTTGCGTTTCCGAGAAAGAAAATCGAAGGTGAATTCTGAGTACCGTTCTCCGAAAAATCGGAGGGTAAAAAGGAGCGTAAGCGTTGCGCCATTCCCGCGTTTCCGTCGTAACAAGAACAAGCATAAAATTGCTCGATTTGTTTCTTTATAAATATATAATGCGTGCACCCAAGCACGACTGAATCCGGGTCGCCTTTCGGTAGACTACCCGTGAAATCATATTCCGTATCTAAAAGACGGCTTTCAATCTCCCCTGCCAACCCCTCGCAAGCATACGGAACAAGGGTGCAATTTGGATAGAAAGTTTCTACTCTACGGCAGAGCTGTCGAAAACGAATGCTCTCAAACGTCGCTTTAGTACTCAATACGTACACGAGCCCCCCGTTTTTGGCAGCGGCAAAAATCGCCGGCTCCGCCCCGACGATTGGAAATGAATAACGCTTCCGCAGATCCTCCACGCAAACGGCAGTTGCCGTATTACAAGCTACGACCGCCGCTTTCGGACGAAAGCAAGCGATGTTATCAAAAGCGTTGAACACGTAGTTTCGTATTATTTCATACGATAAATTCCCGTAAGGCGCGTGCGTATTATCCCCGTAATAGTAAAAGTTTTCGCCAAAGATCCGCTTTGCGCACTCGCATAAAGTCGTCAAGCCGCCAATTCCGCTGTCAAAAAACGCAATTCCTCCCTCCGGAATATACATTTCCGCCTCCCTTATTTCAAAAAAAATGAAAATTTTATCGTTTTTCGCATTTTTCCACCGAAAAACAGTTTACAATCAAAAAAAATTATGTTAAAATAGTCTACGCAATTCAAATTCACAAGAAATAGGAACAATAAAGGAGAAGATTATGCCTAATATTAAATCCGCAAAGAAAAGAGTTTTGGTTATCGAAAAGAAAACTATGCAAAACAAAGCTATTAAATCCGCGCTTAAGACCCAAGTGAAGAAATTCCTTACGGCAGTAGAAGCAGGTAACAAGGAAGAAGCTACGCAGCTTTACCCCGCTACCGTTTCCGCAATCGACAGCGCTGTAACGAAAGGCGTTATCCATAAGAACAACGCAAACAACAGAAAAGCTAAACTTGCAAAGAAACTCGCTTCTTTGAACTAATTATAAGCGATACTCTTTCATATTATAAATATGAGGGTCTGCCAAACGGTAGACCCCTTTTTTCGTATAACAAGCCCTCTTTTTCGCACGGATTTTTCTCTGGGAAGTCCGCGCTTTTTTACTTTTTTTATACAGCGATTAAAAAATATTCAAAATTGCCCATAAAATAATTGACATTCTATTATATATACAATATAATAAATATCGTTATTGTTTATTTTCACTAAACTTTCCGTTTATTTTTAACAAACCAAACAAAAAGATTGCCAATACAAAGCAAAAAGTTTACCAATACTAAACTTTTGTCGCAAAAATAAGGATTTTTATTATGGATTTAGGAAAGAAAATCAAACAGATGCGAAATCAAAAGAGTTTAACGCAAGAAGAGCTGGCGGATCGCTGCGAGCTAACAAAAGGCTATATTTCGCAACTAGAAAACAATTTGAACAGTCCGTCGATTGCAACGTTGACGGATATACTATCCGCCCTAGGCAGCAATCTCTCTGAATTTTTTCAAGAAGAGCAAGAAGAGAAAGTTGTTTTCTCCAAAGAAGAATTCTTTGAGAAAGATTCGGAGGGAGTCCTGTTGAAATGGCTCATTCCCAACGCGCAAAAGAATATGATGGAACCCGTCCTCGTTGAGCTGGAAGAAAATGTTTCGTCACCAACGGACATTCCCCACGAAGGCGAAGAATTCGGCTACGTACTCGAAGGGAAAATTGCAGTGGAGCTTGGGAATAAGCGCTACCTTTGTAAAAAGGGAGAAGCGTTTTATTATTCCGCAGGAAAACCGCACTACATTTTGAATAAAGGCAAGGGAAAGGCGAAATTCCTATGGATCTCCACTCCCCCGAACTTTTAATTTACTCTTTCTATATTATATATTGATCACAAAAGACTTTTCAGGAGTATACATATATGAAAAAATCCTCAAACATCATCGAGCTTGTGGACGTTTGCAAACAATTCGACGGCGTATCCGTGATTGAAAACATCAATCTGTACGTCAGAAAAGGCGAATTCGTTACGCTGTTAGGACCTTCGGGTTGCGGTAAGACCACTACGTTGCGTATGATCGCAGGTTTTGAAATGCCCACGAGCGGTCAAATTTTATTAAATGGCGAAGACATCAGTAAACTGCCGCCCAACCGACGTCCCGTTAATACGGTATTCCAAAAATACGCGTTATTCCCTCATCTCAACGTCTTTGAGAACGTTGCGTTTGGTTTGAAATTGAAACGCGTGGAAACCACCGTCGTTGACAAAAAAGGCAATCAAAAAATCAAACACGAAAAACTTCCCAAAGAAGTCGTTCGGGAAAAAGTCAAAAAAGCCCTTGAGATCGTAGACCTCGTCGGGTTTGAAAACCGTAGCATCTCCACCCTTTCGGGCGGACAACAACAACGTATCGCCATTGCGCGCGCAATCGTAAACGAGCCTGAAATCCTGCTCTTGGACGAGCCTTTGGGCGCGCTCGATTTAAAAATGCGCAAAGAGATGCAATTAGAACTGAAAGCAATGCACAAGCGTTTGGGCATTACGTTTATCTACGTTACGCACGATCAAGAAGAAGCTCTTACGATGTCGGATACCATCGTCGTTATGGCGGACGGTTTAATCCAGCAAATCGGGACTCCAGAAATGATCTACAATGAGCCGAAAAATACGTTCGTTGCCGATTTCATTGGAGAGAGCAATATTTTCTCTGGGGTTATGCCCAAAGACGGTCAAGTACGGTTCTGCGGAAAGGCGTTCGAGTGTTTGGACGGCGGTTTTGAAAAAGACGAGCCTGTCGACGTCGTCGTACGCCCCGAAGACGTAAAAATCACATCCGTAGACGAGGGTATGCTAAAAGGCAAAGTAACCTCCGTCGTTTTTAAGGGAATCCATTATCAAATCCTCGTACAATGCGGTAGAAACGAAATTGAAATTCAAAGCACTTCCGCTCCCGAAGTCGGAGAAAAAATCGGACTCGTGTTTACTCCCGACGGGATCCACGTTATGAAGAAAGTATTCCGCGTCAATAAATTCGCGGGCGTCATCACCAAGCGCAACACGGTAGAATTCGGCGACGGGGAATTTGAGTGCGACGTTACGCAACTCTACCCCGGCAGTCATTTGGATGAGGAAGGTTATTTGATCACGGCGAAAGGCGAACAGCTGGATTTGACAGATACGGAAGTCAACGTAGAAGTTGATCTGCACGCCATTACGATGAGTGACAATCTCGACGAGGGCGGCGCGCGCGGAAATATCATTTCCTTAATTTATAAGAGTGAATACTACCGCTATATCGTTAGAACGGAAAACGAGGAAGATTACGTACTTGCCTGCGAGGATCTTTGGAATGAAAACGACCTCGTCAGCTTGATCATTCCCAAAGAAAAAATCCGTCTTACCTTAAAGACTACGGAGGGTGGAAAAGTATGACGATCGCCAAGCTTACTCCCCGTTTTTCAAGGAAATGGCTTGCGATTCCCTACGCGCTGTTTCTCTTGTTCTTCGTGGTATTTCCCCTCTTTATCATTGCGTACTACGCATTCGTAGACGACAACGGCAAACTGACGTTTGAATACGTACGCCTGTTTTTTACGGGTAGCGGAAATTTCTTCAAATCTTCCGTTTTTAAAACCATCGTCACGAGTCTGTTTATCTCGTTTATGAGTACGCTCATTTGTCTTTTGATCGCTTATCCCGTCGCGTATATTATCGCAAAGAGTAAACTCAAAAATAAGTTTTTACTCCTGCTTTTATTTATCGTTCCTATGTGGGTAAATTTCGTACTCCGTATCAACGCGCTCAAAGAGTTGTTCGTATGGATGGGAACGTACAATAAATCAGACGGATGGAATCTCGCCAACACCATTATCGGTATGGTGTACGATTTCCTGCCCTTTATGATCCTGCCGATCTACACGACTATTATTAAGATTGACGCTAGTTACGTAGAGGCGGCGAAAGATTTAGGCGCAAGTCCCGCAAAAGCGTTTGTAAAAGTAACCCTTCCCCTTTCCAAAGCGGGAATTGCAAGCGGCGTATCTATGGTATTTTTACCTTCGATGACGAACTACGTGGTTTCCAATTATCTCACGTTCCGCAACGTAAAGATCATCGGGAAGCTCATCGACGATTGCTTTTCTAGCCAACTTTGGCACGACGGATCGTTTATCGCTTTGCTTCTTTTGATTTTTATGTTCCTCGTCACGTGGTTGACGGGCGGCTTTAAAGAAGAACAACAAACCAATGCAAGAGGTACTTCGTTATGGTAAAATTCAAAAGTTGCCTCAAGTGGGCTTTTATTGCATTGATTCTCTTCTTTATCTACGCTCCCATTCTATTTTTGACCGTTTACAGCTTCAGCGACAGCAATTATATTCAAACGGGTTTGGAAGGGTTTAGCTTCGATCATTACAAATATTTCTTTAATTTGGACAACGAGCCGTTCCGCGTCGTATTGCAAACTATACTCCTGGCTTTGATCGTTGCGTTTTTATCGACGATTTTAGGTACGATCGGCGCGATCGGAATTTTCTATTCCAAGAAACGAATCCGCTCCTCTTTGTCCGCAATGAACCGTATTCCCGTGATCAATGCAGAAGTCGTAACGGCAATCTCGTTCGCTTTATTGATCGCATTCGTGGGCTTTGACAAGGAAACGTATATCCCCCTCGTGTTGGGACAAATGATCTTGTGTACGCCGTTCGTATTATTATCCGTTATGCCAAAACTTCAACAAATGGACAACAATTTATACGAAGCGGCGCTCGATCTCGGCGCAAGCCCTGCAAAGGCGTTATTTTCCGTAGTGATTCCGCAAATTATGCCCGGCATCGTCGCAGGATTTTTGTTGGCGATTACCTTGTCACTCGACGATTACGTCATTACGGCGTACACGAAACCCGACTCTTTTACCACAATAAGCACGCATATTTACGGCTTAGATAAAAACAACATCACGGGTCCTGAAATCAAAGCGGCGTATTGGGCGTTCACGGCGATCATATTCTTCTTGATCATTGCCATCGTGGTCACGACAAACGTACTTGCGTATAGAAAATCGAGGAGGAAAGGAAAATGAGAAAAATTTCCCTTGCATTAGCCATTTGTATGCTTTCCTCCCTCGCTCTTACCTCCTGTAAAAATACAGGCGACGACGGTACGCTCGTGCTCCGTGTGGCAAGCTGGGACGAATATATCGATATGGGCGGCGAACTGTACGAAGACGAAGAAAATGCGGATTTCGTCAACTGGTATCAATCGGTTACGGGCATTGACCTCAAAAAAAGCCGTCCCTTATACGAAGAGTTTGAAACTTGGTACGAAGAAAATTATCATCAAAAAGTCCGAGTGGAATATATCCCCCTTCAGGACAACGAAACGATGTATAATATGATTCAAATGGGCAATACGTACGACTTGCTTTGCCCCTCCGAATATTTGATTATGAAGCTTGCGGCGGAAAATATGTTGGAGGAATACCCTACCGAATTCTACAACACCGATCCCGCCCAATTTGAGCACAATTATTACGCGCAAAACGTTTCGCACTATATCGAATCCGTCGCAAAGGAGGGCGTGTTCAATAAATTGATTCTTTCCAACGGAAAATCTATGTCTTCCTACGCAGCGGGATATATGTGGGGAACGACCGGATTCATCTATAATCCCGCGGATTTTGAAAACGATACGGTTGCCCATAGCGTTATGAGCGATTGGAGCGCGTTCACCGCCGAGGAATGTTATAGGCGCATCACGGCAAAGGACAATGTCCGTGACTCCTATTTCGCGGGACTTGGACTCCTGCATCAAGACGAATTGTTGCGATTGAAAAACGAGTACGAAAACGGACTGTTGGATAAAGCGACCTATCAAAACCAAATTACCGAAATGATGTCCGGATCCTCTTCGACCAGCGAAGAAACGATGTCCGCCGTTAAAAAGGAGTTGCAAAAACTCCGTAAAAACGTATACGGACTAGAAACGGACGAAGCAAAATTACACGTTTTGACGGGCACGTTAACGGCAACCTATCAGTGGAGCGGTGACGCGGTATTCGTGATGGATACGGCAGAAAACACGGAAGATCCTATTTATCTCAATTACAGTATTCCCGCGTCGACATCCAATCTTTGGTTTGACGGCTGGGCGATGCTTAAAGGCGCGAATGTGGAACTTGCTACGGCATTCATCAATTTCCTTTCCCGTCCCGATAACGTCGTTAGAAATATGTACTATATCGGCTATACGAGCTGTATCGCCAGCGATCTCGTATATCAATATGTAGACGAAACGTATAGCTATTATCCTGAAGAAGGAGAAGAATCCGAAGAAGCGGCGCTTGCCGATTACGATTTGAATTATTTCTTCGCAAACGATTCTTCTAACGATTACGTTTTACAGGTCGAGGAAGAGCAAACGTACCGTCAACTGTTCGCGCAATATCCCGATGCAACTACTATTGACAGACTGATTGTAATGAAGCCGTTTGACAAAGAAACCAACGAACGCGCAAACCGTATGTGGAACGACGTTAAATAACGAAATCCCTTATGATAAAAGAAGCTCAGGCGTCTATATGACTCCTGAGTTTCTTTTATCTACTATGCGAAGCATAGGTATTTTATCTGACATAGTACCCGTCATATTCTATCACGCATAGGTATTATGTGTGATAGAGTATAGGGAAAACGGAGCAACTGTAAACTCGACAGTTACTCCGTTTTTTATACTGATTTTTCAGCGATTTAGTGTCTAAAGTGTCTATCCCCTACGAAAATCATTGCAATTCCCGCCGCATCGCAAGCGTCGATAGATAACTGATCGCGGATACTTCCGCCCGGTTGAATGATTGCCGTGATCCCCGCTTTTACGCATTCCTCTACGCAATCGGGGAACGGGAAGAATGCATCGGACGCCATAACCGACCCCTTTGCCTCTTCGCCTGCGTGTTCGATTGCTTGCTGTGCCGCCCAAATACGGTTGGTTTGTCCCATACCGATACCCGTCGTCCGATCTTCTTTACCGATTACGATTGCATTGGATTTCGTATATTTCACGACCTTCCAATTAAACAACATCGCTTTCATTTCCGCCTCGGTAGGCGCGCGCTTGGTAACAACTTTTACGTTTTCTTCCGCAAACAACGTTTCGTCGTAATCCTGCAACAACAAACCGCCATACACCTTTTTCATATCGTATGCGCTCGATTCTCTACGAGTTTTGATATCGGGAAGCTCCAAAAGACGAATGTTTTTCTTGGATTTTAAGATCTCTAACGCTCCGTCCGTATAACCCTCGGCAATCACGATTTCAATGAAAATTTTATTGATTTCCGTCGCCGTAGCCTCATCCACGATTCCGTTGATCGCAAGAATACCGCCAAATACGGAAACGGGATCGGATTCATACGCTTTGATATACGCTTCGTAAATGGTTTTACCTACGCCTACACCGCAAGGATTTGCGTGCTTACTCGCCACCACGCAGGGCTCGTCGAATTCTTTAACAAGCTCCAACGCTCCGTTTGCATCGTTGATATTGTTATAAGACAATTCTTTACCCCAGAGCTGTTTTGCCTTGGACAAAGAACCTGCGCGGATAAATTCTTCGCTGTAATAGGAAGCGCCTTGGTGAGGATTTTCACCGTAACGCATATCTTGCGATTTTTCATATGCAAACGTAATGCTGTCGGGATAGCGAATCTCCAACTGTTGCGCTAAATAGTTGGAAATCATACTGTCGTACACCGCTGTATGCGCGAATACCTTGTATTGAAGGTATTTCTTCGTATCCAACGTAATTTCCCCTGCTTCCAATTCGGAAAGGACTCTTTCATAATCTTTAGGATCGACGACAACAGCTACGTCTTGATAGTTTTTCGCCGCGGCGCGGATCATCGTAGGTCCGCCGATGTCGATATTCTCCACCGCATCCTCAAACGAAACGCCGGGTTTGGAAATCGTTGCCTTGAACGGATACAGATTGACCGCTACGATATCAATCGTATTGATATTCAATTTCGCAAGCTGTTCCATATGTTCGGGATTGGAGCGCATCGCAAGAAGCCCTGCGTGTACTACGGGATGCAACGTCTTGACTCTACCGTCTAAACATTCAGGAAAACCCGTGAGCTCGCTGATGCCAATTACAGGCAGCGAAGCGTCTTTTAACACTTTTGCCGTACCGCCCGTAGAGATGATCTCGTATCCGCAATCAATGAGTCTTTTACAAAACTCTACGATGCCAGTCTTGTCTGAAACGCTTACCAATGCTCTTTTTTTCATAATCTATAATACCTCTGTAATGATTTATCGTTTTTTGTGCAAACTAATTGTATGATTTTGTTATATATATTGCTTATTTGTTATATTCTCGCCGTCAACTTCTATTCGTTTCTTCTTGTCAAGAGTCTGAAAGAGAAAGAAACTCTCATAGAATCCGAGCCTCAGATTGTCAATGCTACCGAGAACGACCAACCCACTCCAAATGCCCCGCCTACCAAAAAAGACCGAACTCTTGGGAAGCTGTATCTTGCGGGACTTTTAGGTGGTGCGATTACGATCTACGCGTGTATGTTCATTTATAAATATAGACGTTCGGATTTGTTGCTGATGATCCTAATGCCGATTTTCAGCGTTTTGAACGTATATTTATGGATTGTTCTGTTCCGCTCTACATTCACTTTTTTCATTGTGAAATAAATATTTCTCTATGATTTTATTATAGCATATTTTGTAAAAATAAGGCAATCAAAAGGAAAAAATCTACGTGGATTTTTATTTAAGAAAATAATTCACATTTTTTGATAATTTCGGTTAAATTAAAAATAAATTAAAAAAAAGAGAAATTTTTCAAAAAAAGTTGCGAAAAGTATTTGACAATTTTTGTGAATAATGCTATTATATACAAGCGTGTTGATACGGCACCGAATTGAAACAAATGCGGGTGTAGTTCAATGGTAGAATTCCAGCCTTCCAAGCTGGCCGCGTGGGTCCGATTCCCATCACCCGCTCCACTCTTTCATTCGGCGGGCGTATCGATATGCGCCTGTAGCTCAGTAGGATAGAGCAACGGCCTTCTAAGCCGTGTGTCAGGAGTTCGAATCTCTTCAGGCGCACCAAGAATGCATGGCGGGTGTAGCT
>JAFTHW010000017.1 GCA_017457225.1 Clostridia bacterium | reverse complement strand
GCGTAGTCGTAGTGCGCGCCGATGCCGTTCGACGTCAGACGATAAAACACGTCCGAGACGTTTTTGTTCCCGTCAAAAGCGTAGAACAAATTCAAGCTATTCGGCGCATAGCGGAAAACGAGCGGACGCGTGGCAACGGGTTCCGTCGGATCCCAAACGAATTCCTTGAACACATTATAAGGCGAGTTCGAATACAACACCTGAATGCACAGATAGCCGTCGTAGAGGAAGCGCACCCACGTGTTCTGTGTGCCGTTTGTCACGGATTTGTATTCAACGCGCCGACCTTGCGAGTCGTAAGCCATCGTAATGACCGTTCCCGTGGCGGCGTTCGTCCAGCGGATTGGGCGGTTTTCGGCGTTGTATTCGATTGTCCACGTTCCCGTGGACGTTTGAATCTGCGTCGCGTTCCCGTCAGCGTCGTATTGAAGCGGCGAGGACACCGCTTCTCTCGTGGAGATTGAATCGTATTGATTGAGATTGTTCGCGGAATACGAGCTTTGCGTTTCTGTTTTGTTCACTTTGAGACTCGGTATTTAATGGTTCATTATCGCGGGAGCGATTTTCTCAATTCTTGAGCAAATCGTTCTTCAAAGATTGGGATGATGTATTTTCCGGTTTTCTTGTAATGTAACACGTCTCTCCGGTCGAAATTACATCCGTTTTTTACCAATCGACGCAAGGTGTAGTTGTCTATTTCTTTTTTATGTTCTTGTGGAATATTTAGGATAGAAATATACGCTCCATACGCTTTTGCCTCTTCAAACATTTTTGCACCAAGTAATTCGTTGAGAAAGGTTTTCATCTTTTCGATTTCCACCGATTCTCTTGCACCGTTCCGGACGAAGAATTCCCCCATTCGGGAAATTCGCGTCGGGTTCTTTTGGGCCAAATAATGAAAATAGGCTGCATCTTTGTACTTATATTTTTGTAGAAGAATCTTTTCTGCAAAAGGATATGCCGGAACAAAGAAATCATTTGCCAAATTTAAGATTTCACGTTCGGCATCGGGGGAATTTTCTTTTAACCTTTGCAACGCTCGTAGCAATCGAATACCCGAGTGGTTTCCCCCGAGGGTAATCGCATACTCATCTATATCTTCACTCTCATCTCTCAGAAATTCAAATACGTCAAATTCATAAGACAGGATTTGTCGCAACACTTCAAATTCTGCGCGCCAACGTTCCCAATCTTTCTCGGCAAGGATTGGGAATCCCCAAAACGACTTTTCCACATGTCTGAATTTCGTTGCCATGCCGGAAGTATATGCTCCAAACCAGTACCGAACGGACATTCCCTGTATCATTTCCGACGCCGATCCTTCGCCGTCAGGGCTTCCCGGGATAATACCTATTCTATCTGCAAGCATTAACGTCAAATAGGCAGAAAGTCGCGTGTCGAGCGGCGGCATGGCTCCCCACGAAGATTTTAAGACATCATAGGGCGTGTTTAGCTCTTCAATGTCGAGACTTGTTGTTTTTTTTACGATCATCGCTCGTAATGCATCATAGTTGGTCGATTCGGCGACGTTTGCCCAAATTGCACACAAAACGACAATATCATCCGTACTGTTTGACGTATCTATGACCGTTTGAATCTTCGATTCAAAATCCGGAGAAGAGTACTCTTCGTATAGTCGGACAAGCGGATTTTCCGAGAGCTCTTTACCGCTCTTCCTGTCAACGAGAGTAGGTCGTCCCCAGATGTCGCAATCAGAGACGGAGAAATCAAAAACCTGAGCATAGATTTGCAGGCAGAAAAAGGCGGGAAGAATAAGTGTCAATTTTTTCATAATTTAGCGTCGTTCTAAAATGTTGCTTTAAAAAGAAGCGAAACACTTTGCTCAAGCTTTTCGCTAAATGAGTCATACGAAGATTTCCCGTTATATGAGATGTTGATTTCGGCATTTTCGGTTATCGTCATGTTGAATTTGATGCTCCATCCGCAAACCTTCGGGTTGTCGGAAATTTTTACTCTTTCTGCTGAGGAAATGCCCGCTCGCCCGATTCTCCATTCCTTTGAACCTTGAACGGAGTAGCGCTTATCTCCAATGTTTGTTTCGACTAGTGTTGGCAGTGTCGCATATCCGGAAAAAGATAAAAAGAATCCCTCTTGGGTTTGTTTCCCGTCTTTCTTTTCCGGAAATAGGGTAACTCCCGAATAATCAACGTTTGGCTCTCCGAACTCTTTAGAGCCTTTCGAAATCCTCTATCAATTAATTTTTTTGACTCTTTTTCGAACCGTGCGTCCCAGTTTTCCGCGAGTTTATTTACTTCTTTTTTTACTCTTTCTTCTATTTCGTCCCAAACGGACGCAGGAATAGATTCCATGCCGAGCAAATCACTTAAGTAAGAAATTCGGTTTCCGGTGATGCCGTACAAGTTTATTCCCCCGAATTCGGCGATTGGGTCGCGGCTTAGCCAACGCCCCCAATCCGGGGAGTAGTGGCGGTAGTTGTAGTAAACGAGGTCGAGTTCGGAGTCGTAGTGCTCCGAGGACCATTGGAAGGGTTGCGTGACGTCGCCGGATTCCGTTACGGCTCCGAAGGGCGCGTAGGAATACTCCGTGCGGATGTAGCCGTGTTGACCGAAGACTTCGCAGATGTTTTTCGTGATGTCGTAACCGTAAGTAAACCACGTTCCGTCTTTTTGGATGGCGAGCGGGCGCGTCGCCGTCGGTTGCGACGGATCCCAGGTTACAAGCCAAAGCGCTGGATGTGCCGAGCGCGTCAAATCGAGCGCCGAGATTTGCAGGTAGCCTCGGTAAATATAGCGGTGATGCAGTGTGACCGTTCCCGCGATGGAGACTTTCTTTTCGAAGCGCCGACCTTGCGAGTCGTAAGCGCATTCGACGACGGTTTGCGTTTCCGTGTTTTCAAAGCGAATCGGACGGTTTTCGGCGTTGTAAGTGATTTGCCACGTTCCCGTGGGATCGCCAGTTGTTGTAATCATGCGGCGTTGACAGAAAGATAGCCTCCTGTTGATACAACACACAACAAGTCATTCCTTTCTACAATTCAAACCACGTTCCGAGTCGAGGAATTTTCCCGCAACCGTTAGAATCAATGGAGTCTGCCTGATGAAAAATGGCTTGGATTACATTTTCAGGGAGACGTACTTTTTCTCCTCGCCTCTCAATATAGAATTGCCCTGTCGGATCATCAAAAACACGCGAACGCCGTTCTTCTAAAATAAAATCATTGGCTTTTTCTGTAGATAGGACAGACGCGAAAAGTGTATCTAATGAAGAAGGGGTTTCTCTGCAGGGATGAGTTGAAAAATCTACAACTATTTCCCAATGAAAATTTTTAATAGCATTGTTTGCCTGTGTCTCATTCTCAAAAAATACCGATACATATTCTGGGGGAAAGTATTGAGCAATTGTGTATGAATCCTTAGAGGGGCTTTCGCGACGGCGGACTGTTGCTATTTCTCGACCCTCCCAGAATATTTGTTGAATGTCACCTGCCTTAAGATTGCATTTTAGGGTCTTGGCACATAGCGCTTCTGCAGAATCTACCGGAAGTGCGACCCGAAATTGTGTCGCTGATAAACGAAGAACCTTGCCTTCGCGTGGAATCCCGCATGAGTAAATCGTTTGCCCATTAACGCAAAAAGCTAGTTCTCCATCTTTACTCCCAAGATTGTTTAATATCAGTATTCCTGAGAGAATACAAAAAAGGAATGTTGCAATTATTATTGTTTTTTTCATAGCGGATATTTTGAAAAGAAAGGTTCAACTGTTTCGGGGCGGTCAAAAATAAACTGAACAAAACCACACGCGTAAGGGTAATACGAATAGTTAATTCCCTCTATCGAGACAACTTCCCCACTTCCTGGAATATACTTACCCCACCAATTCGTTCTTGCGGGGAATTCCCTAATGACATGTAGCGTTATTACGCAACATCCTTCTTGCTTAGGAGAATTGCATTTTTTTTCCTTGTACACAGGGTTTTCTTTTATTCCTGCCTCACAAATTTTTTCCCCATTTAAAATCAGATCTCTCAATATCAGCATTATTGAGAGCCGATTTTTTTCGGCAGAAAATCCTCCGTCTATTTCGTCTGCAAACGGTGGTGTTTTTGAGAGAAGAGGGTTTATTGGGACTCCAACCCCTCCGGGGAAGAGTGGCGCAGGCTTGGGTCTTCCACTTTTCCCTTTTAATCCGATGGTGTCTGTTCGGATTGTCGGTGAATTTCTCACGAACGCGTAGTGGTTGAGTCCTCCTTGTTCCTCGATGGGGTCGCGGGAGAGGAAACGTCCGAGGGAGGGGGAATAGTGGCGGTAGTTGTAGTAAACGAGGTCGAGTTCGGAATCGTAGTGCTCCGAGGACCATTGGAAGGGTTGGGAAACGTCGCCAGTGGCGGAAACGGCACCGAAGGGCGCGTAGGAATACTCCGTGCGGATGTAGCCGTGTTGACCGAAGACTTCGCAAATGTTTTTCGTGATGTCGTAACCGTAGGTGAACCACGTGCCGTCTTTTTGGATGGCGAGCGGACGCGTCGCCGTCGGCTGAGACGGATCCCAGGTTACGAGCCACAGCGCCGGATGCGCCGAGCGCTTCAAATCAAGTGCCGCGAGTTGCAAATACCCGCGAGAGAT
>JAFTHW010000016.1 GCA_017457225.1 Clostridia bacterium | reverse complement strand
CGAGTCGTACATTTAGTTTAGCACAAAGGAGCTTTTTTGTATAGCAAAGGCAAGGCTTGAAGCTAAAGCTATTTACCACCGGCACAGCCGGTGGATTTTATAAGGTCGTGGCGAAAAACGCCACGACCTTATCTTCTGATATATAAAAGCAGTCCTTATCGGACTGCTTTTTTGATATAACCGCAGAAGTTTGCAGATCAGTTTTCAGAGTTTAAAAGATCTTTCATTTCGTACCTGCCTGCGGGTTTTCCTTGTAAAAACTTCGCCGCGCGAATCGCGCCTGCCGCAAATACGCGTTTGCTTCTGGCGCTGTGGGTGATCGTAATGATTTCGTCTTCGCCTGCGAACATAACTTCGTGTTCCCCGACGATCGTACCGCCGCGAACGGCGTGGATTCCAATTTCAGAGGACTCCCTCGCGCCGACCATACCGCTTCTACCCTCCACGTAACGTTTTTTACTGTCGAACGCTTCGTTGACCGATTGCGCCAACATCAACGCCGTGCCCGAGGGCGCGTCTTTTTTGAGGTTGTGATGCCGTTCTACGATTTCCACGTCGAATTTCTCGCCAAGGACTTCCGCCGCCGTCTTGCAAAGGGCTTGCATAAGATTGACTCCCAATGACAAGTTCGCCGTTTTAAAGATCGCGACGGAGCTTGCGTATTCGTCGATCATAGCGAGATCTTCCGTCGTGAATCCCGTCGAAGCCAGGACAATTCCAAGTCCGTTCGTCTTTGCGTATTCGAGCCGTTCTTTTAAGTTGTCGGCGGAGGAAAAGTCGATGATCACGTCCGCTTGTTCCTGAACGCAGGGAAAGCTCGTGTAGACGGGGATTCCGATCTCTTTGGGGTAAAGGTCTACGCCGCAAACAGCGACGGCTTCCGCGTCTTCGGAAAGGAGGGAAAGTACGTTTCCACCCATTTTTCCGCACGCGCCGCAAAGTATAATTCTCGTCTGTTCCATTACGCTTTGATCTCCAGTCCGAAATTTTGCATCGCCGCAATCAATTTTTCTCTGTTCGCATCCTCGATTTTGGTCAAAGGAGCTCTAGGAACGCCTGCATCGAATCCGAGCAGATTCATCGCTTCTTTTACGGGAATGGGATTGACCTCGACAAAGCAAGCGTTGGCAAGGGGGAGGAGTTTGTCGTTGAGCGCGATCGCCTCTTCCATTCTTCCCGATTGCGCCAACGTGCACATTTCCTTGACTTGTTTGGGCACGATATTGGAGAGTACGGAGATCACGCCTGCGCCGCCGCAAGCCAAAATGGGCAGATTCAATGCGTCCTCGCCCGAGTACACGTCACACAAATGGCGGACAAGTCGGAAGGTTTCCATTGTTTTACTCATATTGCCGCCTGCGTCTTTGATTCCGGCGATGTTGGGGATTTGCGCGATTTTCGCCATTGTAGCCGGTTGGATTTCAACGCCCGTACGTCCGGGAACGTTGTAGGCGATTACAGGCAGGGAAACGGCTTCGCAAATGGCTTTGTAGTAAGCAACCAAACCGTTTTGCGTACATTTATTATAGTAAGGAGTGACGGCGAGCAATCCGTCCGCTCCAAACCGTTCCGCAGCCTTTGCCGTCATCACAGCATCGGCGGTATTGTTGCTTCCGCAACCGAAAATGACCTTGACTCTGCCGTTTACTTTTTTGACGACGTAGTCCATCAACAAATGCTCTTCTTCGAAAGTCATTGTAGAGGGCTCGCCCGTCGTACCGAGTACGATCAGCGCGTCCGTTCCGTTTTCGATCTGGTATTCGATGAGTTGTCCGAAGACTTTGTAATTGACTTCCTTTTCGTTGAACGGAGTAATCAGCGCGGTTGCGCTACCTTTGAAAAATCCTTTCATAATATTACTGTATGCTCCTTATCCTTTTGTTTGTGTTAAAAAGTGCTCAGTCGAAATATCCCTTTGCAGCCAACAATTCCGCGAGTAACACAGCGCCACCTGCCGCGCCGCGAAGGGTATTGTGAGAAAGCCCGACGAATTTATAATCGAATACGACGTCTTCACGGAGTCTGCCAACCGTCACACTCATACCGTTGCCTTCCATTCGATCGAGTTTTGCTTGCGGACGGTTATCCTCTTCAAAATAACGGAGGAACTGATTAGGAGCGGAGGGGAGTTTTAACGCTTGCGGTTCACCCGAGAACGTCGCCCAAGCGGAGAAAATTTCTTCTTTCGTGGGCTTGGTTTCAAAGGAAACGAACACCGCTGCGGTATGCCCGTCGGAAACGGGAACGCGCAGACATTGCGCTGTGATCACAGGCGCGGTAGCAGAAACGATTGTATCGCCGCTGACTTCACCCCAAATCTTTAAGGGTTCTTGCTCACTCTTTTCTTCTTCGCCGCCGATATACGGAATGATATTGTCCAAAATTTCAGGCATTGTCGCAAACGTTTTGCCTGCGCCGGAAATGGCTTGATAGGTACAAACCGCCGCTTGCTTGATCCCGAACTTTTTCAAAGGATGCAAGAGGGGAACGTACGATTGCAAAGAACAATTCGATTTGACTGCGATAAATCCGCGTTGCGTGCCCAAACGCTTACGTTGCGCGGAGATGATTTCGATGTGCTGTGGGTTGATTTCGGGAATCACCATAGGCACGTCGGGGGTAAAGCGGTGCGCGGAGTTGTTGGAAACGACGGGAATTTCTTTTTTCGCGTACGTTTCTTCTAACGCGCGGATTTTTGCTTTATCCATATTGACGGCGCAGAATACGAAATCCACGAGCGAAGCGATTGTATCCACGTCCGCTTCTGCGTCTAATACGGTCATTTCCGTATATTTTTCAGGGATTGCGCGCTCAAACGCCCATTTATCGCCTACTGCTTCCCGATACGTTTTTCCTGCCGAACGGGAAGACGCTGCTAATGCAGTCACTTTGAACCAAGGATGATTTTCCAACAACAGCATAAAGCGTTGTCCGACCATACCCGTTGCACCAATAACACCTACTTTGTATTCTTTCATAGTTGACCTCCAATGTCTAAGATCGTTTTTAAATTCCAAAAGAAAAGACGGGAAGTCCCCGTCGAAAAAGCAACCTCTCCCTTATAATAAAAAGGGGATAAAACGGTAAATAGCTCTTCACGAACGGTGACAGTCACGCGGGTATTCTCCCGCGCGCCCAGCGTAAAAGGGACGGAATTTACGCTTCGGCGGAGATACCCTTTCCCATGTCGCGTCGTAACGCGGATTCGCCTAGTCCGCTTCGCGAGAGGTACTGATGTTCGTCCGCTCCTCTATTTAACAAGGTCATTATAGCATATTGAGTCGCAAATGTCAAAGATTTTTCAATATTTTTTACGAGTTGCAAATTTTATTTAAAAAATTTCTGAAAATTCCTTGAAATAATCACAAAATTGTAGTAAAATAGAAAGGAAGTTAGCGAGAAAGGATACTCTGCGCGATTCGTGATTCAAAAACGGCGGGAATGGGTATTCATCGTTTAGAAAAAAGTATCGGAGTTTGTTATGGCGCAACAAAAGAAAGGGTTGATTACCCGTCTTCTGGAAGGAAAAGAAAAGAGCGAGGAGTACGCGAGAAGTACGTTGCCTACCAACCGTTGGCAATTATTTTGGGATATATTCAAGGGGAATTTCGGAAAGATCGTCAAGGTAAATCTTTTGATGGTGCTTTTCTTCTTACCGCTGATCGCCGTGATCATCGCAGGATTGATGGTTGGGCAAAGCAATGCGATTATGTATCCGTTTGGCGCGAACCTCGGAATCGGATTCCCCGCAGAGCCTATGCAACAAGGCTTGGCGGAAAGCATCAAACTCCGTTCGGATCTTATGATGTATTTTGGGGTAGTGATTGCGGCTCCAATCGCTGCTGTCGGCTTGTCGGGCGGCTTATACGTCATTCGCAATATGATTTGGACGGAAGGCGTATTTGTTGCGAATGATTTTTGGAAAGGCATCAAACTCAATTACAAAACGGCGTTGCAGGCTTCGTTGATTTTCTCCGTCGCGCTTATGCTGACGCAGACGATCGCGAATATTACCGAGCTTGCGCTCGTAGGCGGAACGCAGGGAGCAGGGGACGTCTTTTTAAAGATTTTTACGGGCATCAGTTACGTGATCTTTGCGTTCGTAGGAATTATGTGTCTGTGGATCTTGGCGCAGGGAGTCAATTATAAATTGGGATTCTTTGCATTGCTTAGAAATTCTTTCTTATTCACGCTCGGTACGATTATACAATCGGTATTTTTCGTGGTGTTGGCGATTTTGCCGTACGTGTTGTTCCTGATCGGCGGCTCGTTGTTCTTGGTGATCGCGGTCACGGTCGTTTTAATGTTCGGGTTGGCGTACCCTTTGCTCGTATGGTTGGATTTTGCGCAATGGGTATTTGACAGATATATCAATCCGAAAATTGCCGGCGCGAAAGTGGGTAAGGGGATTTACGGTAGAGAAAAGGTGGCGGGAGAAGAGAACCAAAGCTCGTCCGTTGAGGAGTATAAACGCACGATTCTTTCCTATGGAAAATCCCGCTTGTCTTCGCAACCGATGAAGCCTATCGACGACGAATTACAGGTGTACGAGCTTCCCGAATCGTTCACGCGTGAGGATTTGAAAAAATTGCGCGAGAGCAAGAAAGAAATTCAGGCGGATAGCGAAGCGTACGTGGAAGAGCATAAGAACGACGCTCGCTACGTTGAGTACAATAAACTGTTTGAAGAAAGAGAACGCGCGTTACAGGACGAAACGGATAAAAACGGTAAAAAGAAAAAGAGAAAGCCGCCGAAGCTGCTCGGTCAATAAGCGGCTAGTAGAAAATGGAGGCGAACAGATGGAAAAGAACGCGGCTTATACGACGCTTGCCGAATGGTTCGAATATCTGAATGATGACTGCGGCTATGAAAATTGGTCGCAGTATTTAATTGAGAAGCTTTCCGCTTATCCGTTGCAAACGGGGTTAGACTTCGGGTGCGGTGGAGGCTGGTTTACGCGCGCTTTCCGTCAATATGGCTATGACGTGACAGGTATGGACGCTTCGTGGGAAATGTTGGACGTGGCGCAAAGAAAGGCGTTGCAATCGGGAATCAGAGGCGAATACGTTTTGGGCGATATTACGAAAAAGAAACCGCCCAAACGTTTTGATTTCGTAACGGCGATCAACGATTGTATCAATTATATTCCAAAAGAGAAACTAGGCGTTGCGCTCAAAAATATTCGTTCGGGGCTGAAAAAAGGAGGAATTTTCCTGTTCGATATCAGCTCTAGAGGAAAATTCGAGAAGAAGATTGCAAATACTGTAAGCGCGGACGATCGCGAGGAAGTTACGTATTTGTCTTTCAATAAAATCGAGAATGACGTCGTGACGATGGACGTAACGCTGTTTGTCAAGCGCGCGGACGGCGCGTTCGAGCGGAAAGACGAAACGCATACGCAGTATATTTACGACGAGCAAGAAATTGTTTCCGCCTTGCAAGACAACGGATTTTGCGTTTTGTCCGTAGAGGGACATTTGGGCGAAGATAAGAGCCTGAGCGACCGGATTTGTTTTCTGACGCAAAGAAAGGAGTGAGTCAAAATGAAAAACGTACTCAGAACTTTGGTTTATAACGGGCAAGTATCGTTGACGCTCGCTGATACGACGGAGATCGTTTGGGAGGGGGTTCGTTTACATAAACTGTCGAGAACGTCCGCCGCAACGTTTGGAAGAGCGTTGTCTGCGATGACGTTTATGAGCGCTTGTTTAAAAGAAGAAACGGGTGAAATTTCCCTTTCCGCAAAAGGGAATGGCTCAGGTGGCGAAATTGCGGTTTCGGGCAATCGTGATTTGTGTATCCGCGGTTATATCGATAATACGGAAGCGTTGGGCGACGGCGGCGAAGAAGCGCAAAAAGAATGTTGGGGAGAGATCGGCTCGCTCACGATCATTCGTAACGACGGGTACAGCCGTCCATTCGTGGGCGCGTGCGCGTTCCCTGCAAACGGAACCGTAGACGAGGCGTTTGAAGAGTATTTCCGCATCAGCGAGCAGCTGCCTACGCGCTTTCAGTCGGTTGTGGAAACGGACGAAGAGGGGAATTGTACGTTTGCGGGCGTAGCAGTATTACAGCCCTTGCCGTTTGCGGACGAGGAAACGTTGCAAAAGACTTGGGCGTATCCTTTAGAGGATGCGTTGAAGAGAATGAAAACTTCGAGCGTATCCGACGTGGCGACCGCATTGTTTGAAACGTCTGAAAAAGTGTGGGAACTTCGGGAAAGCAAATATAAATGCAACTGTTCGAGGCATTATTTGGCTCGGGTCATGGTGGCATTAGGGGAAACGCAAATGCGAGAGATTATTGCCGCGGAAGGTGCGGTACGGGTACATTGTCATTATTGCAATACCGATTACGAATTTACCGCAAAGGACGCGGATGCATTGTTTAAAAGAAAGTGAGGTTTGATCGGAGCGTTATGAAGAACGACGGAACGAAAAAAATAGATTTCAGCCGCAAGCGGATCGCTTCGCTTGCGGATAAGTATTATAACGAGGGGGATTATTTTTCCGCGCTCCGTTTTGCTTATCGTGAACTCAACGAATACGGCGGCGATGGGGACGTGTTTATCCGTCTTGCCGATATTTACGAGGGAATGGGCTTACACACGTCCGCGATCAATTGGCTGTTCCGCTTCCTTGATATTGCCGATCCCGAGGATCTGCCTGATATTTATGAGGGACTTGCTGTAAACTTTTTACATTTGGGAAACGAAACGCAGTCGGCGTATTATTACAATCAACTCATTGATGCGGATGAGGATTTATCCGAAGAAACCAAGTTCGATATTGCGGAAGCGTTTGCGAAAGACAAAAGAGACGCATTCCGTTTCGTGTATCCGCCTGAGATAGCCGATTTCAAAAAAGAAATTCAAACGGGCGCGAAAGCTCTGAAAAACGGGGATTTTGAAAAAGCTGTTTCGGTATTGTCCGAAGTGGAAAAAGGCTCGAAAGATTATCCTTCTGCTATGGAAATGATGGCAGTGGCGCATCTATTGTCGGGGGATATGGAAAAAGCGGAGGCGATTTGTAAAGAAGTGTTGCAAGATCGCCCCGACGATATTCGCCTGCAAGCGACGCTTGCCGCTGCGTATTTAGAGCAGGGGAAAAAGGAAGAAAGTCGCGAAATTGCGCTTCGGCTTGCAAAATTGGACGATATTGCGCCGGACGATTTATATAAAGTAGCAACCGTTTGCTGCGAAAACGATCTACACGCGGAAGCATATGAAAAATTTGATCAATTACTCCGCAAAGCGCCGTACGATGGAAGAACTCTGTATTTTAAAGCCGTAGCAGCGTATAACAGTGGGAAGCTCGAAGAGGCGGAACGGAGTCTTTACGAGCTTTGCAATATTTATCCTGATGCGGAAGTAGCGAAATATTACTTAAACGAGCTTCAAGTGTATCAAAACGGCGAGCGGGAGCTTGCGCCCGAAATGACGTATTTTTATCGGCTTCCGCAAGAAGAAAAAGAGCTGCGTTGTCGTGCGATTTTGCAGGTGTCGGAGTGTAGCAAAGACGAGGCCCCGCTGTTCGGGCTTTTGTTGCTTCGGGACGGGTATCTTCGTTGGTGTTTCGACGAGATGGACGGTATGGAGCAGGAATTGCAATACGTGGCGATTATGGCGGCAGAAAGCGTGCAGGCGGACGATTTTTTACGGGAAGTGTTTTTGGATTCCGAAATTTCCGACGTGTTGAAAGTGGAAGCGCTCCGCGCGTTGTTTGAACGGAACAAGCAAGACGAGTTCGGAATCGTGCTTTGCAACGTGTATCGCAATGTGGCGTTGCGACCCATTAGGATCGGGAGAAAACGCCGTCGGAAATGTATTGAAGCGTACGCAAAAGCGGCTTCCAAATTCGCTATTTTACGAGACGATTGCGGAAGAAAATTGCAAATGGCGGCGGAGAAGTTATACCGACGGTTAGAGCAATACGACTGTTTGGATCTCATCGACGATACGGACGATCTCTCTTGCGCGATCTTTCTGTTGTCGGGGATCAAGGAAATGGGCGAAAATATGCCGTTTATCGTGCAGGCGTTCGGAGCAAATGAGGCGAGAGTGCAAGTACTGATGTCGGCTTATTTGAGCGCGGAACACGGCGTAGAGAAAGGAAACGGAAGAGAAGACAAGGAAGAAAAGGTATGAAACTGATCGATTTTGACGGGCTTTTCGATGAAAAGTTGACGCAATATATGGAAGAAAACAAAAACAAGTACACCGAAAAACAATGGGAGGACGTCATTCCCCGTTTGTATAAGAAATTCGGAGATACGTACGTAGCGAAAATCAAGTGTACTCCTAAAGAATATTACGCGAGAATGACTACGGAAGAACTTGGGGAAACTCTGAAGTCGCATTTGCTCGGCGACGTGCCCGTGCCCGAGTTTTTGTGCGCGGAAATGGAAAGTCGCAACGCCGTGGAAGTGTTGCTTCCGCTGTTAAAAGGTCAAGATACGCAAGCGGCTTCCTACGCGATCAATTTGATTGGAGTAGACGAACGCGCGTTTGACGAGTATTTTTCCATACTCACAGAAAACCGTTTCGACGAAGAGGTGCGTTCGGACGTTGCCGATCTTTTGAAATATAGCGCGGATACGGTTTACACGCGCGCGTACGAGCTCTATGAAAAGGGGGAGGCGCAGGAATATATGCTCGAAATCCTTTCCCGTGTAAAACTTCGCGACGAACGCGTGTACGAAACGTTATTGCAGGCGTTTTTGACAGGCGGCGAGGGTCAGCCTCTCCGCGCAAGTTATTTGGCGGCTTACGGCGACGATAGGGCGCTTCCTGCGCTGTTAGAGCGGATCGAGGATAGGACGATCGGGTTTGTGGAGTTTCAAGAACTCAAGTACGCGATCGAGGCGCTGGGCGGCGAATATAACGAGCCGCGTGATTTTTCGGAGGATAAAGATTATCTTGCCGTAGAGGCGGCGGCTTCTAAAGCTACGGACTCTACAAAGGAACGGAGTTAAACGCAAACGACGTCGAGATTCATAAAACGGATTTCCCTCGCATATAGTAAACCGTAAGGTTTGCCTGCGGGGGATTTTTATGCCTTTTGCGGTAAAATCCCGAAAAAATAAGAGGAATCGCGATGGGAGGTCGTGGATGGAAAATTACAGCGTATACGAAGATATCGCAAACCGCACGGGCGGTGATATTTACATAGGAGTCGTGGGTCCCGTTCGTACGGGGAAATCCACGTTTATCAAGCGTTTTATGGAAACTCTGGTCATTCCCACGGCGAAAGGCGGAGCGAAGAAAGTGATGACGGACGAACTGCCGCAGGCGGCGGGAGGGAGGACGGTGATGACGACCGAGCCTAAGTTCGTGCCTGCCAAAGCGGCAAAAATTTCGGTCACGAAAGGCGCGTTAGCGCAAGTGCGGCTTGTCGATTGCGTAGGGTTTGCCGTCGAGGGCGCGAGCGGTTTTGAAGAGGACGGAGCGCCTCGCCTTGTCAAAACGCCTTGGGACAGCGAGCCAATGCCCTTTGAACAAGCGGCGGAGTTAGGTACGCAAAAAGTGATTCGGGAACACTCTACGATCGGCGTGCTCGTGACGACGGACGGGAGTATTACGGAGATTCCGAGAAAGAATTACGAGTCAGCGGAAGAACGCGCGGTAGAGGAGTTAAAACTCCTGGATAAACCGTTCGTGATCTTGCTTAACTGCGTCCAGCCGCAAACGCAAACGGCGCTCAAAAACGAGTTGGAACATAAATACGGCGTACCCGTGGTCGCGATGAACGTGGAGACGATGGAACAGGAGGATATTCTTTCGTTGCTCCAAACGGCGTTGTTTGAATTCCCCGTTACGAGTATTGACGTGAAGATCCCCAAATGGTTGCAATCGCTCCCCGAAGAGAATGGGACGGTGGCGGCGTTGTTGTCGGGGTTGAAAGCGGTCGCGCCCAGCGTTTCAAAAATGCGGAATTGTTCGGCGTTGGAAACGCTGTTTGAGGCAGAGTCGGATTTTATCAACTCGGACGGAATCAAAATGGATTTAGGCACGGGCAGAGTGGAACTCACCGTAGGCGTAAAACCCGAAGTATTCTATCGCGTACTCAGCGAATCGAGCGGAGAGGCGTTGACGGACGATTTAGAGCTTATGCGCTACGTGCGCTCTCTTTCGGGCGTTAAAAAGGAGTACGAAAAGGTCAGCGAAGCGTTGAAACAAGCGGACGAAAGCGGATACGGGATCGTGAATCCCTGCGAGGAGGAGTATTCGTTGGAGAAGCCGCAACTGGTGAAAAAAGGCGCTTCGTACGGCGTGAAATTCCGCGCGAACGCGACGAGTTATCATATTGTAAAAGTCAACGTGTCTGGCGCTGTGAATCCCATTATCGGGACGAAAGAACAGAGCGAGGAATTTATCGAAGACACGCTCAAACGTTACGAAGAAAGCGAGAGTGAAGTATGGGAAACGAATATTTTCGGAAAATCCCTGCGTTTACTTGTCAACGACGAATTGATGGGCAAAACCAATTCGATGCCGACGGAGCTTCGTCGCAAGATCCGCCGTACGGTCGGTCGGATCGTCAACGAGGGCAAAGGGAACGTCATTTGTATTTTGTTTTAGCGAGGCGCTTTGGGAATAAAGGAGCTTAAAAAAGAACATACTCTTTACAAAATCCGATTTTGTAGGAGGAATCTATGAGCAAATCGTCAAAAGGCAAAAACACGAAAGTCCCGAAGATCACGGAGGAAGAGTACGTTCGGTATATCACGTCGTTGCGCTCGAGCGAACAGGAAACGCAAAGTGACGAGGAGGCGGAAAAAGCTCTAGAGGAAGAATAAAAAAAAGTCTGCCGCTCGAAAGTCGGGTGAGCAGACTTTTTGGTTTTGAAAAGAGGAAAGGGGAATTTTTTGTAATTTTTCAAATTTTTTATAAAAGTTTGCAAAAAACAGTTGACAAAAGGAATTCTTTTTAGTATTATAATAAAGCTGTTTTTCGGTTAAAGAGGGACGGCAATATCGCGGAGTGGAGCAGCTAGGTAGCTCGCCGGGCTCATAACCCGGAGGTCGCAGGTTCGAATCCTG
>JAFTHW010000015.1 GCA_017457225.1 Clostridia bacterium | reverse complement strand
TCGATTTCTTCTTCCTCTTCTAATTCCTCTTCTTCGTCGTCAAATTCGGAATCGGGAATACCAAGATCGTCAAGCTCCTCTTCTTCGTCGTCGATATAACTTCTCCACGAGGCGTCTTCCTTATCCTCGTCTTCGTCCTCTACTTCGTCTTCGTACTGCGATTTTCTCTTGCACTCTTCGCACATCTTCTCGCCAAGTGCCATGTAGTTTTCGCCGCAAACGGGACAAAGTTCCGTTTCTTCCATCGTTTCTTCCGCGTCTAAGCCGTCCGAAAACGTGCGTTCGCCGCTGATTTCCTTAACGCAAACGTCGCAATATTCCTGTTCGTCCGCGTCGATAAAGTTCAATTCGCATCTGGGGCAAATAATATATCTCGCCATGTTCTGATTTTCCCTCGTTATCGGTTTTTCACCTTGATTTTGCTATATTATATTAAGATTTACGGATTTTGTAAACTATTTTTTATATAGTTTTTGAAGTTTTTTATAAATTTTTCGCTTTTTTACAAAAAAACAACCGTTTCCTAAAAGGAACGGTTGTTTTTACACCTTATTATTCGGTTTTTTCTTCTTCCGCGTCCGCGGCGGGAGCTTCTTCGGATTCTTCCGTAGCTTCTTCCGCAGGAGCATCTGCAACTTCTTCTACGGGTTCTTCCGCCACTTCTTCTGCCGCTTCTTCTACGGGTTCTTCCGCATTTTCGCTTGCGTTTTCGTCTGCATAAACGTCGATCGTCTTATCGTCCGTCGTATCGATACGCTTACGCTTATAGGAGTTCACAATCGCGTCCGCCTCGCGTTTTGCCGCTTTCTTTTTCTTGATATGCAACGCAACAGGTACGCTTACCGCTGCTACAACCACGATCACGCTGCCGATTACGATCAACCAGATCAACCAAGTTGCCATGCCTTCGTCTACCACCGGTTCGTCTTCTTCGGGATAGAGCAACAAGCCGTCCCAACCTTCGTTGATTGCTTCTACGTCATCTTCCGTCATACGGCTGATGCAATTCGTGTATGCGGTTACGTTCTTGATATAGCCTTCCTTGCTTACGTCGAACTTATCCAAAATTGCCTGATAGAACTCTTTTGCTTCCGTTTCGTCTTCGTCGTTGTTCGATTTGTTGAATTTCGCGATATATTCCGCTTTCGCTTCTTCCGTTACGTCCAATTGAGAACCAAACAAATACTTGATAAGATTTACAACGTCGCTGTCTGCGTTATCGCCGCTTTCGTATTCCGCAAGGTATTCCGTGTAAGCTTCGTAATCTTCGTTCGCCTTTATAAGATCTTCCGTCGAACCCAACGTCGTCGCGTATACGTAGTTATAGCTGGACGTAGACGTACCGTAGTTTTGCGCGTTGGCATACACAAGCACGTCCTTACCGTTTACGCTGATAAACTCGGGCTGATACCAGCCATTGTTGTATTCTACGAAAGGAACTTTCGTCGGCTTATATTCTTCACCGCCCACGATAGAGTTATAATCGTCTCTATCGTTGCTCGTATAATTGATACGCGCAAGATTTTTGCCCTTCGAGCCGTTCGTATAATAGTACAGATAATCGCCGTTCGTTTTCCAAAGGGTTGCGCCCGACGCGTCAAACGTCAACGGGAAAGACTTCTTCGTAATATCGCCGTATTTTTCGCCCTGCTTTACCGTAACCTTATTGATAACGGTATTAGAAACGCTGCCCGCCGATTCCGTCGCTACGTAAAGATAAGTGTACGTGCGTTTGCCGTTTTCTTCGTCGATTTCAAAAATCGACGTATCGGGAATATCCGACGCTTTGTGCGCTACGATATCCACGCTGTTGTTCCCGTCTACCGTGTTCCATCCGCTTGCCAACGCTTCACCGTCTTCCAAATAGAACATCTTCGTCACAGCTTCTGCCGTTTCCACACACGCCGTACGCGTGAAGTACAAACCGACGTTATCGCCGCTCGTTTCATAACGCTTGATTGCGTACGTGTAACCCTGCGCTTCTTTTGCGGTCGTTGTGGTAATATTTTCTTTCTTTTCTTCGTTATAATGCGAATACTCGGAAACGTAGCCTACGCCGTCCAAAACCAATTCACCAAGGTTTACGTACGGATAGGTGGTATAATCGCCAAGATCATACCCGCGCGCGCTTGCGTTCTTGTTCATCGCTTTTTCGTCGAAATCGTACGTTCTCACTTCGTTACCGCTCTTATCCGCAACGGTATAGCTTGCCGCATTCGCGTCAACGTCTTTTACCTGCGCCGCCGCGTTTACGCAATAGATTTGGTTATAATCTGCGGGGATCGTGCGATCTTGTTCCAACGCGTACGTTACGCCCATAACGTAATATACGTTGGGGTTCGTCAAATCCTTCGTATCGTAGAAATAATCCGCCGCGCCTTTAACCAAAACCGTATCTTCACGCGTCGCCGTATTGTACGACTTTAACGTAGTACCTTCTTCATACAAGCAGAACACGTCGTCTTCGCCGTCGCTGTTTCTATCCACGCTGCTAACCTGTACGAAACGATATACCGCAGACGAGGGCAAACGGAAATAGTAATCACTCATAGGCGCTTCCGTGCCGTCAAGCTTTGCCCGTTTAAAGTCGATATAGCTGTTACCCGTCTGACCGGAAACGTTTTTGTCCGTCGTCGGCGTTGCATAGTATACGTAATCGCCGAAAATATACAAACCTGCCGTAAAATCCTGCGCCGTGAACAGCGAAGGGATGACGATTTTCGCCTGATCGTATTTGCCGCTTTCCAAATCGCTCTTTGCGATCCGCATCAACGAACCTTTTACGGGCGTACCGTAACCGTTGTCCGCCGTCGTTGATTCCACGCCGTTGATGAAATAAACGTAGCCGCCTTTTTCCACCACGAACCCGCCGTTAGAGGAAACTTCGCCACCGTTTACCGTCATCGCCGCCTGATACTCCGCAAGCGTTTCTTCGCCTTTGTAGCCTTTGTCTTCACCGCAGCCCGCAAACGCCACCGTCGAAACGCCGAGCGTTAAAGCCGCCGCAAGAGAGAGAATTTTTGTTCCTTTCTTCATTGATAAGGACTCCTTATATAAACTAATCGGTGCGTTTCGCGCAAGAAAGCCGCCCACGCGGATAAAACCGCCTTTTTGACAACTTTTTCCTTTTGCGCGCATAGACCGACACTATTAACGCATATTCTATTATATATCAATTTGTCAATTAAAGCAATCGAAAACGCCGTGTTTTTCGCGAATTTTGCTTGAAAATTTTTATATTTTTGGAGGTTTTTTTCCATGGAACCCTTCGGACTGCTCAATTTGTTAAAATCCTTGCTGCCGCAGGCGGAAAATCCCGCGCAAAACCCAAAGGAAAACTTGGAAAAAAACGGGAATGATTTGGACAACGGCGCGGCTGCGCCCAAAGTGGATAACGATCGCACGCAAAAAAAGGAAAAATCTCCGCCCGATTTTGCAGAAGAACCCCAAAACGCCTTTTTGGATTTCGTCAACCGCCACGATGAACGGAAAAAACATATCAAAAAACCGTAAGTAAGAGTGCCTATATAGGCGCTCTTTTTTATCTTGGTGGATAATTCGTTTTTTCTATCGCGCGATCGTTCTCGGATATAAAAAAATGGAAACGCCGTAATGACGTTTCCATAATTTTTTTTCGTATTGCTCGAACTCGATCGAGAGATTATCTCTTCGAGAACTGAGGTGCACGACGAGCTTTCTTCAAGCCGTACTTCTTTCTTTCCTTTGCACGAGGGTCTCTCGTCAAGAAACCTTCTGCTTTGAGCGCGGGACGGCTGTTTTCTTCTGCTTCGAGAAGAGCGCGCGCGATACCCAAACGGATAGCGCCTGCCTGGCCCGTATAACCACCGCCGATTACGTTTACGATAATATCGTACTTGGATTCAACTTCCAAGAGCGCGATGGGCTGTTTTACGATATATTGCAACGTACCTTGGGGGAAATAATCCTCAAAAGCGCGGTCGTTGATCACGATCGTACCGTTGCCGCCGGGGATAAGGCGAACACGAGCAATCGCCTTCTTTCTTCTACCCGTACCCCAGAATTGAAGCTTCTTTTTAACGTTAGTCTTAGCCATAATTCTCTATCCTCTCCTTAGTCAAGTTTGAGCACTTCGGGTTTTTGAGCCGCGTGGTTGTGTTCAGC
>JAFTHW010000008.1 GCA_017457225.1 Clostridia bacterium | reverse complement strand
TGCCCCATAAATTATTTTTCTATGATATTTTGGCGTAAACACAATATGATATTGACATTTCCACCTTGTGTGTGCTAAACTAAATGTGTCATTGTTTTGGTTTTTCATTTCAATGTCCACCTTTATGCTTACTTGTGTACGGTTGCGAGCCTTACATACAGTTTAGCACAGAGGAGCTTTTTTGTATAGTAAATGGTAGGCTTGAAGCTAAAGCTATTTGCCACCAGCATAGCTGGTGGTTTTTGACAACCGCGAGTTCCCACTCGCGGTTGTTGCTGTATAACAAAAATCAGTTCCCGTTTCCGAGAACTGATTTTCCGCCTGTTATTCGCTTACTTCTTCCGCTACTGCTTCCGTTTCTGCGTCGCTGACAGCCGTTTCCGTCGCTGCCGGCGTGTTGTTGTAGTTGCCGATATACTGCGGCGCTACGCTCTTATAATGCTTTGTACCCGTACCTGCGGGAATCAACTTACCGATGATAACGTTTTCTTTCAAGCCGACAAGATAATCTCTCTTGGTGCGGATTGCCGCTTCGGTGAGAACTCTAGACGTTTCCTGGAAAGAAGCTGCGGAAAGGAAGCTATCGGTTGCCAACGCCGCTTTCGTGATACCAAGAAGTACACGTCTTGCAAGCGCGGGCTTGCCGCCGTTTGCCATCGCTTTCGCGCTTTCGTCTTGGAACGTTACCATATCGACGAGTTCGCCGGGCAACAAATTGGTGTCGCCTGCGTTTTCGATTCTGACTTTTTTGAGCATCTGACGAACGATGATTTCAACGTGCTTGTCGTTGATTTCAACGCCTTGCGAACGGTAAACGGATTGTACCTGTTCGAGGATATAGTCCTGTACGCCCTTAACGCCCTGTACGCGGAGAATATCTTGAGGATATACGCTACCTGCGTTGAGCAAAATACCGGGAGCAACTTTTTCGCCGTTCTTTACTTTGATTTCCGCATTGAAAGGCAAGTTGTACTCTTTCTTGACTTCGCCCGTCGCTTCGTCGCAGATCTTGATGTGCTTCGCGCCGTCGCTGTCGTCGATGGAAACTATGCCCTCGACTTCGCAAATGGTCGCACAACCCTTGGGTTTTCTAACTTCAAACAATTCTTCGACACGGGGAAGACCTTGCGTGATGTCCCCCGTCGCTGCGATACCACCCGTGTGGAACGTACGCATCGTAAGCTGCGTACCGGGTTCACCGATGGACTGCGCCGCAATCGTACCGACCGCTTCGCCCACCTGTACGGGCAACGTCGTAGCCATATTCTTACCATAACACTTCGCGCAGACGCCGTATCTGGACGAACAACCGAAGATGCTGCGAATGGAAACTTCTTCCAAGCCCGCTTTTACGATGCTGTCCGCTTCCTTTTCGTCGATGAATTGGTTCATCGTAACAAGCACTTCGCCCGTTGCCGGATCCACTACGTCTTCCGCCGCGAAACGGCCGAGGATTCTCGATTTCAAGCCCTCGATTTCTTTGCCGACTATGTCATAGATCGCGCGGACTTTCAAGCCCTGAGGCTTTCTACCCGAACAACAATCATCTTCGCGAACGATGATTTCGTGGGAAACGTCTACCAAACGACGGGTAAGGTAACCCGAGTCCGCCGTCTTCAACGCCGTATCGGTCAAACCTTTACGACCACCGTGCGAGGAAATGAAATATTCCAATACGGAAAGACCGTTTCTGAAGCACGACTTAACGGGAAC
This sequence comes from Clostridia bacterium, assembly GCA_017457225.1. Lineage (GTDB taxonomy): Bacteria > Bacillota > Clostridia > Christensenellales > Borkfalkiaceae > Scatosoma. The sequence goes on along the minus strand of JAFTHW010000008.1, from coordinate 40,087 downwards.
TTCGATCTTCTTACCTTGCGGGTTAACCATTAGACCACGCATACCTGCAAGCTGCTTAATCTGGTCGATGGAACCACGGGCGCCGGAGTCCGCCATCATCCAAATCGGATTGAATTTGTCTTCTTCGCCCTGTTTTTTGAGCAACGAAGCCACCTGATCGGTCGCCGCGTCCCATTGCGCGATCACCGCGCTGTAACGCTCGTCTTCGTTGAGCAAACCACGCGCGTATTTCTTGGCGATCTTAGAAACTTCTTTTTCCGCATTGTCAACGATCGCCTGCTTCTCGGAGGGAATCTTCATATCGAATACCGACGTCGTCAAAGCCGCGAGCGTGGAATATTTATAACCTCTTTCTTTCATCGCGTCGAGAACGTACGAAGCCTTAGGCGCTTTACCCGTTCTGAACGACGCTTCTACGATTCTGGAAAGGTGCTTCTTGCCGATTGCTCTTGCGTTGCCGATGAATTCGGTATCGAGTTCCAAACGCAAGTACGCTTCGGGCGTATCTCTCTTGACAAAGCCGAGATCCTGAGGCAAACCGTCGTTGTAGATCAAACGGCCGATGGTCGTTTTGATAATACCGACAACTTCTCTCTTGCCCGTCTTGGGATTAAGACGCACTTCCGCGCTCTTGATCGGCGTTTCGCCGTCCTTGTTTTCGATCGGGCAGGTATAAGGCAACGGCAAATCGTCGAATTTGCCTTCGGGAAGTTCTACGATACGCTTGAGATACATTTCGTCCTGCTCGTGCGCAATCTTGTTTTGATATGCCAAGAGCGCTTCGTTTTCAGACGAATAGATGGGCGCTTCGTACACTTCGCCGTCCTCGCTGGGACGTCCCTGCTCGTCGTATTTCTTGCCCTCTTCGCGACGCTTGATCGTCAAGCAGTACGCGCCGATAATCATATCTTGCGTGGGCGACATAACCGATTTACCGTCGGCAAGCTTCAAAATGTTGTTCGCCGAAAGCATCAAGAATCTCGCTTCCGCCTGCGCTTCTACGCTCAGGGGAAGATGGACAGCCATTTGGTCACCGTCGAAGTCGGCGTTGAAAGGTCCGCAGACAAGAGGAGAAATCTTGATCGCTCTACCCTCGATAAGAACAGGCTCGAACGCCTGAATGGACAATCTGTGGAGCGTGGGAGCACGGTTCAAAAGTACCGGATGGTCTTTGATAACGTCCTCGAGAACGTTCCATACCATATCTTTCGCCTTTTCGACCGCGCGCTTCGCCGTCTTAATATTGTGGCATTGACCGCTTTCTACCAAACGCTTCATAATAAAAGGCTTGAAGAGCTCGATCGCCATTTCCTTAGGCAAACCGCATTGATAGATCTTGAGTTCAGGACCGACGACGATAACCGAACGACCGGAATAGTCAACACGTTTACCGAGCAAGTTCTGACGGAAACGACCCTGCTTACCGCGAAGCATTGCGGACAAGGACTTCAGATCACGGTTGGAGGGACCGGACAAAGCCTTGCCTCTTCTACCGTTGTCGATCAGCGCGTCCACCGCTTCCTGCAACATACGTTTTTCGTTCTTGATGATCATATCGGGCGCACCGATCTCCATCATCTTCTTCAAACGGTTGTTACGGTTGATTACGCGGCGGTACAGGTCGTTCAAGTCGGACGTAGCAAATCTGCCGCCGTCGAGCTGTACCATAGGACGAATATCGGGAGGAATGACGGGAAGTACCGTCAAAATCATCCATTCGGGGCGGTTGCCGCTCTTTCTGAACGATTCGATAACTTCCAAACGTTTGATCGTCTTCAACGCTTTCTGTCCCGTCGTCTTGGCGTTATTTTCAGCCGTTTCCAAAATCTTTTTGCAATCTACGCTCTCTTTTTCAAGATCTACCGCCATCAAAAGTTCGCGGATCGCCTCCGCGCCCATACCGACTTTGAGCCCCTTCACGGACGAATCCCCGTATCTTTCTTCGAGCTCACGGAGTTGTTTGTCGGTGATGACTTGCTTGTATTCAAGCTCGGTCACGCTACCGGGATTGATTACGACGTAAGACGCGAAATAGATGACTTGTTCGAGCTGTTTCGGACTCATATCCAAAAGCAGACCGATCTTGGAGGGTACGCCTTTGAAATACCAAATGTGAGAAACGGGAGCCGCAAGTTCGATGTGACCCATTCTTTCACGGCGCACTTTCGAGCGAGTGATCTCCACGCCGCATTTTTCGCAAACGTGACCTTTGTATTTAACTCTCTTATATTTACCGCAATGACATTCCCAGTCCTTCATCGGCCCGAAGATCTTTTCACAGAAAAGACCGTCTTTTTCGGGCTTCTGGGTACGGTAGTTAATGGTTTCGGGCTTGGTTACCTCGCCGTACGACCATTCCCTGATTTTCTCGGGAGAAGCGATGCTGATTTGAATAGAATTGAAATCGTTTAATTCGTACATAGTTTTTTCTCCTTATTCCTCATCGCCGAACGAATCATCGTCCTCGTCGTCAAACAGCTTGCCGAAGCCAAAGTCGTCTTCGTCGTCAAAATCGTCTTCCATATCCGATTCCGCGCCGCTGAAACCGTCTTCGTCGTCGCCGTCTTCTTCAAAGATAGACTTCACGTCGAATTCGTCATCTTCGTCCTCTTCGTCGTCCATACCGAAGTCGATCTCTTCAAGTTCTTCTTCTTTCGCAAGTTGTCTGCGGTTCGCTTCGTTGTCCGCATTCTCTTCTTCTTCCTCGAATTCGCGGATTACGAGCTCGTCACCCGATTCCGTAAGCACTTTGACGTCGAGCGCCAAACTCTGCAATTCTTTGAGCAGGACTTTGAACGCTTCGGGAATACCGGGTTCGGAAATGTTTTCACCGCGAACGATGGATTCGTAAGTCTTGACACGACCCACCACGTCGTCCGATTTAACCGTCAAGATTTCTTGAAGAATGTGCGCCGCGCCGTACGCTTCCAGCGCCCAAACTTCCATTTCACCAAAACGCTGACCGCCGAACTGGGCTTTACCGCCAAGAGGCTGCTGCGTAACAAGACTGTATGGACCGATCGCACGAGCGTGGATCTTATCGTCTACAAGGTGGATCAGCTTAATCATATACTGAACGCCGATGGTAACGCGGTTTTCAAACGCTTCGCCCGTTCTACCGTCGAAGACTTGGAATTTACCGTCTACTTTGCCGTCGGGGTTCAAAAGGTTGTTCTCACGGAACATCACTTCCAGATCTTTTTCCGTCGCGCCGTCGAATACGGGAGTCGCAATCTTCCAACCGAGTTGCTTACATACGTATCCGAGGTGTACTTCCAATACCTGACCGATGTTCATACGCGAAGGAACGCCGAGGGGGTTGAGCAAAATTTGCAAAGGCGTACCGTCTGCAAGGAAAGGCATATCCGCTTGCGAAAGCACGCGGGAGATGACGCCCTTGTTACCGTGACGACCTGCCATCTTATCACCGACCTGAATCTTACGTTTCTGCGCGATATATACGCGAACGAGCTTGTTGACGCCCGGTTCGAGTTCGTCTTTGTTCTCTCTCGTGAATACTTTGACGTCTACAACAACGCCACCCTCGCCGTGAGGAACTTTCAAAGACGTATCTCTGACCTCTCTCGACTTCTCGCCGAAGATCGCGCGAAGCAATCTTTCTTCGGGCGTGAGCTCCGCTTCACCCTTAGGCGAAACTTTACCTACGAGGATATCGCCGCTCTGGATTTCCGCGCCGATACGGATAATACCGTCCTCGTCCAAATCCTTGAGCGCGTCGTCGCCGACATTGGGAATATCTCTCGTGATCTCTTCGGGACCGAGCTTGGTGTCTCTCGCTTCCGTTTCGTATTCTTCAATATGGATAGACGTGAATACGTCGTCCTGTACCAATTTTTCAGACAGCAGGATTGCGTCCTCGTAGTTATAACCTTCCCATTCCATATAACCGATGAGAATGTTTTTACCGAGCGCAAGCTCGCCGTTGCTAGTCGAAGGACCGTCCGCAATGATCTCGCCTTTATAGACTCTGTCCCCCGTGGAAACGATAGGTCTTTGGTTCAAGCACGTACCTGCGTTGGAACGCTCGAACTTCTTCAAAGGATATTCGCGGATCGTACCGTCGTCCTCGCGGATCTTGATCATATTCGAAGCGCAGCTTACGACTACGCCCGCCTCTTTCGCGTTAACGATAACACCCGAATACTTCGCGATGTCCCCTTCGATACCCGTCGCAACGATCGCCGACTCCGTCTTCAAAAGAGGAACTGCCTGACGTTGCATGTTCGAGCCCATGAGCGCACGGTTGGTATCGTCGTTTTCCAGGAAAGGAATGAGCGCCGCCGCAACCGAAACGAGCTGCTTGGGAGAAACGTCCATATAGTCCATCTTTTCGCGGGGCATTTCCGTAATATCGTTCTGATGACGACAGCCTACGCGTTCGTTGACAAACTTGCCCTCTTCGTCGAGAGGTTCGTTTGCCTGCGCTACGATATACTTATCTTCCTCGTCTGCGGTGAGATAGTCCACGTGCGTCGTAACGATACCCGTATCCTTGTCCACGCGACGGTACGGGCTCATAATAAAGCCGTACTCGTTCACTTTCGCGAACGTAGCCAAGGACGTGATCAAACCGATGTTTTGACCTTCAGGCGTTTCGATGGGACACATACGACCGTAATGCGTATGGTGAATGTCACGGACTTCGAACGTCGCTCTGTCTCTGTTCAAACCGCCGGGACCGAGCGCGGACAACTTACGCTTGTGCGTGAGTTCCGCGATGGGGTTGGTCTGGTCCATAAACTGCGAGAGCTGGGACGAGCCGAAGAATTCGCGAATGACCGCGGATACCGGACGAATATTGATAAGCGCCGACGGCGTGATCTCCATAGGATCCTGCGTCGCCATTCTCTCTTTGATGAGTCTTTCCAAACGAGCGATACCTACGCGGAGTTGGTTCTGCAACAATTCGCCTACCGAACGTACGCGACGGTTACCGAGGTGGTCGATGTTGTCCACCGTACCGATTCCATACTTCAAATCGAGGTTCGTCGAAATGGATGCAACGATATCGTCCACCGTGATATGCTTATGGCAAAGCTTATCGATCAAAGGACGAAGTTCTTTCTTTTGTTCTTTCGTGGGAACAGGATATTCGCTCGCCAAAATTTCGTGGAAGAGCTTACAAGCCGCAACGAATTTACGACGGTTGTCCTTTCTCTTTTCACGGTTCTTCTTTTCCTCGGGCTTTTCATCCGGTTCTTCCGCTTTTTCGTGCGTATAATACAACGCGTTGATCTCGTCCACGTATTTGTCCGCTACTTCTTCCACGCTCAATGTAGCGCATTCCGACGCAATGAGCTTGGAGAACTTGTAGTTGGGATAGAATACGGTGGGAAGCAAGCCGAAGTCTTTCGCTCTCGCCTGTACGGGAACGTCGGAAATCGCCGCAAAATCCACGGTGTTATTTGCAATGATCTTATGACGGATCTCGCCGTCTTCCGCATCGTCTACGAGTACGAAGATCTCGTTGACGCCGCAGTTCTGGATCTCTTTCGCTTGCGTTTCGGAGATCTTTTCACCCGCCGTAACGATGACTTCGCCCGTCTCGGGGTTGACTACGTTATCCGCCGCTCTGCAACCGGGCAAACGGTATGCAAGATTCAGCTTTTTATTGTACTTGTATCTGCCCACTTTCGCGATGTCGTAACGGCGGGGATCGAAGAACAGATTGAAAAGGTGCGCTCTTACAGAGTCTTCCGTAGGCGCTTCGCCCGGACGAAGGCGGCGGTACAGCTCGTACAAGCCGTCCGATTCCGATTTCGCCGTATCCTTTTCCAAGGTCGTCTTAATGATCTTATCGCCGGGGAACAAGTCCTCGATCGCGCGGTTAGAGCCAAAGCCCAGCGCGCGTAACAATACGGTAATGCAGAGCTTCTTCTTTCTGTCTACGCGAACGTACAACGCGTCCTGCGCATCCTGTTCGAGTTCCAACCAAGCGCCGCGGTTAGGCATAACCGTCGTCGCGAACATTTCCTTACCCGTTTTGTCCTTGCTCGAAGCGTTGTAAACGCCGGGCGAACGGACGAGTTGGGAAACGATAACACGTTCCGCGCCGTTGATGATGAACGCGCCGTTTTCCGTCATCAAAGGCAAATCGCCCATAAACACTTCTTGGTCGAGAACTTCGTTCTTGACCTTGTTTACAAGACGGACTTTGACGCGGAGAGGGAGCGCGTACGTAGCGTCGCGCGTACGGCATTCTTTCTCGTCGTATTTGGGTTTATCGCCAAATCTGTGCTCTAAAAAATACAGCTCGAAATGGTCGGAGTAGTCGGTAATCGGGGAAAAATCCTCAAATACCTCGCCAATCCCCTCTTCAATGAAGGTCTTGTAGCTGTCTTTCTGGATTTCAACGAGATCGGGAATTTCAATGACTTCGTTGATCGAACCGAATTTTTTTCTTTCGGTTTTTCCATACTTCGAAATAGGTAAATCCATCGATAAATTGCTCCTTGTTTTCTTTATTCCAACGACTACCGAGTATATCTTTTCATCGATAAAAATCGAATTTTTGCCTTGTTTTGATTTCTGTCCTCATTCGCTTTACTTTTTTCCGCGTTTGCGGTATAATAATAAATAGAAGAAGGAATTTTGCCTCTCGATCGCCCTTTTTCAGGGGGTTCCGACGGGCGGAATCGACCGAAAATTTTTGCTTTCGAGCGACATTATGCCATAATAAGCATAATGATACATTATCCAATTATATCGCTCCGCAAAAAAGATGTCAAGCATTTTTCAAATCGAAATTTTATTTTTTTGTAAAAAATTCCATTTTTTCTGAAAAACGGAAAGGAAAAGGACAAAACGTTATGAGAATCGACAAATTTTTAAAAGTTTCGCGCATTCTAAAGCGTCGCACGGTAGCGCAGGAAGCCTGCTCGGAAGAAAAGGTGATGATCAACGGCAAGGCGGTAAAGCCCTCCACCGCCGTGAAGATCGGCGACGTCGTCGAAATTTTATACGCTTCGGGAAATTTAAAATTCCGTATCGTGAATATCAAGGAAACGGTAAAAAAAGAAGAGGCCTCGTCCCTTTACGAGGTGGTATTATGAAAAACGTATGCGCAATCGTCTGCGCGGCAGGCAAAGGTCAACGCGCGGGCTTTGACAAAAATAAACTACTCGTTCCCTTTCAGGGCTCTACCGTCCTCGAAAGAACTCTTTCCGCGTTCCACGTTCCGTTCATAGACGAGATCATTGTCACAGCTTCTTTGGAAGACTTTGACGAGATCTCCGCGCTTTGCAAAAAATTTAAGAACGTAAAAGTCGTTCTCGGCGGCGAAACGAGAAGTTGTTCGGTGTATAACGCTTTGAAAGCGTGCGAGGCGGAAATCGTACTCATTCACGACGGAGCTCGTCCGTTTGTCAAAAGATCGCTGATCGAAAACTGTCTTACGAGCGTGAAAAGCTATGGCAGCGGTATCTGCGCGATCCCTGCCGCGGACACTGTTGCCGTGTGCAAAAACGGAAAAATCCTCTCCGTTCCCGACCGTAGCGGTATGTATCTTTTACAAACTCCGCAGGGCTTCTACCGTGAAAACATTCTCACGGCTTACGAGCGCGCGTTCGAGAGCGAAAACACGTCCTTTACCGACGATTCCTCCTTGTTCGCCGTCTATTGCGGCGCGCCCAAGCTCTGTCTTGGCGATCCCGAAAACAAAAAACTTACCTCTCGTCAGGATTTTGAAGGCGCGTTCGCCCGTTGCGGAATGGGCGTAGACACACACGCGTTCGGTAAAGAGCAAAATTATATCGTCCTTGGGGGAGTCAAAATTCCCTCGGAGAGCGGACTTATCGCCCACAGCGACGGCGACGTACTCCTGCACGCATTGATGGACGCGCTTTTATCGGCGGCGGGACTCCGCGATATCGGGCATTACTTCCCCGACACCGACGCGCGTTGGAAGAACGCGGACTCGCGGGAGATGCTTCGTAGCGTTCTTTCTCTTTTGACGGAACAAGGCTTGAAAGTGAAAAACGTTTCTATCGCGATCCAAGCGGAAAAGCCCCGTCTTGCGGGCTATATGGAAGCAATGCAAAACTCCCTGTCCTCCCTTTTGAATCTCGATCCCTCCGCCGTCGGAATTTCCGCAGGCACGAACGAAGGCTTGGGCTATGTCGGCGAGGGCAAAGGCATTACGGTCAACGCTTACGCGCTACTTTGTCAGGCGTAAAATAAGGAGTCTTTATGGCAACGAAATCCAAAACCCCTACAAGTCAATTCGTCTGTTCGATCTGCGGTTACGCGGCGGCGAAATGGTTGGGGAAATGTCCCGATTGCGGCAATTTCAATACGATGCAAGAGGAGCTTGTGCGAGAGGCGGAAGCTTCTCCTTTACGCAAGGGCGTTTCCACGATGAAAACGCGAGCTTTGCCCTTAAAACAGATCGGCTATGAAAAATTCGACCGCATGAAAAGCGGTATCGCGGAATTCGACACTGTACTCGGCGGCGGCATCGTACGGGGCTCTCTCGTACTGCTCGGCGGAGATCCGGGCATTGGGAAAAGCACCCTTTTAACCCAGGTTGCCGCGCACCTCGGTCAAACGAAAAAGGTACTCTACGTCTCGGCGGAAGAGAGCTGTTCGCAAGTCAAAATGCGTTGCGATCGGCTGGGCGTGGATTCGGAAAATCTATACCTGCTCAACGAAACGTGTATCGAGGACGTCGAAGCGTCTTTGGGCGATAGCGAAGTCGTGATCATCGACTCCATTCAAGCCGTTTATACGGAAACGCTTTCCTCGGCGGCAGGGAGCGTCGGACAGGTTCGGGAATGCGCCGCGAAGCTGATGCGGATTGCCAAATCGAACAACGTCACGTTTTTTATCATCGGCCACGTCACCAAGGAAGGAGCGCTTGCCGGTCCGAAAGTGCTCGAACATATTATGGACACGGTTCTGTATTTCGAGGGTCAGTCGGAGGATCATTACAGAATTTTACGCGCGGTGAAAAACCGTTTCGGCTCGGCGCAGGAAGTGGGCGTGTTTGAAATGACCGACTCGGGTATCCGAAGCGTTTCCGATTACGGGGAGTTGTTCCTTTCCGAAACGCGCGGGATCGCCGCCGGCTCGGCAGTCACGCCCTCCATCGGCGGAAACCGTTGTATGAACGTGGAAATACAAACGCTCATCTCCCGAACGGCTTACGGAATGCCTCGGCGTATGTCTTTGGGCGTGGACTATAATAAATTGGTCGTGCTCATCGCCGTCTTAGAGAAACGTTGCGGAATCCCTTTTTTCTCTTCGGACGTGTACGTGAACGCAATGGGCGGAATTCGACTCAACGAGCCCTCCGTCGATCTTGCGATCTGCTCAGCGCTGGCTAGCGCGGCGACGGATACTCCCATCGACAAATATACCGCCGTATTCGGCGAAGTCGGTTTAACGGGCGAAGTACGCTCGGTCGCATTTACGGAAAAGCGCGTTCTGGAGTGCGTGAAAGCAGGCTTTAAACGGCTGATCCTGCCTGCAAAGAGTTTGAAAGCTTGCGAAAAATACAAGGACAAAATCGAGCTCGTACCCGTGCAGTACGTCAGTCAAATGATGAAAGCGTTACAGTTCAAGCCCAACGCTTAAGCGGTTTTTAAAAACCCCCCCGTTCGGGAAACCCGAACGGGGGATTTTTGTTTTTGAATTACCAGTTATTCAACGTCCGCATATTTTGTATAAACGTGGCGTAATTTTGCGCGTTAGAAAAATAATTTTGACGGAACAAATAATCACAATGCTGAATCTTTTCCACCAACGCTTTCGCTTTGGTCTGGAACGCGTTCAGTTTTTCCGCCGTCACGCTCTCGTGCAAATACAGCGGATTGTTGACGCTCTTGCCCCAGATCCCGTCGCCGATGAACACGTCGTACGCGCGCGAATACAGTACCGATTCTTCCGCGGAGAACACCGAAGTTCCGTAGTACATATTCGTATAATACCGAATTCCCATCAAATCCAAAAGCGTAGGCACGATGTCTGCCGTGCAAGTGAACTTGTCGATAATCTGATGTTCCAGCTTGCTGTCGTAAATCATAAAGGGAACGGAATACAGATCGGTGAATTTTTTATCCGTATCGTTATAGTCGTAAATCCCTTTCGTGTAACTGCTCAATTCGTGGTAATACGTGTTATGATCGCCAAAAAGAACGATCGTCGTATCGTCGAGAAGTTGTTTTTGCTCGAGATCCTGCATCATATATCCGAGCGCGAGGTCAAAATCCAATACCGTGGAAATATAGTTGAAAAGAATTTCGTCCGGCTCGTTTTCAAAAATAATTTCTCCGTTTTCGTCGAGTTGCGCCGTCGGATTTTCTTCCATATATTTCGCCGTCAACAGCGCGCGTTTATCCGCAATATTATCACGGTGATAATACATACCGTGCATCGTGATCGTCGTAATATACGTACAAAACTGCTTGTCCGTCGGGAACATAGAATCCTTGCAAATCTGCACCATTTCGCTGTCCAGATTTCTCTCGCCCTGCTCGGTGTAATAATCGGTGAAGATCTGCTCTTCCGTCACTCCGTCTTTTACGAGCTCTTTCGCCATATCTTCCATATCGTGCATATCCGTCAAATACTCAAACCCGAAATTGTCGTGAATGGTCTCGCGATTGTAGAACGATTTCCAACCGTTGTGGAAAGAACGCGCCTGCAAGTCGGGGTTGATATTCTTCATAATATTGGGCACGGTATAAGGAAGCACATTGTCCTCGTAATCGTAATTGACGTACGCGCCCGTGGGATAGCTTCCCATAATACTGAACACTTCGGAAATATCCGTTTTTTCACGGGAGTGGAAATTGGTCATCGCAACGCTTTTTTTATAAAAATCGTACAAGTTGGGGAAAAGCTCCGCACGCGCGGAATTCGACAGTTTCAAACCGTTGGGGTAAGCCCCTTCGTTCCATACCTGGTCGTCCTCAAAGATGGAAAACCACTCAAACGATTCCACCAAAACCACTACGAGATTTTTATTCTTCGCTACGCCGAAATACTCCGTCGGCTGGGATTGTTCCCTATAAATATATCCGTCCATTTCCGCCGAACTTAACGTATCGTTGTTGACGAACAAAGTCGCTTTCGCCATTTCGTTGACGAAATTACCCACCATACCGTACGCAGCGTACGCGCCCGTCGCTTTTCCTTCGATCATATCCTTATAGCGGTTCATCGTCGTGGGATTGTACGCAAACAGCGAACCGAACGTAGTCGCTATGCCCGTCACGATCAATCCAACGTAAAAGCTTACGCCGTGTTTGTTCTTTTTACGCTTCTCCGCGTTACGGGTTTTTCTCAAACCGTAGATCAAGAAGACCACCACGAAAAAGAATCCGGTATAGAACGTAATGAAATTGATGGGAATGTTTTCAAGAGTCCCGAACGCGTCGTTTCTGAGTTTGAACATTCCGAAATCGAAGTACTGCTCGGTCATATCGAAAATCACGGCAAACACAAGATCGACAATCGCCTGTACCGCCAACAAACTAGCGTACACGATGAGCTGTATTCTCTCGCTGTCGATCAAAAGCACCGTTCCGCAAATGAGGAGCAACAATCCGAGCGAAATAAACGGTCGCATCATAAACGGACTGCCTTCGACCGTCCATACGCCGATCATTTCGATCAACACAGCGCAAAGAAAATAGATCACCGTCAGAATATTCTTTTTTATCCATTTGCCGACGGCTTTTACCGCCGTCTGCGCAATCGAGCGTATCTTCATTCCTTTCTCTCCGTCAGAACAAGTAAATAAATAAAATCAATAACGTCGTTTTCACAGGTTGTTTCCGCATCAAATAATACGCCGCCGTAAACGCTACGTAAAACAATAAATACGTCCAGAAAAACGGATTCTGTGTCCAGAGTAAATCGTAGATTCCGAATCCGAGCGTCAACACACCCGTGAGCAAATACGGTAAATACTTTGCTATATTTCCCTTTACATTACAAAGCAATTCTCCCGCAATCCTGTCCGCAGACGTCAAAATCAAAAAGATCCAAACGCATTTTACGGCGTTGCGGATAATGATTCCCAGCCGATCTAGGAGTTGATATCCCGTTACCTTTTCGCCGATGTCGTAAAAAGGCTTCACTTTAAAACCGATCTGCACGCTGATGATCAAAATACAAACGATCGTAATCGCGCCTATGATCAACACGTTTTTGACGGGCAATAACGAATCGTTTTTGCATTCGGGAACGGGTTCTTTCGCATCCGCCGACACAACTTCCGGCTCTCGTTTTTTCTTTCGTTTGGCCAAAAGTACTCCCAATACGATCAACTCGATCGCCCAAAGCAACGACGTGGTCACTTCGCGGAAAAATCCGTTCATTTGTCCGTAAGCAAGATTTCTGAAAAGCAGAGCGACCCATCTCCCTAAAAACGGAGTAAACGCGACGGCGAGAAAACTAAACGCGTACACGCCTACGCTCTCCCAGAATTCAGTTGTAAAATCTTTTGCTTTTCGCATATACGTTCTCCTGAAATTTCTTTCGTAAAAAAACGACTTGTTTATTGTTTTAAAAGCGCTTTCAATCTATCGCACGCTTCTTGCGTCGTTTCACGGGAAGCAAACGCCGTCAAACGGAAATACCCCTCTCCGTTTTTCCCGAAACCGCTTCCCGGCGTTCCAACGACTTGGATCTTTTCAAGTAGATAATCAAAAAACTCCCAGCTCGTCATTCCGCAAGGACATTGCAACCAAATATACGGGGAGTTCTTTCCGCCTGTATAAGGGATTCCGCATTCGTCCATACAAGCGGCGATCGCCTTTGCGTTTTCGCGGTAATACGACAAATTCTCCGCGATCTGTTTTTCTCCCTCTTCGGTAAACACAGCCGCCGCGCCTTTCTGCACGATATACGATACGCCGTTAAATTTTGTCGTCTGACGACGAAGCCACATTTTACGCAAAGACATTCCGTCGAAAATCAATTCTTCGGGAACGACGGTATATCCGCAACGCGTGCCCGTAAATCCTGCCGTTTTAGAGAACGAGCAGAGTTCGATCGCGCAACGTTTCGCGGCCTCCACCTCGAAAATACTACGCGCCGCGCCGTCCGTTACGAAACATTCGTACGCCGCGTCGTATAAGATCACCGAGCCGTTTTTCAGGGCGAAATCCACCCATTTTTGCAGTTGGTCTTTGGAGTACGCCGCACCCGTGGGATTGTTCGGCGAACACAGATAAATAATATCCGCTTTTTTCGTTTCGTCGGGCATAGGCAAAAATCCGTTTTCCGCCGTTGCCTGCATATACGACACTTTTCTGCCGACCATTACGTTCGTATCCACATACACAGGATATACGGGGTCGGGTACGAGTACCGTATTGTCCGCGTCGAACAGATCGAGTATGTTTCCGCAGTCCGATTTCGCTCCATCCGACACGAAGATTTCTTCCGTTTTTAAAGTGATCCCGCGCCGAGCATAATAGCTTTGAATACTCTCTCTCAAAAATGCGTAACCCTGCTCGGGACCGTAGCCCTTGAACGTCTCCTTTTTCGACATTTCGTCCACGGCTTCGTGCATCGCCGAAATGACCGCCGGAGCAAGCGGCAACGTTACGTCGCCAATCCCCATTCGCAAAATTTTTTGATCGGGATTTGCCGAAGAGTATTCGGACACTTTTTTCGCTACCGTAGAAAACAAATACGTTTCCGCTACGTCTTTATAATGATAATTGGGTTTCATTACTACTGTTGCCCCTTTTTGATAAAATTATTTATGAAACTCTTTTAAATCTGTGTTTCGCCGATAAATACGAGCGTCGCTTCCCCCGTCATAAACACGGTGAAATCCGTCCAACGGATCACGAGATCTCCGCCTCGTAAATGTACTGTCACGTCCGCATTTCTATCCGCGTAACCGTTGAGAATCGCCGCCACGACCGCCGCGCAAGCGCCCGTTCCGCACGCCCAAGTCTCGCCGCTACCACGCTCCCATACGCGCATCGAAAGTTCGTTTTTACCGACGACTTTGATAAACTCGGTATTTACGCGCTCGGGAAAAATTTCGTCGTTTTCGTATTTCGGACCGATCTTTTCCAGATCCAAACCGTCTATGTCACGGAAAACGACGCAATGGGGATTCCCCATCGAAACGCAAGTAATCTCGTCCCTACCCCCTGCGATTTCCGTTTTCAGCCCTACGATTTTGTCCGCCGTAAGCCCTGCGATCTTCACGGGAATTTCCGAAGGCGTCAATACAGGCGCGCCCATATCCACCTTTACGGTTTTCACCTTACCGTCTTCCAAAAACAACTCCAACGTTTTAATCCCGCTGAGCGTTTCGATCGTGAGCAGCGTTTTGTCCGTCTTATGAAAATCGTACAAAAACTTCCCGACGCAACGAATGGCGTTGCCGCACATTTTCCCCTCGCTGCCGTCAGCGTTGAACATTCGCATTTTTGCGTCCGCAACGTCGCTTTTACAGATCATAACGATTCCGTCTCCCCCGACGCCTTTGTGTCGATCGGACAGACGGATCGCAATTTCTTTCGGATTCTTCAATTCTTCCTGCAAGCAATCGAAATAAATATAATCGTTTCCGATCCCGTGCATTTTATAAAAGGTCTTTTTCATCGTTCCTTTCAGCGTATCAATACATTTCTACGTACGCGTCGCGTTCCGCACCGACCGATACGTATTTGATCTTACAACCGCAAGCTTCTTCGAGGTGCTGCACGTATTCCAACGCTTCCTTAGGCAAATCTTCCTTTTTGCGGCACTTGGAAATATCGCAATTCCAACCCTTGACCGTCTTGAATACGGGCTTGCATTCGTCGAGCACGTCGATGAACGGGAATTCGTGAATGATCTCGCCGTTCAATTCGTACGCCACGCAAACTTCGATCTCCTCGTACGCCGAAAGAACGTCCATCTTGGTTAAAGCGATCTCCGTCGCACCCTGACAACGAATACCATAGCGCGAAGCTACGATATCGAAAGGACCGACTCTTCTCGGTCTGCCCGTTGCCGCGCCGTACTCGCCGCCCAAATCACGGAGCTTTTTCGCCTTTTCGTCGAAATATTCCGCCGTGAAAGGACCTTCTCCAACGCAAGTGGAATACGCTTTCATAATCCCGATAGAGTTATCGAGCTGTAACTGCGGAACGCCTGCGCCGATGGGAGCGTACGCCGCGATCGTCGAAGACGATGACGTATAGGGGTGAATACCGAAGTCGATATCTCGCATCGCGCCCAGCTGCGCCTCGAACATAATATTTTTGCCCTGCGCATTCGCTTCCGTGAGATATAAGCCCGTATCGCAAACGAATTTTGCAAGAGGCTTGCCGTATTCTTCAAAATACGCGATAATATCTTCCGTCTTTACAGGTTCGGCTTTATAGCCGCCTACGACGGTGAGGTTTTTCCATTCTACGATATCTGCCACTCTTTTATACAGACGTTCGGGGTTGAGCAATTCGCCCATACGGAACGCCTTTTTATAATATTTATCTGCGTAAACGGGCGCGATACCGCGACGGGTAGAGCCGAATTTTTTCCCTGCAAGACGATCCTCTTCCAAACAATCCTGCAAAACGTTATACGGCATCGTGATCACGGCGCGATCGGAAATTTTAAGATTTTCAGGCGTGATCTTGATTCCCGCCTCCTGCAATCTTGCCATTTCCCCGCAAAGATGTTTGATGTCGATGACCATACCCACGCCCATAACGTTGACAACGTCCTCGCGCAAAATCCCCGAAGGCAAAAGATTCAAAATGAATTTTCCCCTGTCATTGATAACGGTATGACCTGCATTGTTCCCGCCCTGATAGCGGCAAACCACGTCGAATTTTTCAGAGAGAAGGTCTACCATTCTCCCCTTGCCTTCGTCGCCCCAGTTAATCCCGCAAATAGATGTAAGCATAATATATACGTTCTCCTTTTGGTTTTTTTCTGCTATTTATACTTTCCGAACGCAAAAAAACCGAGCCTTTTGACCGCAGTACAGTCAAGAACGCCCTCCGCCTTCTCCATAGTACGCTTTATTATAGCTCATTTTTTATATTCTGTCAAGCGTAAAAAAAGAATACTGCAACGATTTCGAAAAAATTGCGTGAAATTTTTTTCGAGCCTATTGACAATTTACGATTTTTGGGGTATTATAATATAAATAAAAAACGGATAAGGAGGAGTATTATGTATTGTAGAGAATGCGGACAAAAGCTGACCTTGCGCTTTTGCGAAAACGAAGGCTTGATTCCCTTTTGCGACAAATGCGAATCGTATATGTTTCCCCAATTCAATGTAGCGGTATCTATGGTCGTAACCAATCGCGCGCAAGACAAGGTTTTGCTTGCCAAGCACGTGGAAGACGAGGATTTTATCCTCTTTGCAGGCTACGTGAAAAAAGGCGAGAACGCCGAAAAAACCGTTCCCAGAGAAATCAAGGAAGAATTGGGCTTGGACGTCGTCAAGGCAAAATATATGTCCTCTCGCTATCACGCGAAAAAGGAAGTATTGATGCTCAACTTCATCGTGATCGTAGAAGAAAAGCCGATCAAGCTCAAGGAAGACGAAGTGGCGGAAGCGCGCTGGTGTTCGCCCGAAGAAGCCTTAGAGCTCATTCGCAAAGGCACGACGGCGGAGTTTTTCTTAACCAACGCGGTCAGAGAACTCAAAAAGAAAATTTAACGAGAGAAACTCCCGAAGATCGGGAGTTTTTTCTTTGCAAAAAAAGTTTCTTCCCGACCATAAATTTTTATTTAGAACGTTGACTTTTTTTTCTTTTATTGGTATAATAATTAGTATAAAATATAAAGATTTCAAAATTTTCTACGCGAAAGAAAAAACGCGAACGAGGTTTGCTTATGTATAAAATCGGGTTTGACAATAAGAAATATCTTTCTATGCAATCGGAAAAGATTCAAGACCGTATCGATTCGTTCGGGGACAAGCTGTATCTGGAGTTCGGCGGCAAGCTCTTCGACGATTATCACGCTTCCCGCGTATTGCCCGGATTCGAGCCCGACAGTAAAATCAAAATGCTTCTTAAACTCAAAAAAGAAGCGGAAATCCTCGTCGTCATTAGCGCAAACGATATTATCAAGAACAAATACAGAAGCGATCTTGGCATTACCTACGACACCGACGTAATCCGTTTGATCGAAGTATTCCAACGCAAAGGGTTATACGTAGGCAGCGTGGTTATGACGATGTACAGTCCCCAGCCTGCCGTAGACGGATTTATCAAACGCTTGAACTTGCTTGGCATCAACGTCTACAAACACTACGCGATCGAGGGCTATCCCTCCGACGTACAAAAGATCGTCAGCGAGGAGGGCTACGGGAAAAACGAATACGTACCGACTACGCGAAGACTCGTCATCGTGACCGCGCCAGGACCTGGAAGCGGTAAAATGGCGACTTGCCTTTCCCAACTCTATCACGAAAATTTACGGGGAGTCAAAGCAGGCTACGCGAAATTTGAAACGTTCCCGATTTGGAATATTCCCCTCTCCCATCCCGTCAACATCGCTTACGAGGCGGCGACCGCCGATCTCAACGACGTGAATATGATCGATCCCTACCATCTCGAAGCATATCAATCGCTGGCGGTCAACTACAACCGCGACGTGGAGATCTTCCCCGTCGTATCCGCAATGCTTGAAAAGATCCTCGGCTACTCCCCTTATAAATCCCCTACGGATATGGGAGTCAATATGGCGGGATTCTGTATTATGGACGACGAAGTTTGCAAACAGGCTTCGCAGGCGGAAGTCATTCGTCGCTACTACGCCGCGCTCTGCGACGCGAGAAAGGGACGCATCGGCAAAGAAGTCGTCGGGAAGATCGAATTGTTGATGAACAAAGCGGGCATTTCCACCGAGGACAGAAAGCCTATCGCGCACGCGCTTGCCAAAGCGGAAGCCACGGGCGAGCCTGCCGTTGCCATCGAGCTCAACGACGGACGGATCGTCACGGGTAAGACGGGCGAACTGTTGGGCGCTGCCGCCGCAGGGCTTTTGAACGCGCTCAAAGCGTTGGGCGGAATCGACGACGAGATTCAACTCATCTCCCCTACCATTATCGAGCCTATTCAAAAACTCAAAGTCAATCATATGGGATCTATGAACCCGAGATTGCACACCGACGAAGTATTGATGGCGCTCTCCATCTGCGCCGTGACCGACAAAAAGGCGAAGCTTGCGATCGAGCAACTCAACAAGCTGAAAAATTGCGAGATTCATTCTACGGTTATGCTTTCCCACATTGACGAAAAGACCTTTAAGGCACTAGGTATGCACGTCACTTGCGAGCCGCAACGCCAAGCGGTTGTCCTTGAAAAATAAAGAAAACAGTATAAAACCCGAGTGGAGAAAATTTCTCCACTCGGGTTTTATAAACAAACTTTACGGTCTGGGATTTTTGTCGTAGTAGCCTTCCACTAAATATCCGTATTGTTCTGTGCAACCTTTTACAGCGCTATAGGAAGCGTATAAAATCTGTCCGTCTTCCCAATATTGTTCAACAATCCCTCTGCCGTCCATAGGTTCGGTATCGAAATCCGTTATATAATAAAGGGGATTCATACATTTACCAATACGAACAGGCGTTTCCGCGTCATTTTCGTCTAATTGAACAAAATGCGCAGGTTCGGTGTCCGTTGCTTTGTAATATTTGATACGCATAATCTCGGCAGGGATATATTCCCACTTGATAATTTCAGCGGTGCTTAACGTTCGCCCAAACACAAGCTCTAAAGAGCCGTCTTCCAATTTTTTATAGTAAATAAATTCTTGAGTTTCCCAGCCACCGTTTTTAAACCAAACACGTACCGTGTCGCCCCCAATCCAACCCCGTGTATTATCTAAATTTAATTCGTCGGGAACGTTAAAATCTAAACCAATTATTTCTACGCCTTCAAAACCGTATCGACCATATTTCCCTACGGCATCAAAAACCTTAATTTCTTCTTCAGGTTCTTCTAAAGAAGAAATTTCGGACGATACACTTTCTTCCAAGGATTCGGAGCTTATTTCGGACGAAGAAGCCGATTCGCTACTCTCTTGCTGTGTAAACGGGAACGCGCACGAACTAAACACGAGCGTTGTAAGTAAAAGCAATAATGTCAATAATTTTTTCATAAACTTCTCCTTAACTAACAGGATATAAAATCCTCCTTTTGTCTAAAAAACAAAGGAGGAACGGTATATATATTCTATTCAAAAAAGATTCTAAATAGTTCCTCCTTGAAAAAATTGTTCCTCGTTCATTGGAGTATACCGTCCTTGTCAAAATTTAGGAAAAATTTTCCTTTTGTAGCTACATTATACCATACTATTTATATTTGTCAATAGGTTTTCAAAAAAATTTTATATTATCAAAAAAGCAGGCGGAGAAGCAACCGCTTCTCCGCCTGCTTTTTATCTTGAAACATTACAGTTCTAATTTCATATCCCCGAATTGAATCCAGCCTTTCTTTCTCATAAACTCGCTCACCAGTAAAGAAACGAGCGTGGGAATCACGAATAAGCATAAGACAATTCCCAAAACGCAATTTAACGTGGGAACGTTATACTGCGCGCAAGCATCGATCACGCCGAAAAGCCCGACAAGCCCGCTCGTTCCCATACCGCCGCCCGCCGCCGTACATCTGACGTTTAGAAGCACCGCGACCACTCCCGCAACCGCGCTAGACACGATTTCGGGAATCATAATCACAGGCTTTTTCATAATATTGGGGATTTGGAGCATACTCGTACCGATTCCTTGAGAAATCAAACCGCCTACTCCGTTTTCACGAAAACTGGTTACGGCGAATCCGATCATATGCGCCGCGCAACCCGCTACCGCCGCGCCGCCTGCGATGGCGAACACTTCGGGATTCTCGATCGCCGTATTCGACGTAGCGATCGCCACCCAAATTGCCGCAGAGGAAGTTGGCATCGTCAATAAAATCCCCATAACCACTGCAATCAGTATGCCGACGATCAGTTTTACCGCCGCGCCTGCATTGATGGTGATCACCAAAAGTTCTGCGAATAAATCAATCAATTTAATAAACGGCCAAGCCACGAACACTCCCGCAAAAGAAACAAGCAGCGTTCCCAAGGGGATTAAAATGATATCGAGCTTAGTTTTTCCCGCGTACAGCTCCACGATTTCTACGGTCAGCATCGTCAATACGTACGCGCCGATCGGATTCCCGGGAAGTCCCGCGCCCAATTTCGCGACAATCACGCCATAGCCGCCGCCCCCGACGATAAGTTGATCCGCCCAAGCGCCGATCATACCCGCCGCCACCGCGGAAAACGTGAGCAGTTTGTTTTTACCGAGCGCGTGCGCAATCCCCACGCCGATTCCCGCGCCCATAAGGATCTTTGCCAAATTCGCTATGTAGAAAAGAGTATTCCCGATATAATTATCCCCGATCCAGCCTGCGATTTGCGCTAGAATCGTACCGGCGATGAGCGTGACGAACAAGCCCTGCGCCATTCCCGAAAACGCCGTGATAAAATAGCGTTTGGGGAGTGTTTTCAAATACGACAAACTCCTTTCTTTCCAAGTAGGCCTTTGAACCGATTCTTCCGTTTCGACTTCCATACTCAAACCTCTTTCGCTTTTCTTCATTATACTCTTTTCCGTTTAAAAATGCAAGACTTGAATGAAAATCCGCTCTCGTAGAGTAAAAATGTTCGTTTTTATCATTTTCAGCGCGTAAAAAACCGCCCTCCGCTCCGGAAGACGGCTTTTTTGATCCAACGACTTATCTTTTTTCAAAGCTGTCGCAGCAGGTACAGCAATCCGCTTCTTTGTTGCACGTATTGCCAACGTGGATCTTTCTGAGCGTACAATAATCGCCCGAGCGATTGTACTTACATTCGGTCACGCCGCAACCGATACAGGTGTTCACTTCGTTTCCATTTTCATTCATCATAACAAAAAACCTCCTTTAAAGGTAAAAGCAGTATGCGCAAATTGTTCAAAGATTATTGACATTTTCAAAATTTTCTTGTAAAATAGTATTGAAAAGAATGGCTATGTCATAGAGTTTGGTTGATTTAGCGAAAAAGCATTTTTAGCGATTTAACGAGAAAATCAACCACGTGATGTGACAGAGCCAAAAGAATAAACGGAGCGTTTTCCGCTCCCAAGGAGGCTACAATGAAAGTCATTTTAAAGGCAGACGTAAAAGGCACGGGTAAAAAAGGCGATGTGGTGGAAGTTGCAGACGGTTACGGCAGAAACTTTCTTTTGAAAAAGGGACTCGCTGAAGCGGCAACGGCAAGCAACGTACACGACGCGGCGCAAAAGAAGGCGGCGGCGGAATACCATAAAGCGGAAGAATTGAAAGCGATGAAAGCGTTGGCGGCGTCTTTGGACGGCAAGTCCGTTTCCGTAAAGATCAAAACGGGCGAAAACGGAAAAGTGTTCGGCAGCGTAACCTCCTCTCACGTGGCGGCGGCGCTCTCTTCGATGGGCTTTGAGATTGACAAAAAGAAAATTAAGATGGACTCGGTGAAAACGGTCGGAAGCTTCTCCGCCGAAGTTCGGTTTATGGAAAACGTGTACTCCAAAATCACCGTCGTAGTCGAGGGTTTGTAAGTTTTTGTAAACCACCGCTCCTTGTCCCAAAGACGCGGAGCGGTTTTTCGTGTAAAAATTTAACTTTTTCGGGCAAAAAAGTGGGTTCAACCGCTTGCCTAGTCAACGAAAATGTGTTACAATAATTTCGCAATCCATAATATATTATATAGAGGAAAAAACGGATATGAACGAACAGCAAAGCACTTCTTGTTCCGCGAAAACGGAAACGAATGCGGATACGCTCGGCAAATTGCCTCCTAAAATCACGAAACAGGATCTTGAAAACGTTGCGGCTACCACGAAAGGCAAAACGTTCTATTGGTTTAAGATCGTTTTCTTTTTGATACTCTCTTCCTTTCTCGTTTCCTTCGCAGCGTACTCGCTTATTACGCCCAATGATTTCACCATCGGTGGTATCAGCGGTATTGGTATCATTGTAAACGTAGCGACGAATGGAAAAGTACCTCAATGGGTCATTTTGTTTTCCATCAACTTGCCCCTCGTTATTTTGTCCTTCTTTTTCGTCAAGAAAAGATTCGCTATTTTATCGGCGGCGAACACGGGCATGCAATCCCTTTGGTTGTTTATGCTGGAAAACGTTTCGCCCTTTAATAAACTGCAAATTGAGTTCGGAAGCAACGGAGAAAAGATCTTCGCGGCGATCGCTGCAGGTATTTGCATCGGCACGGCGATCGGTCTAGCGTTCAAAATTGGCGGCAGTACGGGCGGCGCGGATATTCTCGCGGTATTGATCCAGAAGAAATTCGCCGCGACTTCCATCGCTTGGATGCTCTTCATAATCAACTGCACCATCATCAGCTCGTCCATTTTTGTATTCAAGGCGGATACGTTGGCGTTGCGACTTTTACCTGTTATGATGGCGGCGTTTGAATCGTATATCGAGAGTAAAACGAACGAGGCGGTGACGAACGGATTTCAATCGGCGATTGAGTTCCGTATCATCACCGATAAGCCCGAAGAAATGTCCCAAGCGTTGATGCACGAACTCAGCCGCGGTGTGACAATGTTGCCAGCGATGGGAATGTATACGAAAGAAAGCCATTCGATGCTCCTTTGCGTAGTCAGCCGCAGACAGGTAGCGACTCTCCGTCGTGTTATGAAGACTGTGGATCCCGATTCGTTCGCGGTTATGTCGCAAGTTTCGCAAGTGTTGGGATTGGGTTTCTATTCTACCGAAATTTAATAAATTGCTCTATGCCTTATAAAACTTGAACCGGAGAAGAAAAAACATTTTCTTCTCCGGTTTTGTATCTCTTCCCTTTTTTCGCCTCTTTTATTCGCCAAAAATTGAAAAAAAGCCTGATTTTTCAAGGTTTTTCGCAATTTTTTTTAATTTGGCACTTGACAAACCCCTTTCTATACGCTATAATAGAATTACTTAAGAATTTTCGACGCTTAAGAAATAATTAAATTAAAGGGGATTTTACTCTATGAACAAAGGCGAATTGATTAAAGCAATGGCAGAAAAAGCAGGTTTTACGAACAAAGACGCGGCTATCGCATACGACGCATTCGTTGCTACCGTTACGGAAGCTTTGAAGAACGGCGATAAAGTTCAGCTCGTTGGCTTCGGTACGTTTGAAGTTAAGAACGTTGCAGCTAAGACTGGTATTAACCCTCAAACGAAGGCGAAAGTTGATATCGCAGCTTGCAAGAAGCCCGTTATGAAATTCGGTAAAGCTTATAAAGAAATCATCAACAACTAATAAGGAAACTTTGAAAAAGCCGTTGCAATCGCAACGGCTTTTTTCTTTTACCTTGTATAAATCACGCCCTGCGGAATTCGCAGGGGCGGGTTTTGTCTTTACGCAAAATAATCGATTTTCATCGCTTTTTTGACTTCCGAAAGGGTATTCGCCGCCACGGCGCGGGCTTCTTCGCTCCCTTTTCTAAGCATTTCCCAAATCGCGGGCAAATCTTTTTCCAACTCTTCCCTGCGAAGACGAATGGGCTCTAACGTTTCCTGCATCACTGCGTTTAAGAACTTCTTCACTTTCATATCCCCCAAACCGCCGCGCTCGTAATGCGCTTTCATCTCGTCAAGGTTTGCGTACTCGGGTAAATATCTCTCAAAATGCCCGTCGTTAACAAACGCATCGAGATAGATAAACGTCGGGTTATTTTTCGTATCGCCTGGATCAGTCACTTTCAAGTGATTGGGATCAGTATACATACCCATAATCTTACGCTTGATCTCGTCCGCGGAATCAGCAAGATAAATGCAATTCCCAAGCGATTTGCTCATCTTCGCCATACCGTCCGTACCGGGCAAGCGCAGGCAGGATTTATTTTCAGGCAATACGGCTTTAGGCTCGACAAGCGTCTCTCCGTACAAGCCGTTAAAACTCCTTACGATCTCTCTTGCCTGTTCCAACATCGGGAGCTGATCTTCGCCGACGGGTACAGTATTCGCTTTAAACGCCGTAATGTCCGCAGTTTGCGAAACGGGATACGTCAAAAATCCCATCGGCAGGGACAACTCGAAATTCTTTTGTTTGATCTCCGCCTTGACCGTGGGATTTCTCTGCAACCGCGCGAGCGTCACGAGATTCATATAATAGAACGTGAGTTCGGTGAGTTCCGCAACGTGCGATTGCACGAAAATCGTGGATTTTTCGGGGTCTAAACCGCAAGCGAGATAATCGAGCGCTACCTGCGTAATATTTTCCCGCACCTTATCGGGATTTTCAAAATTATCGGTGAGTGCTTGCGCGTCCGCAACCATAACGTAGATCTTATCGAACTTTCCGCTGTTCTGCAATTCCACGCGACGGCGAAGCGAGCCTACGTAATGCCCGATGTGAAGTTTCCCGGTGGGTCTATCCCCTGTTAAAATGATATTTTTCATATTCGTTTCCGTCCTTTTGCGTATAACCTACGCTTTTTTCTTCATACTAAGCGTATGAGACGTTTATTTTTGACGGTTACGGCGTTTTGTTTCGTATGCGCCACCGCCTTGTTTTTTATGGAATTTCCCCTTTCCAAACGCTCGAGCTCAACCCCGACCTTTTCCGAACGAAAAATCGAACGGAGCGGTTTTGAGCGAAAGCTCGAAAAAGGATTGGAGCAGATCGCTCCCTACTTCCGTCGCAATCAGTTCACGCCGTAAGCGGTGCGGTATTTATACATTGCAGGCAAGTACTCTTTTCCATCGATAACACCGTCTTCGATCGCCGCGATAATATCGTTGATGGTTACCACGGAATATACGTCGATGCCGAACTCTTTCTTCGCCTCCGCAACCGCCGACAAATCGCTGTTGAGCGCCTTTTCCATACGGTCTACGGAAATGATCATACCGGCAACTTTGACGTTTGCCGCCGCCTCTAATTTCGGCAGGATCTCCCGAAGCGCTTTTCCCGAAGTCATAACGTCTTCGATGATGATCACGCGCTCGCCGTCTTCCAACTGTTTCCCGACGAATAAACCGCCCTCGCCGTGGTCTTTGACTTCTTTTCTGTCAAAGCAGTAGTTCATTTCTCTTTCGTAGTTGTTATACAGCGCGATCGCCGTAGCTACGGACAGAGGGATTCCCTTGTACGCAGGTCCGACCAGCGTATCCGCCTGTAAGTTGTTTTCCGCAATACAAGCCGCGTAATATTCCCCTAATTTTGCGAGCTGTTTGCCCGTTTTATAGTTCCCCGTGTTAATGAAATACGGGGCTTTTCTGCCGCTCTTTAACGTGAATTCACCAAAACGCAAAACTCCGTTATTGACCATAAACCGAATGAATTGTTCCTTATACGTATATTCCATAATTCGTTCTCCTTACTTATTTACCGTTTAATTGCAACGTACCCGTGAGCTGAGCCACGTTCTCGATTCCGTGACGGTCGCACCACGCATTGAGCCCCGCTATGATCTTGGGCATTGCGTATGGATCGGTGAAATTTGCCGTACCGACCTGCACCGCCGATGCGCCCGCCATCAAAAATTCGATCGCGTCCTCCGCGCAAGTGATTCCGCCCATACCGATCACGGGGATCTTGACCGCCTGCGACGCTTCGTACACCATTCGCACCGCAACGGGTTTCACGCCCGCTCCCGATACGCCGCCCGTGTTGTTGGCAATGATCGGACGTCTGCGCTCGATATCAATCGCCATACCCGTCAGCGTATTGATGAGGGAAATGCAGTCCGCGCCCCCTCTCTCCGCCGCCAAAGCGTTCGCCGCGATACTCTCGACGTTGGGGGACAGCTTGACGATCAGCGGAGTATCTTTCGCACCCGATTTCGCCACGCGAGTCACTTCTTCCACCGTTTCGGGACGAATCCCGAACGCCATACCGCCGCTCTTTACGTTGGGGCAGGAAATATTGAGCTCAATCATATCCACGAGTCCGTTCAACCGCGTACAAATATTTTTATAATCGTCTAGCGTTTTGCCCGCGACGTTCGCGATGACTTTCGTCCCCGTACTTTTGAGCCACTCCAAATCGTTTTCAATAAAATGCTCCACGCCGGGATTCTGCAAACCTACGGCGTTTAAGATCACGCCGCGAGATTCCGCGATACGGGGCACGGGATTGCCTGCGCGAGGCTCTAACGTCAAGCCTTTCGTCGATATGCCGCCAATTTCTCCCACGTCGTACAATTCCTGAAATTCCCGTCCGAACCCGTACGTTCCGGACGCCGCGATCACGGGATTTTTCAGCGTGACGCCGCAAATAGTTACCGATAAATTCGCCATACTCTCTACGCTCCTTATAAACTCACGTCGTTTGCGTTAAAGACGGGTCCGTCCTTGCAAACTCTCGCCTTTTTCCCATTCGTCGTATCGCATACGCAAACAAGACAAGCGCCGATGCCGCAACCCATTCTCTCTTCAAGGGATACGTAACAAGTTAAGTTCTCTCTTTCGACGAGCGCCTTCAACGCACGAAGCATCGGCGTCGGTCCGCAAGCGAGCACCACGTCGGGGCGGTTGCCTGCCTGCAAATCCTTTTCAAACGCCTGTACCGCGTTCATTTTTTCACCGTAACTTCCATCGTCCGTTACCGCAACGAACTTGTTTGCTTTTTCAAACTCCTCCACGCCGCAAACCGCGCCCTTGTTCCGATAGCCGATATACGCGGAAATTTCTTTTTCGTTTCCGTACTCGCGCAAGACGGAGATCAAGGGAAATACCCCCACACCGCCGCCGACCAGCGCCACTTTCTTCTCGGTCTTTTCCACGTAAAACCCGTTACCGAGCGGCATTAAGACATTGAGTACCGAGCCCGCTTTCATTTCTCTGAGTTTATGCGTTCCCTCTCCCTTGAGCTGATAGCAGAACGTCACTTCCTTGCCCTCTTTTTTACAAATGGCAATCGGACGGCGCAAAAGATGCGTACCGCCTACGGAAATGTTACCGAACTGCCCCGCGCGAACGGGAACTTCCTCCTCCGTCGAAAACGTGACGGAGTAAACGTTGTCTGCGATTTTTTCGTTTTTGACGATCGTAGCGACGTAATCTTTCATACTTTTTCTCCGTTATTTACCCATCGCGCCGATCACATCGGACAAATCTTTTTGCATCGCTTCCGCCGCCGCTTTCGCCGCGTCGTAATACGTTCCGCCCTGCTTTTTATACGCGCACAAAATTCCGCGGGAGTTGTTGACAACGCCGCCCAGACCGTTTGCTTTAAAACAGCTCTTGAGCATTTGCGCGTTCCCGCCCTGCGCGCCGTAGCCGGGGATCAAGAAAAACGTATGCGGTAACACTTCGCGAAGCCGTGCCGCTTCCGTAGGATGCGTAGCGCCTACCACCGCGCCAACTGCGGAATATCCGTACTTACCGACCGTGCTTTCTCCCCATTTTTCGACCAAGCCGCCCATATACTCATACATGGGTACGCCGTTTTCCAAATTTACGTTCTGGACTTCCGCGCCCGAGGGGTTGGAGGTTTTGACGAGTACGAAAATACCTTTATCCGCTTTTTCACATTCTTCCACAAACGGCAAAATCCCGTCCGAGCCGAGGTAGCCGTTTACCGTCACGTAATCGGCAGGAAACGCCTTTTGCGCGATTCCGTTCACCGACGTTTCGCCGAGGAACGTCTTTGCGTAACAAGCCGCCGTCGAGCCGATGTCGTTGCGCTTTGCGTCCGCGATCACGACGAGATCTTTTTCCGCCGCGTATTTAAGAGTTTCCTCGTACGCTTTCATTCCCGCCGCGCCGTACATTTCATAATACGCGATCTGCACTTTCACCGAGGGTACGATGCCGTAGAGAGTGTCGATGAGTTTTTTATTAAACTCGAACACGCGTTCCGCTACCTGATCGAAATTCGTCACGCCCGCTTTCATATCGTCGGGAAGATAATCGAACAACGTATCCAAGCCCACGCAGGTAGGATTCTGCATATCGATAATTTTTTCTATCAGTCTATCCGTAATCATTTCTTTCTCCTTACGCTTTATATTTTACGTTTCCGTTGACGATGGTGTACTTGACGACGCCGCTGAGTTCGTATCCGCCGAACGGGCTGTTTTTCCCCTTGCTTACAAACGCTTTGGGATCAACTACGTACGTTTCGTCGAGATTGGCGATCGTGAGATCGGCGACTCCGCCCTCTTCGATCACGCCCCCTTCCAAACCGAGGATTCTCGCGGGAGCTGCGGACATTTTTTCCGCGATCTCATTCAAAGTCAATACTCCCGTTTTATACAGGTATTGAATGGCAAATCCGAACGACGTTTCGATTCCGCTGATTCCGAACGCCGCCAAATTATATTCTACGTTCTTGTCGTTGATATGGTGAGGCGCGTGATCGGTCACGATGCAATCGAGCGTACCGTCTTTCAACCCCTCCAAGATCGCCTGGCGATCCTTTTCTTCCCGAATGGGAGGATTGACTTTCGTATTCGTATCAAAGCCCGTCACGATCTCGTCCGTTACCGCGTAATAGTGCGGACAAGTCTCCGCCGTCACTTTTACGCCCGCTTTTTTCGCGTCGCGAATGAGCCGTACGCCGCTGTGCGTGGAAACGTGGCAAATATGAACGGGAACGTCCAAACTCTCCGCCAAGGCAAGATCTCTCGCGATCATAATATCTTCCGCCGCGCGGGGAATGCCCTTGAGCCCTGCTAACGTGGAATTATACCCTTCGTTGACCACTCCGCCGTCTACAAGCTCTTTATCTTCGCAGTGGCAAAGGCATTTGATATTAAATCCGCTCGCGTACTCCATCGCCAAACGCATCAAACGGGAGCTATTCACGCTCACGCCGTCGTCGGAGATCGCCACCGCGCCCTCTTTCTTCATTTCCCCGATGTCCGCGAGTTGTTCTCCCTTTTCTCCTTTGGTAATCGCGCCGATAGGATGAACTTTACAAAGATTGACTTTCTTCGCGCGGTTGACTACGTAATTGACCACCACTTTGTTGTCCATAATCGGATTGGTGTTCGGCATACAGCAAATCTGCGTAAATCCGCCTTTCACCGCCGCTTTCGAGCCGCTCTCCACGTCCTCTTTATACTCGTAACCCGGCTCGCGAAGATGTACGTGCATATCGATTAAACCGGGGAAAATATGCAAACCGCTCGCGTCGATTTCCCTTTCTCCGTCCGAGGGGATATGGTCCGCGATCAAAGCGATCTTACCGTTTTGAAGGAGCAAATCTTTTTTCTCCACCGTATCTTTCAAAACTACGTTTCCGTTTCTGATGATGATATTGTTTGCTTTCCGTACTTTTCTAATGATCATAATATTCTCCTAAGCGGTTTATTTGTTATATTCTCTATAATCGTTGAGTAGTTTGAGTACCGCCATTCTCACGGCAATCCCCGAAAATACCTGTTCTTCTATACGACTCTTTTCGTGGTCGATGACTTTCCCCGTCAATTCCACGCCGCGGTTGACGGGACCGGGGTGCATAATGATCGCATTGGGGTTCGCGTATGCGAGCGCCTTGCCCTCGATGCCGTAGAACTGAGCGTATTCATTGAGCGAGGGGAAGTTCCCCGCCTGCTGGCGTTCGAGCTGAATCCGCAAGCCCATCACGACGTCCGCGCCGTCCAACGCCTCTTCCTTGCTCGAGCACAGTTTCGCTCCCATTTGATCAATGCCTTTGGGGATCAATGTCTGCGGCGCGAACATACGCACTTCCGCGCCCATTTTCTTCAAGCCAAATAAATTGGATTTCGCTACTCGGGAATGTTTAATATCCCCCACGATCGCCACTTTCAAGCCCTCTAACGAGCCGAACGTTTCCCGCATCGTCAGCATATCTAAAAGCGCCTGCGTAGGGTGTTCGTTCATACCGTCCCCTGCATTCAATACGCCTGCTTTCGCCACTTTGGCAAGCAGATACGGTGCTCCGCCCATCGGATGGCGCATAATTAAAAAGTCGTTGAGTTGCGCGTCCAACGTTTTGCCCGTATCCACGAGCGTTTCCCCTTTCGCCACCGACGACGTACCCGCCGCGATGTTGATGACCGTCGCGCCGAGGTATTTCGCCGCAAGTTCAAAACTCGTTCTCGTACGCGTACTGTTTTCGTAAAAGAGAATGGTTGCCGTCTTGCCTTGGAGATAGGGCAACTGCTTGTCCCCCTCCCGAAGATGGCGTTTCATATCCGTCGCCACGTCGAGGATTTCTTGAATCTCCTCCGCCGTCACGTCGATAAGGCCTAACAAATCTTTTCTTTTGAGCATATCAATTCTCCGTTTTCGGTACAATGGATTTTTGCAGAAAAAAAGTCTTGGACGAATGCCCAAGACGGATCACGAACGCAAAAAGAATCATTCCGATCATTCTTGACGGGATAGCGTTGACGCCCGCCGCGTCGCGTCTTGTCGGCATCAAAACTACCGAACTTTATCAGCTATTATTATACCACTTTTTTTTCGTCTTGTAAAGGATTCCAAGCCCCTTTTTTACATCAAAACAATTTTCTTTATTAAAAAAGCTTTTTAATAAACTCTTACTAATTTAAATCCAACTTTATCACACGCAGAAAGTACGTATTCCACACCGCCTATCGTCTTTTTCAAAGGGAAATACGTCGCGCCGTGGATATGCCCGAACACCGCTTTATCCACTCCGTTTTCTTCAAACAATTCGGTAAACAACGTCCTCTCCGTCTTTGCGTTATAGGGCGGATAATGCATCAACGCAATCAACGTATCCCCCTCGCAAAGAAGTTTTTTCGCTTCCTTGAACGCGAGTTTGAACCGCTCGGCTTCCCGAAGATACAACTTCTCGTCGTGTTCGGAGTAATCGGGACTTCCGGGACTCGTCCAGCCTCTAGAGCCCACAATGACGTATTTCCCGATTTTCGTCGCGTCCGTCTGCAAAAATACAAAGCTGTCGTTCGGAGCGCTGTCCCGAAGTTTCGTAATCCCGTTCCACCAATAATCGTGATTGCCGCGGATCAATATTTTTTTACCGGGGAGCGAAGCGAGTTCGTTTAAATCCGAAAGCGCGTCGGACAGCTTCATCGCCCAACTGATATCCCCGGGAATCAGCACTACGTCCGTTTCCTGTACGACCGATATCCAATCCCGTTTGATTTTTTCAAAATGCCCCTCCCAATTATTCCCGAACACGTCCATAGGCTTGTCCGAAGTCGTGGAAAGATGCAAATCGCCGATTGCGTAAATATTCATACCTCTATTATAACAGTTTTCCAAAGGAAAAGCAAGAGCTTTTATCTCTTTTTTTCGCGAATTGAGTAGATAAAAAGCGGAGATTCACACCTCCGCTTTTTTGACTTTCTAATGATTGCAACCTTTGCAAGCCCCTGCGCGCCCTTGGGGATACAAAGGCAATTCGAAAAATCCGGCACAAACCTCCTGTGAGTATTCCTGCGCAGGTGGAATGACACAATATCCATACGAGGGAACGAGCAATTCCACGGACATCGCGATCTTGAGAATAATTGTCGCGCAAAGACTTACGGTGAAGCCCTCCGTTTCGGGATTGTACGTACCTTCGGGCGCAACCACGCTGACGACTGCTCGAACAGTGAAAGGCATAATGGACGGGGCAGGTACGAACAGAAGCACGTCTTGCGTCGTCGTGACCGTCGCCGTCGCGCTACCCTCCACCCCCGTCGCATCGGTAAACAATACCTCTACGGGCACGCTAACCGTCGCTTGCACGCGGGCGCAATGACGATCCGCTTGGCGTTCGATATTTACGTTGGTGACCGTCGCCTCCGCCGTTGTGGAACGCGCGCTGACAAACGTCAAAGGATATGTAACGGTTGCGGGCTCTAAATCGGTGAGAATGAGCGAATAATTTTCTATTTGCGTCTGTTTAATACAAGCGTCAAAAATCTTTTCCGCTTGAATACAAACCTTTTCCGTCAAACCGTTCAACGGATTTCCCGTGATAGAACCGGGACATTTATCCGATTGGAAATTGGAATAAAAGGACATAAATTTACCTCCTGTTACGTCGTAACTCCGAATTCGTCCTCGCGTTGCGACGCGGACGCGGTTTCGGCTTTTGCGTAAACGTTTTCTTATTATATCGTATTCCCTTTCCGTCCCCGAATGTTACCCGATCGAAGTTTTACAGCGCAACGGCTTATAAAATCACCCGTTTTCCAAGATATAACGACTCGCCGTTTTTAAGCGCGTACGCTTCTTCGCTGCCCGAAAGCAGCGTTTTATCGTCCCCCGCCCGCGCCGTATACACGTTACCGCTTTGGAGGGGAATTTTCAAAATCTGCCCCTGCTTAGGCGGCTCCGTCAAGCCGTTCTCTCTCACGAGCGCGCGCTCGGATACGCAAAACGCCTCCGCCACTTCCGCAAGCGTCTGCAAATCTTTGAGTTTGTAATAACGAACTTTTTGCAATTTCAACATCGTTACAATATACGCGAGAAAGCGCGCAAATATTCGGCGGCGGCTCATATTTTCCCCGATCAGCTCGTACAATATAGTATGAAAAATCGTGTTTATCAAACTGCTTCGGTCGTCACGGGACTCTCCGTTGCCGAACGCGCTCTGGGATTTTTATACCGCATCTTGCTCTCTAGACTCATTGGAGCGGAGGGACTCGGATTATACTAAGTCGCCCTCTCCCTCTTTTCCGTCTTTCTCACAATCGGCGCAGGCGGTATTCCCATCAGCGTCTCCCGTCTCATTTCCAAAAGCAAAGCGGAAAACGACGCTTTAGGCGAACGTTCCGCATTCTCCGCAGGCGCGGCGTTGTGCTTACTTCTGACTCTGCCCGTCGCCATCGTATTCGGGATTTTCGCGCCGCGTATGAACTTCCTCTTTTCCGATGCGCGTTGCGCAGGAGTATTCCGAATCCTGCTCATCGGCCTGATCTTCTCCTCTCTATACGCCGTGATCCGCGGTTATTTTTGGGGAAACAAGGAATTCTTGATCCCCTCCGTTTTAGAAATTGCGGAAGAATCGGTGATGGTCATCGCGGGAGTTTTGTTATTGCAAAATGTTTCTACTCCTGAAAGCGGAGCCCATCTCGCCGCGTGGGCGGTCGTCCTTTCCTATCTCTTTTCCTTCACCGCTTCCACCCTTTGTTTTTTCTTCAAAAACGGAAAGATTTCCTCGCCGAAGAAAATGCTTAAACCCCTTTTCAACGCATCCCTGCCCATTACGTCCGTAAGAGTTAGCGGCTCGCTCGTCAATTCCGCAATCGCGGTCTTACTTCCCGTCGCGCTCATTCGCGCCGGCGCGAGCGAATCGGAAGCGATGCGCCTGTTCGGGATCGTTTCAGGTATGGCGATTCCCATTCTCTTTATTCCCTCCACCGTAATCGGCTCCCTTTCTCTCGTACTCGTACCCGAGCTTTCCGAAGACTTTTACCGTAAAAACAAGCAAAGACTGTATAAAAATTTACGACGGGGTTTGCGCGTATCCTTTATGATCGCCTGTATGCTGATCCCTATGTTTTTCGTGCTCGGCGACGACCTCGGCGAAATTGCTTTTTCCAACGCCACCGCAGGCGAGATCATCACAAGAAGCTGTCCTATCCTGTTGCCAATGAGCCTTACGATGATCACGACGGGAATGCTCAACTCGATGGGTTTTGAAAAAAAGACGTTCGCGTACTATTTTATCGGCGCGGCAGTAATGCTCGCCTCGATTCTCCTACTCCCTCGTTATTGCGGAGTCTACGCGTACGTCATCGGGTTGGGCGCAAGCTATCTCATCAACGCCGTCTGTAATTTAAAACTTCTTGGAAAAGAATGTCCGGAACTCTTTCAAAAAGATGATAAAGCCTCTCTTCGGAAAATGGGTTTTGCGCTCGCCGCCATTCTCCCCGTATCCTTGATCGGATTGAGTTTTCAGGCTCTTTTTTCCAAAATCTTTGGAGAACTCGTCTGCGCGATCGCCGTAGGAATCGTAATGGCGATCGCGACGGTCTCTGTTTATTTTCTTTGCGGATTGCTCCCTAAAAAAAGCAAAAAACGCACTTGAAAAGCCCGCTGATTTTCTCAAAATGAAAAAAAATGCCAATTTTATCCTTTTTCACTCGAATTTCGCCCTTTGAGTCCTTGACATAAAAGGGATTTTTGAGTAAAATAAATAGCGAACGAATTTAATTGAGAAGGAGAATTTTATGGCTTACAAAACCAGAGATTGGCGCAATTCTATGCGCGTAACGTTGGATTACAACAATATGACGGATACATTTTTAGGCGACAAAGGTTTTTCCGAACGTGATTTGAACAAGTACGCTTCCAAAGCGGCGGCGGCGTTCCAATACGTGAAAGACAACCGCGGCAAAGACGAATTATATATGGGTTGGACGGAGCTTCCCTACAACCAGAAAGAAATCGTTGCAGACATTCTCGCAACCGCGAAAACGGTACGCAAAAAGTTCCAATATTTCGTCGTACTCGGCATCGGCGGCAGCGCGCTCGGTCCTATTATGGCGTTCAACGCTCTGTGCCATTTACACTATAACGATCTTCCCAAGTCCAAGAGAAAAGGTCCTAAATTCTATGTAGAAGACAACGTAGACCCTGTCAGAATGCGCGACCTTTTGGACGTTATTGAGCCCGAAAAAACTTGTTTTAACGTCGTTTCCAAATCGGGCGCGACCAGCGAAACGATGACGCAGTACCTCATCATTCTCGATCTTTTGAAGAAAGCGGGCGTCAACGTAAAAGATAACGTAATCTTTACGACGGACGCGGCGAAAGGCAATCTCAAGAAAATCTCCGACGAATGCGGCGGCATTAAGAGCTACGTGCTTCCCGACGGCGTAGGCGGAAGATTCTCCCAGCTGTGCCCCGTAGGCTTGTTGCCCGCGGCGGTGCTCGGCATCGATATCAACGGCTTGCTCGCAGGCGCGGCTTATATGGATTCGGTTTGCCGCTATCCCTCAATGCGTAAGAACCCCGCTCTGATGAGCGCAGTTTTGCAAATTGCTGCAATGGAACAGGGCAAAAACGTAGGCGTTATGATGCCCTATTCGGACAACCTCAAATTCCTTGCGGATTGGTATTGTCAATTATGGGCGGAATCTCTCGGCAAGAACGTTACGTTGGACGGAACGCCTTGTAACGTAGGTCAAACTCCCGTCAAAGCGCTCGGCGCTACCGACCAGCACTCGCAGGTACAACTCTACACCGAAGGTCCTTTCGACAAAGTCGTTACCTTCCTTTCCCTTAAAAAATACGCTTGTGAAATGCCCATTCCTCACGGCTGCGAATCCATTCCCGACGTTGCGTTCCTCGGCGGACATACGATGGAAGAATTGATCCAAGCGGAGAACGCGGCGACAGCGTACGCGCTGACGAAAGCGGGCAGAATGAACTATACGCTCTGGATTCCCGAACTCAACGCGTTCACTTTGGGGCAACTTTTGTTCCTGTTCGAGTTACAAACCGCATACGCAGGCGCAATGCTCAATATCAACACGTTCAACCAGCCCGGCGTAGAAGAGGGTAAAAAAGCGACGTTCGCGCTCCTCGGCAAAGCAGGCTACGCGGAAAAGAAAAAGGAACTTGACTCTCTGCCCGAAAAGAATCCCAAGTGCATTATCTAACCGTAAAAACGGTTTTCAACGCATACACGCTGCCTTCGTTTCAGGAAAACTCCTGCTCGAAGGCAGTTTTTTTGCGCGTTTTGTATAAAACCTTTTCTCCACGGCTATACTATAACCGAAAGAACGAATGGATCGAATGACCGAACGGAATTTCTTCTCTTTACATATAATACAGTAAGGGGAGTGTCCGATCATTCAAAAGAGGTGTTATATGAACGTAAAAAGAGGAGAATTGTATTACGCGGATCTTTCTCCCGTCGTGGGTAGCGAACAAGGTGGCATACGTCCCGTACTCGTCGTACAAAACGACGTCGGCAACAAATATTCCCCCACCATCATCGCCGCCGCGGTTACTAGCAAAATCAATAAAGCAAGACTCCCAACACACATCGAACTGCCCTCGGCGTACGGACTCGCCAAAGACAGCGTAATTTTGTTAGAGCAAATCCGAACGCTAGATAAACGTCGGTTAAAAGAACGGATCGGAGAACTGCCTTCGTCTACGATGCTCAAAGTCAACCGCGCCATTTTAATCAGCCTCGGCTTTCCCGTCAATCAATGACGGGATTTTTTCTTATACGGCAGAATGAAAGAGTAAAAACGCGGAATCCCTGCTCCTTTTTCAAAATCAGACAAATTTCCCCGCCTCGCAGTCTTTATAATGGAAGCAACTTTTCATCTTGGAGGAATTTATGTCTATCAAACAACCGACGGACTTTTTTCGTTTATTTTTATATCTCTTATTCGGAGCCGCATTTCTCTTCCTCGCCCAAGTCGGCAACAACGGCGAGCCGTTGGGGCTTGCCCTATTGTACGCTTTGCCCGTCGCCGGATTATCCCCCGTCGTCAGCGGAGCGCTCTACGTCGTATCGGCGATCCCTTACGGACTCCATCTCACCCTTTGGTATTTATTGCAAGCAGTCTTACTCGCTATCGGATTTCTCATTCAAAACAAATTTTTACGCGAAAAACATACGCGTTGGTTTTTGTCTATGCTTTGTCTATCCTTAAGCCTCGGCGCGTTCGTCGCGTTCGTACCGTTTACGAGCTACTCTCTCCCCTTCTCCCTGCCGTTCACAATCGACGGGGTTGTGCAAAAAACCGTCGTCGCAGCCCTCGTATTCCTGCTCTCCGCAGTATTTTCCGTTGCGATCAAATCGATGCTACATAAATTCCTGAAATGCCGATTGCGGGAGGACGAACTCGTTTTTTGTATCGTTTTTTTCCTGCTCGTGGGCGTGGGAATCTGTAAATTTTTAAGCGTGAACGCATACCTGGGCATTGCTTTTTTTGTTTTACTCGTTTTTGCAAGAGTCACAGGCGACTCCACGGCAATGATCTGCGCGTTCGTACTCGCTCTCCCCCCCGCCATCGTCGCAAAACTCTCCCCCGAGCGTTTCTTTTTCTACGGCGCGGCAGTCGTTTTATTTATGAAATCGGGCAAACTTGCCGCCGCCCTTTCCGTTCTCGCCGTATTTTTCGCATACGGATACTTTGACGGACTGTACGCATATCCTACGCCACGCCTCGTTGCGGCGGTACTCTCGG
The DNA here is from genome assembly GCA_017457225.1 of Clostridia bacterium. Classification (GTDB taxonomy): domain Bacteria; phylum Bacillota; class Clostridia; order Christensenellales; family Borkfalkiaceae; genus Scatosoma. The sequence goes on along the minus strand of JAFTHW010000008.1, from coordinate 3,019 downwards.
CGGTACTTCCGACTCTGCTTTTCATTTTACTTCCCACTTCCCTAATCAAGGAATTGGAAAATAAACTGATTTTTTATCGCGAAAAGCATCTTTCCAGGATTGCCATCAACCGCAATCGAATGGCGATCGGAGAAAAACTGTACGAGATCTCTTCCGTATTCCGTGAAATCGAATCCACGTTCTCCGCGCTCAGCACCACGCAAGCGGAAGACGGCGCGAAAGAATACATACGCGGCTGCGTTTTGGAAGAAACTTGCAAAACTTGTCCCCAGCACCGCGCTTGCGCGCGTAAAAATACTCCCGAAGAGCTCAATAAACTCATTGACGTAGGCTGTTTAAAAGGTCGGGTGAGCCTCATCGATATGCCTCAACAGCTTGCGGGAATGTGCGTGAATCAGTCCGCAATTTTGCAAGCCGTCAACCGTCAAATCGGGGATTACAAAAAATATATGACGGAAACGGAAAATGCGGCTTCGGGACGAACGCTGCTCGCCAATCAAGCGCAAGGTGTGAGCGAAGTCTTGAAAAATCTCGCCGTCGAGCAAAGCGAGCCCATTCGCATCTACACCGAAAAAGAAAAAGCTTTGAACGTTGCCCTTTTGGGCGTAGGGATCGTATGTTCGGAAGTCCTCATTTTCGGGGACGAAGAAAATCTTACGCTTTCGCTCATTACCTTCGGCAAAGCGGACGTCAAAAAGATCGCCGCCGTCGCCACGCATTTGTTCTCTACGCAAATGATCATTTCCGAACGGATTGCGCTCAGCAAAAATAAATTTTGTTGTATTTTACGCAAAAAACCCTGCTTTGACGCAGCATTCGGCGTAGCTTCCGTCAAAAAATCGGGACAAGCGGCAAGCGGCGACACGCACTCCGTCATCAAAATCGACGAACGTCGGTTTATGGTCGCCTTATCGGACGGAATGGGAAGCGGCGAATACGCAAGACGGATTTCCGAAAGTACGATCTCTCTGCTAGAAAGTTTTTACCGCGCTAAAATGCCCTCTCCGCTCGTTCTTTCTACAATCAATAAACTCCTGACGTTCAGCAAAGAAGAAACGTTCGCCTGCGTAGACATCGCCATCGTCGATCTGGACGACGGAAGAGCGGACGTCGTAAAAATCGGCTCTCCGCTCGGATTCATTTTGTCGGGAAGCGCCGTGAAAGTATTGGAAAACCATTCCTTGCCTTTAGGTGTTTTGGAATCGTTACGCCCCACCACCGCCGTGTATCAACTCCTCGAAAACGACGTTTTGTTGTTTTTGAGCGACGGAGTCACGGACGCATTCGGCTCGACCAGCGATTTATATGAAGTTTTAAAACGAGTTCCGGCGCATAACCCTCAACAACTTGCGGATGAATTGATTTCGCGCGCCCTGCAGGCATACGGCGGAGTCGCAAAAGACGATATGACCGTCGTCGCCGTGCGACTTTTCAAAGGCGTACAAGCAGCTTAAAAATTACTTTTTAATCAAAGCGTTTCTACGGTGGAAAGCCTTATAAAACTTGCAAACTATATGGACGTTTCGGCTGATTATTTACTCGGAAGAATACAGTAAAATAACCCCCTTCGCTCGCGAGCGAAGGGGGTTATTATTCGTTATATAATACTTGTTTTTCTTAAATAAATCATCATCAAAGTTCCGTCTTCGGCTAAGAGTTCAAACGCCAATCCTTTCAACGAACGAATCCAAACGACTGTTTCTCCGTCCACCGTTACGTTTACTCCGCTGCATCTCGCAGAATCCCAAGTTCCCTTTACCACTTGTTTTACGTTATCCGTACTATACAATAACGTTGACATTTCCATCGTTCCGTCGCCATAAAACGTCGCCTCTACCAAATCCGTAGGCAAGTAGCCTTCCCCCTCGCCTGCAAGGATCATATAAGAACCGCTTGCATCGGTATATTCAATATAATATAACTGATAATGTCCCGCAAGAGGAACAAGCGCGCACGCTGAAAACGTCATACAACAAACCATTAATACGAGCATTAACATCGCAGGAATCAGTCTTTTTAATCGTTTCATTTTTTCGCCTCCTATGATTGATTTATACTTTTTTCAAAACGTATTCGTTTACAGTTCCCTCGAATTCAAAAGAACATTGCAATAAATCCCCTTGACGACGCCAAACGAGCGGCTCTCCGTCGAAAGAAATTTCTACGTTGGCAAACCCTGCCTGCACCCACGTCCCCTCGAATGTCACCGCTTCTTCCCCGAATTGAGTGACCGACGTCGCAGTCCCGTCTTCTTTCAAAGTGATCGTATAAAAATCTTCAGTATAAGTAAAACCGGTAACATCCGTATCCCCTACTGTCCATTCCACTTTCAAACTCCCGATCGCCGTCGGCGTCGTATATGTTAGGCTTTGGAATTTATACGTTCCAACCGGCGAACCCAACAGCATACAGCTCGAATACATCCAGCATACGCATATCATCATTAGCAACAAACTTAGTCTTTTCAGTATCTTCATAAAAACCCTCCTGAAAATATTTGTAGACATATTTTACTATTGTTTCCTGATTTTGTCAATATGTAATTTAAAAATTTTTATCTCTTTTCCTCGATTGACAATCTTTCCTCTAAGAGGATACTTCCCATCGTTTTTATTATATCAAGTCTTTTTCGACTTGTCAAGTATTTTATGACTTGGTTTTGCTATAATTTAAATATGGAATTTGCAGAGAGATTAAAAGAGCTTCGAAAGGAGCGGAATATGAGTCAAATGGAATTAGCGGTCGCTACGCATATCAGCCAATCGGCGATCGCAAAATGGGAACTGAAAAAAACCGAGCCCACCGCTTCGGCGCTCATTGTTTTATCCCGCTTTTTTGAAGAGTCGGTAGATTTTTTACTCGGTTTAAGCGATTAAAGGAAATAAATATCCCCACGTGAAAACGTGGGGTATTTCATATGCGGGCAAAGCCCTATGCTACTAGCTACCCTCTACAAGGGTATTGAGGTCTGCCATTTGCATATCACTCCTTGAACGGGCTATTTGGATAATCTATCCTT